>CAZKNP010000021.1:0-6935 GCA_964554245.1 uncultured Candidatus Saccharibacteria bacterium | reverse complement strand
ACTCTTGGGGTAGCACATTGGCACTCTACTACGCCATCAATAACCCAGAACGCGTTCAGGCATTGGTTATCGGTGGTATCTGGACGTCAACAAAAGCCGAGAATAAATATCTAAACGACGGCCAATGGCGCGACCATTTTCCAGACTTGTGGGACTGGTATGTTTCAACCGTTCCCAAAGAGCATCGGCACGATCCAAGCGCCTACCACTTCAACAACGCTTTGTCGGACAACCCCGAAGCATCAGCCGAATCAGTTCGCATTTTCGGTGACATGGAAGCTGGGCTAATTTCGCTCAATGACCGCCATGCGCCAACACCCAGCCAGGACTATGACCCAGCCCAAAGCCTCATCGAAATGCAGTACATGGCTAACGGTTGCTATATGCCCGATAACTACATTTTAGATAACTCCAGCAAGCTAACCATGCCCGTCCATATTCTCCAGGGTCGTTATGATTTCGTCTGTCCACCTGAATTCGCCTATAAACTACACCGGGCTTTACCAAATTCGACTATTACGTGGCTGATGACAGGTCACGCCGGCGAGCACGAAACTATCACCGCCCAAAAGCTGGTTTACCAGCAACTAACTCGCCACTGAAGGAAATAGGCTATACTTATTAATTATGACGCTATCAAATGAAACGAAGAGGCGAATAGCCGACCTCGCTAACAAACAAGACAACTATCAACCCAACCAAGAAACCAAAAATCAATTGTCGGACAAAACACTAATCATGATTGTCGGCGCTACATGCATGGGCAAATCGACTCTCATGAATGAAGTCGAACACCGTAGCCATGGAGTCAAAATCGTTGGAACAACCACCACCAGGCCTCGCAGGCCGGACGACCATCCTGCGCGCTACACTTATTTCGAGCATACCGATAGCGGACTCGAGCCTCTACTTAACTCAATCGAGCAGGGCGGTGTCGTGCAATACGTCGTCAACCCCCACAGCGGCTTTATCTACGCCAGCCACGTCGAAGACTACAAGAGTAATGTCAATATCGGCGACTACTTCGCCAGTGTAATCGACGACTTTAAGCAGTATGGCTTTGACGAAATCATGCCCATTACAATTGTTTCTAACCCAGATGACTGGGAGAGGCGATTAGCCGAAAGATTTTCACGCCGCCATCCAGACCGCCAGGCCAGACTAGAAGAAGCTATCGAAAGCTTGGATTGGTCACTTCATCAGGAAGATATGCAGTTCGCAGTCAATATTGACGGTGATCCAGTCACGGGTGCTGAAACAATCTTGTCAATCATTCAAGGCGGGAACGGCGCTAGCAATGGCCGAGAACTGGCTGAAGCCTGCCTAGAACGCGCCCGCAGTTTGCTATAGTTAGGTTCATAAAAGGGGAAAGCATGGCAGAGAAACGACGTTTTGCAGTTTTTGATATCGACGGCACACTTATCCGCTGGCAACTATTTCACGCTATCGTTAATCGACTTGGACAAGAAGGTTATTTTGCACCAGAACACCACCAGTCAATCAAGGCATCGCGTATGCACTGGAAGAACCGAGAAGTTAGCGAAGGTTTTGCCGACTATGAAAAGACTCTAGTTCATACCTACCTAGAGGTGCTGCCGCAAATACCACCAGAAGAACACGCCCGCATAATTAACGACATCGTCGAAGAATATAAAGACCAAACCTTTACCTATACCAGGGATCTAGTCAAGGATCTAAAAGCCAAAGACTATCTACTTTTTGCCGTCAGCGGATCACATATTACGGCCGTCGACCGAGTCGCTAAACATCATGGCTTCGATGATTCGATCGGCTTCGAACTCGAGGTGTTAAACGGCGCTTTTACCGGCAACAGCACGACGCCAATCCACAATAAAGCCGCCGCTCTAAGGCAACTTGTAGATAAGCATAACGCCACCTACGAAGGTAGCTACGCCGTCGGTGATAGTGGTAGTGATATTGCAATGCTCGAACTAGTCGAACACCCGATCGTCTTCAATCCAGACAAACGCATGATCGATAGTGTCACCGGCAGGGGCTGGCCGATTGTCATAGAACGTAAAAACGTCGCTTACGAACTAACTCCAAACGAGTCCGGCTACAACGTCAACCTTAACTAGATACCTAGTTATCAAATTGAGGCTGGATT
Source organism: uncultured Candidatus Saccharibacteria bacterium (assembly GCA_964554245.1). Classification (GTDB taxonomy): domain Bacteria; phylum Patescibacteriota; class Saccharimonadia; order Saccharimonadales; family UBA4665; genus JAGXIT01. The sequence goes on along the minus strand of CAZKNP010000021.1, from coordinate 4,807 downwards.
TCTGAGCCTGGGGCCACATGAGTGCCTCCAAGCTGCTCGACTGCCGATATTGCCACCCTAGTAGCTAATACAGCTTTTTCTCTACTTTCCAAAAAACTATTCATTTCATGAGCGCCAAAACCGATTGGCTTCTCCTGTGTGGCGAATGTTACATCGGCCCAGTCACCTTTGCTGAGCGGTTGATCTGCCGCCTCAGACAAGAGCTCTTTTATTTTCAGGCGGTTATTCCCAGCCAGCTGCTCAAGCGCTGGCCTCATCAGACAGTTTAGAGCCAAATGACTTACATGGAGCGCAACTGCCGGAGTGTACGGACCACCTTCCTGGCCACCGAGGGCTGCCCTTAAAGACCTAAGCGCCACCTCTGGATTTAGGTTAATAAACGAGCTATTCAATTCTTGGTATTCAAGATTCCCGTCTGAATTCTCGACCCAAAGCCGATCAATCCAAGACTCTACATTCATTGCAGGGTTAATGTGAGTCGACGCGAATTCGCGGATATCATCGATAGGACTATCCTGGTGTAGCGGACTTACTTCACCTTGATTAAATGCTATAATTGGATCAGTTTCTGGTGTATTCATCGTTACCATTATAGCAGGTATTGTTCAATGAGTCAAGTATATTGGGATAAGCAGTATTCGGAGCCTATTTTTCCAGACTTTATCTGGGCGCGCCCAGAACAAAAAAGTTCAGCCGGCAAGTTATTTATCATCGGTGGAACCGCCCAAGGCTTTGCTGGTGCCGTCGAGCTTTTTAACGAAGCCACCCAAGCCGGCATCGGCACCAGTCGTATCATATTGCCGCAACCCCTCAAGAAATTGGTTGGCAAACTTTTCCCTGAAGCAGAATTCGCACCGTCCACACCCAGTGGCAGCTTTGCGATTGAGTCTTTAGTGGACTTTATTGACGGTGCCCTTTGGGCGGACGGCGTAGCCATCGCCCCAGACACCGGCAACAATAGTGAAACTACCCAGCTACTTCAGGCATTTTTAGACAAATATAGTGGCCTTTGTGTTTTGACTGGTGACGCCATTGAAACACTCATGGTCGACGCCGCTTCTCTTTTGGACCGAAACAACACGGTCTTAATCCTTAGCTTCGACAACCTTCAAAAACTCGCTACCGCTAGCCGCTTCGATGAGGCATTTACGTCCGACATGGCACTTCTGCAATTAATTGAACGGCTTGAGAAGTTCGGCGCGCGCCATGCACCCCATTTAATGATACAGCGAGGCTCGCAGGTGATTGTTTGCGCAGAAGGTAAGGTGAGCGTAACGGAAAAGCCAGATCAGCCAAACCTAGCCGCACTGTCAGCTCATGCCGCCACTTGGCTCGTCCAGAACCCAACCAAACCTTACCAGGCACTAACTACGGCCGCCTTCAAAAAACCTCTGCCTTAACTTTTTGCATGTCAACAATCTTTTCTGTATAATTGCCTCTGTTATTCCTATCCGCCGCGGTGATGGAATGGTAGACATGAGAGACTCAAAATCTCTTGGGCATTAGCCCGTGCCGGTTCAAGTCCGGCTCGCGGTACCAAATTGACAATTTAAGAAGCCTCCTCCGTGGAGGCTTTTTGTATATATCAAAAAGATCGTAAGTTGCTCTTATGTTTTTCGACATGGCCACCAGAGTGGTGTTGTATTATAATGGTTAGTATGTACGCCACAGATAAACGAGTGGGCAGGGCAGTGTGACGTCATGAATCAAATGCGCATCGACCCAGTTTCTGATGATATGAAAGCGCGCGCCGACGCCGGACGCGAAGCTACTATTGCCCTTATGCGCTCAAAAGTCGCCAAGGCTCTAGGTGAGGCCCCAGAGGCAACCGAGCAAATTGCGCACTCCATCGCGGACGACACCCCGAGCAAACACCAGCTATTCATGCGCGACCTAGCCAACAGCGGCAAGAGTCTGGCAGAAATCCAGACCGAGTGGCACCGCTACTACACTCTGCTGCCAGATAAAGAAAAGCGTGAGGTTTGGGACGAATTTTATAACGCCAACCATAACGTTAAGTATGAAGACTTGCTAAAAAAACAATCTGGTAGCCACCCAGAAGAGCAGAAGTTTCAGCCAGCAGTTACGCACCAGCCTAACGGCACAATCGTACCTAGCCCAACACCAGCCGCAGTAGCTACTGCACCGAAAAAGCCCGCTAAACCAAAGCGTATCCCAAAAACTAAAGTCGGCGAGCAAGCTCAGAAACTAGCTAATGCCTTTTCTGGCAACGGCACAATCAGCGCAAAGCAACACCTGCAGTCATTGATGTTCGGCCTTGGCATGGGCGCCTTGGTACTTGGTTTTATTCTGTTCGGATTCTTTAACGAATACTTTATTTCGCCTTTCATCCAGCCGAGTCGAGCAGTTACTGACACGCCAATCATCATGACCGGCAAGGTTGAGGCTAGCGCTCAGCCGACCATCATCGTTCCAAAAATCAACGTTCAAGTGCCGGTAGATTTTGCGGTACCTTCCATCGATGAAGCTACAGTCCAAGCCTCACTTAAGGGCGGGGTTGTTCATTATCCTTCAACCGTCAAACCAGGCGAGAACGGCAACGGCGCCTACTTTGGCCACTCCAGCCAGAACATCCTCAATAGCGGTAAGTTTAAATACGCTTTTATCGCCCTACGTGAACTAACAACTGGCGACCTATTTTACGTTACATACGAAGGTAAAGTGTTTATCTACCAGGTCTTTGCTCGTGAAGTAGTGCCGCCAACTCAGGTGAGTGTGCTTGGTGACACGAAGGGCAAACAGGCTACGGCCGCCCTCATAACCTGCGATCCGCCAGGCATCAGCACCAACCGACTGGTAGTTTGGGGCGAGCAAATTAGCCCTAGTATCGCCACCAACACCGCACCGCAAGCAACACCAGAAGAATCCTTAAGCCCCGCCGAGATAACCGGTAAAGGTCCGAGTGCTTGGTCTAGGTTTATGAACATCATCCAGTTCTGGAAGAGCCCGGAAGAACCTGTTACTAGCGAGTAAGCGCTTGCCGAATCAGAGTGCAAGGGGAATAGTTTATCTTTTATTGATAGAGGAACAATAGATGCCTTTAATCGTGGCGAGATGATCTGCGCTTGTTACTAATTATTAGATGCTAATTCATTGCGAATTGATAGTAGACAACTGTTAATTACAGAGGCCTGTCGTCCGTTAATTCTTCTCAACAATCATTGAAGTGGCATTAAACTGTATCTCGCCAGCTTTATTTTTACTGAATGTAAATAAGTATTTGCTGTTCGATGACAAAAACGGCTTGTATTCCGGCAGGGCTGTGACTAGTTCCGCTTTGTTCTGATAATCGTTATCGGCAATCTGGAGCTTACCGTTCGACACGTATGACATGTGGTAGCCATCCATCCAATGCACGCCCGTCTGCGGTGCGTCTAGGACACCGTCAACCGTAAAGCGCCTGGTCGTCACTAGCTCAGCATCATAAACCACCATATTCTTACCTGACTCGGCTAATATATAGCGCGAGTTATCACTAAAGGCCAATGCTGTCGGTCGGTCGAGTTTAAAATAGCGCCAAGGTCGCGGCAAAGATGTCGCGCCCTCATCATTTGACACAAACGGACTTCGGAACAAGTAGGCGCCCTTAGAATCAGCCACAGACACGTACCAGCGGTTATCATAACGTGATATCGCCAACTTATATTCATAATCTGGTACGTGCGCTAGATTTCGCAGCACATAACGCTTTCCGTCTTGCGCTAGCATTACATTAACTGTTTGGCTGTTATTTTCGCCAGTTATCGGCCGCGCCACGTAGACCAGTGAATCTGACCCATATGAATCAAATGCTAAAACATTAACAATCGGCTCGCCAATTACCTCACCGTTTCGATCGATTGCCCGCAGCTGTCCGGTGCTCGACAAGTGCGCGTAATAGCGATCAAATCGTCGATCGAGCAAACTCAATGACTCATCTGGCGCCAGCTTAAGTTCGCGCGTAAGATTGCGTGTTGCCTCGCTGTTAGTTCGATCAACCAATATAAATTCTTTGTGCGGCACCTCAGCCACGACATAATTATGCTCAATCAACGAATATCGGTTATCTCCAGCCCAGTCAACAAATTTCCAGCTAGTCGCAGCGTCGCCCTCGGTAACAATACCAACCGGTAGAGCCAGCTCGGTAGAAACCAACTTCTCAGGATTGCGCACATCATACAAAGTTAGACGATGTTGTACTGGTAGCTCGGGCGAAGCTTTAATTGTCGGAGTTTTTGACATAACCCAACGTCGGTTGGGGCTAACGTTAGCAAACTCTAACTCAGCACCAATCGTCACAATCGGTGTTGGCTCCATTTTCTCGGGAATCAATATAGGGTAGGTGAAGTGGTGCAAGTCGCCGCCGCGCACATCAACCGAATGGTTCCACTGGTGATAGCCTGGAGCTGATACCGATATCTGATATAAACCGCTCCTAAGCATCAACTTTGTATTCGTCTTAGCGCTAGTCTGCACACCGTTAGCGGTAACGGTCGCGCCCTCTGGCCTTGTCGAAACAAACACGATGCCACTTTGTTGAACTTCGCCCTCGCGGTCAAGGGTGTACCCTAGTGAATAGTAAAGCAAAATCAACGTACCGATGCCCACTGCAATTGCCAGCAAGCCGTAGCCGATAAATAGCCTTATTCTGTGTCGTCGTTCTGCTTTAGGATCAAGAAATTCCATACCTAGCTATCTATTATAGCAGGGTAGCAGTGTTTCGAAACCGCTAATGCCCAAATGAATACCATGCCATAAAAATAATCTCCTTTGTTTGGAGCAGTTGCCCTAAGGAGATTTAATAACT
>CAZKNP010000020.1:0-8656 GCA_964554245.1 uncultured Candidatus Saccharibacteria bacterium | reverse complement strand
CGATCGCTTGCATACTACCGAGCCAACCCGTCTCGACTGGTTCAGGGTGCGTTAGGATCAATTTCGATTACACTGTTTAACACTTTTATATTTGCCACCGCCCTGCATGCGCTGGGGGTGGGCTTAGGTCCGCTCGAAATATTCGTTATCTACAGCGTTGGGGTGCTCTTTGGTGTGGCGGTGCCAACCCCCGGCGGTCTAGGCGGGGTTGAGGCTGGATTAACTGTTGGTTTGATGGCTAAGGGTGTCGATCCAGTTAAGGCGCTAGCGGCGGCCTTGGTGTTTAGGCTGGCAACCTACTGGCTACCGCTCGTGGTCGGCAGTTTAGCGCTCTTACGCCTACACCATAAAAAGCTCATTTAGGCGTGGGTGGCAGAAACGTCGGCCTGACGAGCTTCTTTGTTTGCTGGTAGATTGCTTGCCTCGTCAAAACTGTAAATCAAAAGTTGACCAAAAGGCATTTCAACTTCAGCCATATCTTCCTCGGCAATACTGTCGAGATGCTTCATAAGGGCGCGGATACTGTTCCCATGCGCAACCATTAGTAGATTTTCGCCGGCTTGTAGTCTAGGGAGCATTTCTGACTCAAAGTATGGCAGAACTCGTTCGTATACATCCTTTAAAGTTTCACCGCCTGGCACTGGATAATCCCAGCCACGGCGAATGCCGGTAAATGCTTCTTCGCCAATCTCTTCTTTAACTTCCCATTTGTTCTTGCCAGTTAGATGGCCGTAATCGCGCTCCTTAATTTCAACTGACTCGGTGGTGGTTAGATCGGCTGGATTTATGCTCATACCCTCTTCTATGCCGGCTAGGGTTTCTTTGGTTCGTTTCAGATCGGATGTGTAGGCGCGGTCAAAGGAGAGGTCTTTAAGGGCCTCGCCAAGCTTAATTGAATCAGCTCGGCCTTTATCCGTCAGGCTAACATCTGTAAATCCCGTCCACTTTCCTAGCAAATTCCATTCGCTTTCAGCGTGTCTACTAATTACCAGTTTTCCCATTGTTTAACCCTCCTAAAATCCTTAAGTACATTTAAGATTATAACGCAGGTTCGCTACTCTGCTCAAAGGTGATGGTTATGTTACAATAAATGACGAATAAGGAGGGACTATGACATACATTATTGAACGCGTAAAAGGCCGACAGATTATTGATAGCCGAGGAAACCCAACGGTTGAGGCGGACGTAGTTTTGAAAGACGGATCGATGGGCCGTGCGGCTGTGCCGAGTGGCGCGAGTACCGGTTCGCAAGAGGCGCTAGAACTACGCGATGGTGGTGATGCGTTCATGGGCAAGGGTGTGTCAAAGGCTGTTTCTTTTGTTAATAATGAGATTGCCGATAAGGTTGTTGGCATCGATGCGGTTGATCACGTTAACCTCGATTCAGAAATGCTCGAGCTGGATGGTACCGAAAACAAGAGCTACCTGGGCGCTAACTCAATCCTAGCGGTTAGCCTGGCGGCCGGTAAGGCGGTTGCGAACAGTAAGGGCGTTGGTTTCCATTCATATATGGCTGAGATGACCGGTTCTGCCGAGAGTTTGCCTCTGCCAATGATGAATATCATGAACGGCGGTGCGCATGCCGATTTCGCCACAGACATCCAGGAATTTATGATTATCTGCAAGAGTGCCGAAACTGTTGAGCAGGCTTTAAAAATGGGTACAGAGGTGTTCCACCACCTAGCAAAAGTACTAAAGTCTAAGGGTTATCCAACAACTGTTGGTGACGAAGGTGGTTTTGCTCCGCGTGTTAAAAACGGCAACCGTGAACCGTTGGAACTAATCTCTGAGGCGATTAAAAACGCTGGTTACGTTCTTGGAGAAGATGTTGTCTTTGCGCTCGATGCCGCTGCTAGTGAATTCTATAAGGATGGTAAATACGAACTGAAGTGTGAAAACCGCACGCTGACTAGCGATGAGATGGTTGATTGGCTGGCGGCACTAACTGATGAGTTCCCAATTGTTTCGATTGAAGACGGTCTAGCCGAAGACGACTGGGATGGCTGGAAGAAGTTGACGGCCAAGATTGGCGACCGAGTCCAGTTAGTAGGCGACGACTTGCTGGTAACTAACACGAAACTTTTGCAGCGAGCAATCGAAGAAAAAGCAGCCAACGCAATTTTGATTAAGCCAAACCAAATCGGCTCACTATCAGAAACAGTTAAAGCTGTTCAGATGGCGCAAGCGGCCGGCTGGAATACAGTTATGAGCCATCGTTCGGGTGAAACCGAAGATACAACTATTAGCCACTTGGCGGTGGGTCTTGGCTGTGGTCAAATTAAGACCGGTAGCCTGAGTCGAACAGACAGGGTTGCTAAGTACAACGAGCTGCTGCGTATCGCCGAAGAGGGCGAATCGTTGTCTCTTGCTAAACCATTTTCTTAAACATAGTAGCTAAGCACAGACTAAAGCTTATGAAGGTTGCATCGACTTCAAAACATCACCCGCTCCATAGTCAGAGACGCTCGGTAAAAATACCGTTTGGCGCTAAGCGATTCTTGGCGGTATTCGAAGGTTTTGAGGGTGGGTTCGCGGTCGGCGCCAGCATCGTGTTGGCGCTGAGCTTTACTTACTTTGACCCAAAGATCTTACTGCCGACTGCCATGATCGGAATTATTGTTAACGGCTTTAATACGGCCAGTGTTAAGTTCAGTAGCGAACACTACATGGATGAGCTGGACGGCAGAAGTGTGAAGCGCCCGTTTTGGAGTTATTTCTGGCCCGCGTTGATTGAGTTTGTGTCGTACTTTGCGATTAGCTTTGTGACAATCTTGCCACTTATATTCATTCCAAACATGCACCTGGCGGTAGCGGTGACCTGCATTATGACAGTTGCATTGTTGTTTTTGGCGGGTTGGTGGCGTGGCTATATGCTGCAAACTAATCCCTGGAATGATGCCCGCGAAACTTCCCTGCTCGGTCTAGGTATTATTATTGTTGGTGCCCTATCAGGCCTAGCGGTCTCTGGTATATAAAACCACTGTCTTGGCGAATAAAAAAACGGCCAATGATGGCCGTTTTTTTATAAACCGGATACTGAGCTACATATATCCTTCCCAGAAGGTGTAGGGTGAAGGATTTTGTTCATCAGACTGATTAAGAGAATCCAGTGATTCAATCTCTGCGTTTTCCCAGGCCTTAATTTGCTCCTCGGTGTGTCCGCTGCCAATTATGTCAGCAGGCTGATCTTCGCCGTAGAATGGTATTTGCTGAGGGTTGATTCTGAAATGCTCTGGCGAGCCACCGAATCCAAATGTATTTATACTCATCTAATAATTCCCTTTTGAATAATAAAACTTATTACCTAACACTACAACTAACACAGAAAATAGTCAATGAACTGGAGTCTGTTTGTTTTATTATCTGACCTTTAATACCATCTCGAACATCGGCATCGAAGGAGTGCTTGGATATTCGATAACCGTATCGGTTTTTACAAATCCATTCCGTTCATAAAAATTGATGGCATTTTGATTATAACTAACAGTGTACAGGAAGATATCATCTTCCTGCCGTGATGCTCAATGGCGCGCTCTAGGAGCTTTTGGCCAATACCTTGGCCCTGATATTCTTTCATGACGTAGATTGCACCTATGCGCCGTTTGCCGTCAATTGTTCCTGGCGATGTGAAGCCAACGGGTTGGCCGTCTTGGCCATGGACTACAAAAAATCGCTGATCGCCTAGAGCCTCTGATATCCGCTGCCTATAGCTTTCAATTTTTTGCTCAATTAGCTCACCTTTTTCGCCTTCGAGCCTTATTCTGATAGCTTCATAGCATATACCAGCTGCCTTGTTTGGGTAGGTGCTAAGCCACGTCAGGCGTCGAATTTTTTCAATAGCCTCTGCGTCGTCGGGCGTAGCTAGCTGAACCTCGATTTGTCTTGATGATTCTTCGTGAAATGATGGCTTCTATGACATGATTGAGGTGATCTTGATTTAAGATACATAGATATTTGGCAAGGATGTGATCACTGAAATGTGGCTGAGCATGTTGGTCTAGTACCATTCTTGCTCTGTCTCAATAATTATAGACTAACTCCTTAAAACGAGACAAATGAGACACCTAATAAAAGGATGTCGTTGCCATCCTTGGCTTTTGTATTATTTCTCTACAAAAGTAAGCGCGTAGCCAACTTTACCGGCTCTGCCTGTACGACCAATACGGTGCACATAGTCATCGTAAGATTGAGGCAATGAATAGTTAATTACATGAGTAATATCAGAAACATCAAGCCCACGGGCAGCAACATCAGTAGCTACTAACACTGTAACCTCGCTGCTCTTGAATCGTTTCAGAACTCGTTGCCTTTGAGGCTGGGACTTGCCACCATGAATTGAGTCAGCTAAAAAGCCTCTGGCAGTCAGTTCCTTTGACAGCTTTTCAACGCTGCGGTGTGTGTCGTCAAAGACGAGAGTTTTAGTTGTGCCGTCTTTGATTAGAATATCGTGTAGCTTGTCAATTTTATTCTCATGGCCAGCGAAACTGACGATGTTTTGGTCGACATTGTCACTGGTATCGCCTGATTTAACGGAAATATGCACTGGATTATATGAGAATTTCTCAATAATCGCTTTAATCCGGCTATCAAGCGTGGCGGAGAAGTAAAAGCTTTGCCGCTCAGGGTTAGTATGACTCAAGATATGCCTAATATCGTGCACGAAACCCATGTCCAGCATCCGATCAACCTCATCGAGGACGATTAAGTTACAGTCGGCTATGTTGAGTGAGCCTCGTTCAAGATGATCTTTTATCCGACCCGGTGTACCGATAATAATCCTTGGGTTATAACGTAGGTCTTTTAGCTGGGGCCCCATCGAGGTGCCGCCGATCAAGAGGGCACCATCAAGGCCGCTGCCTTTTGCGATCACTCGACACTGCTGTTCAATTTGTTCTGCGAGCTCCCGTGTTGGAGCCAATATAATTGCCTTGCTATCCGGATCAGTTATCAGTCTATTAAGAACGGGTATGGCAAAAGCAGCGGTTTTACCGGTGCCGGTGTTGGCGATGCCAACAATATCCTTACCTGCAAGGCCCTTAGGAATTGTCTGATCCTGAATTGGCGATGGATTCTGGAAACCCATCGCGAGCAAGTTGCGCTTGATAAGCGTGTCTAGTTCAAAATCTTGAAAGCTATGTAGGGATATATACATCTCTTCCGAACTAGGCTTAGCACTTTGGATGAATTTTGAGGGGTGAATATAAGCCTTCTTGGGTTGGCGGCTCTTGTTCTGAGGCCGGCTGCTATATGACCTTCTTGTCTGACCACTGCGGCCAGGGCGATATGCAAGTTTTTGAGACATAAAAAAATGAATCCTTTTATTTAAGTAGATGTTGAATCGATTGTCTGCAATGAAAATCGAATCAATCGTTACTTACCCGGATTCATTAGAAACAATACTATAACTTTAGCACAATTCTAATTTATGAGCAATAGCGTCTCGTCCTTGCACATTTAGTAGGGGCACGTTTTTGTTAAAGATTTAGACTGGATAACTTGCGCATCCTGCACCAGTGCATGGGTCTTCCAATATACTTTGCTGTCTGCTGTTGCAAATTGATCGCCAGGAAAAGCCGGATGCTTACCGCCAATCCAGACATTAGTTACTTCATAATTACCATCTGTATCTCGATTAACAATTACAGTTAACGTACTGCTAACTTGTGGGTAACGGTTTTTCGCAAAACGCGAGAAGACTTCAGATTTTAACGGTTGGGCATAGTAAATTGTGTCTTTGTCGGTTGTTGAGACTATGTCGGTAGTACCTATGTTACGGCCCATATCTTGCTCGATCACCATTCGGTTTGCTTGTAACTTATGAGTTGACAGCAATTCTCTAATGAGCGCATATACATACGGTCGTCTACTCAAATAATGTCCTGCTGACGAAGAAATGGAGTTAATGTAAATGTCATACTCATCATTAGTTTCGTCTAGCATGAACTTATACATCTAATTTAAGTATACGCTGATTTAAGGAGTAATGACAGCTACGTATAGGTGTTATGCAAATTTCTTGCTATACTATGTCAAGCAAGTGGTTTCTATTACCTCTCCGTTGTCATAATTAGCCTCCCAAACTAAGTATCATCTCGGGCAGCAATATTGAGCGCAAGCGATAATAACTCAAGGAAGGTTTTAATATTATGGCAGTGAAATTGTATGTGGGTGGCCTAGCGTATAGTGTCACCGATCAGGAGCTTGAGCAGCTCTTTTCTGAACAAGGAAAGGTATTGAGTGCAACGGTCATTAAAGATCGGGATAGCGGTCAGTCAAAAGGTTTCGGCTTTGTTGAAATGGAAGACATCAAGGAAGCTCAAAACGCTATCAAGACACTAAACGGCAAAGAGCTCAGCGGCCGTGCCATTATGGTCAACCAGGCTCGTCCGCAAGAGGATCGACGCCCGGGTGGTAGACCGCAAGGCGGCGGCTTTCGAAGGTCATACTAGATAATTTTCCTCTAAATAAGTAGTGAATTAAGCTTGGATCCCCAAGCCTATTGAGAGTCTGTATATGATAAAGAATAGTAAACATATTGAGATTGTGCGTTCCACGACCAAAGGCCTTAGTTCAATGAGCCAGGTGTCGTGCGACGCTATATTTAGTGTTTTGTCTAAATATTTCACAGAGGTCGGTGTGAGCATAGTAAATAATTTGGCTGATCTCGAAGTACTCGTGGCCGGCAAGCCAGATTTGGTATTTCTAGGCATGGAGTTCGTTCCAACCAACCTCGCGTTTGGGACGGCTGACCCCCATAAAGTGTGGCTAAGTGATTTTCTTGACGATCACAATATTGCATATACTGGTTCAAGCCAAGCTGCACATGAGCTTGAACGTAATAAGCCTTTGGCCAAGCAGCGTGTACTCGATGCTAACCTTAAAACCTCGGCTTATTGTGTTGTGGAGCAATATCAAGCGCTAGACAGGAACGATCTAACGATAAACTTCCCGGCGTTTATTAAACCAACAAATCGTGGCGGAGGACTTGGTATAAATAGCGATTCTATAGTGCATAATTTTGAACAGCTAATATCAAAAGTTCGTTCAATAAATACTGACTTTGAATCAGGTGCGCTTATTGAAGAGTACTTGCCAGGACGTGAATTCAGTGTAGCTATACTGAAAGAAGAATTCTCAGATGAATATATTGTGATGCCAATAGAGTTAGTTGCACCACCAGATAAAAATGGCAGCCGTATACTGAGCGGACAAATCAAATCATCAAATGCTGAACAAGCCCTAGGGGTCAGAGATGAAGACATTAAGACTGAAGTAATGGCATTGGCTATGAACGTCTTTAACGCCCTAGGAGCTCGTGATTATGGACGAATTGATATTCGTTTAGATACGACCGGTACGCCGCACTTTTTAGAAGCCAATCTTATACCAAGTTTAATAAGTGGTTACGGTTCATTTCCTAAAGCCTGTAAATTGAATATTGGTATGGACCATGAAGCTATGATAGTTCGAATAGTTAATTTAGGCTTGTCCCGTAGCATAGACGACGCAGAAGATGTAACAGAGCCCATAACTGTTAACAATCTCGTTCTCCCCGGTAAAGATATGGTGTTCGAGCAGGCATAGATTAGACTGAAATACCCTATAGAAGGATCATTAATATAAGCACATCAACGGCTATATTTCATAAGTATCTTAATATTTGAACTAATCCCGCTCTTTGTTAAAGACAGAGCGATTTATCGTCGAGTAAGCGGCTAATATTAAAAAAGAACCTCAAAACTGAGATTCGTTCTACTTGGCTGGGACGGAGGGTGAAGTTGCGAACACCTCCACCCCTGTTTTTGTTATAACTGACAAGACTTTGCAGGCTGTTGAGAAGCTAGTAGATAGCTTGAAAAAACTCGGTATCAAGTATGTCGATGGCGAGCTGGTCTATGACGAAGAGGAGGCTGGCTATGAATATCTTCAATAGCTCCAGTGACATCAAGATGTTTGACGAACAATCCTTTTACCGTGCATTCGAGAAAGACCTTTACCTTGCCAGACGGAGTGTCATCATCGAGAGCCCATTTATTACTCTACGGCGAATTGACGAACTGTTGCCAGTACTCACTAAACTAAGACGCAAAGGAGTAGCCGTTACTATAAATACAAGAAACCCGATTGAACACGATGCAGAATATGAAACACAAGCACTGGTCGCAATTGAACAGCTTCAAGGGCTAGGTGTGAAAGTCCTATACACCGTTAAACACCATCGCAAGCTGGCGATTATCGATGGTGGAATTGCATGGAATGGTAGCTTGAATATTCTGTCGCAGCATGACAACTGTGAAATTATGTGGCGTGTTGCGTCAGAAGGTATAGCAGACCAGCTTTTAGGATTTATCAAATTAACGAAGTATACTGGGAGATAATATGAATAACGACTTGCCTAAAGACTATGAGATTAACGAAGCGGATATCGATAAGATGCTCAATCATCTGAAGCTTGCCCGTCCTGAAGTTACAATCACGCCAGAGATGGCTATCGATAAGCTAGAAGAAATGTACGAAAATTTTCATAACCTAGCCCACACAAATCCAGAGTTACTGGAAAAGTGGTATAGCGTAATAAAAACTTCTGACAATTAAGACGGGATTAGATCGGACAGTTTTGTCTTGAGTGCCTTGGCGATACTGCTTAGTAAAGTAT
>CAZKNP010000019.1:6861-8736 GCA_964554245.1 uncultured Candidatus Saccharibacteria bacterium | reverse complement strand
CGATCTTCTTAAGCAGATCAGCTGCCTTGGCGGTCTTGCCGTCTTTACAGTCAAAAGATTCAATAACAACAATTTTATCAGCTTCAGCGGCGAGGCTGAGAGCCTGACGAATAGCAACACGCTTGCTAGTCGCAGGAAGCTTCTTGGTGTAGTTCTCGTTGCCAGTTGGACCGAAAACGATACCACCACCGCGCCAAATTGGGTTCCTTGTTGAGCCAAACCTAGCTCGGCCAGTACCCTTCTGCTTCCATGGCTTCTTACCACCACCGCGGACGAGGCCGCGAGTCTTAACAACTGCTAGGTTGTCTCGACCATTGGCGAGATATGTTTCGTAAGCTTGCTTAACAAGTTCGTGGTTAGTTACCTCAACTGCAAATACATCTTTGTTGAGCTTTGCAGGAGTTGAGGCTTTTGCGCCACTCGCAGTGAATGTCGATACTGCCATAATTAGTTATCTCCTTTCACTACAACAATTCCCTTACGCGGACCAGGTACAGCGCCGTAAACGCCGATGTAGCCTTTTTCTGCGTCAACAAGTGCGATCTTTAGGTTGCGAACAGTCACCTGCTCGGCACCCATTTGACCGGCCATGCGCTTGCCCTTAAGGACATGCTGCGGGTACATCGATCCGATTGAACCGACTTTGCGGGTATTACCCTTACCACCGTGCGTCTTGCGCTGGCGGTGGAAGTTGTGACGCTTAATCGCACCAGCCCAGCCTTTACCTTTACTCGTCCCTGTGACGTGCACGACATCGCCAATAGAAAAGACCTCGGCGGTGAGCTCGGAGCCAACCTTGAGGTCTTCAGAAATTTCGTCAACACGAAACTCTTTTAGAATCCGTGGCATTTTGCCCGAACCCTTCAGATGACCCTGTTGTGGTTTGCTGGTTTTGCCCTCGCCGGCCTCTTCAAACCCAATCTGTACAGCCGTGTAGCCGTCAGTTTCTTGGGTTTTGACTTGTGTGACAACACAAGGACTAGCGGAAAGCAAGGTGATAGCCTGCTCAGAACCATCTTCTGCGATGGTGCTGGTCATGCCAACCTTTCTTGTGATTAATGCTTTCATAGTTCTTCCTGCGCATCAGCCGACTTTAGCCGGAAGAAGCGCATTCTCCCTTTGAATTATTGTTAGTTGTTATTGATACAGAACACCTCGCTATAAGTAAGCAGAACGATGATTTGTACCTTGTACACTGATACAAAAATGAGGTGGTGGCTGGTTTCTATCTGGTCGGTTACCCGCCGTCAGACCTGTCGCACTTCACCATGTTCGTTCGTTATACCTGATGTTTGTACTCGTTACATCTTAGCACAAAACCCCATCCCCTGTCAATATGTAGATTATTCTACTACAAGGAATGGGGCTTTTGATGACCCAAGGATTATCGTGACGGGCTTACAGTTTGATGAATAACCCGTAAGGTGCCAGATAGCCGAACAAAGCAGCGCTAACAAGTACGGCGTACTCAATACGGCGATCATGACGAAACGCCTCATGCATGGTCAGCAGCAAACCGACTATCAATCCTACCGGAATTGGTATGTTCAGGTTTGTGCCATCTTTCGTAACCTTGAGCCAGAGAGAGCCCAAAATCACCAAGATAACTAGCTTAAGCAGAAAAGCTCCGTCCATGTTATCTGCTTGTTGTTTTTTTCGATTGTTTATTTTTTTATTAGCCATAAGCAGAGTATACCACATGCAACATCTCGCGCAATCTATGAGGAAGACCGAGCACCCCACGCTTCGTAGTTGATCGGATGGTTGCGATTAACGATTGCCACCCAATGAGTACTAACGGGAAGAATCGCATGCTGCTCATCGCTTCGGTCATGAATTGCGGTCTCGAAAAGTCTGCCGAGGGCAGTTGCCGCA
>CAZKNP010000019.1:0-6851 GCA_964554245.1 uncultured Candidatus Saccharibacteria bacterium | reverse complement strand
CCGCATGAATACGCCTTAATTCTCGTTCATCTGCAGTGGCTCGGAGCCTCTCGCGTCCTTTTCGGCCGACAGAAAGCTTACCACCGTAATTAGGCGGATGAGATCCTCCCTCGGAAGACGGAAGAAACTTCGGCATACGTACCGACGAAACGACATCCTGAATTGTGTCGATACCCCTCTTACTATCGTTTTCGATTTTGCTCAAATCCTCTAATGATTTTTCATCCAAGAATGGACGGACCGCCATTGCCATTGATTGTTTATATACCTGCACAACAACACTACCAAGCTCAGTAGGCAGAATCACATCAAATTCAGGCCTGCGGCGCTGAAATAGAACAGCTAAATCTTCATGGAAAGTAGTGCGGCCAGGCAGAGGCTCCTCAAAAGGCACTAGCCTATACTTAAGCATCCCGGGTGTATTTTTTGCAATTGGATACACTTCGGTTTCTGGAAAGATATCTGCCACTGTAGGCGCCAAGTCTACGAACATACTATCGACTGCCTCAGAACCGGCAAAGAACCCTTTAGGATTCGTGCCACCAAGATCGAATCCAACCTTAGGCCCCTTATGAAACTTGTCCACCAGCTCTTGGCTTGCAAGTTTTCCAAACATAACCACCAGGTCAGCAAGATAGTCAGGCGATCCAACGATCGATCTGTAATATTGCTTTTCTTCTTCTGAAAATCTGACACTTCGAACACCAGAATCCTGATGCCTGTCACGACTATCATTAGCCCAACGCTGTCCAGCTTCCAAACTTGCAACCACGGCACGGGACCCATTATCACCTAGTAGCGAGAACCTATCTAACATCAATTCACGATCAGATCCAGTAATCTCATAAGGCATTGGGCTATCATGAGACTCAGGATGATTCAGCTTTCGCTTCTCTAAAGTAGGATTATTTAGCATACCATTTTTTATTATAACTCGCTTTTGTTTTTTTGTCAATACCATAACCGTTTTAACTTCCATTAGGCTCGTGCAAGTAACAGCCATACCGCCCCATCTGTGCTATAGTTTTTTTATGAATGACTTACCAATTATTAAGCATGTTCGACTCGCAATCAGGGGTGGAATGGCTAAAATCGCACCAATTTTATACAAACTAAGCGGCGGCAAGCTGACGGCCAACACTGTCACATGGATTGGCGTTATCGCCCATATACCAATCTGTTATTTAGTGGCGATTGGGGAATTCTGGTGGGCGATTCCACTACTTATCATCTTTGGTCTACTGGACGCACTGGACGGCGCCCTCGCCCGCGCCAGCGGTCAAGCCTCTCCAGCGGGAATGGTACTAGACGCCTTTACCGATCGCCTAAAAGAAACCATGATGCATAGCGCTGCAGCCTACTTCTTAGCCATGGGACCACATCCAGCCCTCGCGGTCATACCAGTTATCGCCCTCGGCTTTTCGCTAAGCACCAATTATCTAAAAGCTAAAGCGGAAGTAGCCTACCAAGTTAAACACCCGGGCAAGAAAACCCTCTATGAAATCAATACTCTGTTTTCTGATGGAGCACTCAGTTTTGAGGTCAGAACTTTAGTGTTTATCGTTGGATTAGCCTTCGGCACACCAAAAGCAGTCGCCATTGCCGAAGCTATCATTGCCATCGGTGTATGGCAGGCTCCGCACCACATGCGAGCAATCCTGAAAGCCGTCCGCGCCAAGTAGACACCTACGCGCACCGACTTCAATCCGCAACAACAAGGTTAATTCCGAGAACCCCATCTGGAAGATTCAAAATCATGTGCAAAACATCTTCTCTTGATAGTCTGTGGGCATATACAATTTCATCCATGTGCTCATACTGCACTAGCTCATCATCGCCTAGCGTAAAAGGTGGCTCATCGAATGCCATATCAAATCCAATACAATAGTCTGCCGCGTGGGATACGTCGGCATTATTTGCAATGCTAAGCTGTGCCAGTATCCTGCCTCGTTCAGCTAGCTTTTTTATACCATGAAAAGCCACCACTTCATCAGGATCGGCAATAAGAACAAAAGGCCTTAGCTCACCCCTTGCCGATTTACGTAAAACCTCACCGAAGCTCTCGATAGCCATGGAAAATGGAATTACATCTTAATTTCGACGTCACAGCCAGCTGGCAAACTAAGGTTCATCAGTGAATCAATAGTCTTTGGAGTTGGCTCAAAAACATCAATCAGGCGCTTGTGTGTGCGCATTTCGAACTGCTCACGACCTTTTTTGTAAACATGAGGGCTCTTGATAACCGTGAAGGTCTGCCTACGAGTTGGCAGAGGAATCGGTCCGGCCAAAGTAGCGCCGGTCCTAAGGGCGGTGTCAACAATCTGCTTAGCTGCTTGGTCAATAATTTTGTGGTCGTATGCCTTCAGGCGGATACGAATTCGCTGCTTGCCATTTGCTGGTGTTTTAGCGTCTGCCATAGTATATATCTCCTCTGAGCCTTACACTCAGTCGGCGTCCGTAACCTCTTGGCAATCCTTAAGACGGACTGACACGAGTTCTCGGTCACTGATTAATTTTATGAAGCCAATTGTACCTTAAAAACCAACCGCTGTAAACCCTACTCGACATCGAAGATGGCAGGAAAGAGATCGACAACCAGTTCGTCCAGTTCATGCTCCCCAAGACCGGCGCCACTATCATTAAGTACAAGTTGCATCGCTCGGTAGGATATATTGGTAATTTTATGAATAATTGGATTCAGACTCTCAAGTACCGCTTCTAATTCCAGCCCCTCACTGACAGCAATTACGGCGATTGCATTAATAGAGTTGTATATAGAAGCTTCATTGGCCTCAAGCCTATACTTGTTGGCAGCTTCCGAGCGGAAGGATATCTGTTCTTCGTTGCAAATTCTCTGGGCACACATAAGCCCTATGAAGGAAGCCCTGGATATCAGACCATCCTTATCTTTAATATCTGGTAGACAGTCCTGCTCAGACTCGTCGATTACGTTATACCATTCTGCTAGGACCGACCTTTCCATATAGTCGACCGCCAGGTTCTGAGACCCGGTATAGCCAATTGCATCATAAGAAGCAGCATCTAGGTCGAATTCATTAAAAGAAGAAGCAGCAGCTCCAGCCAAAAAAGCCTCGTCGCACATTCGCCTTATCCATATAGACTGCTCGTGACCAAGAAAATGCGAAGCGGATGATGCTATAGCCAACTTATGGGCAACCCTATGCATATCGGCCGTCTCTTCGTCTAATCCATTTTTTGCCCAGGTCTCTATGTACATAAAAGATTGAACAATCGTACCCAGGTAGGCACTATTATATTTTTGCACATCGCCTGCCTCTGGTGTGCTGTCATCAAACTCGGAGATGTCAAAATCTGGAAACTTGCTACTAAACCTAAGTAAAAAATCGTCCTTTACATACTCAAAGGAAGCCTGATTATACGCAAGTTTACTCTTCATGGCGTTCCATTCTTGCAAATCAGAAAGTTCGTTAATGGATTCGTGATCTGGTTCATTTGGAGAATCGGCCTCTACCGCCGCTCCGTGCCTGACGGCACTTGGTATGAGAAAAATCTGCTCTAGATCGATCTGTTGCTTGACGTCCTCGGGAGCGCCCCATTCATCAACCAGAGATTCATAAAAAGTGTTCGTCTCGTCTTTAATCAACCAATCGACCAACCCTCCAACACCCTTGCTTTTACCCAACAACCCGCTATCGGCTAAGATTTCCACGATATCATCTCTGAGCCTTGACTTGATCTTCTCATTTTCTGCATCCACAAACTTCATGGCTTCGCGAGTAAATTTAACAGCCGCATTAGACTCCCATCGCTCAAGCGCCTGTTGAGCTCCCAATGAAATAACCACCTCTGCTAAATCTTCTGGCCTAGCTATTAATGGGGCTTGCTGCTTGATAGCATCGGCTAGTCGTTCTCCATCCTTGGCAAGTAAATTGACAGCTAGAATATCGTACGATTGAATTCTTGGTATACTGCGGCCAAATTTTTCAATATGATATTGATCTATCGCATCATTGTCCAAGCCGCTAATTGCAGTCCCGGGTTCGGGTGCTAGTTCGTCCAAGAGCATAGTGATCCACTTACAGTCTTCGGCTGAACCTAACTCGGTGTAATGATATGCTGCATCAAGTTTTTTCTGTAGAACACTCTCTTCATCTAGCTCATTCGTCAAGCGATCAACAAAGTTACCAAGGGAAACTACTAAGATCGACGGCCCTGTCGACACATCTAAATCATGCCTACGCTCATAGTCAGAGAACTCCGGGAATGACTTTCTGAAAGAATTTAATAAATCAACAACCTTCTTGTCATTTTGAATCTGTCGCTGAAGATCTGAGTCCGACAACTCGGGACTATTTGCGTCCTCAAGGTAACCGACCGGATAACTCAGTTCGCACAAACCCTGGCCGTCAATTATTTGCCAAAACACAAGCGCTAGTTTTGGATCACGAGGGAGCGGATTGGCCTCTCTAAATAGAGGATGCGCCTCTGCTCTAATCAGCGAGTCTCTTTCGTGCGAATTACCCATATTTTCCTGTTTTTATCCCACCGGAACAGTATGGACTTAGTATACACCGCTAGCTAAAAAATCATAGGCTTTAGTTGCTACTAACAGTTGTGGTTATTTTTTACGTCGCAAACGCTCTTTGATCTTACCAAGCGGCGTGTTTTCAACCGGCTTAATCGATTGTATCTCGCGGTAGACAGTGTTAATGTAATCATCTATCTCTTCATCTGTCATGCCACTACTCAAGTCTTCAGCTCCCTCGTCTTCGGTTCTGTAGAATAGTGTCGAAGTGCCAGTATTCGTTTGGTGCATTAGGTCGTAGACTCGGCGCTTACTAGCGTCCCGTAGAGTCATATAGGCACGGTTAATCTGTTGCATCTTAATAGTGTCGCCACCATCGATGTCGGGGTGCAGTGACTTGGCTTTTGACATATACGCACGGCGTATATGTGCGGCAGTAGCCCCAGTTGCTACCCCGAGCAGCTTGTAAAAATCTAGGAATGAATCTTTTTGTCCCGCCATATCGACTCTTAGTATACCTTAGTCGTCATGACAGGAATAAACTATACGGTTTTTCGGTATACAAAATGAATTTTGGCCGGTCATCGGTCAGCTCGAGCAAGTGAGTGTGCTGATGCGGCTGAGACCGCTGAGTGTTCGTATGGCTCCGGGCATAAACACTAAAGCCAATCTTCTCGTATTTAGCTATTAAGTTTATGTGATCGAGTTTCTCGGCATCCGTAAAGTCGTCAAATGTTAGCAAGTGCCTCTTGGGCACAATCATATAGTGCTCGCCTGTTGTGCGAAGGCCATCAAACATGTCATAAGGCATGCGATTACGGACAACCCTCATCGTCTCAACCTCTTCGATGACTGAATCCGGACTGACGTTTTCGCACAAACCACAACTGACCACCCGAGAGCTATCGCTGTGGTTAAGTTTTTTATAGGTTTTGTAGTTATTCTTAAAATGGTGCATAGCAAACTAGACTATTTTAACATTCATTCACCGCTATTAAAAGCTTGTCGTTATTGACAAAATGTTGATGAAGGAGTATAATTAGTTAGTTTTTGTGAAAAATTATTTCGAAAATTACCAGCCTCGTCGAGATCTAAGTACGCTCGCCCTTGCCGCCCTGGCGCCAGTGGCGCTAACCGGCTGCGCCGAGAGTGCACCCATGCGACCCAACACAAACCTGTCTGTCGCCAGCCTTGAGTCCGATGAGCTAAGCGACCTACACGACCACGCCAGACAAGCTGTAGTAAGGAAAATCGACCGCACAACTAGCGACGATCCAGACGACACACAGGTTCGCACATACGAGGATGGCGATAAGTTGATACTCAGATCATATCGATCGTTTCAGCAACACGGCGAGCCTCATAAAACTGCCGACTACAGTGATACTACCTATATAACGGTCAATGACAACAAAATGAATATTAAGCAGTTCTACTATAAAGCGTGTTTTGACGACAGCCGAAGTGGGGCACATAAAACTAAGCGAATTAGCTGCACCGGTGGAGAATTCTCCGCCATCTACGAAGCTATGTTTTTACTGCCAGAAGACGCCGTCACCCCGGTGATGGACAACACCTCGCTTGAAGACGTCAAGGAGTTGTTGAAACACCAAGAAACAACCCTATCAGACATGAGCTGGTCGGAAGAGCGTGGCAATTCCGGGATATACCAACGACAAGAGATTGAAGTTATTGGCAACATGGTTGCCGCCAATAGCATTAACACGATCGGAATCAATGTACCAGATCCTCTGCCAAGAATTTTATCGATAATATCTGGCAGATAACACAGTCACCACAAAGACCCGTAGCGAAGTGATCTTTTCATAAAAAATACCCCTCCGTTATCAGAGGGGTATTTTGTTAGTAGAAAACCCTACTACTTGGTGATGCTAGTAACAACACCGGCACCAACGGTGCGTCCACCTTCGCGGATAGCGAAGCGTAGACCCTGCTCCATAGCAATTGGAGCAAGCAACTTAACCTTAAAGGTTACGGTGTCGCCTGGCATGACCATTTCCTTGTCGGCTGGAAGCTCAACTTCACCAGTTACGTCCGTTGTACGGAAGTAGAACTGAGGCTTGTAGCCCTTGAAGAATGGCGTATGTCGGCCACCTTCTTCTTTGCTCAAGATGTAAACTTCAGCGTCGAATTCAGTGTGAGGTGTAATTGTACCTGGCTTAGCAAGAACCTGGCCACGCTCAATGTCGTCGCGCTCAATACCCCTAAGCAAGATACCAGCGTTGTCGCCAGCCTGACCTTGGTCAAGAGACTTCTTGAAAGCTTCGATACCAGTAACAACTGATTTCTGGGTTGCGCGGATACCAACAATTTCAACTTCGTC
>CAZKNP010000018.1:7380-11792 GCA_964554245.1 uncultured Candidatus Saccharibacteria bacterium | reverse complement strand
ATAAGACATGAAGAAGTGGCAAATAATCGCAGTCGGTATAGTCTTGCTAATACCAATAATTGCTGCAATTGCCTTTGAAGACAGTCTAAAGATAGAAGATACCTCCCAAACCCTAACCGAACGTATCTATACACCAGAAGAACTACTGGCTGAAGCTAACAAGCTACGGGCAGAAAAAGGCGTATCACCACTGAAGTTAGACGAACGACTAAACGAATCCGCTCAGTGGAAGGCTAACGACATGAAAGAGTTTAACTACTTTGGACATGTTAAGCCTGATGAGACAAGAAAAGACGTTGGAACTGGCGAACCTCTAGCATACGGCGCAGCGCGTGTTTACGATATTAAGCGTGAAGATGGAAAGAGTGTGTGTCTAATGGCTAGCGAGAATCTTCAGATTAATCACGACTGGCAGAACCCATATACAAACGATGGCTGGTCGAGCAGCAAACCCCACTATGAAGCAATAGTGGATGAGAAATATGACTCAACCGGCTTTGGTATAGCCAAGGATGGCAATAAGCTGTTGTATGTCCAGCACTTCTGCGACCTTAGATAGAACAAAAACCAGTTATTAAATCTCCTTAGGGCAACTGCTCCAAACAAAGGAGATTATTTTTATGGAATTACCATTTGGATTTAGTCCAGAGCTAAAAGCCTCAAATATAAATTAATAAGTTTTTCTAATAATCATTAACAAAGCCGACGGCGATTTTCCAGTTCTGAGTGGTGTAGTAACGGTCAGAATCGGTGTTGATCAGGTGTTCCTTAAGTTCATAAACCGGTCCGCGGGTCACGTAGTAAAACTTTGGACGATAAAGCGCTAGAGCCGGAGCATCAGCACTCCAGGCTTTGAGGAATGACTCGTACTTAACTTTGCGCTGAGCTTCGTCCTGCCTAGTCCTGCCGGCCTCTAGGGCAGTATCGGCGCTAGTTGACTTGTAGTTACTGAAGTTCATGCCAATCCCATCGGCCTGGGAGCTGTGCCAGTAGGCATAGACGTCTGGGTCTGCGCCGATTGATATGCCGTGTAGTACCGCATCATAACCCCTAGACTGTAGGGTTGACTGGAAGTAGGCCGAAGGCTGGAGAGTAGCGTCTACCTGAATACCCAATTTCTCGTGCCACTCCTTCTTTAGGAAGTTAACGATTTTTTGATTATCCTTTGTTTCTTCGGCAAAAAGTGTGAATGTGAGCTTCTTGCCATCTTTGGTCCTCATCTTGTCCGATCCAAGCCTCCAGCCAGCTTCTTCCAGCAAAGTCTTTGCCTTGCTGTAGTCAACACGAGGCTGAGCGTAGCGAGCATCAAAAGCGAATTGGTTGATCAAAACTGGCTCCCTTACGGTTCGCAGCGACTTGTCTAGATCGTCTAACATGTCTCGCCTCGACGTACCATTTACAAGCGCTTGACGCACTTTTACATCTGACACTGGCCCGCTTGAGGTGGTGTTAAAAAACACCATAACTGCTGCTGTAGACTGGAACGCCAAAACGCTTGACGTGTCATCCTTGTCGTACTCCCTGGCAACAGATTGCAGGCCCGCCATAGCCCTAACCCGTCGATTGGCATAAGCATCGCGTAGCGCATCCTCAGTAGTGAATGCATGTAAGACAAAGCGGTCAAGCTCAGGACTGCCGTCGTGGTATTTATGGTTTTTATCTAGGCTAATCACTGAATCAGTGCCCGTACTGACCGAGTCAATAATTAGGCGATGCCACTTAAAAGGACCGCTGCCGATTGGAGATGTAGTGTTGAATGGCGAATTGCGTAGTGACGGCGGCGGTGTATCTTTTAGTAGATGCTGAGGCAGCACGCCAAGGGTTAACATTTCAGGAAATGTACTATGAGCATTAGGTAATGTAAATCTCACCGTATAATCATCGACTTTCTCAACGCCGATACCACGCATGCCGTTAAGTAGCTGCGCTTTAACATCTGGGTTTTTGGCAAGTTGATAGGTAAAGACGACGTCATCAGCCGTAACCGGATTGTTATCGTGCCATAGAACACCCTGCCGGATCTTAGCTGTATAGACCTTGCCGGTTTCGTCATGTGACACATCTTCCGCCAGATCATTCGATAAATTACTGTCAGAGTCATAGCGCAGCAGTCCAGAAAAAATTAGTCGTGACAAAGCCACGTCAACACTACCACTAGCAAATAGAGGGTTTGTGGTTGTGAAAGTTCCGACCATACCTTCGTGATAAGCGCCGCCCGCAATTGGCTTTGATGACTGGTAAGCAGACGTTAGGCCAAATATCTGAGCACCAGTTATGGTAATCATTAGCACCATAAGGCCTATCCAGCCTAGCGCGAAACGGCGCACCTTCTTAAGGCGATTGAAGCGTCCAAAAAGATTGGTGTCTAGTTGATCGGAAGCATTTTGAATTGATTCGACAGTATTGCGACCGCGCCGACGAATTAGTCGACGAAGTTTAAGCTTTGTGGATCGGCTTATTAGTTGTCCCATCCAGGAGAATCCTAGTTTAGCCCGAAATTACGCTTAACAATATGGACATGACGAACACGATTGCCAGGATAATCGTTAGCTGAAAGATAGTTTTATCGGTTCCACGCCTTTCGGTGTTCACTTCACCGCTACTACCAATTCCGGCACCGAGACTAGCGCCTCTAGTCTGAACAAGGATAAGAATGGTCATAAGCACCATGGAAACTATTGTTACGATATTATAGATTGTCATAAATTCCTCTATTAATGCCTCTTTATTCAGTATCTAGTATAGTAGTAACCAGATAATTTACCAAGCCAATAATCAGCCCGGCACAGATTGCTACCCAAAAATGAGTAATATTAAGCGGGCCATAGATTAAGCTCACCAAATAGACGGTTAGGCCGTTAACGACAACCATAAACAAACCAAGTGTTAATAGCATAATCGGCATACTGATAAGTACTAGCAACGGCTTAAGGATGGTGTTCATGATCGCAAGCAACGCACCAGCAATCAAAATTACACTCACCTTGCCACCATAGCTGATGCTTTGTTGAAATAATCCGGCCGCAATCCAGAGTCCAAGCGAACAAACAATCCAACGTAGCAGGAAGGTATACAGAATGCCTTTTTGTTTATAGGTTGTCATAATATTCTGCTCATGATTATAGCACAGTCGACCCATCATTGGTTATGAGCACATCATCTTCTATGCGGACACCGATTTCTTCTTCTGGTATATAAATACCCGGCTCGCAGGTCATAACCATGCCCGGCATTAGTGACTGGTTGTAATCACCGACATCGTGGACATCTAGCCCAAGGAAATGTGATACGGCATGCGGATAATATTCCCTGACAGCCAAAATATCCCTGCTCGATTCGATTAGCCCCAGATCAAACAAGTGCTGACCAATAATCACTTCTGCCTTTTGTTCAATTTCTCTCATTAAAGCACCTGGTCGAAATAGTTTCAGGATGTCTTTCTGCGCACCTTCGACGGCATCGATGACCGATAGCTGACGTGCCGTCGGCTTACCCTTAGAATAAGTGCGAGTTATATCAGCCGTATAGTGTTGAAATTCCGCTCCGACATCTATCAGTACCAGCGACCTATTATTAATACTGTCATTATTTTCAACATAGTGCAGAGTTGTGGCGTTTAGGCCCGCCGCCACTATCGGAGTATAGCCATGTCCGGTCGCCCCCATCTTGCGAAACCCAGATGTTATTTCGGCTTCAATCTGATACTCGTAATGAAAGTTCTCAAAGCCGACCCTCTCTACCTCTGCCAGAGTGTCTTTTGTGATAGCGACAGCCTTTTTTAGGAGTTTGATCTCAAAGTCATCCTTAATCATCCTTAGTCTGGCTACATCTTGCCGGATGTCATGTACCGTTAGGCTGCCAACAGACCTCTTCATCGACGCCAATAGTCGACGCTTAGTCGGATTAGTGTACATGCCGTAATGTTTTATGTACGGTAGTGGCGGCATCGGCATGGAAACAGCGCTAGATGTTTTTAAGATAGATTTTAGCTTTGCCCACCCCTGCCGCCAGCCATAAACCGAACTTACACCAGATTGCCTCGCAATGTCATCATGCTCAAAACTGCCGTCAAATATCTCTTGGCTGCGTGTCCTGTCTGCCATAACCAAGAACTCTTCATGCTCATCAATCACCAACACTGCACCTGGCAATGCCCGGCCGACAAAGTACCAAAAGCTACTGTCCTCTGTGTACGGAAATGTCGTATCAGCCGTCCGCTGCAATAAACCATTGGCGGCAATAACTACTGGAAAGTATTTGCATGACTGCCTTAGCTTTGATCTGCGAGCAACGAAGATATTAGGTTTTGCTGAGTAGCTAGTTTTTCTGCTACTTATCTTCATCGTCTTTTAGACCCTGGTTGCCCAAGGATATATTTGCGTTTTGTCATTTATTTTCACCTCCCATGGTTT
>CAZKNP010000018.1:1492-7370 GCA_964554245.1 uncultured Candidatus Saccharibacteria bacterium | reverse complement strand
AAAGATCCAACTTGTAATTTTGATTATACTACAAAATAAAGTCTAACTAACTCCAAGCACGAACGGTATAAATATATCTGAGTTTTACTAAAACCTGGTAAGCCGCCACCAAAAGCTCGGTTTGGCTGCTGGCTCAACAATCCCTACGGGCACTGACACTGTATTTCCGTCAGACCTAAATCGAATCTGCCCAACTTCGACAGCTTTAGTTCCCGTAACACTGCTCAACTGATTACTACGGATGATTTCACTACCGGACCAGCGCGGCAAATCCGCATCCTCGCCGGCGACAATATTCGTTTCCGCCCCCCAGGCAGTTTTTACCTTACCGACAACCATACCCTTTGTTGCTGGCGTGGTTGTAATGAAATCATCTTCGGCGCTTCTGGCCAGGGTCTGCGAGGCCCGAATGGCATAATCGAGCGTACCGGCGTCTATAACGACGCCGACAATATCGACCGCCTTACCACTCATGTTTGATCGGGCACTAAAAAGCAACCCGCCCGTGTTCTCATCGTTGCGACCAGTCTTAAGGCCCGTCATAAATCCGTTACCGGCCAGACGATTATGGTTGCGCATCTCGCCTGCTGTCGGAAATGTCACGGACTTCTGAGCCGCAATCTCGCTAACAATCGGGTGATCGACTGCCAGCTTAGCTAACTTAACAAGATCACGTGGAGTGCTTTTGGTGCCCGGATCATAGCCACTTGCATCAGCACCAATAACAGTAGCCGTCATGCCATTTTTTCTTACAAATTCCTGAGCTTTTAATCTGTAATTTTCAAGGCTACCAAAGGCCCATATAGCCAGACCGTCAGTTATGTTATTGGCGGAAGGTAATATTATGGCTTGCAGCATCTGGTATTGGGTGAGTTTTTCGCCAACTGAAACTGGTAAATTTGAGCCGTCACGCGCCACTTCCATTTGATAGCGAGCCACGTCAGCCTCGTTCATAGTAATGACAGGTCCGGCCTGACCTGGCGCAAGCGGCTTAGCATCAAGAATAGTTAGTGCGGCAATTATCTTAGTTATGCTAGCCGTCGAAACCTGCACGTTAGGGTTATTCGAGGCTAAAAAATCATAACCTTCGGCACTCACTGCAGCCTCGCCTGCCGTCGGCCATTCCAGCACTGGGGTTTCGGCAGGAATTGTTTGCGGCAGACTAATCGTCATGACGGCATCAGGCAAAGGACGCAAGTAGTTGATAGTTAACAGCGCTATTAAGCCAAGGGTGAACAGTCGTCCCCACGGAAATTTTGCACGCTTTTTAACGACCTGATTATTGGGCAATGTTACTAACCTCATATGGTAGTATTATACATATAAAATGCACAGAGGAGGTGCAAGGCTGTCTTGCTAGAGGCAGCGAAACTGCAGCATGGCTAACGCTCAAACGAAAAATGCACCACGCAAACTCGAACTACCAAAGCGACGCTTTTGGAATCCAAAAACATGGCACCGAAGTATACCGCTACCGCCGCGCCGACCCCTTTCTTCTACTGGTCGATTAATAAAAGAGACAATCAAACTTGTATCGAGAGATTGGCGGACATTCTGGGGTATCACCTTCGTTTATGCCCTTGCTGTCTTCGTGTTTGTGCGTAGCTTCGATATAAGCGCCTCACTAGAGGCGATACCAGAAGAGGCAACCGCAAGCAACGGTCTTGTCCAGGCCTTTACCGACCTGAGTTTGGTTGTCGGTAGCATGGGATCAAGTTTGTCGGCAGCAAGTAGCGTTTATCAGGTACTAATTTCTATTATATGCGCTCTTGCTCTCATCTACTTTTTTAGAAAAGTCTTATCAGACGAGAAAACATCCCTTAAGGATAGTTTTTATAACGGAATGGGGCCGCTCGTACAATACCTTCTGGTTTTGTTTGTTTTGGGCGCGCAGCTTATTCCATTAGCTATATTTGGCTACCTAATGAGCGTAGTCCAATCCAGCGTACTGCTATTCAAGGATGAGCAGGCAATATTTATGGCTGCATATATAATATTCGCTTTATTGACCATTCGTGCGCTTACTCATACCATATTCGCATTATATGCCGTTACTTTGCCTGACATTACACCTATGAAAGCGCTTCGGGGTGCTAAGAAAATGGTCTATAAGCGTCGCTTTGCTATTTGGCGCAAAATTATTTCCGCAATCATATTTGTGGTCATGCTGACGGTCATTATCATGCTACCGCTCCTGCTTTGGCTACCCGGCTTGGTCCCATGGGTCTTCTACGCCATAACAATTCTTATTTTTGCCTTTGGGCAAGCCTACCTCTATAACATATATCGGGAGATACTCTAAATGACTCAGTTGAGCGAACAAGAAGCTGACACAAGAATTAATAAGCTCCGTCAACTCATCAATGACTATCGTTATCACTATCATGTTCTAGACGAGTCAACAATGAGCGAGGCTGCCGCAGACAGTTTGAAGCACGAGCTATCTATGCTCGAGGAGCAATTCCCTCACCTCATCACACCAGACAGCCCAACACAGCGCGTAGCGGGCCAAGCGTTAGATAAGTTTAAAAAAGTTAGCCACCGCATTCCAATGATTTCACTGCAAGACGTCTTTAATCGCGACGAAGTCGAAGCTTGGGTTAAGCGCATAGACAAACTTTTGCCCGGCCACGAACACGAATTTTTCTGCGATGTCAAAATGGACGGACTAGCCTGCGCCCTAATCTATGAAGGCGGCCTACTGGTCCAGGCGGTAACGAGGGGCGATAGTCGTATCGGCGAGGATGTAACCGCCAACGTCCGCACCATAACCAACGTACCACTTAGACTACGCGGATCAAATATATTTACCAAAGGACGTACCGAGATACGTGGCGAGATTGTCATACTGAAGGCCGATTTCGAGCAACTAAACAGCGTCCGTCGCGATGCTAACCTGCCCGAATTTGCCAACCCTCGCAACCTAGCCGCCGGTACAATCCGTCAACTCGATCCAAGCATTGTAGCCGAACGCCCTCTGACCTTTTATGGCTACGATCTACTTCGAAACGACTCGTCTGAAGTTTCGACCAACATGAGCGCCTACCAAGCCCTGACTGAGCTCGGAGTTATGCGCAACCCCGAGGCAACGGTCTGTGATTCAATTGACGATGTAATGAAGTTCGTCGATAAATGGGATGCCAAGCGACACGATCTGCCTTTTAACACCGATGGTTTGGTTATTAAGGTAAATAACCGTGCTGCCTTCGAACAGCTTGGAGTTGTTGGGAAAACGCCACGCGGCGCTGTCGCCTACAAGTACGCAGCCGAGGAAGCCACGACCATCGTCAAAGACATTGTTATTTCAATCGGCCGAACCGGTGCAGCCACGCCGGTAGCAGTTTTCGACCCGGTGACGGTCGCCGGCACAACAGTTAAGCACGCTAGCCTACATAATGCCGACGAGATCGCGCGACTAGATGTCCGGATTGGTGACACCGTTATCATCTACAAGGCTGGTGATATTATTCCTCAAGTTGAACGAGTTTTAACAGAACTACGACCTGATGATAGTCGTGCTATTGATTATGAAAAAGAGCTAGCACGCCAGTACCCAGAATTAGACTTTGAACGTCCAGACGGCGAAGTCGTCTACCGAGTTAAGGGCGCTGACTCTAGTTTTATACTTAAAAGATCACTCGAGCATTTTGCCTCCAAAGGCGCACTGGACATTGACACTCTCGGCAAAAAGAATGTTGAAGCGTTAGTCGACGCAGGACTAGTTAGTGATCTGTCCGACATATACAGACTTAGCAAAGATGATCTGCTAAATCTCGATAGGTTTGCGGATATTTCGGCCCAAAAACTGATTGACGCTATCAACAACAAGAAGAATCCGCCCCTAGAAAGATTCGTTTTTGGTCTAGGCATTCGTCACGTCGGCACGCAAACAGCCATAGATTTGGTGGACAATTTTAAATCACTGAATAACATAGCCAATGCCTCAATTGACGATCTAAGGTCAGTCGATGATGTCGGCATAGTCGTAGCCGAGTCAATCGTTGCCTGGTTCTCCGATGAGGACAATCTTGCCTTGTTGGATAAATTCGCAGCGCTCGGCGTCAAACCTGTATTCGATGAAAAAGGCGGACACCTCTCTAGCCAAAGATTTGTTGTCACCGGAACACTCCAAACTATGAGCCGCGATGAAGCCGCCAATAAGATCAGAAGCGCCGGCGGCACCTTCCAAACGAGCGTCGGCAAAGACACGGACTTTTTGGTAGCCGGCGGCAAAGTTGGGGCTAGTAAATTAAAGAAAGCTAAACAATTTGGCACCAAGATAATTGATGAATCAGAGTTCATAAAGTTATTATCAGAGTAGAGTAAAGCCTTTCACCTAAAACCAACGGAGGCGCCACGCAGTGCAAAAAGAGCCTAAGAATGATCAGCTATATATTATCGACTGGGATAATCCGGAGCCCGAGCCAGACTCAGACGCAGAATCGTACGACGAGGCTGAACATGAAGTCGATGGTACTGGCTACGAAGAAGTAGAAGAAGTTGATGAATCACCAGCCAATTCCAATCCTAGCGCTTACAATTACTCATACGCGAGATACGAAGCAACGCCGATCATAAACAGCCCAGGACATGTTACCGAGGGTCGGGGTATTTCAGAAATAGCTAGGAGTTTCGCCACTAAACTCCTTCTAGCTATTCTTGCTATTGTCGGTGTTACTTATGCCATAAATCCAGATATTGACCTAAAGCAGGTATAGAGCGACTGGCAACCAAGAATCGAACAAGCCTTAACATCGTCCGACGATGCGCGAACATCGCCTGAGGCAAGCAATCAAAAATCAGACGCCAGCACCATGTCCAACGATCTATTTTTCAAAGATATGCTTAGGCAGTCTCTATCAACAAATTCGGTAACGATTACAAAAACTAGGGGCAACACACGACCAATTATTAGCCGAGTAGACCTATCGAATCCAAAGTATGCCAGGCTATATTCAACCGTCACATATCCAGCAAAAGTTGAATATTACACCACCCCATATTCCTATTACTTAAAAGGAGTAGGTGTTAGAGGTCGCAAAGATGGAAACTTTACGAACTCATGGGTTGCCCACAGAACACATGGCGAAAAGCCATCTAGGGCCACTCTTAACGACGACGCTAAAGTTGAATCGGTGCTTTATAGTCAAGTACCACTTGGTAACTACAGCGCAGAACAACAAGAAGAAGCTTTAGGTTTTATAACAAAAGAAGCTCCATATAGATTCGACTTAAAAGAGGTTAGACCAGAAACAATCGATGGTATAGCTACTCGGTCTTACAAGATCAAATTAAATAGTAACGCTGCCGTGTCAGTAGGCAGATTCATGGCAAAATTAAACGGACACGAACAACCAAGATGGCAATTCAGCACCCCCGACCTCGCAAAACAGATTATCTATAACATCCGAACTGACGACAATAGGCTGCATAGAATCACCGAAGTTTATGGTGACTGGAATAGCCTAGACGAAGCCAGGCGTAATAATGCCGTCAGGACCATTACTTTCAGTGACTACAACTCAACTACACTGCCGGCCGAGCCGACCGATTTCGTTATTTACGCCGACTAGACTTACGCCAGCAAATATATGTTAGGATTATCTATAAGCAATTAGCGAAAGTGAATATAATGTTTGAAAATACTCTTTGCGTGACTCATTGTTGTGCTCAAAAAAATACAGCCGAAGGTCTACTGCCCGTTTACGAACGCTACCAAAGTGACAGAGTGCAAACATTTTTATCACGCACCAGCCTTATGGGCGTTAATACTCGGATATTGTCCAGTAAGTTCGGACTACTAGCGCCCGACGATATGATCCCTAACTATGACCAGCTTCTACTTCCAGCACACCTTCCGACTTTTGTCCCACTGATT
>CAZKNP010000018.1:0-1482 GCA_964554245.1 uncultured Candidatus Saccharibacteria bacterium | reverse complement strand
GCCAGCCAACTAGAGCAAGTCCATGACGAAGCAGTCACTTTCTTTGCACCATTCAACCCCGATGCCGATGTTAAGACTTACCAACAAAGCTTGGTAATTGCTAGTCATATCGTCGGCAAGTCGTTTACTGTAATACCCATAAATAAACTATTGTGCTGAATTACTTGATTTAGAGATATAAAGAGCCTATGCTTAAAGTAATTCGTGCGCTCATGCGGCGCTTGAAATAAACACTTTAAAAAACCAAAAAGCAGTCCTTCACCCGCCGCGGGTGGGCGCGCACGAAATAAAAAAGAGCCTGGACAAGGCTCTTTTTTTGATAATACAATAACTGCGTTTTGTGTTTTCTGCCCTTATTGACGTATAATAGCGATGTTCTGCCATATAGGGGTGTAGCTCAATTGGTAGAGTAGCGGTCTCCAAAACCGTTGGTTGCAGGTTCGAGTCCTGTCACCCCTGCCAATATAAATGACATGCTGTCAAAGGTGTGTCATTTATATTTTATCCTTTATCTGTATATGCTCCTAGCTGAGGTGCCAGGTATTATTGTAAAGGTCGACTTCGATGCCTTTTCCTTTGCTTGCGCCACTCTTGTATGATGCGGCGAGAAGTGCGATACCAACACCATGTTTAGATATTTCAGACCGTAAGTCTTTCTTTTTTACTTTTCCTTCGCAATACGCAACAAACTCTCGGCACATAATCTGCTTCGATCCTTCAGTGATGAGTTTTCCTTCTGTATCTATTTTTTCATTAGCATTGATTATTTTATACGGTAATCCACCGCATAATACCGAGTTTTTAAATACATGAATCTCAAAGTGACTGTCGGTGCCTACTCCTGTACCTTCAGAAAATGGGTCATCGTGGTCGCTTTTTGATTGAAATGAGTGAACTTGAATGTTCTGCAGTGGGCCTTGGTGTATATTTAAGAATTCATGCTTTATACGACCATTCTTTTTATATAGGTCCTTACGCGACTGGATCCAGTGGCGATCGCTTACACTATTGTGAAGTAGGCTAATTGTAAATAACGTGCGAGATTCATCTCCACCCGAGAATTGTCCACTCACGGTGGCGTCATGTTCGCCGTAGCGAGTAAAGTCTGGTATATGGTCGAGTTGTACATTTTCTTTAAAGAGCTTGCTATAGTCGAGCTGATTGATAATATGCTCCGGCTTTGTAAAGTAAGCACTTGCAGTGATTTTCTCAACTGAACGATGGGACTTTTTATATGAATCTTCAACAATTTGCGAGAGACTGTCGAAAAGATGGTAACCGCTATGAGAAAGTTTTCCGTTTCCGTCTGTAAACCCATGATAGGTCATAGCTTCTAGCTCACTTGGCATACGCCACTGTCCATCTGAGTGATGGGCACTGATTGATGTTACAGGAATGTTAAATCTTTCTGAGATATCATTTACAAGGCTTCGCACGATATCAAAACCAGGGTGATAGCGACGCTGTACGGCAACAAGAATA
>CAZKNP010000017.1:13179-13678 GCA_964554245.1 uncultured Candidatus Saccharibacteria bacterium | reverse complement strand
GCAGTTTGTAAGCTCTAAGAGATAAGTTTTGTAGCCAACTGCGACTACTTAGCTAACATCTTTGTTAGTTTAAGTTGATAAGGAGAATGCTGTCTCTCTACTTACTATTATACACTAAACAGCTTTTTGACTTCACTGCTAATCCAGTGCAGACGGGCTTTTTGGGCTAATAACCTCAATCGTCAGCTTGTCTGTATTGAACAAACCACCTTGTTGCTTGGCTTCGCCTTCTTGCTGTTGTTCTAAAAGCCAAGTGGCGGCACGAACATCTCCGTCTATCGCTTTCTTAGTCATAGCAATAGCTACCGCTTCTACATAAGATTTGTTATTGCCGTTCAGGAGCTTGTATAGGCGTTCATTTATCGGGAAGTCATCATCTATATCTTGCTCAAGTATTTCTTGGACAATGGTAGAAATGTTTCTACTGCCGACACTCCTTCCTGCTGGATTACCAGATACGCCCTTCGGCCAGGGTTTTAGATTTGATAGTGATTTTTTG
>CAZKNP010000017.1:0-13169 GCA_964554245.1 uncultured Candidatus Saccharibacteria bacterium | reverse complement strand
ATTTTTTGTTTGTCATAAATTGTAATATCCCTCTATTAACAGAGTAGCAAAAATAGTCTAAGAGAGCGGTTGGGCGGCTTTTTGCAACAGGTATTCGGCCTGTCCAGGTACATACAGCTCGTCCATACCTGCAATATGGAAACCGTTACGGACAAAGAACTCTACGCCACTAAAGTTGGGCGTACTTACATCGGTTACGATTGTAAGTGAACCAGGTTCTGTATCAGTAAATGCCATACCTTCAACCTCTACCTGCCGAAGCAAGAAGTGTCCAATATCTCGCTTGCGGTAATCTGGGTCAATCCGTAAGTTCTTTATTTCAATTTTATTAGGTTCATCTAAGCGTTGAAACACTGCGTCGCCAGCAATTTTGCCGTCTACTAACGCAATCCAACCAACAGCACGGCCTTCTTCAATCCGAGGCAAGCACTTACCGTCAATCCAGTCGCCGTGGTTAGGGTAAAATTGTGGTTGAGCCAGCATAAAGCGGCGAAGATGTTTTAAGTCTACATCGTCCTCAACACGCCGAATCTCTAGTGAGTTCATAAGGTTTATTATAGCATACTTGCTTATCTTTGTCTATACTTTTACTAGTGTTATTACTGGTTTAGTTACTGTCGCTTAGACTGTAAGAAGTTTGCTCTCACGGTTCTCTTTTACCAGTTGCCAGATTTCAATCAGTTCGGCTTTAATTTGTTTCCAATCCGTCCCTGACAGTTGTACCAAGCAAAGAGTCCATCATAAGATGGGCTTTTTGCTTGGTCTTCTCGCAAGATGCGTTTCTGCGACAGAGATTTTCCACAGGAAAATATCGTAGTCGCAAGTTCGGCGTAGTGAACGGAGCCCAGAAAGAAGCTTGTTCTTTCTGGCGAGTGAACGAAGGAACGAAGCAATATCCTGCCAGGTGCACCGAATCAAGACGCTCAGCGAAAACTAGCCATTTTAATTCTAACCTGCAGATACAAAAGTAGAAACTCTATCATTTTGACTAGTTAATGTCGCTGGAGACAGATTAAAAATCATCAGGTCGATGACTAGGGCAATAAATATACTACAATACTGGTATGAAACCAAATATATCCGACAAACGAGCTACTGAGATTATCAGACTCTGCCAAGAGGAAGCAGCCATAGCTCTAGGTGAAGGTAACATCCCTATCGCTTCGATTATCACAGATCTGGATGGCAATATTTTAGTCAAAACTCATAATACACAAAATACAGACACAGACCCAACCGCACACGCTGAGATTAACGCACTCCGCAAGCTCGGAAAACAAAGGGGTACTCGATATCTGAAAGATTGCGTCGTATTTGGCAATGCTGAGATTTGTTCAATGTGATCTTCCGCATGTATAAAAGCTCAAATTTATGCGTTTTACTTCGGCGCTACAGCTGAACGATCCATGAACCCGTGGCTGCCAATCACAGAGATAGCTAAGGCCACAAAAAACCCAATTTACGTTAATGGGCCTATTCTGGGCAAAGAATGCGCCGCCCAAATAGCGCACGGCCGACAACAATTAGAAGGCATAAAAGTAGATAACCAACCTAATTATCACTCGGTGCCGAAAGAGACTTGTTCGCGCGCAGTTCGCTGACCAGATAGAACGATCCGACCACGACCACAATGTCTGCGTCTGAATTTAATATTTCCTGGAGTGCAGTCTCTGAGTTTTCGATAGCCCTAACTGTGTCTATGCCCTGCGATTTTAGATATTTAGCTAACTCGGCAGGATTTTGGGCGGAGATTGGCCAGTCCTGAGATGTGCCGAAGGCAGTTACGATAACCTCAGACGCGATGCTCGCCACCAACGGACCGATTGCCTGCTCCTCTTTGTCATCCTTAAGCGCAAACAATACTGGTACTTTAATATCGCCGTACTCGGCCTTGAAACTTTCGACAAAAGCACTCATCTTAGATTCGTTATGGGCACCGTCAAAAATAACTGTTTTCGATCCTATTTTTACTCTCTCCATTCGTCCCGGCACGCCCAAAATCTGACTCTCTACAAGCTCCTCGGCAGTCAATGGCTTTAGATTATCTCGGTTCGAAATAAACCTCATCGTCGCATAGGCTAGCAGCCAATTGCGCTTCTGAAACTCGGGCAAACCCTTCGAAAAATCACCGCCATAAGCTTTTTGTAGTAATTCTTGGCTCTGCACAAAAATATCAGCATCTTCAGTCTGACTAACCTTGAACTTGACTACTCGCATAACCTCTTCTGACTGACCGTACATCAATACTTGGTTACCTTCGTGAATAATACCGCTCTTTTGTCCGGCGATCTGTTCGGCGGTCGATCCAAGCCAACGAGTATGATCGATACCAATGTCCGTAATAACGCAGATTTTGTCCACCCTCGTGCAAACATTAGTCGCATCATGTAAGCCGCCCATGCCTGTCTCAAGAACCGCATAGTCAACCTTCTCACGGTCAAACACCCATAGAGCAAACGCAATAATCAACTCAAACCATGACGGCTTTTCACTGACATCATCGATTAGAGCTAAAAAGTCTTCCATGTAACCGCAAAAAACATCATCCGCCAACGGAACACCGTTGATCTGTACTCTCTCGCTAATTTTCTCGATGTGCGGCGAAACCGTACTGCCGACTTTCGCGCCAGTCATATTTAGTAACCTGGAAATATAATAAGTCGTTGACGTCTTGCCACTGGTACCAGCCACATGAACTACGCGGAGCCGTTTTTCGGGATTGCCTATATGAGCCATCAGGCGCTTGGTGCGATCTGTCGTAATATCTTTGCCCATGGTTTGCTTAGCCACCTCATAGTATGGCGACAAAACCTTCTCTACATCAGCCAAGGACTTTAGTTTCATGTGCCTATGTTAGCACATGAGGAATATTACTACTTCTTCTCAGACTTAATAGTTGTGTTCTTGAGTGCATCTACGTAGTCGTCGATTAACTTCTGTGTTTCCTCTGGAATATTGCCGCTAGCAAATTTATCGGCCAGAGTATCGGCTTCGGCAGCATCATACTCCCGGTCAACCAGCCTCAGGTAACCAATCATCACGTACTTCTGACCGTCAACTACACCGTAACCAGACAGCTGGAGAACTGGCGAATAAGTTCCGGTAGCCTGCCGGACATGCACAGCCTCATAAGAAACGTTCAATTTGCCATTATTAGCAGCGATTGTGAAGCCTTTTTTCGCATCGCTGGCGTCCTCTGTAGTCTTCTTTTCAATAGCACTAAATGACTCAGTCTTTTTAGTGGGTGTTGTTAAGTCATACTTAAGAAGCGGCGCCATCGAGCCAGCAAACTCTTGTTTTGCCGTTGTTTTTCCTAACCAAGCATCTTCAATGTGGATTATTGATACATCCCCCGCCACGCTATCCGATCCAGAGAGCTTCGGATTGCCAAAAATCCATCGTCCCATTTCGGCATTTGTCTTATCACTAAAAGCATAGACATATCCCTGATCTTGATTAGTAGACCGCCTCTCGATCGCTTGCAAGCTACTAGGCACGCCTAAGTTTATTGTAACCCTCTTATCGGTTCCGAACGGATAGCCCACAGATAATACTGACTGTGTTTTTGACGGCGTAGACTCCGACTTAGTTTGTTTTTGCGCGGTGCTGGATTTGACCTCAACAGACTGACTATCGGACGTCGATTGACCAAGATAATACCCGCCGAACGCACCAGCTCCGATCAAAACCAAGGTGAGCGCCAGCCAAAAACCGGATCGCGTACTATTTTTTACCGGCGACACCACTGACACAGATCGCTCCGACGCAGTGGCGGCCATAGGCTCGTCAACCACAGTCTCACCCCCAAAAGAATCCTTGTTTGGGTTTTGTATTGAATTATCGTCCATAGCCACGCTCCCATGTTAGCTGTTCTTGCTTATGATTGTACTCTTACATTTTCTGCTCGCAAGCCCTCTCTAGTGCGCTATACTAGCTCCATGAACATAACGATTGTTGGTATTGGCTACGTCGGACTGTCGAATGCTGTATTACTAGCAAAGCGCCACCAAGTTACAGCAGTAGACGTAAACGAAGAACGAGTCAATTTAATTAATAATAAAAAATCACCGATAGCCGATAAAGAAATTGAAGAATATTTATCAAATCATGACTTAAATTTAACGGCTACTACAAACAGCGAGTCGGCTTACAGGCAAGCCGACTTTATAATTATTGCCACGCCCACGAATTATGACACCGACACCCGCAGCTTCGACACCTCTAGCGTCGATAGTGTCATCGAAACCGTCACTAAAGTTAATCCCAATACGACGATAGTCATAAAGTCGACCATCCCAATCGGCTACACCGAAAAAGCTAAAGAAAAGTTTGCAAGTCCAAACATCATGTTCTCGCCCGAGTTCTTACGCGAAGGCAAGGCCCTCTACGACAACTTGCACCCATCACGAATTATTGTCGGCGAGGAATCAGAGCGAGCCCTAGAATTCGCCAATCTACTGCTCGAAGGCAGCCTAGACCCAGAAACACCTGTTCTTTTTATGAATTCGACTGAAGCCGAAGCTCTGAAGTTGTTCGCAAACACCTACCTAGCTATGCGCGTTGCTTACTTTAATGAACTAGACACTTACGCTGAGCTCAATGGCTTCGATGCATCAAAAATAATTAAGGGCATTAGTCTCGATCCTCGCATTGGCGACTACTATAACAACCCCTCATTTGGATACGGCGGCTATTGCCTGCCAAAAGATACCAAACAACTACTCGCTTCTTTCGACGGCATACCAAACGACCTAATGGGCGCTATCGTTAGCTCAAACACCACAAGAATGAAGCATATCGCCGATCAAATCACCGCCCGACAACCTGAAACCGTCGGCATCTACCGTCTAACTATGAAAATGGACTCTGACAATTACCGCCAATCCTCAATCCAGGGAGTCATTAGCCATATCAAGGCTTCAGGACATAGCGTCATCATCTACGAACCAACCTTTGAGGGTGAGGAATTTGAAGGTCTACAGATTGCAAAAGACCTAGAAGATTTCAAGAGTCGGTCAGATGTGATTGTCGCTAACCGCTTAACACCAGATCTAGAAGATGTCCGCAGTAAAGTCTATACCCGCGATGCCTTTAGTCGTGACTAGCCCTTATCTTTAGCACCCCCTAGCTGCTTTGCGTAGATAATTCACTTCAAGTCTTGCTATAATGGGAACAACTTTGAAGGAGACGAAATGAAACTGTGTATTCAAATACCATGCCTCAATGAAGAAGAAACTCTGCCATTGGTGCTGGCCACCATGCCGAAATCAATTCCAGGAATTAGTAGCATAGATATTGTGGTTATTGACGACGGCTCAACCGACAAGACCGTTGATGTCGCAAAGAAACATGGCGTTAAACATTTCGTTATCCATCCAGAAAGACGTGGCCTAGCGCAAAGCTTCCAAGACGGACTATTAAAATGCCTTGAGCTTGGCGCCGACATTATCGTCAACACCGACGGCGATAACCAGTACCCAAGTGAGGACATCCCACGTCTTATTCAGCCAATCATGGACGGCGAAGTCGATATGGTTGTTGCCGACCGACAGGTTCAAAAAATAGCCCACTTCTCAGCCGGCAAAAAGCTCTTCCAGAAACTTGGCACCTGGGTACTAAACAAGGCAGCTAAAACCGATCTGCCAGACGGCCCAAGTGGCTTCCGCGCATACAGCCGAGAAACAGCCATAAAAATGCGTGTTAACACCCGCTTCAGCTACTGCATGGAAACAATCATCCAAGCTGGTAATAGCGGCATTAGCACTAAGGCTATCAAAATCAATGTCAATCCTAAGACCCGCGAATCTCGCCTCTTCAACAGCAGCGCCGAGCACGTCATGAAGAGCGGCACCGCTATCTTCCGTGCCTTCGTCATGTACCGACCGTATACCCTATTCTTGACCGCCGGACTTGTCCTAACTATCCTCGGCCTAATTCCATTCGGACGATTTTTGTGGGGCTTTTTCGACGGCCAAGCCGGTGGCCATATCCAATCGCTGATCTTTGGCCTCGTCCTGATGATTGGCGCGATTATTTGCTTCGCCCTAGGCGTTATCGCCGATCTTATCCGCATCAACCGCATCACTCTAGAAAAACAGCTGGAAATAACCAAGAAGCTCTATCTCGAATCAAAGTCTACCTCCAAGAAATAACCAATGAACAGCAAATCATTTGGAAGAATATTTAAAAAAACAAAACCCTTTTTAGTAGTCGCCATATTAGCTGCTACTGTCTTAGCTTTTATTTACTATTTTAAAAAACACCCAGAGTACATAACGCGTCTGTTCGAGGTCCATCCGAGCGTAATCGTGGCGCTAATTGCTGTTAATTTCGTCTTAATTTGTATCGTCGCCGTCATCAACCACGTTTCAGCCCAGATGTGTAATGTTGAACTAGATAAAAGAGAAAGCCTACTACTCACTATCTATTCATCGCTGGCAAACTTTTTTGGACCATTACAAAGCGGGCCGGGCGTTCGTGCCGGCTACCTAAAAGCTAAACATAAAGTTAGAATCCGGGATTACACCTTTATAACTCTTATAGGCTATGCATTTTTTGCGATAATTAGCGCCCTATTCTTAGTCATTGGTGTTCTACCTTGGTGGATCAGCTTACTGGCGCTCATGGCGGTTGGAGCTGTTTGCTACGGAGTGTTAAGGCTTTATTCGTCGCGGTCAAAATCAGCTGGGAAAAACCTATTTATCACCCCTCGCAAATTAGGCGTCCTTGGCCTGGCAACATTTCTACAAGTGTCATTTGTGGCCGTTCGCTACGCCATAGAACTAGCGGCTATTGGTGCCAAGGTATCGTTTGGTCAAGTCATATCGTATGCCGGCGGTGCTAACTTCGCCCTTTTCGTTTCGCTAACTCCAGATGGTATTGGTATACGCGAAACCTTCCTGCTCTTTACCCAGAAATTACACGGTGTTTCGACTCATGACATCGTTTCTGCCAGCTTACTTGACCGTGGGTCATATGTAATCTTCCTGGCGCTGCTAGCAATAGTAGCTGCAGCTATGCATGCCAAAAAGCGCTTCAGTGTCAGCAAAAAAACTACCTACGAGCCAAAGACCGAAGCAGACGACTAAGTTCTGTTGCGTATTATTTGCGCCAAAGCATCGTATTGATCAGCCGCCAGCCAAACCACCAGTGCGGTCAGTAATGGCAAGACAACAAAGTTCTCGATTTTTTTGCCAGTGGTAATGCGCCAAGACCTCCAGGGTGGAATGCCAAATTTGTACGGCAATGGCAGTAAAAGTGGCACACCTTCTTTTGTAAGCATGTCCATAAACAAATGGGAAGCCACACCCACTAGAAAAGCAAACCAGATAAAACCTAAGTCAACGGCAGGTAGGATCGGCTCGATTAGCTGAAGAAACGCCCAAGACAATATTCCGAAGAGCACAACACCAACAAGCGAATGGCTTAAGAAGCGATGGCCACCGATCAGCGCCCCAAAAACGCGACCAAAATACTTCCCAACTGGTAAATTACGCCAAAGTGGGGCCGTTGGCTGATCGATATCTGGCGCAATTCCACCGATCTGGTTAGCCAACAACGCAATTAGGGCTGTCGTAGCGGTAATATCATCAACCTTAAAGATAGCCACTGCCGCCAGCAGTGTAGCCGCCGCTGCGACGTCATGCGTCCTGGCGGTCATGAATCCACCGACTCTGTCTTTACATAGTTTATAATGACCCCGGCCAATTTCGGCCCAACCACCCCTGAAAGTTCTTCTTGACTAGCTTTTGTAACTCCGCGCAAGCTACCGAAAGCACGAATTAGCTTTTTGCGAGTAGTCGGGCCAACTCCAGGAATGTCATCCAGCAAGCTCTTTGATTGACTTTTTACCTTAAGTGTGTTATGATAGGAGATTGCAAAACGATGAGACTCATCGCGAACTCTTTGGATCAGCTTAACTGTATCTATAAAAGGGCTTTTGGTCAGACCACCGCGCAAGTTCTTTGAATGAGCTCCAGCGTTCGACTGGCCAACGTGCAAGTTAATCGTGTAGATGCCCCCATTCAACACGACCTCAACCCCTTCAATTGGTGAGGTGATTAATTGGTCGAGATAATCGGTCTTGATACCAGAATCCGTCTTGTGAATAATCATCTCTTCTTCGCGCTTTGCCACACTAATAATCGGACACGATACTGCACGCTCTTTAAGCGCAGATATGGCTGACGCAAGTTGGCCGGCGCCACCATCAATCAAGATCAAATCCGGTGAGCCCCACGCCTTGCGGTTTTTATCGCTCAGCCGGCGCAATAATGTCTCTTTCATGTTGCCGTAATCATCATTTCTTTCGCTAGTCTTGAACTTGCGATACTCAGTTCGGTTACTAACACCGTTCGTAAACACGACCATACTGGCTACAACGTTCTTGCCAGACATATGTGATATATCATAACCCTCAATTCGCCTGGGCGGCTCAGGTAAACACAACAAGGTCTGTAGCTGTACGAGCGCTTGATCTTTGCTGATATCAAGAAATTCTTTGTCGCTAAAGATAGCTTGTTTGCCAAGATTTTGCAGGTTCTGCAGTCTGTTTCTGAGCATGGCCGCCCGTTCGAAATCATGATCCTTAGCCGCCATCTTCATGTCTTTTTCAATTGATTTCAGCACGTCACTGCGACGTCCCTCGATAACTGCAATTAAGCTTCTCAGATTACTTCTATACTCCTCGAGGCTTGTTTTGCCCTGCTCCAATCCCGGATCCATTCCCAAATGATAATGCAGACTAACCCGTTTCTGACCGACACTTCTGCGTGTGGCATATGGGAATATTCGCCTAAGCAACCTAAGCGCCTGACTAACGCTATACATGCTAAGATATGGCCCAAAGTAACGAGCTCCGTCGTCAAGCGGTCGCCTAGTTGTGCTGACCGTTGGATGATCACTCGAAATATCGATACGGATATAGCCCATGGCTTTGTCATCGCGCAGTAAAATATTGTAAGCCGGCATATACCTACGAACCATCTCGGCCTCCAAAAAAAGTGCCTCCAGCTCACTTTCGACCACCATCCAATCAATATCAGCAATCTCAGCCACTAACGCCTCGGTTTTTGGATCGCGGTAACGCGAGGCCTGAAAATATTGCCGCACCCGGTTTCTGAGAATTGCCGCCTTTCCAACATAAATAATCTCGCCGGCAGAATTCTTATGAAAATAGACACCTGGATCTTTAGGCAACTCTGCAAGTTTACGTTCTAGGTTATCAGTCATGATCTATATTGTAACTTAAATGAATAACCCGGAGCATTCTACCGCCTGCTCCGGGTTGCCATATCTTAGACACTACTACTCGTAGATATAATCTTCGTCATCATCAACGTCAATCGAC
This sequence comes from uncultured Candidatus Saccharibacteria bacterium, assembly GCA_964554245.1. GTDB lineage: Bacteria > Patescibacteriota > Saccharimonadia > Saccharimonadales > UBA4665 > JAGXIT01. The sequence goes on along the minus strand of CAZKNP010000017.1, from coordinate 3,820 downwards.
ACGCAGTCAGAATTACTGCTTTCTGACCACTGCCCACCATTAACGGTGATCGTTTTAGCCTGATTAATGTCAATGTTAAGTTTTTCCTTACAAAAACGGCTATCCGTACGCACTTCTAGTGACTCAACGGTACCCAGATCGACATCACCCCGCTCCAATTCAACCGCAACTACGCCGAGCTTAACATCTTCAGCGTCAACAGCATACGGTCCATCGCCCTTAATAGTTAATGAGTTTATGGCACTACTGCCATCCAGCGACACCATCGCCCCTTGACCGGAATCGATAGTTAAATTTTCTTGCCCATTAGTGACATACTCAACGAAGGCCCCTTGGGAGTTGATAGACTCTAGCGCCGGCCCATAGATTACCACACGTGTATGCATGCCAACGCAACTAACGAGGCTACCTTTTTTGCAGTCCTTATCTGAAGGCGCAGTAGCCATGATTTTCAAGGCGTCGCCGTCCCGCGTAAGTTTGACCTTTGATGATTTTACGAGGTAATCATTGCGGTCGTAGCTGGCACGGTAATTATCGCTAACCACTCGGTACTCAACACGAGTCGCGTCATTGACAATCTCGAGTGTTTTCGCACCCTCAATCAAACTCGGTGAATCAACCAGCGAAACCTCTGTCACCTGATTAACCTTCTGCAGGAATCGATTGATATTACCGGCTGAAGCCGCCGCACCAGTTGTGAAACTGGTCACACCGATCACCGACACTACGGCAATGGCAATGATCTTGCCGGTTGTCATTTTTTTCGTTAAAACGATATTCGCCCATAGCGCAAAAAATACTTGCAGGGCAATTCCACCGAGCGCCATCAAGCCGAGTAGCAATACAACTACACCAGGCTCGGCAATTGATGTTAAGTCTTTCCAGTTCACACTACTAAAACCCAATACGCCCGCCACAATTAATAGAGCGACAATTGAAGCAAAAATCAAACCAATGCCCAGCATGTAGCGCAGAAGTTTCAGCAAAATTGGCTCGGTGCGCGGCTTGTCGCTTGTGGCTACCTGCTGCAGAGCACCAAGAGTAATCGGCTTTCCTGCCATCTCTAGCTTGTCAGAAGCGGTTTGAGCAGCTGGCGTAACAATCCACATAATGATGTACGCCAAAATCATCGCGCCGCTAGTTAGTATGGCTAGAATCGCCATCACCACTCGCACCAAGGTCACATCCCAACCAAAGTAAGAAGCGATGCCCGAACAGATACCGGCTATTTTAGCGTCGGATGTATTGCGCATAAAACGCTTAACTGGTTGATCAGTCGTTGATTCCGCCATTTCATCGTCACCCGCAAAATCCTTTGGATCACCAAGCTGCATTTGAAGCTGGTCAACATCATCATCAGTGACCGTCATCTCCACCCTAACACCCCGGTCCGCCAGAATCTCTGTCATACGTAGCTCAATCTCACGCATCGTATCATCGTCGGCCTTGAGAGACTTACGGATAGCGCTTAAATATTCACTAAGGCGCTTTTGTGCCGTGGTTTCAATGTTGTAGGGTATTTTTGCTATATGTATTCTGTTAATTTCATTCATAATCTCTGCTTCCTTAAATCTTTTTTAGAGTTGTATTTAGGGCCGCAATGTCAGACTCCATATTGAACATGACTGCTTCTCCAAATTCAGTTGCATGATAATATTTACGAGGCGGTCCAAGCTCGCTCTCCTGCCATTCGTGTACAAGCAAACCATCCTTCTGCAGCCTACTCAACAGCGGATAGATCGTTCCCTCTACCACCACTAAATCAGCCTCACGAAGAGTTGTGATTATATCGCTGGTATATTTCGACCCGTGCGAACAAACCTTCAACACACAATAAGTTAAGAAACCTTTTCTTAATTGGGTGCTGAGCTGGGCTGCGTAGCTTTTGGCATCATCCTGCTCCATAGATTCCTTTCTTTAATATTTAAGGTAGCTTATCGCCACATAGTTCTATGTTATGTAAGGTACTGTAAAAAGTCAAGTAGTAAATTATTGTCACTAAATATGGCTATGGCTACTTAATATTCCTGTACTCAACCTCTGACTGCGTCGGCAACTCAAGTGAAAATTCAGCCGCCCCCACCCGCTCCCAATCTTCGACCTTGGATAAAAGAAATTCATACATCACCGCCACATCGGCTAGGGCTTCACCGCTCTCGACCAATTGCTTAAGTGCGTTTAGTTCCAGCCAACGAACGTCATCCGATTCACCTTCATGAACTTCACTCTTAGGAGCGTCTTCCGCCACAAAACCGTAGCACAAATCGGAGTGATAATGACCATGGCCAACGTTATGCGTATTCATAGTGAACGGCACCGGGTGAACGATGCTATTAACTAACTCAACTCGATCGTTCGCTGGTAATACCAAAGACAACTCAGACACACTGTAACCACTTTCTTCTTCCAGCTCGTGCGCCACTGCTTGCCAGGGTGTTTCGTCAAGTTCAATATGTCCACCAACCTGCATCAACTTGCCAAGTTTCCTATGAAAGTGCAGTAGACACAACCACTTACCCGGCTCTCGCCTAAGCACATAGGCGCTTACCGTCATATCTCGCTGACCCGGCTCGGTGTGAATATGTGGCATAAACTCTACTCCTTATTATTTACGATTCGCTGGCGGTATTCATCGGCCATCATGTAGGTTGAGGTATCTTCGACCAAGTCAACAAACAACACACCGTTTAAGTGATCAGTTTCATGCTGAAAAACATGAGCCACAAAACCACTAAGTGTCTTTGTGTGACGCACAGCATTCTCATCAAGCCATTCGGCTTTGATTGACTCATATCTAGGAACTTGAGCATACAAAACATCCTCAGCGGTACCGCAGCTCATGCAACCCTCCCACAAATCTACCTTCTCGCCGACTCCAGTGTACGCAGGATTAATTATAACCTGCTCGAACGGCTCAAGTTTTGGACGGTTAGGCGTTGGTCTAATGCCAATGATACTCAGTGCTACATCCACGCCAACCTGCGGCGCCGCCAAGCCAACACCGTACTGGCTATCTTTATTTATTTCTCGAATGTTATTGATTAATTTCCGTAACTTCGGACTCTTGATTTCTTCCGAGGAAACATGCTTAGCCTCGGCGCGTAAGATCGGATCGCCGAAACGCCGAATTCGCAGAACTGTGCTCATCAATTATTTAACCGCCACAACTTTGCAAGCCGATTGATGATAGACCAAATCTGGTTTTTCTTTACATGACTCGCATATCACCACCAACTCATTACATGCCGGATTGGCGCAGTTTTCAAAATTACTCGTCTTACCCTTGCAGTGTATACATTCACCGATTGTTTTGGCTTTGTCGGAAAAAGTCATCGTCATACGTTTATCGAAAACCCTAAGAGCGCCCTCCCACAGACCATCATCGCCGTATTTTTCACCGTACTTTACAATGCCGCCGTCTATTTGATAAACCTCTTTGAAGCCGCGCTTTTTCATCATTGCCGAGATAACCTCACAGCGCACACCGCCAGTGCAATAGGTTATGACCTTTTTGTCCTTCAGGTCATCATACTTGCTACTCTCAAGCTCAGCGATAAAATCCCGCGAGGTGCGTGTATCTGGCACAATTGCGTTCTTGAATTTACCAACACGAGATTCGTGCTCATTCCGTCCATCAAAAAACACTACATCATCACCAAATTCTTCTACCATCTTATTGACAGCTTCTGGCTTCAAATGCTTGCCGCCGCCAATCACACCTGCTTCGTCAACATCAAATTCATCATCCGAGTTCTTGAACCCAACCAGCTCCCGTCTGTTTTTCACGCTCATGCGTGGGAAATCTTCACGCGAACCTTCG
>CAZKNP010000016.1:2073-19513 GCA_964554245.1 uncultured Candidatus Saccharibacteria bacterium | reverse complement strand
TTATTCATAATAAACATCTCATTTGTTATCAGAATTTAACCTTGCGAGATGCTGACACTTCCTTGAGGCACTCCTCGTATACCTCTAAGCTATACCGCTTAGTAATAATTGCACGAGAGCCGGAGCGAGACTTTAAGAATAATCGCTATTTTTCGTACATTGTTTGGTTAATTTTGTCGATAGCTGACGTTAGCGACCCCTGATCGAGGACGTACATCGACAAATCATTGTTTGGCATGGCGTAGGATTTGAGACCTCGCTGGCTGCGGCCAGTAATGTTCTGCATGGAAATATCCCAATCACCACCGTAGTTCAGCTGTAGGTTAACAAATTTGTTAATATCGCTTCTTAGCACGTTCGTCTGAACAGACTCCTCGACCACACCAAGAACACTCTGATAGTTAGTCAAAATAGCAGGGGAGGCTACCTTGTTAAAAATCGCCTTCAGTACTCGCTCTTGGTTAACACCGCGGTCACTATCACCGCCAGACAGGCTCTTGCGCTCGCGTGAGTAGGCTAGAGCCTTCTTGCCGTCCAAATGCAACATGCCCTTAGGGAAGTTGTATTCACCAGCCCTAAACGCTACTGGGTTATCAACATCAACACCACCAATCTTATCGACCAGCTTAATGAGAGTCGTGAAGTTAACTCGGCCGTAAGCGTTTATATCCACGCCCAGCAACTTCGACACAGCCGCCTCGGACGTTTCGATGCCATAAATACCAGCGTGTGTTAATTTATCTTTCTGGTTATTGCCACCCAGAGGAATCGACACATAGGCGTCGCGCGGAATAGAAGTCAACAGAATCTTTTTGGTTTTCATATTAACCGTGGCAACAATGTTAACATCGGACCGCGACACGGTGGTGATCGGTCCGAATGTATCTATACCACTAATATAGACATTAAACACTTGACTCTTGTCGAAGAGGGGCTTGGCGGTCGAAGTTTCAATAGAAAACTCAAAGGTTTTTAGAACCTGGCTTTCGGTTGTGAACTTTGGATAAACTGCATCGACAAGATCACGGAAGCTTTCGTTGAAAACAATTAAGTCCTTTTTCTTCTGCATCAACGGTAGGACCAGTTCGGCATTACTTGCAAGGTACTCAACCTGTCCAGCCTTAGTCTGACTAGCCACCTGATCAACATATTTTCTGTCCTGCTCGGCGCCAACAATTGGCTGCCCAGCAATTTGATCGATATTTTTATACTGACTATCCTTCAATGTGATCACCGAGAACTTTAACACCTGACCACTATTTTTGGTCATTCTGTCGAGCAACCTAAAACTAGTAAAGGCAGCGTAAGCGCCGTAAGCCGTACCAACCATAAATATCAGTCCGAACAGGTAAGCAAAAATACGACTAGCTACCGGACGCGATAGTTTGGTTAACCAAAAAAACAGAAGCAACCAGAACAATAGCAATAATCCACCAGCGACAGCTAGGTATTTAACTGGGAACATGCCGCCGTAAACCAAAATAGCGATTAATGCTGCGGCGGCAATGAATGAACCAATCAGCAGAAGCTTTTTGGGCAGGGAAACCTTACGAATAACCTTTAATTCCATCGCTTTAGTTTAACACTTTAACTTAAGCAATAAAAAACGGGCGCATAATAAATGCACCCGAACAGATAGTGATTCGATTATATGATTAATCTAGCCCTGAGTATATGACTCAAATAGCAAGCGTAGCTCGCTGTTAGTCAAATATTCACCTCCAGGCAAAGCCATACCCTGGTTATCAGCCATATCGCGGCCCCTGAAAAGGGTTTCGAGCATAGAAATAGTTAATTCCACAGTCTCCATATCTAGCATTATACACCATGCTTGTGTTTTTGTCAAGTTTAATTATGTATCTGTTTTATATGTTTGATAGCTTTTCAGGAGTTATACTATAGGAATGACTAAGACCAACCATGCATTCGAAAAAGCGCTCAAACAACTAAATCCGGACCAAACCAAGGCCGTTGAAACTATTTATGGGCCTGTTTTAGTCATTGCCGGTCCAGGTACGGGCAAAACCCAGCTGCTCGGCGCCAGAGTCGCTAACATCCTAAAAAAGACCGATGTATCCGCCAGCAATATCCTCTGTTTAACCTTTACAGAAAATGGCGCCAAGAACATGCGCGACCGCCTAAAGCGGTTCATCGGCGCAGAGGCCTACGACGTCAACATCAGCACCTACCACGCCTTCGGCGGTTCGATCTTGCGGCGCTTTCCGGAGTATTTCTTAAATCTTCGGCTCGAGCGTCCGGTTGACGAGCTTGGCAAGCATGAAATCCTGGAAAAAATTATCGACCGCGTAGACTACGGCAGCCCGATTAAACAAGCCAGATATCACCTAAAAGACCTTGCGGCGACTATCAGTGAAACCAAGAGGGGGCTGATTTCACCTGAAGAGCTCAGGCAGATCGGCCAGGACAACCGTCAGGTTATTGCCGACACCTCTAGCGAAATTAACAAGCTACTAGAGCCATACGCCGCTCGCATGCCCTCAAAGCTAGATGTCGCCCTGCCACTATGGCAAACAGTATTAGAAGCACTCCAAGTTAGGCCAACTAAGCCGATTGGCGAAGTCCAGCCGCTAACGGTTTTGGCCGCCGAAGAACTAGAAACAGCGCTAGAGGAGGCTGAGGAGGCCAAATCGACTAAAACCTTAACCGCCTGGAAGAACCGTTGGTTAGAAAAAGATGCCAATAATCATTTCCGCCTCGCAGGTGACTTGGCATCGCGCCGCATCCAAGCACTAGCAGGGGTCGTCGAAGCCTACGACCAAGAACTAGCGAAGTCCGGTCAATATGACTTCGATGATATGATTTTGCGTTCGATCCATTTGCTCGAAAACAACGATGATCTGCGGTTTAGCCTACAGGAACAGCATCAGTTCATTTTGCTTGATGAGTTCCAGGACACCAACGCATCACAGCTACGACTAGTCGAACTGCTAACCAATAATCCAGTCCACGAAGGTCGACCGAACGTCCTAGCTGTTGGCGATGATGACCAAGCTATCTACGCTTTCCAGGGCGCGCTCTATAGCAACATGTTAGACTTTGCCTCGATGTATAAAGGCGTCGAAATTATATCGCTAACCGAAAACTATCGTTCGACTGCACCAATTTTGAGCTTAGCGGCAAATGTATCTAAGCAGATTGAAGCTAGACTGGTTAGCTCGCTGCCCGGAATCACCAAAGATATTAAATCAAACGCCGAAGATCAGACAACCGCCATCGACCGTCGCCACTACGATAGTGATGTTAGTGAGCGAGCTGGCGTAGCCGAACAAATAAAGCAGCTTATTGACTCCGGAGTAGCCGCTAGCGATATCGCCGTCTTGGCGCCAAAGCACAAATATCTTGAGCCGCTAGTGCCATTCTTACAAAAACTGGACGTACCGGTAGCCTACGAAAAGCGCGAAGACATCTTGGAATCGGCCAGAATAAGGCAGCTCCTAACAATGATGCGCCTAGTTAAAGCTGTTAGCGACCAAAACTTCAGTCTAGCTGATAGCCTGTGGCCAGAGGTGCTAAGTTACGATTTTTGGGAATTTTCGGTAACCGACATCTGGCAGATTGCACTAAAAACTCGCTCTGAGCGTAAATCTTGGCCAGAACTGCTACTTGAAAGCCCAGCCTTCAGACACGCCATTCTCTTAGTCTTAACCTTGGCTGGTCGCGCCAAAATTGATCCGGCCGAGGCAATTATCGACGCGTTAGTTGGCACAACCGCCGTCCAGACGGGCGACAAAAAACTACCAAGCGTCCGTAGCCCATTCCGCGATTTTTACCTTTCGGCCAACGACAGTTCGATGCTCGACATGATTAGCGAGCTGAAAGTTCTGGGCGCCAACTTAAGTGATCGACAGTTGTCGGCTGGCCAAACTTTTTACCTCGATGATTTCGTGAAACTCGTTCAAATGTATCAATCGGCCGAAGTCCAGATGACCAACACCAGCCCATACCGCCAAAGCCTGGACGCAGTTGAATTAATGAGTGTCTATAAGGCCAAAGGACTAGAATGGAAGCACGTCTTCTTGATTAGCTGCCACGACGACGTATGGGGGTCGAAATCAAGCAGCGCTTCGAACTATTTAACACTGCCGTCAAACCTTAGCCACATTCGACATGCCGGCACGACTGAAGACGAAAAACTACGACTATTTTTTGTTGCTCTAACCAGGGCACGTCAAGGCTTGTACTTAACTAGTTTTGAGTCAACCTTTGCCGGCAAGAAAACTGAGTCGTGTAAATACTTTGATGAATCGGAAACCGAAACTGGGCAGTTGATTTCAAGAAACATACCTGAGCCATTTAACCTACGCCGCGACGGTCAAGCCGCACTAGCGCCAGTCGAGGCAGTTTTAACCGACTGGCAAGCCCGCCACCTACAAGCACCTGCCGCCGAGCTGCGCGCTATGCTCAGTGACCGCTTGACTACCTATAAACTTAGCCCAACACACCTAACTAGCTTTCTTGACCTGAAATACGCTGGACCTGAAAGCTTTTTGCTCAATACACTACTTGGTTTTCCGGGTGCCGACAGCGAAGACGCTAGCTTTGGCAATGCCATCCACCAGACATTGGAATGGGTCCAGCTAGAGCTCAATAAAAACGGTACTCTGTCAAACGCAGATGCGGTGACCGAACATGCAGCCGCCCTAATCGATCGATCGTCACTAACCGACGAACAGCGAGCTAAACAGAAAAAACGGGCCAAACAGGCCTTGGAAGTGTTCATGGCACAGCATCAATTCAAACCAGATGACATACCCGAAAAATCGTTCCCCGGTCAGGCTATCCAACTTGGTCCTGTAGCGCTCGGAGGCAAAATCGACCTCCTGGAGCTAGACGAAGATAACAAGACGATAACTGTAGTAGATTTTAAAACTGGAGCAGCCGAAACTAAGTGGCGTGGTGATAGCATAAAACTACACAAATACGCTTTACAGCTATATTGTTACAAGATTCTAATCGAAGCGTCTGGCGCCTACAAAGGCTGGAGCATCGACAGCGGCAAGCTCGTCTTTGTCGAACCAGACCACGACGGCAACATAATACACCTAAACCTGCCCTTTAACGACAAGCGACTGGGCGAAGTCAAAAAGCTATTAGAAGCCATGTGGCAATCTGTCCAGGCGCTAGAACTACCCGACACTTCTAACTACGGTGACACCGTTTCGGCCGTCAAGCAATTTGAGAAAGACTTGATTGCCAAAGTAAGCCAATAGGAGTTTACGGTACTTCGTTTATTGCTTATCGCTAGAGAAGTAGAAGATGAAGCATGATGGTGACACGATAATCTGATATTGATTAGAGGTCGGCGCTAGTCCCATTTGTATCAAAACAAAGCCGACGACCTTTCAGCCGTCGGCTTTAATTTAGCTAGAATTGATTATTTCTTCTTAGCTGGAGCTTTTTTAGCTGTAGTCTTTTTAGCTGGAGCTTTCTTGGTTGCAGCCTTGGCCTTAACAGTCTTTGGCTTAGCAACTGCTACTGCTTCAGCAGCCTTAAGTTCACGGACTTGTTCCTTTGCCTCAGCAACTTCAGCTACTTCGGTCTGAACGAATAGCAAGCTATAAAGGTTCATACCTAGAACTGCACCAAGGATTGGAGCAATCATGTAGGTGAAGATGTTCCATTGCTGCATAGCTAGAGCAACGGCTGGGTTCAAGAAACCAGCGGCTGCCAGTGAAGCAACCAAACCACCGGCTGTTAGACCAGCACCGATAGTAAACGCTTTACGGCCACCAGCAAACTTCTGGTAGACAGCTGCCGCTAGAGCAAAACCAAAGATAAATGTACCAACTGCCTCAGCCAACATTGGGCGAGAAACTAGTTCGGTGACTTTGTCGTGCGTAACCATGCTAGTGTCAAGCTTGGTCAGGTAGACAAACAGATACCATGCAGCCATCGCACCAGCAAACTGGACTACGATATAAGCTAGGGCTTGTAGAGCCTTGATCTTACGAATCGACCATAGGCCAATCGTAATAGCTGGGTTGAAAAGCGCACCTGAGATGCCGCCTAATGCCAGCACCAAAACAGCGAGCATAAGGCCAGCTCCTACGGCTACGAAATATCCGCCTGCTTGCGTCCTTAGAGCTCCAAGTACAACGAGCGTTAGCAGCGCCGTACCCAAAAACTCACTCACGAGCATCGCGAGTTTATTTTTACGAAACATTATTGTTACCTCCACGTTATTTGTGATGTTATTATCATAAACACTGTTTCGTAATTTGTAAAGTCTGTAGCCACCGTTAACATACACGACGTAGATGCCATATTACGGTCAATATACAGTTTCACTTACAGCAAGTGTTCTGGACGCACACCATCTTCGCGGTCAATCAGATTATTTTCGACTCTTCCAGATAGTTTTTTATAATTTGCCCTTATTATTGTCGAAAAATGCGCGCCAGCCAAAGCATACGATTTATAGGCGATGTCAATCATAGTACCGATAGCAAGTTCGGCAATTCTGTCAGAATGCATTTCGTAAGATTCGTAGCCGCCGCGGTGATTATGAGCAATAATATCTTCAACTCCATATTGTTGAATCTGGAGAGCAAATTGAGCATCAACACGCTCAAAACTCCTCTTGTGTAGATTAGAATCAGCATCCACCAACACTTGTCGGTGACTACTAGTGTCGAATTTTTTGTTTATTGAAGCAGGCACAAAACCTAAGTCCAAAAGCGCATCAATGTCGCCTAAGGTGACTGGCTTGACGTCTGACAGGGCTAGCTCAGCCAGATGTACCACGAATGGTGAGGCGTTTTCATGCTGACCCAAGGTTGAACCAGATGTCTCTGCGGCAGTTTTGTATATGTGCAACCGCAAGGCGGACTCTAGGCGACCTCCTGCATTACTCGCACCACTAGCAGCACACCAAAAGACATCACCAGCCTCCGAAACGAGCTTTCTTTCCTCGTCCAGTCTATCTGGCGAGTCTTGCAGGCTAGCTACGTTGATATACTCATGGATATACTCTTGGTACTCGCTAACTAGTTTTCTACCGAATCGCATGGCGGCATCTTTTGTGCCGTGTCGTGGCTTCCAATTGTTTTGGCCCCAAAGTTGCCATTCGTCTAGCGTGACATCTGGGGTGGAGTAAAGTAATTTTTCTTCGATAACACCATAATCGACGTCACTCCTCACGTATAAACCGGCATCGTTCTTAATCGACCACTCGTTAGCACCAGGTCCCACTTCCGTGTTTCCGACAGGATAGATTCTTAACTGTGATCCTCTACTGGCTTTACTGGCGAATATCTGCTCGGACATTATTTTATAATTATATAACTGATATTATATTATGTCAATTATCTACGGTTGCGGCTATGCCTACGCAGTCCCGCTACGTTAAGTCTGATCGTATGGCGATCAACTAGCTGGTGAGCCTTCTCTAATTCAATTTGGTTAGTGGCATTTTCGCGCAGCTCAATTGCACGCTGCAAGGCGGCTTCTGCCTCAGCCTCGACGATTTCATCGCCGCGATCAGCTTCATCTACCAAAATCTTAACTTTTTTCGGGCCGATTTCGGCCACTCCACCAGTTATAGCAAAATACTCCAACTGATCATCTGTGTCTTCTTTGTTGACGCGAACAGTCGCCACACCATCTTTGAGCATGGTAATTAGCGGCTCGTGACTCGGAAATATACCAATCTCACCGTCAATTGTTGGCAGACTAACACTATAGACCTCTCTGTCCATTTTGATGCCGCCAAGTGTTACTAACTGTAGATCCATCAAAAATCTCCTCCGCCTTAGTCTTTGCGCTCGCTTAGGGCTGAGTTGGACATGTAGAACCAGTTTTCTGGCTTGTCATCGTACTTACCGTCCAAAATATCACGACAGTCTTTAACTGTGTCTTCAACCTTCACATAGGTACCTGGGTTGCCAGTAAACTGTTGCGCAACGTGGAACGGCTGAGCCATAAAGCGCTGCAAACGTCGAGCTCGGCCGACAATCTGCTTCTGATCATCAGACAGCTCTTCCATGCCAAGGATGGCAATAATATCTTGAAGCTCTTTGTACTGCTGCAAGACTCGCTGAACCTCGCGAGCAACCTCGTAGTGCTCCTGGCCAACAATCTCTGGGTCAAGAATGGTTGATGAGCTATCGAGTGGGTCAACCGCTGGATAGATACCAATTTCCGTCAAACCACGGTTAAGCACGATAGTTGAGTCCAGGTGCGCAAAGGTTGTAGCAGGCGCTGGGTCAGTTAGGTCGTCGGCTGGAACATAGACAGCCTGAACAGACGTAATCGAACCTTTTTTAGTAGATGTAATACGCTCCTGTAGGGCGCCCATTTCTTGTTGCAGGTTAGGCTGATAGCCAACAGCTGACGGCAAGCGGCCAAGCAGTGCAGACACCTCAGATCCAGCCTGCGTAAAGCGGAAGATATTGTCGACGAAAAGCAACACATCCTTACCTTGATCACGGAAACTTTCGGCCATTGTCAGGCCCGACAAAGCAACACGCAACCTAGCCCCTGGAGGTTCGTTCATCTGCCCAAACACCATTGAAGTCTTGTCTAGAACACCAGCATCCTTCATTTCGTAGTAAAGGTCGTTACCTTCACGGGTACGCTCACCAACACCGGCAAAAACCGAGTTGCCAGAGTGGAATTTGGCAATGTTATTAATTAGCTCCTGGATCAAAACAGTCTTACCGACACCAGCACCGCCAAACAAGCCAACCTTACCACCTTTGGCTATTGGCGCAATTAAGTCGATGACCTTGATGCCGGTTTCTAGAATTTCAGTCTTATTGCTCTGCTCGCTAAGTGGTGGTGGGTCACGGTGAATCGGTGATGTCTTAGCTTTTGGCTTAGCTAAACCATCGATTGGTTCACCAACAACGTTGAACATGCGCCCTTGAGTTTCATCGCCGACCGGAACTGCGATTGGCTCGCCGGTAGCTACTGCCGTAGCACCACGCTTCAAGCCATCCGTACTCTGCATTGACACAGCACGGACGGTACGCTCGTCTAGGTGCTGAGCAACCTCGAGCGTAATCATTTTTTCGCCCTCGCCAATGGTTAGCGCGTCATAAATATTTGGCAAAACATCGCCGTCGAATTCAACATCGACGACCACGCCCACGATCTGGATTACTGTACCTTGATTTTTACTCATAATTGCTCCTTACTGATTGTGCACATAACTAATTCATCGCCTCCGTACCGCCACTAATTTCGGCTAATTCTTGGGTGATAGCCGCCTGGCGGGCCTTGTTCATCGCCAAAGTCAAATCTTCAGCCAGGTCAGAAGCATTGTCAGTGGCGTTCTTCATGGCTAACATTCTCATGCTGTGTTCGCTAGCCCTAGCATCGAGCAGCGCCTGGTAAAGCTGAGCTTCGACTAGCCGCCTAACGATACCCTCCAGCACCGCCGCTGCACTTGGCTCATACTTAGCTTCGAGCACGTTGTCTGAAATCTCGGCCTCAGTGTGTCCAGCTGGCAGCAAGCGCTTAACAACTGGAACCTGAGTCATGCTACTGACGAACTCGGTGTAAATCATGTCAACAGCATCAACTTCGCCTAATTCGAACACGTCGACGGCTGAGTCGATAATAGAAGCTAGCTCTGAGCCCGTTGGCTGATCCGGCAAGTTCTCGTAGATTCCGCCAACGGCAGTATCTTTAAGCCTTGATGCAAACTGTGCAATTTTGCGACCAACCGCCACGGTTGTTGTTTCTATACCAGCTTTGTCATCTGCTTTTAGTTCACGCACAAACATTTTAAGCACATTACTGTTATAAGCACCCGCTAGGCCCTTGTCGCTAGTTACGACAATCAGTAGGCGCTTCTTAACTTCACGCACCTGAAAAAGTGGGTGCTCACTCGTCACACCCTGATTTGCAAGACTGGCTAAAATCTCATTGGCAGTATGGGTGTAGGGACTAGAAGACTTGGTAGACTCCTGAGCACGACGCATCTTGCTAGCTGCCACCATCTGCATTGCTTTGGTGATCTGCTTGGTGTTCTTAACGGAACGAATTCGCCCCTTAAGCTGCCTCGTACTCGCCATGACTAAGCCTCAAATCCTTTACTGGCTTTCTTGGCCGCATCTTTGACGATCTTGACGATGTCTTTATAGTCCTCGAACTTGGATTCACCCTTGTTGAGTTCATCCATTTCTTTCTTATGAGTCTTAGCCAGTCCGCTAAGCAGGGCGGTCTGGGCCTGCTTAATCTTGCTGGCCGGAACTTCGTCAAACAAACCTTCGTTGACGACATAAACTGATACGACTTGCTCCCAAATCGATAGCGGGCTGTACTGTGACTGCTTGAGCAGTTCCGTTAGCCGCTGGCCGCGTTCAATCTGCTTTTTAGTTGCCTCGTCAAGATCAGAGCCAAACTGAGCGAAGCTAGCTAGTTCACGGAACTGGCTAAGTCCGAGCTTTAGGCTACCAGAAACCGACTTAACGGCTTTTGTCTGAGCGGCACCACCAACACGCGACACTGACAGACCAGCTGAAATAGCCGGGCGAATACCCTGATGGAATAGATCTGTTTCCATGAAAATCTGACCATCGGTAATAGAAATGACGTTGGTTGGAATGTATGCCGAAATGTCGCCAGCCTGAGTTTCGATAATCGGCAGGGCAGTCAACGAACCGGCGCCAAGATCATCGGACAACTTAGCTGAGCGCTCAAGTAAACGTGAGTGCAGGTAGAAGACATCACCAGGATAAGCTTCGCGGCCCGGTGGACGACGTAGCAGCAGTGACATCTGCCTATAGGCAACAGCGTGCTTGGTCAGGTCGTCGTAGATCATCAATGCATGCTTACTATTGTCCCTAAACCATTCACCCATAGCGGTAGCGGCATATGGAGCTAGGTAGAGCAGGGAAGCAGGATCGCTTGGGCTGGTAGCCACCACGATAGTTTGATCCATCACACCTTCGGCCTTCAGCCTTTCGACCAATCGGGCCACCTTCGATAACTTCTGGCCAATCGCGACATAAACATTAACTACGCCTGTTTTTTGTCGAGCCTGGTTGATCATAGTGTCTAGAGTGATCGCCGTCTTACCGGTTTGTCGATCGCCAATAATCAATTCACGCTGACCACGACCAATTGGGAACATGGCATCAATCGCCATAATACCAGTCATAAGTGGTTCATGGACGCTCTTTCGACCCATCACACCGATGGCGGGACGTTCAACCAGGCCGGTTTCCTTGGCTTTAATCGGCTCACCACCGTCAAGTGGACGACCAAGCGGGTCAACCACCCGACCAAGCAGCTCTGGGCCAACTGGTACCTCTAAGGCTGTGCCACGAAGCTTAACTCTAGCTCCGGCCACAACATCTTTATCATCACCAAGTAAAACGGCGCCGATTTCATCTTCCATTAGGTTGAGTGCAAAAGCCTCAACCACACCATTCTTGGTTTCTATCTGTAAAACTTCGCTATAACCAGCGCTACTCAGACCATGAATCCAAGCCACACCATCACCCACGCGGGTAACGATACCGGTTTCAGTTAAATCACTGTCAACCTCCAGCCGCGCAATAGCATCACGCAGTCCTTTGGACAATTCGGTTACTGATATATCTGCCACTATAACTATTCCTTTCTACTGCTTGGCGCTTGCCAGAAGTGTTAATTGATGAGCTATCGTTGTATCCAGATAAGCACTCGGGGTTTCTAGCTTAATACCACCGATAACCTCGGGTTGGATTTTCTGCGATAAGTGCAGCTTCTTGCCGCCTACCAGGTTTTTCAGTGCCGCTACGGCCTCTTCTGAAAGCTTATGAGCGGTAGTCGCTTCAGCCACAACCTCACCCTTGGCCTCAAGGGCGTCATAAATTGCCCTGACAACTTGTTCGACCTCTCTGGTGCGACCGTTCTCCAGCAAATAAGCCGCCAGTTCCTGCACGACATCAGCCGGGACCCGACCATCGACAGTTTTTGAGGCTACATACTGGGCAATTGATCGCCTCGATAGCTTTGAACTCATATTTTATTTACCGTCCTTCGCTAGCGTACTCTCGATAATCTTCTTATCAATCGACTCCGTTACCGAACCACTCGTAACCTTAGTCGTAGCTGCGGCTACTAGGTCGATCATTTCGTTATGAAGGGCTTTTTTGGCTGAAGAAACTTCCTTATTGATTGAATCTTTAGCCTCTTTCAAAATTCTGTCAGCCTGAGAGCGTGATTTTTCTTCGGCTTGACGCGCAATGTCAGCAGCCTCATCTTTAGCCAAAGACACAATCTCGCTCGCCTCTGAGCGGGCACGCTTCAATAGCTCATCAACCTCAGCCTGAGCTTCGTGAGAGCGCTGTTCGGCTTCTTTAGCAGCCTCAAGGCTATCGCGGATCATCTTTTCGCGCTTATCGAGCATCGCCACAATTGGCGGATAGACGAACTTAGCAACAACTGCCAAGAACACCAAGAAGGCGCCCATCTGAATTAGCAGGGCGGTCCAATCGATGCCGAGCGTTGCCAGTGGATCAGAACCAGCCTGCGCTCCCGAAGCAAAAAGTAAAAATTGTTGCATGTTTGGTGTACGTCCTTTAGATAATGAAGAATGCTAGAAGACCGAAGATAGCCAAAGCGTCCACGAAGGCAGCGCCCACGATCATCATCGTCTGTAGGTTGCTGATTTTTTCTGGATTACGACCAGCTGCAGAAAGAGCTGAAGCTGCCAAAATACCAATACCGATTGCCGCAGCAGCTGCTGGGACGGCGAAAACGAGTGCTTTTGCAAGAGTTTCCATTTAGTTAATATCTCCTTTATGATTGTTATTACTAGTTAATTATCATCCTTTAGACGCTTTAGCGGTCGAAATGGAATGAACTGAAGCCTCGGCGTGCTCTGAACTGCCGTGATCATCACCGTGCGACGCCAAGCCGAGTGATGCAAAGATAGTAGCTAACATGAAGAAAATGTAGGCCTGAACGGCACCGATGAAGAATTCGAACAAATAGAACGGCGGCAGTGCTAGGACGCCAAAATGCTTCGACAGCGATGCGATGACGACCAACAAAATTTCACCGGCAAAAACGTTACCAAACAAACGGAAGGATAGGCCGAGAGCTCTCGAAAATTCTGCTATCAGCTCTAATAGTCCCACAAAAGCACCGATAGGATTTTTTATAGGATTGACGAAGTAACGACCTAGGTTTTGAAAAAGACCAAGTTTTTTCGTGGCGTAGATTTGTGCTGCAACGATAGTAATGATCGCCAGAGCAAAAGTGGTGTTCAGATCGGCTACTAAACTACGGAAAATTGGTATGCCGTCAACGGTAATCGGACCAACAATCGGCAATATACCCGACCAATACTGCAGTAGAATGAAGAAAAATATACTGATAGACAGGGGAGCGACCTTGCTGGCGATTTTGTCGTCGCCGATGATGCCGCGCACCTGAGCATAAAGTGTTTCAAAAATCCAAACTACTGTCCTCGACACGAAGTTTGGCTTTCTTTTGCCCTTAACAACTCTGACTGTCACGATCATAATCCATGCCAGAATCGCATAAAAGAGGACTCCAAAAAGCACCGAGTTAGTGATCGGAAAACCACCGATCTCAAAAACTTTCTCAGCCGGCATTGATACATGCAGACCACCTTCGGCAAAGTTTGTTAATAAACTATTCATTCTCTGAACCCTCATTTAGACGCGATACCATCTTGACCTGTTTACGCACCAGAAGCACTGCAAAAAACAACCCAACAAAGGCACCTACGATATACAAGACTGGCTTAGTGTCGAATTTTGAATCAAGCCACCATCCCAGCCAAGCGAATAGCAGTGTTGGTACAAACATTCTCCAAGTAGTGTCAATCAGGGCTAGCGCAATATTAGCGTCATTCTTGCGCTTTGGCACAGCAGAATCAGAGGTTTTATTCCCATCTCTTTTCATGTACTTCGTTTAGTGTAACAAATATCACACTTGACTGCAAAAAACTCATTGAGTCGGCTGTTGACACGTAAATTCCAATGCTATACAATTGATAGTATTAGAAAATTACGGAGGATATAACTACTATGTCACAACCAACAGTTCAAGTTTATTCAGCCCCATGGTGTGGGTTTTGTGTAGCCGCTAAAAACTATCTAGACGGCAAGGGCATTAAATACACCGATAAAAACGTTGACGAAAACCCAGATTTTGCCAAAGAGGCTACCGAAAAGTCGGGACAAATGGGAATTCCAGTACTAGATATTGATGGCAATATCGTTGTTGGCTTTGACCGACCAACCATCGACCGACTCCTCGGCATATAGCACTTCTGTAGCAAATAACAAAGAAAAGATACCATTTAGCATTTAGTAGAAATTTAGCAATAAGTCAGATTATCTTGTCACCTGTAACGTGTCGCCTTGGATTAACCGTTATCCTGTAGTGTTTAAGTTTCATCTCATACTTATTAACAGTAAACTGTGCGTTCTTCAACGCTCCTAAAATGGCTACACGACACAAGATAATCCAGTGATACAGGATGATGGTAGATTTGAGCTAATCAGTAGTCGATGCCTTTGTTAGCTAAAAACTTATCGTCGTAGTGGTGTTTAATCTTAGTCATATCAGTTGCTATATCAACTAGCGGCAAAAGATCTTTGGGGAAATTACGACCCGTCATGCATAGACTGGTCTTGCTGTGCTTTTGTTCAATTAGGTTCTTTAGAGAGTCGTTTGGCAGCAGCCCATCTTGGACCGCGTTATTAATCTCATCACAAATAACCAGATTGTATTCGCCCGACCGGGCAGCTTCTAGCGCCACCTGGTAGGTTTCAGCGGCGGCTTTTTTATGATCTTCGGGCTCGACACCGTCAGCTGTCAGATCGCCGGCATCGTAAAAGCCTTTGCCGCCTTTGTAGAAAAACAAATTGTCCCCGTAAACAGGGGAGATATCGCGGATAAAGGCATGCTCGCCAGTGCCCCAGTGTTTAATAAACTGCACAAATGCCACTTTCCAGCGAGTGCCGAGCGCCCGCGCTAAAAGGCCAACTGCCGCCGACGTCTTGCCCTTGCCATCTCCAGTATAAACCAACACAACCGACTCTTTGGTTTCAAAGTCTTCGAATGCCATAGTTTTATCTTATAGCTATTCTTATATTCATGCAAAAGATAGAACAAGACTATCTGATTGTGAAATACACAATCAAGTGATATAATGTGTAACAATTCTAAGGAGCATTCCATCTTATGTCACAAAACAGAGCGCCCTACATGGCTGAACTTGGCCCAAACACAAATAAGTTTGACGTGGGCATTGCCCAAGATCAGCTAGGCGACATTACGCTTATTATAGGCCGCGACGCAGTCAATCAACACATCGGTGATGTGTGCGAAACAATGGCTGTCTCAGCGCGTGGTCTTATTGAGTTAACCGACGGACAAAGAGTGACTAGAACAATACTGGAATCCGCTCTGCCGGGCGGCAAGAATAAACAAAGCTCTCTTGAAGATATTACCAACCCGCTGGCGCTCCTTGAGATAGTTTCCGATCGCACAACTGGCTATATCCAAACAAGCCCAACAATTATCAAGGCCGGTGACAAAATCGCACACGACAACATCATCAACGCCATCAGAAGATCTTTCGAACCCAACGCCGTCCGATCGCCTTACATCGGTCTAAATAAGGCAGAAGATGAGCGCTACAATTGGCTAACCGTACTACCTGGCGGGCGATGGACGCCAGCCGCACCACAAAAAGAACCCAATTCTAATAACTTCCGCTTCAACAACATCGTCTACCGAGATGGCGTATATTTCGCCGGAGAATCACCCAAAACAACGACCAATAAGCTCGCTTTGAAAAAAATAATCGGCAGCTTCTTCTTGTCATAGTGATATACTGCGCTCATCATGCAGCGCGGGGAAAAGATTGGCCGCAAATATACGCAACGGGTGATTATTGGCTTGCTGATAGTTGCTATAGGCCTATTGCTACTTGTCAAGCTTGGCGTTATTCAACTCGACAATAAATTTTTCCTAAAACACGAACCAGACTCCTACCGAGTGGTGGCTTTCCGTGATGGCGACACTATAGTTGTCGACATGAATGGCACCGAAGAAACCATCCGCTTTATCGGCATTGATACTCCGGAAACACACCGCGAGAACACTCCCGTGCAGTGCTATGGTCCAGAGGCCAGCACCTATACCAAATCCAGAATCGGAAGCAAGGGCAGGGTAAGGTTAGTTGCCGACAGGCTAACGACAAACCGAGACCGCTACGACCGGTTACTGCGGTATGTTTACCTAGATGACGGTACCAACCTCAACCGCGAACTAGTCGCCAAGGGTTTTGCTTTTGCCTACGCCTTTCCGTTTGCCGAAAGTAAATCTTTTCACGACAGCATGAAACAGGCTCGAGATTCAAAATCTGGCCTATGGCAAGCCTGCCAGCCAAATCAAGACCCAGCCACTGGCCAATGGCACAGCAGCAACCAAGACCCGTCAATACCTACTGTATAATTAGGGCATCGAAAATTTACAGCAAGAAACACCGCACAACAATCCACGCAGGAGAAAGAGCTATCTTAAAATATGCTTGATTATAGTTGTGGCGATCTTGGTGGTTTTTATGCTGCAAGCCTACATTATTGCTTTTTGGTACCAACAGACCCAAAAATCTAAGCCAATTTCACTCGGCGCCACCTTTATTCCTTCATATGCTCGAGAGCTCGGACTAGACCCAAAAACGACCCTAACCGCCATGACCGACGAACTAAGTGTTAAGCAATTTAGACTAGTTAGTTACTGGAGTATGATCGAAAGCAACCGTGGCGAATATAATTTTGACGAATTAGACTGGCAGATTAACCACGCCAAAAAATCAGGCGCGACCATTAGCCTAGCGATTGGATTACGCCAGCCACGCTGGCCAGAGTGCCATCCACCAAAGTGGGTCAACATAAACGAGCCGCCCAGTAACTGGCAGCCAGCACTTGAAAAATATATAACCGCTGTGATTGAGCGCTATAAAAACAACACAGCAATTGTTAGTTACCAACTCGAAAATGAATTTTTTAACACCTTTGGTAGTTGCCCAAACCGCGACCGCGAGCGCTTGATTGGCGAATACGAACTAGTTAAAAAGCTTGACCCATCCCGACCTATCATCCTGTCTAGGAGCAACAACTACGCCGGTTTTGCCATCGGCAGTCCTGCTGCTGACATAAACGGCATCTCACTCTACCGCCGTGCTTGGAATAAAGAAATCTTACGGACCTACATAAACTACCCGTTTGCCAGCTGGCACTACGCTTACCTAGCTGGCATGCAAAAAATATTAAAAGGCCAAGATAGTATAATCCACGAACTACAGGCGGAACCTTGGCCGCCAAGGGGGCAGAAGATCAGAAACACCCCACTCGAAGAACAAAATCGTTCATTTGACGCCAAGCAATTAACCGAAAATGTTGAATTTGCCAAACGAACCGGCATTCGCCATATCGAC
>CAZKNP010000016.1:0-2063 GCA_964554245.1 uncultured Candidatus Saccharibacteria bacterium | reverse complement strand
AAGACCCCTCAGTCTGGAATGAAGCCATCCGTACTTTCAAATAATCATCAGCTTGTCGTATATACTAAAAGCCATGCAATTTGATCATCGTTACGGAGTTAGTTTTAGCCAAAAACAATGCCTTGGATTTGGTATTGATGCCAAAGATACGCTTAATTGGCTGATCGGCCGTGGCTGGCGACGATTTCGATTAATGAGCTACTGGGATGTGCATGAAAAAACACCAGGCGAGTATGACTTCAGTGAACTTGACTGGCAACTCGACCTTGTGGCCAAGGCTGGCGGGACGGTTAGCTTATGTCTCGGCGTCAAGCAGCCGCGCTGGCCTGAATATCACTGGCCTAACTGGGCAAAAAATATGGATGCCGAAAGCAAAGAAAAGGCTCTACTTAAATACGTCGAAGCAACCATCAACCATGTTAAGCACCGTCCAGAAATCGTCAGCTACCAGTTAGAGAATGAAGCTCTGTTAAGCAATTTCGGCAACCATATCAACATCGACCGAGGCCGATTGCGGCGCGAATTTAATCTAGTTAAGAAGCTTGACCCGAATCGCCGAGTCATAATGACCGCCAGCAACTCTTGGGGAATTCCACTGCGCCAGCCAATTCCAGATGCCGTCGGCTATTCTTTTTACAAAATTAAGTATGGCTTGAGCAAAAAACGATACATCAACTTACCGCATTTTCCAGCCCTAGAATACCTACGGGCCAGCGCGGTCTGGCTGCTATGGAAGCGTCCCAGTTTTATTCACGAGCTGCAGTGTGAGCCGTGGGGCCCAACCTCAACCTGGCTTATGTCGGCCACCGAACAAAACCAGTCCATGAGTATCAACCAAATCCAGAAAAACCTACATCTAGCCCAGCGTACCAAACTTATTTCAATTGATCTATGGGGAGGGGAGTGGTGGTACTGGCGTTGGATGAACGGCGATAAATCCATCTACCAAGCCGTCGAAAAATCACTCCAACAAACCCGCTCCATTTGGTAAGTCTAGCCGATCCTGTAGAAAAAGCTTAGACTGGTTTATTTGAATCTATCCCAGTGCTACAATAGCAGTAATGGCTAAAAAACAACCAGAATACACCTTTGAGATTTATTGTCTCAACGACACACTAACAGCGGATAACTGGAAGAGCCTTTACAAGGCTTTTATAACCCACCTCGGTATACTTGGAGGCAAATTTAGAGTCATCTTTGCTGCCAAAGATAACATCATTCGCTTTTTTATTCAAAGAAAACGTTTATCGATCACAGGATTGCCGCACATCCAAAAACATCGTTTTCTGCGACGGCCTAACCGACTGCGAATCAGTCATTGCCAGCCAGCGCTCGCACACACTAGCTAGCTCAATCCGTATCGAGGATAGCAACAGTTGCACTAATAGTTTTTCCGTCATCTGGTCCAAGAAGATTGTCAACAGCCTATTCATCAACGACTGCAGCGATTTATTTGAATGTATGTTCTGCAGCCACATCAGCAACCGTCAATACTGTATTGCTAACATGCAATACACTGAGGAAGAGTATTTCAAAATCAAGGATATGGTCATCCGCTGGATGTTAACATCCTAGATAAACAACAGTCTCAAGACGTTATTTGAATGCGTCTAGTATTTCTGACGATTTGATAATGGCGCCGGATATCGCGTTAACCAAACCAAAAGTGCTGGTTTTCTCCATTCGACTGACTCCTGATTAATCACCAAGTGTTAAGTACCGATCACACTAAAACCATTACCATTCGCACCAATCGCCGTCGATAAAACACATCTATTAGCATAGCTAACGATAAGGATGACTGTCTTTTTACTGTTATAGCGAAGATAATCACCCAGTCGGTGTTGGCAAGGGCATAGTAATATATTTTGTCAATGATTTTTTACGACGTCAACAGGGGAGGTTCGGTTAAAAAACTCATATGAATCCGTTCCAGGACTTGCCAGACGGTGCGCCTCAGGCCTATCCGCTAGCATCTTGCTGTGGATTGGTTCAGGCGATAGATCAACATCTTCTGTCATATGCGTCCAGAAAATCAGCAGGCCAGCTCTCGAGCCATCTCT
>CAZKNP010000015.1:0-20182 GCA_964554245.1 uncultured Candidatus Saccharibacteria bacterium | reverse complement strand
CACGCCTAAGTTTTATTGCAGATCGTCAATGTCTGAATCGAGTGCCTCGACCCCGTAGTTGACGTCCGTAGCATCAAGTACTCTCTCCATGTCAGATAGCTCGCCGGCGGTACTAACCTTATTAGGTATATCGCGAGGCGTTGGAGTGGGACTTGGCGACACTACGCCGTTATCGTCAGTTTGAGCATTATTCTGGTAGGCGAGATCTTGCTGGACTTCGTAAAGCTTGTAGCCCGTGAACCCGACTAACCCCAACACTAGTATTAGTACAAAAATTCCGGTAACAGATATGCCACGAATTTCATTAGTCTTCATTTGTAGTCACCTCGTTTTCTGCAGTAGATTCGGCGCCTTCACCTGCGTCTGCGGCAACATTGCCAGAAATTGACTTTTTAACAGAAACCAGGAAGTCCTTCACCGCAGTCTTATATTCTTTCAGGGCGCTATTTCGCTGCTTAACGGCAGAGCTGTACTCGGCCAGATGCGCCTTAGCGTTGGCCGACGTGCAGTCGACTGATGGCGACTTCGCTAAATCCTTAACAATCACCCCAGTTTCGTCCGACAATGTCTGAACGCGAGCCACTTGAGCTTCATAATCCGGCACTACTGCTGTAATCTCTTTGTTCTTTGCAAATTCCTGGACATTTTCGAAAATCTTATCAAAAACCGCTAGCTGATTACTGCCCTGCTTGGCAATGCGGTCAAGTTTTGGTTGCAAACTAGCCCTCTTCTTTTGGCAAACTAGTTGTTTATTCTCAAGCGACTTGCCTTTGCTCGATTCCGATGAAGCCGATTCACCCTGCGAAGAACCACTATTATTGCTACGAACCTCTAGTGCTCTGCTTGACTGAGCACCAACCATCGGGGCGCCTATGGCCATTGAGACCAGCACAAAGGTGGCTAGACTACTTCTTATGATTCTTTTCATATATCTGTATTGATCCTTATTTTATACAAATAATGTACCTCTGCATGCTGATAAGGTCAAGCGGAAAGCAGCGATTAGCTTCGATGGCCTGCCACATGCGCTCGAAGAGCGTTGAATATAACCACCACGTCAACAATCTCCTGTACCGCCGCACCGAGCACAGGAGAAAATTTGCCGGTTGCAAAGACAAACATCAACACAACACTTAGTCCAATGCCGATTAATATACTTTGCCGGGCAATAGTAAAGGTGCGCCGAGCAATCCGATGGACTTCCTCAACCTTGGCAAAGTTATCCTGCAATATGACAATATCGGCTGATTCGCTAGCCGCGGTTGAGCCCTTGGCGCCAAGTGCAATACCAACGTCAGAAGCCACTAAAACCGGCGCATCATTAACGCCGTCACCCACAAAAGCTACTGGCGGCTTAGCAACTCGCTCAACCGTCTTAAGCTTGTCGATTGGCAGAGCATGGGCCACTACATTATTGTTTGGAATACCGACCAGCTTTGCGATGCTACCAGCGATAGTTTTATTGTCACCTGTAATCAGATAAGTGTCTTCTACTCCAGCTGAACGCAAATAAGCTACTGTCTGCTTAGATTCTTCGCGCAGCTCATCCGCAAATGAAATAACCCCAATTAGTTTTCCTGCCTGCGCCACATATGTACTAGTCTGCTTGTTACCCAGACCCTTAGCTTTATCCGATACTTCAACACCGTGATCTTCAAGGTAAGCTGAACGCCCAATCAACATCTGCTTATCGCCCGTACCGGTACTCATACCACGACCAGCCTCTTCGGATATATTTTTGACCTTAACCGGCTTAATAGCCTTCTTGTCAGCGTAATCCAAGATCGCCTTAGCAACAATATGATTAGATCCCTTTTCTAGCGCCGCCGCGACTGACATGACGTCCGTAGCTGTCGCGCCGCCAAAAGTTGAAACTTTTTCAACGGCTAACTGACCATGTGTCAGCGTTCCGGTCTTATCAAAAGCAAAGCTCCTTGCCTCGGCAACGCGCTCAAGTGCTGTACCGTTCTTAACAATAATTCCTGCTTTAGAAGCTCTAGACATTCCAGATATTATTGCGATTGGAGCTGCCAGAATAAGCGGGCAAGGCGTAGCCACTACCATCACCTGCAAAAAGCGCATCGAATCACCGCTGATAAGCCAGGCGCCGATGGCGATCGCAAAAGCAATAATCGTAAATGGTATCGCAAAACGATCAGCCATACGCACAAAAGGCGCCTTAGACGCAGCCGCTTCGCGCACCAATTTAATAATCTGTTCGTATTGGCTTTCGCTAGCCGGGCGTAACGCTTTTGCTACCACCCGACCTTCAACGTTAACCGCGCCGCTAAGCACCTCGGCGCCAACAGTTCGCACCTCTGGCACACTCTCGCCAGTCAAGCTAGATTCATCAAAGGTCGATGTACCTTCTAGTATTTCCGCGTCAACCGGCACGACTTCACCCGGACGAATGATAATCTTGTCGCCTTGCCTAACATCCTTGGCCGGCACGTCAATTTCTTTTCCACCCTTGAGGATATGGGCTTTAGTCGGAGCATTGTCGAGCAGCGCCGTCATCTCCCGCTTGGCACGGTTTTCGGCATAGTCTTCCAATGCTTCACCACCAGTCAGCATCAGCACAATTACCAACGCCGCCCAATATTCCTTCATGACTACAGCGGTTACAATGGCCGTGACCGCCAAAATATCGACACCGTACGTGCCGTTGCGTAGGTCACGCACCATATCCATAACCAGAGGTATTGCCAAAATTAGAGCCACGCTACCGAGCGTCACCTGCGAGAAGTCAGTCAATCCAGTCAACTGAAAAATTAACCCCAACAAACCAGCGACAGCGGCTAATGTAAACTGCCAATAGTGACGGGCGCCACTAAAAAGACTGCCTATGAACTTTTTCATTTATTTTTCTCCTCTTCTGGAGCCCTATTATACGCCCATCAAAGTATGATTGCCAACGTGCCTAGAACACTAGCTGGAACTAGCAGGTTATCAAAGCCATAAACGCCTATATTTTCGGCAATCGTCGCCACGACTGGCACTAAAACCAAGGCCAAAGGTCCCGCCGCCCCCATGGTCACGATGTTATACACCGCCATAATCAACACTGACACCGCCAGAAAAGCGCCGCTACCAATCAGACTTTTTGCCTGGCCAAAAACCTTATATCGATTATCTCGCCCAAACCTCAGGCCAACCAACGCCGCCAGCCCGTCCGCCAAGCCTAAATGCAACATTGCCACCGCATACAAAAGCGGATCTGTCGTCACCAAACTAATGGCACCAATCATTAACGCAAATAACACTTCGCCGTACGTCATTCTCTTGACACTACCGATTGACTTAAACAGATTGAGGCGCATGCAAACAATGAATCCTATTACAAGCGCAATACTAATTAGTCTAATTTCAAACCAATCAAGATATTGCGGCCAAGTGGCAATAAAAATCGCAAGCGTTATGTGTACCCACTTGCGCGCACCTTCGCCCCGCCACCATTTGAATCGGTAACCGACCTCAGCCAATGTTAAAACAAATAAACCAATCAAAGCCGTTACGGCCAAGGCGCCATAATTCATATAGACTATTGTACAGGGTTAATATCAGTCGCCAAAAGTTGACATTTTATTATGTTTATGCTAAAATTTAGCAATGGGACGTATTCGAGAGATTCAGCCATACATAGATATAGCGGGCCCGGAGATAAATCCAAATTTTGTCCGCGGCGTCATAGAAGGCGCCTTTGATATTCTTAGTTCTAGGGTTGCTCTTGGGTTTAATGCAGTCCGGACACTAAACATATCCCAAGAAGACATTACACTCGATCCCTTTAGGGTAGATGATGTTATTGAATCATTCTCACACTCGCACATACTACTACTAACCCGAAGGAGTCTTGCCACTGAGTCTGCTCCTAAGGGGGTCGGCAATAAAGGCGTCTGCTTATACGGAGAAGACAATTTCCAAAGCTCCCTAACTATAGTCAGCGTGTCCAAGAATGGATATACCGACGATTTCACTCTCGATACAGATATTGGCACCTTGGTTCACGAAACAGCGCATAGCTTTGGCCTCGATCACTGTCAATCAAATGGATGCATTATGCATGGCAACCATAGACCAGACGACTTAGTTCTTATGACTAGGTTGGGCGAACCTTTCTGTGAAGATCATGCCAACCAGCTCGACCGATTCAATATCAACCTTTAGTCACGCTCTGTACAAATCGCCTTCTGTTTGATAGAATCCGTTGGTAGTCATGACATATTAAGCATGTCAGCACCTATTAGTCATACAATTGTCGGGGAGTGGCGCAGTCTGGTAGCGCACGCGGTTTGGGACCGCGGGGTCGCAGGTTCAAATCCTGTCTCCCCGACCATGAAAAATGACTTGGCATCCGCCAGGTCATTTTTCATAATCTGAGATAGATCTGAGACTGCGGCCAGCCAGCAAAGCTGGCGTAGGTCGCAGGGTCGCGTAGCGAGTGAAAATCAGAAAGAGTCTCGCTCTTTCTGGCGAGCGAGCGAAGAAGCGCAGCGCTAATCCTGCCGCAACTACCACCAACCTCGCATCCCCCAAGTCGTTTTTTATAATCCGAAATATATCTGAATCTATGGCCGTTCGACCCAGCAGACGAAGTCTGTATCACAGCGTATGGATAACCTTAAATTTTTCAAGAATTATATTATCGTAATTAAACAAAACACCCCTTCGTCTAGCGCCATAAATTAAAGGTGTATAATCTTGGGTGTTCGGGGTGTAGCGCAGCTTGGTAGCGCGCAGCGTTCGGGACGCTGAGGTCGCTGGTTCAAATCCAGTCATCCCGACCATGAAAAATGACTTGGCATCCGCCAGGTCATTTTTCATAATCCGAGATAGATCTGAGACTGCGGCCAGCCAGCGAAACTAGCTCAGGTAGTTGGGGCGAAAAGTTACTATAATTCAATCATCTTTGCCAGAATTAACCCTTTTGAGCCTAAGATTGAATCTGCCAGCGTTCGGCTAATAAATATTCAAAACCCACACTAATAAGCGCCCAATTAACTGGAACCAGTACGGCGGCACGCCAGTATTTTTCGGCAAGGCCCATATAATCGCCGGGCGCAAACAGATAAACAATCAAAGCCGGCAATAAACTAATCACCACTTTTACCCAGAAAACGAGCTGGCGACTGAAGCGTTTTGTTCCACGCTTTTTGATTATTTTGTGCTTCACTGCCTGATTTGTGCCAACTTCCGCCACCTTATGAACCACAGCTTCGGCGGTCCGGTTAACAGTTGGTGCATAGACGCGCCTGAAAGCGTAGATCAGTCCCACAACCAACCCCGCCAACATGAGAACCGCTAGCAAAGATGTAACGAAAAACGGCAGCTCTGGCACAGAAAAACCGGCACCGTCGGCAAGATGGACAGGCCCTGGACGATCTTCAGACGGGCCGGGCATGACAACCCTACCAGCCGGTGAAGTAATTATGCGTTCCAAATAAATAGCTGCCAGGAGCAGCAAGGCTACCACCCACCAAAAATAGGTAGCGCCAGCAAAAAAACTGAAAATAGTTTGTTTTGTCTTGGGAGAAAGCCTGTGTTCTCTCAAGACCAGACCTCCCGAATTTGACGGATACTCAAAGCTCGGCCGTTCGAATCGGCTTCCACTAACACTGCGCAGAACTGCGACCGACCATCGGTGGCGATTTCGTTGCGCGTCTGATAGCCATCACGCCAACGTGGAATAATTGAGTCAATCTTAACACCAAGTGAAGAATCGAGCGATCCACACATGCCTACATCAGTTATGCGCGCTGTGCCTTTTGGCAAAACATCGGCGTCGGCTGTCGGTACGTGCCAATGATCGCCAACCACCAAACTAACTCGCCCATCCAAGTAGTAACCGAAAATCAATTTTTCACTACTAAAGTCACCGTGTAAATTCACGACTGATGCATCATAATCTTCGCGTGGAACTTCGGCTAAAATTGAATCAATGGTCTTGAGTGGATTGTCAGTCGGCATATCGGCTTGTCTGCCGACAATCCCACCAAGCAAGCTAACCACCAACACGCGGTCGATTATTTTATAGCCAGGCTTTGGACAATCCTGCATGTTAGCCGGACCAACAATGGGGTAATTCGGATTACTTAGCATCACCATAGTTTCTTCACGGCTCATCGTATGGTTGCCGCCTGTAAAGGCCTGAATTCCAGCCTTTTTAAGCCTCTCCATATCAGCAAAACATAGACCTTTGCCGTCGGTTACATTTTCGGCCTGCGCCACCACGAAGTCGATAGCTTGATCCTTGATCAAGACCGGCAAAATCTTCTCGACCGCTGCCATGCCCATCTCCGCCATAACATCACCAATATATAAAATTTTCATTTCCTAATCCTCAATCTTAAAGTCATAAAATTGCCCGTTTTTTAAGTTAGAATAGCTCAAAAAATCTTCTGGAGCGCCACCACTAATAATATGGCCCAACATCTGCCCCAATCCAGCATGACTAACCAACAATATAGCTGATCGTTCTTGCTTTTTTACCATCTCGATCTCGCGGTTATCAAGCTTTTTGTAGGCTAACTTTAACTTGGCACCTTCATCACGAACCCTAACCCACACCCCTTTTGCTTCCAAGCTATAGTCCATTTGATAAAAATTGCGACGCTTTAGTAGTCGCATGGGCTGCACGCAGACAGCTCCAGCTTCTCTTAGGCGAGTACGCAAATCATCAAAATCAACGTCCAAAAACTTTGCCTCAATCTCTGGCTTCATATACTCCTATTGTAGCTGATTTTGATAATTTCTAAATGATAGTGATTCGGGCACCATAGATCCGCTCTTCGCCTGGTGCTAGCAAATCCAACTCAGCTTGATCGTCCAAATTGCCACCGCTAGTCGGCTCAATGCAGATAAACTTATCAGGTGCAGCCGACCAGACTGCTACTATAGTCAAGCCACTCGATTCGATTAGAACCTTGAACTTTCTTAGATGAAATTTTATCAAAGACGAATCAAAGTACTGTGTGTTAATAAGTTGACTATCATTATAAACAAAACCATTCACCTCCACCGCACTGGCATCGATGGTTGGAAAGTAAGGATGAAAACCAGGACTACAAACGAATGACTGATGACCTTGGTTTTTGATGGTCAGCAATAGTTCTAGTGAGTCTTTAGTCAAAGAAATTTCGTAGTCCATGACGCATCCACGAAAATCTGCTGGCAAGCCTTCAAGAGCTGAAGAGTCGAGCCTTAACTTGACTTCTGATTCTGATTGTTTTATAATAGACCATTGACTATCACGCGCATATCCGTGTTGATTTAATCCAACCGCATCACCAGGACCAAATGTAGGTGCGCAAACTGGCACTCCACCCCTATTTTTTCCTGCTAACATCTGTTTAGGAAATAACACATCCTCGCCTTCTCGCTGCCAAGAATCAACAAAAGCACCCATGGTATTGACGATTGCTGAATTACGACCAGACCTTAAACAAATTTTCATTTTTTATCAAACCGATCTTTGTCGCGAACTAGTAGTTTTTGCACCGCCTTGTCCATGCCCCGCTCCAGGCTGACGCCTTCACGGTTCGCTAGGCAAATGATTGTCCAGAGCACGTCAGCTAGCTCACCCTCCAGATCATCCTCATCTTCGCCCGGCTTTTTAGGCTTATCCCCGTATCGGTGGTTAACCACCCGCGCAACCTCACCAACCTCCTCAGTAAGGCGCGCGACCATCGACAATGGCTCCCAGTAGGGCTTTTGGTAGCCCTGCAGAATGTCGTCAATCTGTTTTTGTAAATTAGTTAGACCTTGAGACATAGCAAGATCGCCCTTCTATTAAGACTTTTTATTTAGCAAATTCGATTGCCCGTGTTTCGCGGATAACGTTCACCTTGATCGTGCCTGGATAGTTCATACTTGATTCAATCTTGGTGGCAATATCGCGCGCTAGACGGATGGCCGTAAGGTCATCAATCTGCTGCGGCTTAACAAACACACGAACTTCGCGGCCTGCCGAGATAGCGTAAGACTTCTCGATACCTTTAAAGCCGTTGGCGATGTTTTCTAGTTCCTTCATACGCTCGGCAAAGTTTTCGGCCGAGATGTTACGAGCACCTGGTCGGGCTGCCGAAATAGCGTCACAAACACGAACAATCAGCGCCTCAACTGAAGTAGCTTCAACATCGTCATGGTGCTGCTCTGCCGCCAACGCAACCTCTTCTGGAGCGCCATACTTACGCAGCATCTCACCACTAATGTGATGGTGCTTACCCTCCATTTTGTGCGTCAGCGCTTTACCCATGTCATGCATGAGAGTGGCATACTTGGTCACCTTAACATTAGCACCAAGTTCTTCGGCCAGCATTCCTGCCATGTGAGCCATCTCAGTTGAGTGCTTGAGCACGTTCTGACCGTAACTAGTTCGGTACTTTAATTCGCCAAGTAGGTGTAGTAATTCTTTTGGAATGCCGATGACGCCAACTTCACGGGCCGCGTCTTCACCGGCTCGAATCACTTCTTTCTCGACGTTCTTCTGAGCCTTCTCAACAACTTCTTCAATGCGCCCCGGATGGACTCGACCATCTTTGAGTAGCAACTCAAGTGCTTGACGAGCAACCTCACGACGAACCGGGTCGAAACAGCTAAGCACAATGTAGCCTGGCGTATCGTCGACCATAATATCGACACCTGTGGCGCGCTGCAAAGCCTGAATATTGCGGCCTTCCTTGCCAATGATGCGACCCTTCATTTCTTCATCTTCGAGTTTTACGGTTGTGATTGTGCGCTCAGCTGTCACCTCGGAACTCATTCGCTCCATGGCGGTCGCAATCAAAACGCCAGCCTTATCTTCGGCCATCTCTTTTGCTTCATTCTGGAGCTTGACTACTAGACCTGTAAGGTCGTTGCGGATATCGCGTTCGGTCATTTGCATCAATTTCTCAGCAGCTTCAGCCTTAGATAGCTTGGCTACCTTTTCAAG
The DNA here is from genome assembly GCA_964554245.1 of uncultured Candidatus Saccharibacteria bacterium. Taxonomy (GTDB): domain Bacteria; phylum Patescibacteriota; class Saccharimonadia; order Saccharimonadales; family UBA4665; genus JAGXIT01. The sequence continues at coordinate 11,250 of CAZKNP010000015.1, read as the reverse complement.
CTTTTCTTGCTGCTTAATGCGGATGTCGCGGATTTCATTCTTCAACGCCTCAACCTCGTCCTCACCAGCACGAAGTTTTTCAGTACGCTTATCGAGCTCGTCCAACTTCTTGTCCAGAGAACTCTCGCGTTGAACCAAGCGATCCTCCAAGTCTTTCAACTCGTTGCGACGCGTCTGTTCATCCTTACGAGCGGTGTCTTGAATTTTATGCGCCTCAGAGCGAGCCTCGTCAACCAAACGATGAGCTTCTTTCTTGGCTTTATCAAGTTCTTTCGTAGCCTTATCTTCAGCTAAAGCTGATTTTTTCTTGTTTGTATATGTGCTTGCACCAAAGCCAGCACCGGCACCTGCTATAGCTAGCAAGACCATCAGGATATATTCCATGGCATTCCTTTCGTATGGGGCTAGAATCGGCGTCTGACATCGCTATCACTTCTCTAGTCAAACCGAATCCACCCTAAAACAATCTTAAATGAATAAAAAACAAACGGATGCGTCCCAAAATTCAACACAGCCTTACATATAAGAATACGCCGAACTGCTAGTCGACGTCAAACCAAAAAAGCTCCGGCCCGCCACATCTGTTAGAGATTGGTTATTTTTAACCGAAGAATCTTCAAGTAATTAATTTAAAAAACGGTTTTAATAGATTACGATCCTCTAGCTGCAGGTCTCCTGCTATAACTGCCCCTCACAAGTAATCAAGTTCAGGCCCGGCTTCCCGGTTTCGGCAGATATCATCATGTCAACTATATCAACATCGCCACTTTTGACCGTATTCACCGATACGACTGCATAGCTCAAAACCGTACCATCACCTTTTGTAACCTGGACCTCATCACCAACAAGAAGCTTATAGATTGGCAAATAAACCTGGCGTGCCAAGCACATTAGAATGCGCCGAAACTATTTTTTTACTTTTTATGTTTTATGACAGTCAGGTATATTTAAACCAATATCGTGCATACAAAATATTCTATGTTGTAGATTTTACAGTAATAGATTATTTCTTCTGTAGCGTTATATGAACCGGTGCGCCGTAGTCTGGCAATACTTGTATATCATTTTTCCCATTCTTGATATTCTCGACACCCTCTTCAATCCAACTACTCCCGCTAGTACCGACTATTGGTATACCCAGGGCCACTGCCAGCGCATTCGCTACCGATAAACCAATACGGAGGCCAGTGAAGCTGCCCGGTCCTTTGTAAGCAATTATAGCCGCTATGTCTTTCTGAGCCTTGTCTTTAGACTCGAGCAAATGTCGAATCTTATGGTGGATAGTTTCCGCCAACTGACGATGCGCCGTCCATATTTCATATGTCAGCTTAAATCCATCGTCAAACAGTCCAATCTCTGCCTCTGGCTTATCTGTTCGAATTACTAAAATCACCGCTCGCTCCTATCCGGGATTAAGTATGATAGATCGTCAAAATAATAGATAGATATCTGGCGAGAGTTTTCATCTTCTGCGTCGCTAACGATTTCGACGGTCATACGCGAATCAGGCAGTACATCCTGAACAATGTCGCCCCACTCCACGACAACCACCTTGGTGTCGTCGTCAATAATCTCACTTAACTCATCGCCTAATATGCCGGCTTCTCCTAGGCGGTAGAAGTCAAAGTGTACAATCGTAAAATCTGGGGCATGGTATTCGCGGCTCAGTGTAAAAGTTGGGCTGCCCACACTGTTAGCACTTCCAGCTCCACGAGCCAATCCGCGGGTGAAAGTAGTCTTGCCGCCGCCAAGATCACTAACCAACTCAATCACCTCACCACCCTGAAGGCGCGAGCCAATACTCTCACCGAGCTTTTCTGTTTCGGCGGAGCTTGATGATCGCATTTGCAATGTCCTGACGGTATTCATATAGTCCATATGCTACCGCAGTAACCATAACGCCTGCAAGCACAACCAGATGAAGCCCGCGCGCCGGTTGAGTCTAGCCGCTAGCAATCGACTGGAGCTTTAGTGCGGCAGTCTTCTTAGTTTTGGTAACTTTCGACTTTTTTACCATCGCTTTTTTAGTCGTAGATTTAGCTTTTGAATCCTTTGCTGCAGCCATTTTTACAGCTTTTGATACCGTAGTCTTCTTAGCGGTCGCCACCACGCCCAAAACCTTTTCTATGCCTGGCGATATTTGATTAGCTGCACCCGTAGTTAGAATAGCGGCCCAAGACCAAACGGCATCTACTCCAACCGCCCACTCAACGCCTTCTGGATGACCCTTAACAAAAGCGTTATACTATATAACATGCTAAAGCTTTCAAGTGCTTTTATAGGCAAGCCTGTTATCAGTCTACGCACATTAGTGTCGGTAGCGACTGTCAAGAGCGCCTTAATAAACCCCAATACACTCAAAATAGAAGGTTTTTATTGTACTGATCGCTACGAGAAAAAGGACCTGCTGCTGCTTTATCAGAACATCCGAGATTTCGTCGACCAAGGCCTCGTTGTCGACGATCACGATGTGCTAACTGACCCAGCCGACCTCGTTCGTCTCAAGAAGATTATTGATTTAGACTTTTCGCTAATTGACAAGTCAGTGGTGACAGTTAATCGACAGCGCATGGGCCGAGTTTCCGACTACTCAGTAGAGGTCGAAACAATGTATATCCAAAAACTCTACGTTACTCAAGGAGTGCTGAAACGCCTAACTGGCGGTAGCCTGAGTGTTGACAGGTCCCAGATCAACGAAATCACTGACACGAAAATTATCATCAATGATCCCCTAGAAAAGGGGGCAGTCAGAGCTGCCGCTGCCGCCTGAAATTCACGCAACTAAAGCCAGTTCTTTTTGTGAAAAAAATAAACCGCCAGAGCTGTCAGCGATGCGCCAATACCCAAGACTGAGATAAATCCAAACGGACTGTCAGCAAACGGCACCGACACATTCATCCCCCAAAGACCGCCAATTATAGTCGGGATGGTCAGGAAAATCGCAATTGATGTTAGCCGCTTAAAGGTATTGTTAAGGTTTGTCGTCGCAATTGCATCGTAAGCCTGCCTCATATTGCTCAGTGTTCGCAGACGATTCTTCAGCTGATCAACCAATTCTTCGGTGCCACGCTCGATATCCTCAACCATATCCCGGTCCTCCTCGTAGAGCCTGAGGTATTTGCCGGAAAGTAGCTGGTTTATCACCTTGCCCTGTGGTAAAAGTGCTGACAAAAACTCATTCAAATCTTCTTCTAGCTCAATCAGGCCTAAGAATTCCCGCTTTGAGAGCTGCGACTGGCGCATTGTTGCCCTCAGCTGCAGGATACGGCGCGAAACCTTGTTTAGCTGCACCACATAAGAACGATTAATACCGGCTAGAATTTGCAGCACATTCTTGGTCTTCTGGGTGGTCACAAATTCAACACGGTCGTGCGTCAGAGCATCGAGCACCTGCGAGTCAATCCGACCAATTGTAAAAAGATAGTCCGGCGTATAAGCAAGCAAGAGGGGCTCGGTGGCAATCTCTTTGCCGTCGGGATAACAATAGCGAGTAAAAATGTAGACTACGCCTTCGTCCACTTCAATACGAGGCGCTTCATAGATATCGACGGCATCGCTTAAAGTGTCACGATCGAGGCCGTACATCTGGCTAAGCTCATCTAGCTCATCAAGTGTCGGCTCACTAGCAACAATCCAAGCACCCGGTCTGGCGGTGGCGATTTTTTGAATCTCGCGCTCTCGCGCTCGGCTGTAGTAGATTGTAATCATAGTTTTTGCCTTCTTTTTAACTTAAGCAGTGTAACTCATCTGTTCATTTGATCAAACACTTGACAAATTAGCATACTTTGTGATATAATTCAAATATCGCGTTCGGATGGGCGCGGTGGAGTTTTTAATGGAGACAAACCACAGAGGGCGTAAGCCCTTTTTTTATACCAAAAAACGACTACAGCTACTTACGGCTACGGTCTTCTTAAGTGTGGCCTTGGGATCTAGCCTATTTAGTAGCCCAGCAACGGCTGTAGCTCCAGGTTATCTCCGCGAAAAAACAGTTCCCGCAACCCCGCAAAGTCGAACAATAACCACGCCTAGCGGATCGACCCTACCACCCAAAGAAACACGCCTAACCTGCACGACTGACCGCCAGTATCTAGAGCCGGCCAACATGGACCTATCTGTCGCCCAAGATGGGCTAACAACTGTTATCGATGCCCCTTATTACTACAATGTTGTCGCTAGTGATCTGCCGGAGCTCCGTTCCAAAATTAATGACTGCAGTCTACGTCGAAGCGTTGCCGGTGATTATCATGCTATTACCGCCCGCCGAATCACTTGGTATTATGGGTTCGCTCACAACGGCCAGGCCTGCCGACTAAGCGAAGTCCGAGTTGGCCTGCACCTATCGCTTTTGATGCCTAACTTTGTACCGACCGAAAAAGCTGATACAACCACAAAGTCCAGCTGGAACAAATACATCGAAAATCTGTCAACACACGAGCTTGGACATATTGACCGAGCCAAAAACCACAGTCAGGCCTTAGTGAATCAGCTTAACGGGCTAACCGGCCCTGATTGCACGAAACTACGCATCACCGCCAATAAGGTAGTTCAAGCCGCCATTAACACACTGGACGCCGACGACTCGGCCTACGACGCCGTCACAAATCACGGCGCCACCCAAGGCACTCTCCTTTGAGAGAACAGTCCTCGCAATCAAGATTTGATTCTGTTACCAGTCTATTTTAACGAACTCATCAAATTGAGAATCACCTCGCTCGAATGCGTGGATAATTTCAATTGTCGCTGGAGCCGATTTGGTGCCCTCTAGCTCTTCTGGAGCCAGCCAATTCGCTCGTTCGCTATTTATGTCCTGGGCCTTTAATGTACCCGTAAAGACGTGGGCGATACTGTGTGAAACAGTGTCATTATTGATATTCGCAATATACTCAATCACTCCGGCTTTTCGTAAATCCTTAGGCAGAATGTCCGAAACATATGAAATCTCCCGCTTAGCAGCAGCAATCAGTGAATCATCTTCGTAATGAACTTTACCATTCAAAAATGTCCACTTATTAATGAACGGCTGCTTATATTTATTAAAGACCAGGTATTTTCCCTCGCTGGAGGCAACAAACATAGTAATAACCTTCGGTTGCCAGCGAGGCTCAAAAGACTCAATACTGACGTGATCAACGAAGCGCAGCCCGAGTGGGCTCAAGCGGTAGCCTTTTTCCTTGTTTTGCTCAACATAACCATCTTTAACGAGTTGCTTGAGATGATAATTGTACAAATTACTATCGACATTTGACGGTCTCATATCACGAAATCTGGCCCACTTCTGCATACAGAGCACTCTCAGGATATGCTTTCTGACAAAGTGCATATCACCCCTAACTCTCATAACCATAAAATTAGTATAAATGAAGTTGAGTCAAATTGTGCTATATATATCACTATTTATTAATGTCGTATTGTGTATATGCACCGGTGTTCACTAACAACCTTAAAATGAAAGTTTTACGTGAACAAGAATACACTACAAGAGCCTTTATTTGAGTATTTGGATAGATATCTTAATTATGAAATACCAGCAAGCGTGGCCATGGAAGCGGGACAGACCGCCATGGACATGTCAGGAGTCTACAGAGTGCCACGCTACGATGAAATTCGCCGGGAGAACAACGCCGAACACAGTTTTATGCTGCAACTGACAGCCACTGAAATGGCTGCGCAGTATTTCCCCGATTTGGATATTGGTTTGGTTGCCCAATTCTCGGCAGTCCATGATCTACCTGAATTAATTACTGGTGATGTGCCGACATTTCACCTCGACGAAACCGCGCAATTCGCCAAGAGCCAACAAGACCAGCAAGCCACCCATGTTTTGTGTCAAAAACTACCATCTTATACCGCCCATCTGCTAGCAGAGTACGAGAAGCAAGAAGGGCTTGAGGCTCGGTTTGTCAGGTTTATTGATAAGCTACTGCCAGTAATTGTTGATATTTTGGGGCCAGGTCCAAAAGTAATGAACGAGGACTACAATGTTTACACGGTCGAGCAATTAGACGCTGCTGAACAGGCCATGCGCGAACGCTACCAGAAGATGTTTCCGGATGACGAATTTGTCGGGCTTCACGCCGTCCGCTCGCACCTAAGCAAAATGTTTTCGAATGTATTCGCAAAAGAAATAGCCGCGTGACAGGTCACACGACTGGACTTGAGAAGACAGTCATCTCAAAGGCGGTTCTATTGTTTTTGACGCTTACGCATATTGGGGTCTAGTTGTTTTTTGCGCAGCCTTAGACTCTCTGGAGTCACTTCTAGAAGCTCATCATTCTCAATAAAATCGAGACACTGTTCAAGGCTAAAAACGACTGGAGGCGTTAACTGAACAACACCATCAGATGACTTAGAGCGCATGTTAGTTAAGTGTTTAGCCTTGCAGACATTAATCTCCATATCTTCTCGGCGATTATTGAGGCCGATAATCTGTCCGGCGTATACCTGAACAGCACTACCAATAAACAAAGTTCCCCTGGCTTCAGCTGACTCAAGGCTATAAGGCATTGTCGTGCCGGTCTCCCAGGCGATCAATACGCCATTGCGAAGCTGTTCAAGGGCTTGTCCGAGTGGAGCATGGCCAGTCACAATACTATTCATCACCACTGTACCCTTGGTTTCGGTCATCAAAATACTACGCAGTCCGAGCAAACTCCTAGTTGGCATCTCGTAAGTCAACTTAGTCACACCCTTACTTGGTGAATTAAATTGATCCTTCAAGGTAGCTCGCCTCTTTCCTAGCTCCATCTGAACCGTACCGACATGCTCGGCAGGCACTTCAATGTTAACTTCCTCGACGGGCTCAACTGTTACGCCGTCAATCAGCTGCGTAACCACTTGCGGCCGGCCAACCTCAAATTCATAACCTTCACGGCGCATTGATTCAATCAGTACGCCAAGGTGGAGTTCACCGCGCCCAGAAACCATAAAACCAATACCCTCTTCGTCGACCAGCAAGCCGACGTTGGTTTCTAATTCTTTGTTTAGGCGTTCACCAATCTGGCGCGAAGTCGTAAACTGACCTTCCTTGCCCTTAAATGGTGATGTATTTGGCCCAAGATAGATCTTTAGAGTTGGTGCTTCGACCACAATTGTTGGTAGAGCTTCTGGCTTAGACGCATCGGCGACTGTTTCGCCAATTTGAGCCGACGGCATGCCGGTCAGCTGCACGATATCACCAGCAACACCTTCTTCAACCTCATAACGTGATAGGCCTCGGCTCATAAATACTGCCTCAACTTTGGCTTTTTCGATTGAGCCACCCTTCTTACAGAGAGCCACAGGCATACCGCCCTTAATCTTTCCGCGAGCTATGCGGCCAATTGCATACTTACCCTTATAGTTATCCCATGCGAGCGATGTTACGAGCATCTGTAAAGGTGCTTCAAGCTCAACAGTCGGCGCTGGTACCGAATCGATAATCGCTTCAAAAAGCGTCTCGAGCGTAGCCTCAGCTGAAGGGTCATCAGGCAGCTCGCTCCAAGACTTGCCGTCACGGCCAATTGCATAGTAAATCGGATAGTGGAGCTGATCCTCGTGAACCGCTAGCTCCAAAAACAGGTCAGCTAGCTCGTCCTCGACTTCGCTAACTCTACTGCCAGGCTTATCAATTTTGTTGATGACGACGATTGGCACCAAACCGGATTGAAGTGCTCGCTCAAGCACAAATTTTGTCTGCGGCATCGGACCCTCCTGGGCATCAACAATCAATAGACAGCCATCCGCCATATTGAGCGTTCGCTCAACCTCGCCGCTGAAATCGGCGTGCCCTGGAGTATCAATAATATTAATACGGTAATCGCCATGTTGCACGGCTGTAATCTTGGCGGTAATCGTAATTCCACGCTCACGCTCTTGGTCGCCGCTATCCATCAGTAGATCTTGGCTCATCTCAGCTTGGTTGTCGCGAAAGGTATGAGACTGCTTTAACAGGCCGTCAACCATGGTTGTCTTACCATGGTCAACGTGTGCAATAATTGCAATATTTCGAATTTTGGTAGGGTCTTGGGCCATAAAATAAAGCGCCCGCCTTGTGAGCGCCTCCTTCTCCAGATTATTTTACCACAGAACAACAATAAGTGAAAGTAAAAAGCTTTTTGCAACAGGGGTAAGGATACCGTATACTATCTTTAACTATGGAATATCTATCACTTATTGGTTCGATTCTTCTGTTAATTGGTGCGGCGGCAATCTGTTCAGGGCTAAACGTCGCTTTTATGTCCTTGAATTTAGGTGATTTGAGGCGCAAGAAAAAATTAGGTGACCAATACGCCAAACTGCTATTTCCACTGCGCAAGAACGCTCACTTAACACTTGCGTCAATCCTACTAACTAATGTCGCTGCTGCCTCAGCCACCCCTTTGGTGATTGATTCAAGACTTAACGGCATTGTTGCAATAGCGGCTAGCACCTTGCTGCTGACTATTTTTTCGGAAATCATGCCCCAGGCCATGTTCGCTCAGAATGCGCTCAAGTGGTGCGGACGCTTTTATCCGCTCATTAAGTTGATGATTTTTGTAACCTATCCCATCTCGAAACCTCTTCAGTTGCTACTTGACCGTATGTTTGCCGGCAAGAAGCAAGAGCTTCATACCAGGCACGAACTAGGGCTGCTGATCGCCGAACACTTAGGTACAAAAGAGAGTGAGCTTGATGAGAATGAAGTAGAAATAATCAAGGGCGCATTACAGCTCAGTGAAAAAAGAGTTATTAGTATCATGACGCCAATTTCGCACGTCTTTTCGTTAAAACCGAATGACATAATCGACGCCGACCTAATTGACAAAATTAAAGATAGCGGACATAGCCGAATACCAATTATGAATAACGCTAAAACCATTTGTTTTGGCGTCCTGCTCGTGAAAGAGCTACTCGACATTGACTTTGATGACATCCAGCCAAGAATCGACGAGCTACACCTCCACCCAATTCAGGCAGTCGGCAGCGGCACGGCACTCGACACAATGTTCCGCAAGTTCATATCCGCAAAGACCCACCTAATCCCCGTTGAAAAGGACGACAAGATAGTTGGGATAGTTACTATCGAGGACTTGATTGAAGAAATTCTTGGGCAAGAAATCGAAGATGAGACAGATCAGGTACCGAAATCTCTAACTCGTAGAAGTTCATAATAATAACAACGTTATGTTGCAAATTTCACTACGGCTATTTTTCCTCTGTTCCACATGTAGCGTCACGTTCTTTGGCTTGACACCATTTCGCTTGTGGTATAGCCTAGTCATCACGTGTCTTGGCTCAAATGTGGAGTTTTGACACAAATCGCCAAAGTTGTCTAGAGATCTCGCAAGCTAATAATAATTAACTTTTCTCTAAGACGAGTAACAGAGGCGGTAGGAGGAAATGTATATGAAATCAATCGCAGTTTTTGCGGTCGCTCTAGCGACCGTGCTGGTTGCTAGCGCCACAAATGTTGGCTCAGTATCAGCTGCACCAAACAAAAACGACAAAGTGACTACTAAGAAAACTCAAACCGAGAAGAAACATGAGGTCGTAAAAGTGAAGATTGTTGAAGGCGACACGCTAAGTGCGGTTGCTGAAAAACACGAAACAACCTGGGTAAGAATTTTCAATGCTAATGAGCAAATCGCTAACCCAAACATCATCAACCCAGGGGATGAGGTGCGCATACCTCATGCCGACGAAAAGCTGGCAGATCGACCGCTGCCAGAGCCTGTAGTGTCTGTTGCCGCAACTCCGGCACCAACGTTTAGCGCTCAAGTTGCTCCCAAAAAGACAGCAACATACCAAGCCTCATATCCAGTCAGTCCGAATGCTGCAAAAGCCTTCATCTACCAGAAAGAAAGCGGCAACAACCCCAATGCTACCAACCCTATCGGTTGCTATGGCATCGGACAGGATTGTAATGGTATCGTCCGGGACCGCTGTGGAGCCAACTATGAGTGCCAGGACGCTTACTTTACCGACTACGCCATGCGACGCTACGGTAGCTGGGAAGCTGCCTATGCCTTCTGGCAATCAAACCGCTGGTGGTAATAAGCTAAATTTTAACCTCAGCCTCAAAGACCTCCTTACCTCAGGGGGGTCTTATTTTGTTAATTAGGGACGCGCGAAGACCAAACAGAGTTATAATATAGATATGGATAGTAGACCTCTACCGGAGAAAATGAGACCTGAGTCAATCGATGATGTCGTTGGTCAGCAGCACCTTATTGGCGCACACAAAATTATCCGCGAAATGATCGACCGCAAGGAACCGGCCAGCCTAATACTATGGGGTCCTCCTGGAACTGGTAAGACTACATTGGCCCGAATTATCGCCCATGAAACGGCAAGTGAATTTGTAGAAATTAGCGCCGTGACTAGCGGCAAAGCCGATGTAACTAAGGTCATAGAAAGAGCTGCGCAAAACCGTCGACTCGGCATGCGCACAATCTTGTTTGTTGACGAAATCCATCGCTTCAACAAGGCCCAGCAAGACGCCTTTCTGCCGCATGTGGAAGATGGCACGGTCATACTTATCGGCGCAACCACCGAAAATCCTAGCTTTGAAGTTATCGCACCCCTACTGTCACGTTCGCGCGTTTTGGTGCTAGAGCCACTCTCCAAAAACGAAATAACCACCATCATAAAACGCACCGCCAAGAATCTATCGGTGCCCGCAAAAAAACTTCCCGCAAAATCAGTGGACTTGCTCGCTCAACTTTCAGGTGGCGACGCCAGATCAGCCCTGGGCAACCTAGAACTAGCCCTCAAACTCGCTGGAGGAGCGACAGTTACGCCAACAATCATCGAAACAGCCGCTCAAACCAAGGTCCCTGGCTATGACAAAAAGGGCGAAACTCACTACAACGTCATTAGCGCCTTCATAAAAAGTATGCGCGGCTCAGACCCAACTGCCACGCTCTACTACCTAGCCCGTATGATTCAGGCCGGCGAAGACCCGAAGTTTATTGCTAGGCGGATGGTTATTTTTGCCAGCGAGGACATCGGCCTCGCCGCCCCGGCTGCCCTAAATCTAGCTGTTAGTACATTTTTGGCGGTCGAGCGAATCGGACTACCGGAGGCTGAGCTAAACCTCAGCCACTGCGCCACAGTCCTTGCTAAATCACCCAAAAGCCGCGAATCTTATGAAGCATGGGGACGAGCCAAGGCCGTAGCCCAAGAATTCTCTGACCTGCCGGTGCCGCTCGGCATCAGAAACGCCCCAACTAAACTGATGAAAGATTTAGGCTACGGCAAAGACTATAACTGGAAGGCTGATTTTAAAGC
>CAZKNP010000014.1:0-21535 GCA_964554245.1 uncultured Candidatus Saccharibacteria bacterium | reverse complement strand
GTAGACGCATTATTTCCATAGAATTGCTGAAGAGCATTTGGTCGATGATTCAACGTATAAGCAAATAGCTCTGCTGGATCCATCCAGTTAACCAACTCTTGGACAGCAGCTAAAGGCAAGTCCGTATCAGGAGACGCGTCTGCCCCTTCGCCTACTAATACTTCACCTAAAATAGTATTCTGCGGATTAATTAACGATTCTTCTGTTCGATCTGCTTGCCCTCCTAACATAGGTCCCGTAAGACAACTCATAATCCCTTTGATCATCTTCTCGTTGTTTGTACGCACCTGCGTGCCATTAGGCAGCGTGAACTCTACCTGTTCGCTCATTCCGTAACTCCTATTTCTGAGGATTTTTTAGCCGTACTCGATACTTCACCTTTAGTGAGTTCCGGCGCAAGGTTACAGCTATAGTTAGAAGCAATTTCATCGGTGGATGGCACATTAACCGTGAAGGTGGTATTACCTTCTTTTGATTTAGCCTGTAGGTCTGCTAGTTCTTTTCTGAATTCTTTATCGCCTGGATACAGTGTTTCGTAATCAAAACCATTGTAGCTAGTCACAACATCAGCTTCAGTAATAGGCATCTCGTCTGGATTCATTGTGTTGTATTGATTGACCAAATATTCTTTAAAAGCTGTGTCAGTAACCTGTAGCAAGCGACCGCTGTCACTCAGAGAATCCTTTGCACAAGCTGCCACCGCTACGAGCCCACCGAACTGTCGATTGATTGCTGCGAGCCTCATCTCAAACCTATCCGAAGTAGTCACGCCATCCTTGTAGGGATTGATGATTTCTGGCTTAGGTAGAAACTTAAGCACCTCTTCATTCGCTGAGAGTGCGCTGTTTACGAAGTTACCCCTCATGCTAATATTGCTAGTGTCTATTGTCGTCGGAGGCTCGACAAGCATCGTAAAAGCGTTGGCCGGAACATCCACCTGGAGAACTGGAGGCTGCTGAATCTCTTCAGTAGTGTCTCGATCGGCCGATCTTACGGCATCGGGCTGTACTGTATAGGTCAAGGGGTTGCCATTAAAACAAAGTCTGGTTGTGTAGGGGAACTTCGGGTCTTTATCCTTATTAAGTGTCAATTCGAGTTTGTTTTCCGTAAGGTCGCTAAAAAACCAAATATTACCTAGGCGTATAGTTGCCTCGGTGGTGGTAGCGACAGCCACATCCTGCTTAGCAAAGCACTGCATCGGATCAGATTCCACTTCAGTGACGACTGGATCGCCAAGCGGAGCTGCCGACACCGTCATCTCTGGCGTGAATACGTCTGATTCAGTCTTATCAATGGAAAACGCTATGCCGGACACGGCCCCTAGCAGTGCAAAAACTCCCACCTTCTTAAGGTACCCGCCGTCCTTGACGACTTCCACTATATTGCGCCAACGAGAAGGCGCGCCGGAGTCATGACTGACTTCAGGCGAGATACCGGGTTGCTGTCTGATGTTCATATCGCTAAACTCCCTTCCGAGTTGGTGCAATTGAAGTAAAAAAAAGGGCCCAGCATTAGACTGGAGCCCTCCAATTTAGTATTTGAATTTCTTATTTCGACATCCTGTAAGCTCCGTGGGAGTTAAAGGATGTTCTATGCAAACCGGGACCACCGTTAGGTGGGCTAGTTGCATAGCCAACGCTTGGGAGTTGCCACCGCTCACTTGGGTTGGTCATGCAGCTATCATTGCCCAAATAGACAATATGTTTTACAGTATACTACTTATTTTATATTTGTCAACATATTTTACAAAAAATCTAATTACTGTAAGTAATCGAGTGATACTACAGCAATTTGGGCTATTTTTCGCCCACGTATTAATAGCTAAGGCATGATCATGCAAAAAGCAGCTGATATGGACAGTCTTACTCAGCTGTGGGTTTACTCATAAAAACTAATGGTTGTAGTGCAGCTGGATGGTTTTTTGCAGCTCAAATTGGCGAATAGCGCCTACTATCCACCGCCCGCCCGTGCTACCATAAACATGATGTCAAGAGCACTTATAGATCTAGACCCCTGGCTCGAGCCCTATCAGCAAATGATTGAGGCGCGAACACACTACATCACTGATAAGTCTAATAAGCTACTTGGAAAAAAGTCGGTCGGAGATTTTGCACTAGGACACCTCTTTTTTGGGCTTCATCAAACCAAGACCGGTTGGGTCTTGCGCGAATGGGCGCCTAATGCCACTAAAATCTTCTTGGTCAGCGAGATGACTGACTGGCAGGACCATGATAAATACCAGCTCCAACGCCAAGACAATGGCGTTTGGCAGATACAACTCCCAAAAAACGCGCTCAAGCATAAACAGCTCTACAAGCTGCACGTCCACTGGGACGGCGGTGGCGGCTACCGCATACCAGCCTATGCTAATTATGTAGTGCAGGATGAAGAGACTCACGGTTTTGATGCTGCGGTGTGGAGTCCGGCCAAAAACTATATCTGGAAAAATAAGGCTCCAGAATCAACAGAAGATCCACTATTAATCTATGAAGCGCACGTTGGCATGAGCAGCGAAAAACCAGAAGTCGCTAGCTATGAACATTTTACAAAAAACGTTCTACCCAGGATCGCCAAGGCTGGCTACAACGCGATCCAACTCATGGCTATCCAGGAGCATCCTTACTACGGCAGCTTCGGTTATCATGTTTCCAACTTTTTTGCAGCCAGTTCGCGGTTCGGCACCCCCGATGATCTCAAGAAGCTCATCGACACAGCTCATGGACTTGGCCTAAAGGTTATTCTAGATATAGTTCACTCCCATGCCGTGCGTAACGAAGAGGAAGGTCTGTCAAAATTTGACGGTACCTTAACACAATACTTCTATCCCGGCGAACGAGGTAACCACGAACTATGGGACTCGCGCGTTTTCGATTACGGAAAAAATGAAGTTCTTCATTTCTTGCTCTCAAATGTCCGATTTTGGTTAGACGAATATCAGTTTGACGGATTCCGCTTTGACGGCACGACCAGCATGATCTACACCCATCATGGACTAGGCAAAGACTTTTCAGACTACGGCGACTATTTTGGCGACGATGTCGACAAAGATGCTATCACTTACCTAACCTTAGCCAATCGACTAGTTCAAGAAGTTAAACCGGGCGCTATCACCATCGCCGAAGAAATGAGCGGCTTTCCGGGCATTGCCGGTCCACTGTCACACGGTGGCCATGGATTCACACATCGCCTAAGCATGGGCGTTCCAGACATTTGGATTAAAACTATCAAGGAAAAGTCTGATGAAAGCTGGAAGTTATCTGAATTATTCCACGAACTGATTACTCATCGGCCAGAAGAAAAAGTCATAAGCTATGCCGAGAGTCACGACCAAGCATTAGTCGGCGATCAAACACTAATATTTCGGTTAATTGAGCGCGACATCTACGACCACATGCAGGTCAATGACAAACATCTCGGTGTTGAGCGTGGCATAGCCCTACATAAACTAATTCGCCTTATCACCGCCAGCCTGCATGGCGGTGGATACCTTTCATTCATGGGCAACGAGTTTGGTCACCCGGAATGGATTGACTTCCCCCGTGAAGGCAACAACTGGTCATATCATTACGCTCGGCGACAATGGTCGCTAGCAGATGACCCAAAGTTAAAATTCCATCAACTTGGTGCTTTCGATCAAGCTATGATTCGAGTTATTCAAAAAATTGATGGTTCGACAGACTATATCAATATCAACGACGGAGACCACGTAGTATCTTTTGTGCGTAGTGGCTATCTGTTCGCCTTCAACTTCTCGCCCAATAAGTCCTATGTCGATTACGGCGTACCGGCACCATCAGGCCACTATAAAATTGTGCTAAGTAGCGATGATAATAAGTACGGCGGACAAGACCGAATTGATCATGAAGCCCCTTACCTAACCGACCGCGATCAGCTCAAACTCTATTTGCCCGCCCGAACAGCAGTTGTATTAAAACTTAAATAACGCCCAAACCTCTAGTGCTTATTGCCCTTTTCTAACAGGTCTGACATAATGCGTCTTAGGTTATGGAAACCAAAAACCAAAAAACATACAATCTATCTTCGCCTAGCCAAAAGCTCGGTTTAGTTGTTGGTGTAGAAGAAGGGGTTATTTGGTATGAACTTAGCCGCGGTCAAGAAGTAATCGTCACTAAATCGAAGTTGGAACTATTCAATACCGAGCACGCGAATATTCTTCAAGTAGATGGCGACCTGGAGTTTACCGAGTCAACAAATGACGACACCTGGGAGCAGCCATGGGGCGAACAGCGTTTTGTGCGCAACCACTACAATGAACTCGCCGCTGTCACAAACATGTTCACTATCCGTTTCAAATTATTTGACGAAGGACTAGCCTTCCGCTACGAGCTAGGCGGAGATGGCTACTTAGAAATCTCTAGAGAGCAGACCGAATTTAATATCGACCCCAATTCAAGCGCCTGGTGGATTCCAGCACTCGAACAAAACCATTATGAATACCTCTATAAGAAGACTCCTCTAGGCCAAATTGACGCCGCTCATACGCCCTTAACTATCGAACATAGTTCAGGCGCGTTTGTTTCGCTGCACGAAGCAGCCCTCTACGACTACGGTGCCATGAATATTGTCACCAGCGAGGCTGGTTTGGTTAGCAAAATTACACCCCTAACCAACGGCTCGGCGGCGATGATTAACCTGCCCTTCAATATTCCATGGCGACTCGTACTTGTAGCCGACACCGCCCACGAACTAACAGCTTCAAAGGTTATGCTCAATGTCAACGAACCATCAAGGATTGAAGACACCTCTTGGATCAAACCAACAAAATTCATGGGTATTTGGTGGGGAATGTTTATTGGATATTTCACCTGGGCCAGCGGCAAGCATCATGGAGCTAACACCGAAAATGCCTTCCGCTACATCAACGCCGCCAAAAAACTCGGTATACCAGCACTCTTAATCGAGGGCTGGAACGAAGGCTGGGACGGCGACTGGACCCAGAACGGCGAAAAAATGAACCACATGCGCCCATACCCAGACTTTGATATTCATGCCATCACATCCTACGCCAAGCAGCAAGGCGTCGAGATTGTTGGACATCACGAGACTTGCGGCAATATTTCTCACTACGAATGGGAACTACCTGAAGCTTATGATTACTATAAATTTTACGGTGTACGCTATGTTAAGACCGGATATGTTAGCCCAAGGCTCAACACCGGCGACTTTCACTCGTCACAGGTCGGCGTGAATCACTACCAAAAAACTGTCGAGATGGCCGCCGAAAGACAAATGATGCTCGATATCCATGAACCCGTCAAGGGCACTGGTATTGAACGCACTTGGCCAAACTTGATGACGCGTGAAGGTGTTATGGGTCAAGAGTATGAAGGTGCGGCCGTAACCCCAGAACATACCGCCGTATTACCTTTTACGAGGCTATTATCTGGACCCCTAGATTACACTCCTGGCCTATTCAATTTAAGCGGAACCAACCGTAAAGTCCGATCGACACTCGCCAAACAGCTTGCCTACTACATCACCCTGTTCAGCCCGATGCAAATGGTGGCCGACTTACCGGAACACTACGAACAGCAACCGGCCTTCCAGTTTATTCGCGATGTTCCTGTTAATTGGCACGAAACTCTACCGCTGGATGGTGCTATCGGCGACTTTTTCGCGGTTGCCCGCAAGGACCGAGATAGCGAGGATTGGTACATCGGCGCCACTACTGACGAGAACGAAAGAACCTTAAACATTAACCTGTCTTTCCTAAACGAGCACCAAAGCTACACCGCTACCATTTACCGAGACGCCAAAGATGCACACTGGCAGAACAACCCCGAAGCGCACGAGATTGAAGAAACGCAAGTTAATAGCAATTCATCACTCGAACTATATCTGGCGCCAGGCGGAGGCTTCGCGGTTAAAATCTCACCCATCGGCAAAGCTGACTATCCGTATCCCGGCCACTTCTAGCTATGGAATAATAAAAACAACCCCAGGCGATATTTCACGCCTGGGGTTGTTTAAGTTTTGAGCGGTCAGTCAGGCTCGCTCATCACCGTGCAGTTTTTTTTCTTACTGCTTTGCAAGCTTGCGACCGATAAATAGTCGGTGAGCAAGACCAGCTACGAATGATGTTCCGAGGAATAGACCAATCACGCCGCCTGCACCAGTCTCAGGGAGAACGGTTGGCGTCTGAGGAATCTCTGGAGTTGGAGCCTTCACACAATCAGCAGCGTTAGTTGAATGGATTGAAGCATCAAAGTTATCTTTGCTAATTGTTGTCATTGCGCCAGTGCCCTCAGCGATGACACAGACTTCGATCTTCTTACATTTGTCGCTATCAACGCTCTCGTACTTGTCCTTGTCGGTCCACTTAACATCCTTGATGATGCCGTCAGCTGGATCACATACAGGAACCGTCTTACACTTAGCGCTGTCAACTGGTTCGTAGTTGCCCGCCTTGTCCTCATCAACAGTTATGATGTTGCCGGTTGAAGGATCGCAAACTGGAACTTCATTTGGCTTAGGAACTTCTACAGGGACATCGTCACAGTCATCTGGTGAGCCAGGGATGGTTGGAGTATCAACACATGCCTTGTTCAAGATAGCTGTAGCAACGTACTTGGTTACCTTAGCAGTGATCTTAATCTCAACTGATTGACCAACTGCCAGGCTTGGGATAGTGTAGCTTAATTTATTATCTACGATACTTCCCTTGTCGGTGCTAATGAATACAACATTGGCTGGAGCTGGGTCGGTGACAACTGCATTAAGCAGTTCTGCCTGACCGGTATTGGTTACCTTGAGAGTGTATATGTATGGCTTATCGACTTCAACTACGTCTGACTTCTTGCCGTTAACAAACTTCTCTATAGCGATACCTGGAGTCTTAACGGTTACAGGTACATCATCACAATTGTCTGGCGTGCCAGGGATTGTGGTGGTATCTACACAAGCTTCGTTAACGATTGGCTTGTCGGTCTGCTTAGTTACCTTAGCGGTAATCTTAATCTCAACACTCTCACCTACTGCCAGCTTAGGAATTGTGTAGGTTAGCTTATTGCCCGCAACACTGCCCTTGTCGGTGCTAATGAATTCAACATTAGCTGGAGCTGGGTCGGTGACAACTGCATTAAGCAGTTCTGCCTGACCATTATTCGTCACTTTAAGTGTGTACGTATATGGTTTGTTAACTTCAACAGAGTCTGACTTCTTGCCGTTAACAAACTTTTCGATCTTAATGTTTGGCTTCTTAACAGTTACTGGAACTTCGTCACAAGCATCTGGGCCGCCAGGGACAGTTGGGGTATCAACGCAGGCTTTATTTACGATAGCCGTAGAGACATACTGGGTTACCTTGGCCGTGATCTTGATTTCGATAGACTGACCAATTGCCAGTTTTGGAATCGTATAGTTCAAGCGGTTGTTAGTAACCGTACCCTTATCGGTTGAAATGAACTGTGTGTTAGCTGGAGCGACATCAGTTACAACAGCGTTAACTAGTTCTGTCTGGCCAGTGTTAGTCACCTTGAGTGTGTAGACAAATGACTTATTCACTTCAACTGCGTCAGAATTTTTACCATTAACCAGCTTGTCGATTGTAATTGCCGGGGTTTTTGGCTGCTCAACCGTAACCGTAGCTTCGTCACAAGCATCTGGGCCGCCAGGGACAGTTGGGGTATCAACGCAAGCTCGGTTTAGGATGGAGGTGGAAACATACTTAGTTACCTTAGCGGTAATATTAATGGTAATGCTTTGACCTTTTGCAAGACTTGGAATCGTATAGTTCAAGCGGTTGTTAGTAACCGTACCCTTGTCAGTGCTGACGAACTGAACATTAGCTGGAGCTACGTCAGTCATCACTGCGTTGACTAGATCGACGTTGCCAGTATTAGTAACCTTGAGGTTGTAATTGAAGTTAGTATTCAACTTAACCTGCTTGTTCTTAACGCCATCAACGTGTTTCGTAAGAGTGATCTTAGGAGCTGGAACTTCCTTGACAGGAATGACTCGTTTACAAGTCTCAAGGATGGTCAAAGGGAACTCACTTGCACTAAAGGTGGTCTTAACGTAAGCCGTTACGGAAGCATTGTAGTTACCTGGCTTAGCGTACTTATGAGTAACAATCTCTGCTGGATTTGTTTTAGTAACAGTTGTCCCGTCACCGAAGTTGTAAACAACCTTAGTCACACGAACCTTGTTTTCACCGGCGTCGCGCATCCAGACACTTGAGCTGAAAGTCCAAGTATCAATGTTATTCACTGGAGTCGCGTTCAAGCGAGAACAGTTGTACGCAGGATGCACTGGAGTGAATCTCTGTGGGTTACCGCAAGTATTCATGATGATAGTCTGAGCACGTCCTTCTTTGTCAAATAGAACCATTGATTTAGCGCTACCGCCATTAAGTTCCGTGAGCGACGGAGTCTCATAGTAAGTCTTTCCGCCAATGCTAACCTTCATGCTGCGAGCATCACGGCCAAGACTGTAGATACCACTAGCCACCGGAATGCCGTTAACTGTTACGTTGTTTTTACTAGAGTTGATAGAACCAGCTTTAGCCTGTGTAGCGAAACGATTGTATTCGCTGGTTGGCAACTTATACGCGCCATAGATGGCCGGATAGTCACCCTTGGCATTTGCTTTAGCCTTGGCGATAAACGATGCAGGATCGCTAGCACCACATGGCATGATGTTGTTCGAACGACAGGTAGCGGCATCAGCTGTGACATTCTGGTTGGTTACAACCGTATATCCCAGAACTGAAGCAGTGGCCACTGCAAGAACTGCAGCACCGGCCAAAAACCGCTTAGTCGCTCTAGAGAGCTTATTTCGTGTCTTCATTACTTATTTCACCTCCAAGTGTGAATTAGTATTACACATCCATATTAACATAAACTTGTTTTTGAGTCAATACCCTTTTTACATAATAATAGTTATGGTTAGATGAACGTATTTACCTCTGTCATACGTATCCAAAATGCTCCTCTTGGCGTTGTAAAATTATACGAGACACAACGACGTGCGTGTAATTTGCAGTAAAACTCTTATGCTTTAGACTTTTTTTGCAGGACTTCTGCGTCTTCAACCGCTCCATCAATAGGTTCGTCCGCTTTCTTTACTACAAGATGATCATCTTTGTTGAACATGAACCCAAAAGTACTACCCTTACCCTCTTGACTCTCGAAGATAACCGCACCTTTTTGCTCGACAATCACCTTCTTGGCCATAAATAGACCCAGACCGGTACCATCCGGCCTCGCTCGTCTGGCGTTATCAGCCCTAAACATCTTGCCAAACAGATGATGTTGAGCACTCCTTGGCACGCCTATTCCAGTATCCTTGACTCTAAATTCGACTGTTTTTTCCGTTTCAGCCAAAGATATCGTTACCGTACCTCCCCTTGGGGTGTAATATAGGGCGTTATCAATGAAATTCATTACCACTTGGTGGAGCTTATTCTCATCCAGCATGAGTGTTGGGAATTCTTTAGGCGGCTCGTAGATAATCTCGACACCCTTGGCTTCGGACATGTCTCTAAGTTGATCAATCTCGGTCTCTAGTACTGCTGGCAAATAGACCTCCGACTCCTCAATCACAAACTTACCTGTGTTAATGCGCGACAGATTCAGCAGGTCTGATATGAGATTGGCCATGCGCTGGGAGCTAGAGAATGACTGCTGCAGTAGCTCGCGCTGCTGGTCGTTGATCGGCCCAACGTCACCGTCAAGCACCATCGAAACGTATCCCTTAACACTGGTTAGTGGTGTGCGCAGTTGGTGCGATGCCATTGAGATAAACTCATCTTTAGTCTCGTCCATCTTCTTAAGACGAGAGTTTGTAACCTTAAGTCTACGAGTAGCGTCATCGATTTTCCCCTGGAGAGTAATATTGAATTGCTGAATTTCTTCATAATGGATAGCGTTCTGAATGGCTATCGACAGTACGTTCTCGATTGACTCCAGGACACTCAAATCACGCGCGTCAAAGGATCGACCACTCTTTTTGTGGCCAAGCAACATAACAACCCTGCTATCCTTGTTTGACAGGAGTCGACTCTTAGTGTTAATCATCACAACCACGCCAATCTCAAGATCTTGAAGATGCTTGCGAGCAATCGGCGCGCTCAAATCATCCACTACCAAAATCCCTGACTTTTGATCAACGAGCGCCTTTGTGGACATACGAACAAAATTCTCTCGATC
Organism: uncultured Candidatus Saccharibacteria bacterium; assembly: GCA_964554245.1. Classification (GTDB taxonomy): domain Bacteria; phylum Patescibacteriota; class Saccharimonadia; order Saccharimonadales; family UBA4665; genus JAGXIT01. Next base: position 11,366 of record CAZKNP010000014.1, on the reverse strand, counting down.
TATGGCGTCTCTGTGCGACCCAACTAATCTTTCGCCACTATCCGTACTAGCCCTTACGACAAACACAGAGAACTCCGTCTTTAGATTGTCCTGAATTATGGCCGATGTCTGAACAAGTATATTGTCTATACCAATAGTGGTGGCGAGAGATGCATTAAGCCTAGCAAGCATAGCTGTCGAGTCATAGCTCTCCCCATAAAAAATATGGTTGGAAACCCTGTCAAACCACTTCTTTAGTTTGTGATAATTGATCGCCAAGATGGTAATCGTAGCGATCACCACTAGCAGCTTCCAAACCGGCAGCGATGCCTCGGTGACACCATACATAAGTAGCAATACGACAGGAGCAACATACAGTAACGCCAAGATTAAGTTCGATAACGTGTACGCAATAATCCTGAAGACAAAAAGCCTGATGTCATACAGGCCGTGCTTGACGATAGCATAACCAACCATAGCCACAAACATAACTGTGTAAACAGGACTTAGTATGATAAGGTCTGGCATCTGTAGCACCATCGGCATATAAAAACCAGTGATAATCCATACGCCAACCGGCAAAACCCCCAGCAGCAAAATTCTGTACTGGTTGCGCAACACACCCTTCTTAGAGAAACTTTTCTTAAACAAGACGACAAGACTGCCAATAAATGCAAAGCTCAAATGCATGAGGTACAAGAACATTCCCGGACCTGGTATTGGCACCCTATGCTCCACGCCTTTCAGGCCACTGAACAATAGTGGCGAGAAATCCATCACAAAAACAATCGGAGTCAACACGAGAACCAAGTAGTCGAGCGTTTTAAGTCGGCGCTCAGAACTAGGATCAAAAAATCTAATTAAGAAATAGAAAAAAGCCGCAACCAGGGTTACGCTTGCCATTACAAGTCTAATGAACATAAGCTGATTATCGTTCTCTTGAATCGAGTAGTAGTTAGTGACTGCCAACCCAATAAAGCCTAGCGTCAGAAGTCCGTATAGCCGGTTTTGAAGATTCTTCGGATTACGAGCGAATATAAATATACCCACCGTCAAACAAGCTAGTACGCTGGCCACAAGAACCGCAAATTGTAGCATACCTAAAATATACTTTAGTTAACGCGAAACTGCTAGCGCTTTATCCGTAAACTATATACTTTATGACATGTAGGTATGCTTAAGGGCGCCCAAAACCATTAACGCTTGTTCTATTCTACCGTCAGCAGGATCAAGCCTAAGTTTACCTGGAAGATCGAAGATATATCTGCCGCTCTTATTGCTTCTTCCTAAGACAACCTGTCTAGCCACGAACGCGCCGATATTACCACCGACGCCGGCAATCAATCCGTCTTGCGGCACTCCAGCTATCTCCCCTTTGTCTTTCATGACAGAGGATTTTAGAAGTCGTGGTGATAAATTTGTCAGACCTAGTAAACTCTTAAAAAGTGCCTTTTGATCAGGCGCGGTCAGTGTTCCGTCTTCTATTTTTCTAATAAGCTTGTCTGCAACTCGGCCGTTAAAAATTTTTGGATTGCCGGATGCATAATTTTCCACATCTACCACACTCTTCTCACCCAGGTCAGTCACCATAGCTAGTGGAATTTTATGCCTATCTGCAAACTTCCTCATCATTACTTTTACGGCAAAATTATCGACAGCATCAAACATGATGTCGGGCAGAATCTCGGCATCTACCAAGCCATTAAGAGCGTCCTCCGTTATGCCATCTTTTAGGAGCACTTGCTTAATATATGGATTTGTCTCGCTGGTGGCTATTGCTGTATTATCTATCTTCCTACCGCCTAGCTCATCATATCTACCAGATATCCTTCCTGCGTTCGTTAGACTTAGGTAGTCGAAGTCAGCAATCACATGAGTTCCGCCTATTCCGGATATGACTAAGCTTTTTTCTATAGAGCTACCGACACTAAGACCACCCACCAAGGTAACGGCTTCACTCAATCGACGCTGCTCCTCAGGGGTGATAATAGGATTGTATCTGCTGTACCTCAACGTATTGTATGTGCCTTCTCCTGGAAATTTCCAAAGTTCTCTTCGCCATGGCATCAAGAACAATGAATGATCCTCACGTACCCTAACATCATCTGCAAAATCTAGAGCCGCCGATTCATCAGCCTCCCGACCGGGATTCATGTGCTCAAAAATATCCTGAGCAATTACAAATGTCCGATCAATAGATCCTACAATTTCGCCCCGCCGAAATCGACGGTTCAGTTCATTAGCGTCAGCCGCACTGCCAGGGTCAAACCTCTCGGGCACACTCCACTCGTACGGCGTGCGATTAGTGGACTGGATGTTTGTCTGTAACTCTTCAAAGGGTGATATGTTTTTATGCATAATCTACCTCACCACACGCATTGAGTTCTTTAGATCCCCGATCTTTTCGACCAGACTTCTAGCCATACCGCGAGTGATATCAATACCATGAATTCCAGATAAGGTAACGTTTGTTCTGAGATCTAGAGATTCGCGCCCAAGGCCTTGTTCCAGGAATAGCAGGCTTCCTGCAATCCTCTCTCTTACCTTTTTATTTTTCTCATGGATCAAATTTTTCGCCAAAGTGCTTGGGAAGCTGGCTGTATCAATAATAGCGGGCACTATGCGAATATGATCACTGACGCGCGCATCTGGGATTATCGTAGGTTCACCGATTTGTTTTATTGCGCCCCTGCCGAAAGTATTCTCAAGCGAATTAAAAGTCGATTGGACAATACCAAAAAACCACCTTTCTTCATTTGGCATACCCCTGGCTATCGCCTCTCTCAGCATATAAAATATACTGCCTTTATCTTCGCCGCTCAGCGCTGCTATTTCTCTGGTTTTTGGCACATCTTTTTCAAGAAGACGATGGCCCTGTTTGCTGATATTAGGCAGGCACAACTCATAAGAAGGAAGAGCATGTAAGCCAAGCGCACTCGTAACACTTACAACACGATAAGACCCTCGCCTTTCAGTAGACCCATCTAGAGGACCGGAACCGGAGGGATATCCGATAGCAAATTCGACGTTATCGCCCCGCGCCTTATCAATACCATCGGCAAAAAAACCATCAACACTAATAGCTCCCGGTTTAACGAAATCCATCCTGTTATAACAACTAGCGTGTATGCCCCGTGCGACATCAACGAGCTCTGGTGACTGTTCATTGAAATGAACAAAATCATACGATGGTAATCTATCTAGACTGCTAACCGCTGACTCTGGTGACTTGATGACTGTCATGATTTATCTATATTAAGGTGTTATTAAATTATTAATGTCAGTATTGATTGGTCTCGATGCCTGTTTGAAATTGGCAAAATGAGATTCGTTCAACGTTTCGAATTATAGCACAATATTTTATAATTTTCAAGTATCTTTTATGCTTTTTTAGCAAAAAACCCCCGACCCAACATTTAGAATGATGGTTCGAGGATTAATATTCTTGAAAGATACATACACAGTAAAATATGTATATTGTTAATATTACCTCATGGCGTCTGCTTTTGTAAAGCTTTCTGTTTTTTTGACATTGCCATTTATTTTTGTTCCTTTTCTTGATGTTATATTGGATAAGTATTGACAGAACGTCATTTTTGCATTATAATGAGTAGAAGTTTTTTATTATGTCATGCAAGTTGAGGAACTCGGGTATGGGCAAGCAAGTAAATCAAAATGAAAATACCGGCCGAATTGATGGCCCCCTGAAGCGCGTAGGAGCAGGGATAGCTGCAGTAGCAGCCCTAGGAGGGATAGGTGCCGTAGGCTATCAAGCCTCTACGAATCCAAAATCTCTCGAAGATTTTTACAATAGCCAGATTAAATTTGTCCCTGAAGAAGCAAATCCGTCAACCATGATGGCCGAAGGTTTCAACGCCTTTACTGATGCTGCTGAAATCGCAGGATATGGAGCCCTTGTACTTGGCGCAGTCAGTCTGGGCAGACGGACTTTCGATAAAAAGTACATTGCGGTCAAGGAAATGGCCTCAGCTGAAAGAAAAAAGTCCGGCAAAAAAATGATGGCTCTAGGTGGAGCTACCGCTATATCAACTGTGGCTGTTTTTGGTACATATGTGTCTCTAGCTGACGGTACAGCAAGATCTCAAAGCGCTGCTGCGCAAGCCTTCGCCGAAATGGCAGGATCCGACGAAGAGGTACAGGTGTTAGGCACATCACCGGAGCCAGAATTATTCAACTCATCATCTGTACCTAAGGTTGTATTCGAAGCGATGAACCCAAATGGCACACTAGGTGAGGCCGAACTTGAGATAGTGCCCGTAAATACAGGCTTCAACAATATTATGCAGCCTAATGGCACAAAGATCCTCGCCTCAACGTACGCTGTACCCTCCGAAGCAATAGAGATTGATCCGTCCTTAGATGAATGCAAGACTGTCGGCGTTGAGGCGCCGATGGAGCTGGGCAAAAAAATAGGTGAAACTTTTATACTGGACGGGTTAACTGTAACAGTAGAAAAGCTAAATGAAGGCAAAGCCGGAGTCAACCTATTCCCCGTAGGTATGACCACCGAGGATTTTGACGAATGCCTAAATGGCGGTGTCGCTAAAACCCCAAACATTCTGCTGATTGAGGGCAGTGAAGAAGATGTACGAGATATCCTAACCAAAGCAGGCGTCAACATAGACGGCGAGAACGAAGATGAGCCCCAAAATCGTGTCTACGTTGCGCCAATAGATGATATGCTTGAAAACTCACAGAAGACAGGCGAGAACACAGTTAACGGATTAGTGTCCCTTGCTCTTATGACAGGTTCGATATTTATCGGCATTGCCATTGGAGGCAATAACCGCAATGCTTACAAAAATGATCAACTCATTAATGCTACGCGTCTCGCTAACGGCTTTAGTCAAAAGGATATTATCGCCATATACGCCGCCAAGTCTAGCGAGATGGCATGGCGCGCATGGATGGCTGGAGTGGGTGGCGTGGTCGCTGTTACTGCTGCCGCAAATAGCACGATGGCCGGCGCATCAATGGGACTCGACGCAGGAACAGCAGCAGCTTCACTTGGATATATCACCGGCATGGCTCATATCACTAACTTCCTGGTTGGAATGAAGGATGTGCCTAAAGCTAATATTGCGGAGAATAAGGTATGATAACCACTAAAAATAGTCCCATAATAACGGCCGAGAACCTCGTAGTAAGGGGCGATGGCGGCAATAATATCATTTCAGTGGACAGCCTTGATATATATCCTGGCTTTACGGCAATCGTAGGACCTTCGGGCTCAGGCAAGTCAACACTCCTCAACTCACTAGCCGGCCTTAGGAGCATCAGTGAAGGCCGTGTAATGCATCTAAACAGGCAGAGCGAACCGCTCTTCGAGCACACACCAAAAACGAGTCGTAGTGGCACGAACGCTAAATACCGCAGTGCACATACCGGCTACATCAGTCAGACCCCTTTTCTTGACCCGTGGCTCACACCTAGCCAGCAAATATTCACGCAACACGCTGTTCGTGGCAACGTCCTGGATAACAGCTACGTAGATCAACTTATCGAACAACTAGACTTAGTTAACATCTTTACAGCCATTAAACACCAAGGCCTAATAGGTCGGCTAAAAAAACCAGAGCAAAGACTGAGTAAAGTGCTTTCAGGTGGTGAAGCGCAAAGATTGGCCGCGGTAGTGGCACTGTGTCATCAGCCAGAAATATTATTCGGTGACGAACCGGCCTCCGCCCTAGGAACGAAGCACAAAGTCCCCCTCTATCAAACTCTTCAAAGGACGGTAAATGAACTAGGGAAATCAGTGATTATCGTATCCCACGATGACTCAATCTCTGATTATGCAAATAATATAATCAACGTTGAAGATGGATTCATTACGGATATCATCGAGAACACACCTAAGCAATCTATTGAATCAACTGCTCGAAGACGCGCCGCTATAGAGACTTAATTTCTTCATCTATCTGAGATTCAACAGCCGACCAAGCAGGGCTAAACCACATCAGGTGCGATTCTGTCTCATTTATTAGCAGTTTTGAATTTTTTATTTCACTATTCAAGACTTGTGGGTGCTGGATAGGAACTGCGGCGTCGTATTTACTGTGAATTATTAAGGTTGGGGATTCAATAAGCGAAGGGCTTCCCTTTTCATTGATCCTGCTTATATCGATTCTTACCCCTTTGGGAGAACTACAGCCCAGGAGCATATATCTAAGATTGTTGAAGTTTTTTTCCGGATAGCTACTTATTACATCCTTCGCCTTAAGGGTTGTCATTGATGAAAACAATAAAGCAACACCGCGCCTTGGAGATAACCTCATACATCCCTTAAGTAACAACCAGGTCAGACCACCAAGCAAAGACCCGAATGCCAACTTAGATGCCAGTCCACCAATACGATTTTGCCAGTTAGAGAAGCTAGCTGAACTGAACAAGATTAATACATCAACCATACCCGGAAACTTGGAAGCAAAGCGCATGGCAGACCTTCCGCCCACGGACACCCCAAGCACGGTGATCTTGCCTATTCTCAGATAATTCAAGAGTTGCTGCGTGGCCATCTCAAAAGAGCCTTCTTGGCGAGCAAGGCGATAGTCCGTCTGTCGGTATCCAGGTCTTGCTACGCTTAAAACAGAATAACCGCGCTTAATAAAGTATCCTTCTGCATCGCGCATTTCGATATCGGTAAATGTGCCGTGAAAAACTAGCAGGTATTTTTCTGATCTTTTGTCAAAGCGATAGGAAAGCTGTCCGTACTGTGTTGTATGTGTCCTTATAGGGTCGTTGTGTATTTTAGCCATAGTTTTATTTCAAGATTAAAGTAAAGATTGTTTACGAAGCTTCCTGTATTACCGCGGTTTTCTTTGAATGTACTTGCTTAAATATAAACTAGCTCCTTTGGTTTGTCCAGCGATTTATATAATCTATGTTAAACTTATACAAAATGCCCATTATAGCTATTGTCGAAGACGATCAATCGATTAGGCTTCTCTATGAAAAGAAGTTTGAGTTCGAGGGTTTTGAAGTTTTTGCCGCCAAAGATGGCCGAGAGGGCTTAAAACTCATTGCAGAGAAGCGCCCAGACTTAATACTACTCGATCTACGCATGCCACACATGTCAGGCGATGAAATGCTTGCCAAGCTCCGCCAGACAGAATGGGGTGCAAATATAAAGGTCGTGATACTAACGAACCTAAGCCGCGATGAAGCCCCGAGAGGACTTCATTTCTTGGGAGTTGAGCGTTATATAGTAAAAGCCAACCACACACCAGCGCAAATAGTCACAACAGTACGTGAAGTTTTGGGCCTACCATTCAAATAATATCCGTTACCTGGTGTGGCGCAGTCAGTCAGATTCGGCTATACTAACGGTATGAGTAAGACAAAAGTTGCAATTGTAGAAGATGATCTGGCGATTGCCATGATGTACCGAATGAAGTTCGAGGCCGAGGGCTACGAAGTAGAAACGGCTGCCAATGGCCGACTAGGGCTAGCGTTAGCCGAAGAAATGAAGCCTGACATAATTCTACTCGACTTAATGATGCCAGAAATGACCGGCGACGAGATGTTAGTAGAGCTCCGATCAAAAAGCTGGGGCAAAAACCTAAAGGTTATCATCCTAACTAACAGCGGCGAGGAAGCTGCTCCGCCCAAAATTAAAGAACTAGGCGTTGAGGCATACGTAGTTAAGGCAGAAATGACTCCTCGACAAGTCGCTGAATTAGTAAAATCTAAACTCTAGTTTATCTGTATAATTAGGGCTATGAATATAGCTATTGTTGGTTATGCCACTGAAGGAAAAGTAAGTGCCAAATACTTTGCGAAGCTCGGACATCATGTGACCGTCTGTGACCTTGACGAGCAGGCAACCATCCCAGAGGGCTTCGATCGACAACTTGGCGAAAACTATTTAAACGATCTAGACCGATTTGATTTGATTGTTAGGTCAGCCGGTATTAACCCGCAAATCATCCTAGAGAAAAATTCTTTAATAGAACTTAAAATTACCACGGCGATTAACGAATTTTTAGCCGCCTGCCCAACCAAGAACGTTATCGGCATAACCGGCACAAAAGGTAAAGGCACTACCAGCACACTTGTTACAAAAATGCTCGAAGCAAGTGGCAAAAAAGTGTTTCTAGGTGGTAACATTGGCTTGTCGCCACTTGATTTTATCGAACAAATTACAGATGACGACTGGGTCGTTTTGGAGCTTAGTAGTTTTCAGCTAATCGATCTCGCCCACTCACCCCGCATAGCTACCTGCCTAATGGTCGTGCCGGAACACTTGAACTGGCACGCTGATATGCGGGAATACCTGGGCGCCAAATCCAACCTCTTCAAGCATCAAACGCAAGAGGATTGGGCTATCGGTTATTTTGATAATGATCTATCAAAGCAAATTGCATCAACCGGCAACGGTCAAAAAATATTATATGGCCAAGCGCCGATGGCGCGAGTACAAGACGGTGGCGTCATGATTGAAGATAGTAAAATCTGCTCGGTAAGTGATATAAAACTCCTCGGTAATCACAACCAGCAAAACATTTGTGCTGCCATAACGACCGTCTGGCAAACCGGCATCCGCGACACCGAAGCCATCAAGCAAGTCATTAGTACATTTAGCGGACTAGAGCATCGTCTAGAGTTTGTCATGGAGAAAGATAACGTTAAATACTACGACGACAGCTTTGGCACAACGCCAGAGACAGCTATCGTAGCCATGGAAGCATTCGCTGAACCTAAAATTGTCATACTTGGCGGCTCCGACAAAGGCGCAACCTTCGACGAGCTCGCAAAAACTGTAAAATGCAACAATGTCAGACAAGCTATCTTAATTGGTGAAGTAGCAGAAAAAATCAAAGACGCACTAGATGCTGAAGGCCTCACAAACTACACACTTGGGCCAAAGACCATGCCCGAAATCGTTAAAATGGCTTCCATACAAGCGAAGCCTGGTGACATAGTGCTATTGTCGACCGGCTGTGCTAGTTTTGGACTCTTCCGTGACTACAAAGACCGCGGCAACCAATTTCAAAAATCATTAAAAGATCTCTAATTCTAGTCTTCGTGTTTAAACGACCGTTATTAGGCTGCTTCTCTGGCGGCGCGAATCACATTGTCGAACAGCGCACAGATTGTCAACGGACCAACACCACCTTTCTCGGGGGTGATTGTCAGATCTTCGCGCTGCCTAACGTCTGGAGCTAGATCGCCAGTTATCTTGCCTTCTTCGCCGGCCACACCGGCATCGACAACAACCGCACCATGTTTAATCATCGACGCATCGATAACCCCGTGGCTACCTGTTGCGGTTATGATGATGTCAGCGTTTAGTATTACTCCCCTAGCGTCATCGGTCGACTTGTCGACCACGGATACATCATGTCCGTCATTTCTTAGTATCTTCTCTAGCGGACCACCGACAAGTTTACCCCTACCTACAAGCACGATCTTTTTACCTTTTAGCTCGATATTATATCCGGCCAGAAGCCATAAAATAGCCATCGGGGTAGCCTGATCGTAGACCGCATTTTTACCCAATGCGTCAACGTCCTTTTCTGGTGCCACCAAACTACACAGATCGTCAGTTTCCGACGGGTCATCTAGCGGTAACTGGACGATGATACCGTGGACCGACTTGTCAGCATTTAGCCTCTGGACAACATCGCTAGCCTCTGACTGTTCAATTCGGTAAACATCGACATCAATCAAAATATCCTCACCATAGCGGCGCTTCATACGCACATACATCTGGATCGCCGGGTGATCCACCGTAATAATGATTGCCAATCTCGGCGCCACTCCAAGGGCTTGCCGAAGGCCTCTGACTTGTTTAGCCTGTCGCTCCTTGATAAATTCAGCCAGTTCGGCGCCACTTAGAATCTTCATAACCTAACTATTGTAGCAAAAGCCAAGATTAAACTAAGCTAATTAAGCTAAAGTTATTTTTATAGCCTATCCTACTACTGGACCTCGGGGAGGCTGAGGATTTGGGTTTTCGGGATTATCGTAACTGGGCGCAGGAGCCGGAGTTGGAGCTAGAACAGAGTCCGCAGGGGCAAACGACTGAACATCATTTGCGACTGGTTCAGTAGGCATAGCCGGTGCTTGCGGCTGACTAAACCCAAGGTCTTGAGCGGCAGGCGTGGCAGCTGGAGCCTGTGTCATAAACGATTGATCTACTGGAACTACGTCGGCAACGGGCTGAGATTGCTGAGTCGAGGCAGCAGCACCACCATATACATTCTCAGGGTTTGTAGCTGCAGCTGAAGCAGGAGCAGGAGCTACAGTAGAGCCATCGCCATCCCCTAGGTAGGCATACTTACCGAATCCTAAAATCAAATAGCCGATTGGCGATAGAATGAAGTTAAGGAATAATCCCCATGCCCCACTTTTTCCAAAATTCTTTGCCACCTCAATTGCGAGAATAATCATCAGTATGATGTTAACTATGGGGATAAACATGAGTAGCGCCCAGTAGCCTGGCCTACGTGCAATCTCAGAGAGAACCCAGTTGTTGTAAATTGGCACAATAGCAGCCCAGCCAGGTTTGCCAGCTTTTGTGTACATCCTCCACATAGCAACTATAGACAAGACTATCAGGGCAATACTAATTATCATTATGGGCAGTAGTGTGGCAGCCGAAAAGCCAGAATTTGACGAATCGTAGGCCTGAACACCCTGTAAAGTATCTGTTTGATACATAAGCTCCTCACGGTACTGAGCAAAGTCAGATAGTAAACCCATGATTCCCCCAGTGGTTATGTTTATAACACCAATATACAACAAGCTTATATCTTGAAAAAAGACAAAAATCGGACTAGTTAATTTTGATGGGTTTATTCGCGCATCAAAATATACTATTCTTTTGCTTCGCTTAGCTGCTACAATGCAAATACAGTCATAAAAATAAGGAGTTTCGATATGAACCCAGAAGTACCAACCGCGCAGCCAGCAGCCGGCGAGGAAACCGTACCAAAAAACGCTTGGCCAGGAGCATTTGGTGCATATAAATTTTCAAAAAACGCCGTTAAGTTCAACCTAGGCACAGTTCTTGGGCTAACGATCTTCGCGATGGTCGCCAGTGGAGTCAGCAGCATCATCGACAATAGCAACAGCACCAACCCAGTATCAGTTGACTCTGGAGCTATGCTACTAGCCTTTATAGTTGCTATTGTTTCGCTAGCACTTTCTATATGGATTGGCGCAGCTCTGACAACTGCGATCGTCTCAAGCGTTAAGAAAGAAAAGATCACAATCGGTGATGCGCTCAGCAACGGTGGCAAGATGTTCTTGCCCTACTTGGGATTATCAATCATTCTGAGTATCATAACCATAGCCAGCCTGATATTATTCATCATCCGCGTGTTCTTCAGATGCCCACGATTAGTGCTCGCTGAAGGTTACGT
>CAZKNP010000013.1:0-23596 GCA_964554245.1 uncultured Candidatus Saccharibacteria bacterium | reverse complement strand
ACTGCCCCACCAAAGGTGTCGTCCATGATGGTTATTGCTATTGGAATGGGGCGCTTTACGATAATACTTTATAATGTCAGTTCTTTTGGTATGACATAATTTATATACCTATGAAACTTTATTTCCTTAGATTCAAGACACCGTCACTCATCTCATAAACTTTGTCGCAGTACTTTATGAGGCGCTCATCATGTGTCACCATAATTGTCGCCTTACCCAGCTCATGAGTTTCCTTCGCAAGTAGCTCAACGACTTCAAATGCCTTAGCTGTATCAAGGCTTGCAGTTGGCTCATCGGCCAAAATCAAACTCGGTTGACTGTACAAAATCTTTGCTATGGCCACCCGCTGCCTCTCTCCGCCCGACAAATCACTCGGATACTTCTTTCGAAGCTTATTTATGCCCAGCTCCTCGAATAAGCTATCCATGTATACACGGTCGGTCTTGCGCTTCATGACCTTATCCATCAACATTAACTGCTTCTCAACTGTCAAAAATGGCACTAAATTGGAAGCCTGCAAAATAAATCCAACGTGCTTGAGTCGCACCGCTGAAAGATCTTTCTTTGATAGATCTGTAATATCTATATCCTTAACCATCACCTTGCCGCTACTTGGATTCTGCAAGCCGCCAGCTATCGTCAGAAAAGTACTCTTTCCCGATCCAGAAGGTCCGACAACCGCCACAAACTCCCCCGCTTCAATTGTGAAATTAGTTTTACGTAGGGCCGCAACTCTGTCGCCGCCCTGCTTGAAATTGCGCGTTACATTCTTTAGTTGCAACATTGGTTCCGCCATTAGCCTATAGCCTCCACGGGATCAATTTTTGTAACAGCCCATACGGATGCAATTCCGCCGATTGCCGCAAATAGCAAAAACAAGACGATTATAGCCACAAAGAATAGTGGCTGCACCGCAAACGGAACTATTCCTTTTAGGAAAAATCCTGTGACTAACGTAAACACTAACCCAATAGACATTCCAAGCAACGATAGTATGACTATCTGCGCTTTTACCGAACGCGATATATAACTATTTGGCAAGCCTTCAGCCTTCAAAACTCCAAATATACTCTTTTTTTGAATGGTTAGTATATACATGAATATCGCTAGCACAAAAGACGCAATTGCTATTAAGAAACCGATCATAGTTGCGAACGTCAAAACCTGTGCACTGTACCCAGGAAGCTTAAATGAAAAATCCCGAATACTCTGCCACTTTAAGTCTTCATCTTTAAGTATTTTTGTGCCTACACCACCCCTAGTAACCACTGCATTTACCGTCGTATCGTCTTGCATGCCAGTCATGCCAGATATGTCGCTTGTAACAGACCTCCACTCATCTAACTGCAAGTACACTATTGGCGTTGTTTGGAACGTAGCCCTGTCGGTAAATCCGACAATATTGTATTTTGCTTTGCTTCCCTTTAATTCTAGCTCATCACCTATTTTAAAGCCTATTCGCTTCAGCTCATCGCTAGCAACAACTTCTTTAGACGATTTAGAAACTTGACCTTCTGTTACACCTGGACGCAAGAAGCTTTCATCTTCGATACCAAAAAGACTAACATCTTCTTTGCTGTCATTTTCTACCGTCGCAGTACTTACACCAATTAGCGCAGTATTATCACCTAATAAAGACTTGTATTCATCACCCACCAAAAGTGACCTTGATATATTATCATTTGCATCACTCTGAAGGACTATACCACTAGCTTGCCATTTCTCAACACCGTGCGTGTAGCTGGTGGCTAGACCGTAAGCTAGTGCAGTTAAGAAGAATACCAAATAGCTCACAAGGGCTATTACACACGTAATTAATATAAAGCGCGCTTTTTCTTTGATTAGTTCATTAACTGCCAAAAACATTCTTTAAAAATTATATCCTACTTTAACAGATAATCTATGCTCAAATTACCGCAATTGTCATTTTACTAGTATATTGCCTCGAGCCTACGATTAACATTCAGTATACCGAGTCTCGTACATCATTATATGTTTTATTTATGGGTCCATAAAAACTATCTATTTTCATTATAGTCAGAGAGTGGATAAGATAGACTTAGTTCACAATATAACTTAAAGGAGAACTATGGGGAACCGAACTATTAAACTAGCCGTAGTGGGTCTCGGCAACTGCGCCTCTTCACTCATTCAAGGCATTGAGTATTACAAGGATGCTGGAGACAACGAAGATATTCCAGGACTGATGCATGCCAATTTTGGCGGCTATCACCTGAAGGATATTGAGATTGTGGCGGCTTTTGATGTCAACAAAAACAAGGTCGGTAAGGACGTAGCTGACGCAATATACGAAGCTCCGAACAATACCACTGTATTTGCAAAAGTGCCAAAGACAGGCGTTAAAGTTCTTCGTGGCCCACGCCTTGACGGGGTCAACAAATACACCGCTGAACTTGTACCGGTTAACGATTCCGACAACGAAGTCGATGTTGTCGCCGAACTGAAAAAAGCGGGCGCAGAAATTGTCGTAAACTATCTGCCAGTCGGATCAGACGAAGCCACCAAGTTCTACGCACAAGCAGCAATCGATGCCGGCTGCGGCTTCGTGAACTGTATTCCAGTATTTATTGCTTCCGACCCAGTCTGGGCGAAAAAGTTTGAAGATGCTGGCCTGCCGATTATCGGTGATGATATTAAAGCACAGGTGGGCGCAACCATTACACACCGAACTCTCACCAACCTATTCCTTGACCGAGGTATGAAGATAGTTAACACATACCAGTTAAACACTGGTGGAAATACTGACTTTCTTAACATGCTCGAACGAGAGCGCCTGGCTAGCAAGAAAATCAGCAAGACCGAGGCAGTCACGTCGATGATCGAAGCTCGTGGTCAAAGCATCAATCCAGACAATATTCATGTTGGCCCAAGTGACTATGTTGCTTGGCAAAAAGACAACAAGGTTTGCTTCCTCAGGATCGAAAGCAAGCACTTCGGCGACGTACCAATGCACATCGAGTGCCGCCTGAGTGTCGAAGATTCTCCAAACTCAGCGGGCGTAGCAATCGACTCAATTCGTTGCTGCAAGCTAGCCCTAGACAATAAACTCAAAGGTGCCATCATTGAGCCAGCCGCCTACTTCCAGAAGCACCCACCTAAGCAGATCGAGGACCGTGAAGCTCGCGAACTGGTCGAAAAGTACATCGATAAGTATGGACACAAATCCAGCAACACGACTTCAGCGAAAGGCTCTGAAGTCAACGAGATCGGCGAGCTCAAGAAGACGCTTGAAGCGCTACTAGCCAAGATGTAAATCTAGTAAGCCTAATCATAACGACGCTACTTTCGTAGCGTCGTTATTTATTAGTAAAAGCATGCGCGTAGAGCCTAATTTGGCATGTTATGATTTACCCAGTCCGGAACCGACAGCCTCGGAAATATTCGCAAAACCGTCCCGCTTAAGTAAATCGGCAACACCTTCGTTTATCTCGCCAACAACTTGAGGACCATTAAATATCAGTCCGGTGATAATTTCTACCAAGCTAGCGCCGTTTCTAATCTTTTCGTAGGCATCATCGGCAGTAAAAACTCCGCCAACACCGATTATAATCAGCTTGTCGCCATATGCTTCGTATGTCCTGCGAATAAGATTATTACTAGGCTCGAAGCAAGGCCGGCCACTCAGGTTACCAGGGATTGAATCCGGCAATGGGTCTTTGAGATCGACTGCACTGCGATCTTTCTGTAAATTACCGATCGTCACAGCCTGGACGTCATGCTTCAGAATAACCTGCAAGAGTTGATTAAATTCAGCCCAAGGCTTATCAATCGGCATCTTAATTGTTAACGGCTGCTTAAGCCTGCATTTATCAACCTCCGCCAGTAGAGCATCGAGAGCATCCGGTCGAGTGAAAGGCTCACCTCCAAAAGTATTAGGGCAAGATATATTAATCTCGATCATTTTCACGCGGGGATTATTTTGCACCCCCGATAAGCCCTTAATGTAATCGACAATTCCTTTCTCGTCAGTATTCGTAGACTGGCTATTAGTTTTCGCAATCGACGCAACTAAATGGAAATCATCAAACAACGACTGACGATAGCGCTCGATACGTGGACCGATTACGGAAAGACCGTGGTTTGGCAGGCCAGCATTAACTACGATCGATTTAGTATTGGGTAGGCGATGATACCAGGGACGCTTATTTCCCGGAGCTGCTTCTGCCGTGATCGATCCGACGGTCGCAAAGCCAAATCCTACCGCCTTCATTAGCGGCGGCAATTCAGCATTTTTATCTAATCCTGCTGACAGTCCGACCGGATTTTTAAACGATAAACCTAGTATCTTCTGTTCGAGTGATTTATCGTGGTGTGCAAACAGAGGCGAAAAAACCACTTCAAGCCTTACAGCCTGCAAGATTCGACCCATCCTGACCATTGAGTTATGGACACCATCAGGCTTCATTCGAAAAATAATAGGTTTGATTATTTTCTGGTACAAAAGAGTTGTCAAAGACCGAATAAGTCGCTTCATATGTATAGTATATGCTAGTTTAGATATGGTCGCAAAAATGCCTAATTTAAGAAATCTTCGACTTGCTTAGCTATTTCAGCCGCTTCATCGGAATGAACAATGTAAATTGGCTTGGATTTAGCAAGACTACTCACAACCTCTAAACCTATTGGGCTCGAGCAGGCCGAATTTGTCCGCGGATCAATATCTAGATCAAGAAAGCCTAGCCTAGAAACAATTCTCTCTCGAATAACAAAAGAACGCTCACCAACTGTACCCGTGAACACCAGCGCGTCTATCCCGCCGAGAGCTACAACCATCTGAGCGATACCCTTTTGCACACTATAAACATAGGTTTCGAGCGCTAGCCTAGCCCTGTGATCGCCCGCCATCTCTTTCTCCCGAAGTACGCGAATATCATTTGAACCGCCAATACCGCCTAAGCCAGCCTCATTATTGAGATAGTGTTCCATCTCATCATTGTCGAGCTCTTTTTGAATTTGCAAAGCCCTAACGGCGCTATAATCAATCGTTCCGCTTCTGGTTGCCATGATCAATCCTTCGAGCGGCGAATATCCCATAGTATTATCCATACTCTTACCACCGTAGAGAGCCGTCACGCTAGCGCCGCTACCAAGGTGCGCCACCACAACCTTATTCGCCACCTTATTATGCCGCTCAAGATTCCTCAAAGCTGATTGAACAGAAAGACCATGATAGCCAAACCGCTTAATTTCATACTGGTCCGAGTCTTGAAGATCGATCCCGTAGTTCCAGGCATAGTCAGGCTTGGAGTAATGAAAACCACTGTCAGATATACCATAGATTGGCACATCTGAAAATTGCTCTTTGAGCAACTCGAATTCTTTGAGCACTATTCCAATATGTAGCGGAGCTACACTGGTCAATGACTCAAGCCGAGATACAACCTCGTCGATTAGTTCATGGTTGCCGAGGAAAAAACTGCTTGGCGCAACGATCCTAAGGCCGATGCCGCGCATAACATCATTCGGGCGAACGACGCCCGAGCGCTGCAGCATCGGCTCCACGAATCTAATCGATTCTTCTAGGTTACTTATGCCGATCTGCTCGACAAAACGATCGCCTTTCGTCTCGACAGTGCAAATAATCCGCCCTGAATCCCATTCAAAATGGAGCTCGGCCAACATAGACTCGCCGCGGTAAAGACCGTATTTGCGACTAGCGCTACCGGGATTAGCGACGAGAATTAGCGAGCCCTGGTCCATGATGCTAGTTAGTCGTGGCGTGCCACGCCTCCTCTTCCATCACCTCTTCACCGCGAGCAGCTGGCCACACCCAAGCGTCAAGCTCAGGAATATCGATTCCATGCTTCTTGATATATTCAGTGTTTTCGTCAATCAATGCTTGGTATTTTGACTTAATGCGATCATTCTCTTCTTGGCTAACTCGTCCATCTGCCGCCAGCATGTCAAATGCAGCCATAACCAAGTGATAACGACTGGTCTGGTTGCGAACATGCATGTCAAATGGCGTAGTCGTACTGCCCTCTTCTACATAGCCGCGAACATCAAACCGCTTTGGATGATGCATATAACTAAAGAGAATGGCCTTCATTGTCTCTGGATAGCCGTGGAAGTTGAATACTACTGGTTTGTCTTCGGTAAATATCTCATTAAACTCCTGTTGGTCCATGCAGAAACCACCGCGGCCAATCCTAGTACTCGTCAAAGCACTGATACAGACTGTACGAATGCGAATGTCAGGGTTCTCCTGCTTGATCATATCAATGGCAGCCATTGATTCCTTCATTGGGTAGTCGCCAATTCCAGTCATGACCAAGTCTGGATTCTCATCCGAAGCAAAATCCCAGGTCATCACACCCGACTCAATCTGACGCTCAGCCAACTCAGGAGTCAACCAACGTGGCTCAAGCGTCTTACCGGCAACAAGTACGTTGATCTCTTTTTTACTCTCCAGCATCGTCCTAGTAGCAACCAATGCACTGTTGCCATCTGGAGGGAAGTAAACGTTAACAAAGTCGCCCTCTCGGCGCAGAACATCATCGATAAAACCTGGGTTTTGGTGACTGAAGCCGTTGTGATCCTGTCGCCAGCCAGAGCTCGTCAGAATGTAGTTAGCGCTTGAAATATCACCGCGCCACTCAATCTCACGTGCATGCTTCAAGAACTTGGCATACTGATCCATCATACTTACTACGACTTGCACAAACGCTTCGTAACTAGCAAACATAGCATGGCGACCGGTTAATACATACCCCTGCATCAAGCCCTGCATGTTGTGCTCGCTAAGCATCTCCATGACTCGACCGTCGCGCGACATATCTTCGTCCCACTCCATCAATGGCCACTGCCAAGCACGGCTGGTCGCTTTGAACATTTCATCAAGCTTGTTGGAATAAGTTTCGTCTGGCGACATGAACCTAAAATTCTTGTTATCTTCGTTGAGTTCGAATACTTCCTTTAAAAATGCCCCCACGCGGCGCATACTGCTTGATCCAACTGTACCCGGCTTGCTGGCATCCTCCATAAACTTAGTCACTTCAGGCAATCTAAGTGGTCGATAGACTGGATCGCCGCCATGAGCGTATTTACTATTACCCATCCTTAAGGCTGGGTCCTCGGGAACAATGTCGTTTACATACGGACCGAAGCCCATCTCAGGATCGAATAGCTCTTCAAATCGATAGCTCTTCAGCCACTCGTTAAGCAAGCGTAGCTGATTATCATCAGACTTAGCCTCGCCAAGAACAACCTGGTGCGACAAAGCATTTCCCTCAATCTTCTTACCGTCAAGCTCCTTAACCCCGGTCCAACCCTTATGGGTTCGCATAATAATCATCGGCATATGCGGAGAAATCTCATCGCTCGATTCCCGAATATCCTGGACTAGCTGGTGTGCCCACTCGAGAGCATCTTGCATCTCCTTATTTGGGTCATTAGCAGTAGTTGCATCAACTATACGTGGATGGTATCCGTAGCCACTGAACAAAGTCATCAACTCATAGTTGCTCATTCGACCGAATACTGTTGGCTGAGAAATCTTGTAGCCGTTAAGGTGCAAGATTGGTAAAACAACGCCGTCTTTCTTTGGATTAACCAGCTTGTTCAGGTGCCAGGCGCCTGCCAACGGTCCGGTCTCGGCCTCGCCGTCACCAACCAAACAAGCTACCATAAGCTCAGGGTTATCCAGGACAGCACCGTAGCTCACGCTCAAGCTGTAGCCCAATTCGCCACCCTCCAAGATAACACCCGGAGTACTTGGGCTGCTGTGGCTAGGGAAGCCATACGGCCAACTAAACTCTCGGCACATAATGCCGATACCTTCAAGATTTTGTTGAACATCTGGATAATACTTCGACAGCGTACCCTCGAGCATCAGGTTTGCCTGAAGAGCCGGGAAACCATGGCCAGGGCCGACCACAAACAAGAACTTTTGCTCCTTCTTGCGCGCCAGAAGGCTAGTATGGGCATACGCAAAGTTGATTCCCGGGCAACTGCCCCAGTGACCGAGAAGCCTCGACTTCACATCGTCGTGCGTCACATCCCTATCGCACATAAAATTGTCTTGTAAGAAAATCTGCGCCGCAGAAAGATAGTTTGCTGCCCGCAAATACTTGTCCATTGAACTGTCTTGCATGAAGTCCACCCCCTGTTAGTTGTACTTTGTTTTCGTATGTATGATTTACACCGTAAAGTATACCGGACTACCACCGTTAGCACAAGCATTATTAATGAAAGCTATCCACCATTGGCTTTACTTAAGCTGCTGCTATAGTAAGTCGCTCTCTTCACTTAACACGCTCTTGACGTCACCGTAACTAAAGCCTTGGGAGGCGAGATAACGCATGAGCTTATCTGGATCGTTTTTGTACCTACTCTGCTGACTCTTCTTCTCGAACAGCTGCTTCAGAGCCCGCCTATCATCTGATTCACTTTCTTCCAAAATCTGCTGAATTATTTCGCTATCAACCTTCTTTTGCCTAAGCTCAAGCCGCAGTTTTTTCGCACTAGTTGGCTTTAGTAAACGACGATTCTCGACCCAGCGCCTCGCAAACTCTTCGTCATCGACATATCCAAATTTTTTGAGCCGCCCCATAATATGGTCAGCCAACTCTGGCGAATACTTCTTCCTCTGAAAATAGTCGTTTAACTCCCCTTCGCTGCGCATGCGCCGCGCCACGTATGCCAGAGCTAGACCGTAAGCCTTGTCGTCGGCCGATAATTTCTTAAATCTCGCAACATCCACCTCTTCTAATGATTGACCTTGAACTAATCGAGATTCAATCAGAGCGTCCGCTCCCAGACTAAACGAGTATTTACCGTCCACGAAAACTGAATACCGCGATGGATTCTTAACTTGAGCTTGGATAGATGTAACAATCACTGCGCCTACTCTTTGCCAGCAACAGCGTCGCGAATCTTTTGAGCCACCTCTTCTTGGACCTCAGGATTCTCTTCCAAATAAGTTTTTGCAGCCTCTCGCCCTTGGCCAATTTTCTGTCCGCCATAAGCAAACCAGGCTCCAGCTTTTTCAACGATATTATGATTCACTGCCAAGTCTAAGATGTCACCCGAGCGACTAATGCCTTGGTTGTACATGATATCGAACTCGGCCTCACGGAACGGCGGCGCAATCTTGTTCTTAACGACCTTCACGCGGGCGCGGTTACCAATCACACTATCGCCAGCTTTAATCTGGGAAATGCGCCTAATATCCATTCGTACTGATGCATAGAATTTCAAAGCGTTGCCGCCAGTTGTAGTTTCCGGATTACCAAACATCACACCGATCTTCATGCGAATCTGGTTAATAAATATGACCGTGGTTTTGCTGCGACTAATCACACCTGTTAATTTCCTAAGGGCTTGGCTCATGAGGCGCGCTTGTAAGCCCATGTGGGCATCGCCCATATCACCTTCAATTTCCGCCCGTGGAACCAGAGCAGCCACCGAGTCGACGACAATCAAATCCACCGCACTGCTGCGAACCAAAGTCTCAGTGATCTCGAGTGCCTGTTCGCCGTTGTCCGGCTGACTGAGTAGCAAATTCTCGACATCAACACCAATCCTCTTAGCATAAGCGGGGTCTAGCGCATGTTCAGCGTCAATAAATGCCGCCGTTCCGCCTTGCTTTTGAATTTCAGCGATTGCGTGCAGAGTCAAAGTTGTTTTACCGCTAGACTCTGGTCCGTAAATTTCAATAATCCTGCCCTTTGGAATGCCACCGCCAAGCGCCATGTCTAGACTAATACTTCCGGTTGGAGTAGTTTCAACATCCACCTCATGCGATTCACCCAATTTCATAATTGAGCCTTTGCCAAATTGTTTTTCGATTGATTCAAGCGCTAAACTCAAGGCCTTAGTCTTGCCGTCAACTGCCGCTGGTTCGTCCGTGCTTGCTGTCTTCTTTGCTTTTGCGGTCTTGTCTTTTGCCATAGTTATTAGCCCTTTCGTCTACGACTGCACAGTTAGCGCAATCTGAATTTGATAGTAACCAGAATGTAACCCCGCCCCACCCAAAAATCAAGCTGATTTTAAAATTGAGAGGACAGTCCTTTCAATTGAGTTTTTACTCATTTTTCGTTGGCTAATTCTTTTTTCAAAATGTCCATCATCTTCTTATTTTCCTGATAATCTGCCACGAACTGTATATATTCCGCTGGTGTTTTAAACATCTCTAGGATGCGCTCCGGTCTTATCCAGGACACCTCAACGCGTTGTGTATAATACGGCAAACTTGAATACTCATAGTCTTGCCAATGTTTTGGATTCAGGTGAATATAACGCGAGATATGCTCTAGATATGAATCGTCAATAATCGCTGACGCCCTAAACCTAGACTCAAACAATGGTCCAGTGTGCTTATGCCTGGAATTAAAGTATCGACTATAGCTAGTCATGAGACTCCGCATCAGGGAAGTTAGCATCTGTACCTGACGCTGATAAACCAGCATATGAAAATGATTTGGCATCAGGCAAAACGCCAACAGATCGACCTTATTATAAAAGTTCGGGTAATGCACTCCGTAGGAATTTCGCGCCTCTTCTGGCGAGAGATAGCGCTCCAGAAGTTTCAGAAAATATAGATAATCCTCCTCGTCGATAAAAATTCGCCTACGGCTAACCCCTCGCGCATAGACGTGATAAAACACATCCTGACCATCCTGTCGAATAACATTTCTTCTTGGCATACCCGAACTATACACCTTAAAAATAATTGAGAGGACTGTCCTCACAATTTTACAACAGCTAAAAGTGTCTGCATTATCGGTGGTAGTCCTTATGGTTTTTGCGTATAATATAAACTATATGCGTATATCAGACAGATTGACCGAGAAACTGCTCGAGTCAACCGGTAAAATCACTAAAGAGCAGCTCACTGGGCTAATCGAACAACACAAGTCCGAGAAAAAACCACTCCATTTAGTGGCCATCAGCAATAACGCCCTCAGCGAAAAAGAGCTAACCAAACTCTACGCCGCCGAGATTGATGTCCCTTATGTTGAGTTCAACCCCAAAGAATTGCCGGCTGAAATATTGAATCTCATACCCGACCGCCTTGCCCGTCAGTACCGCGTCGTCGCCTTTAAGGAGGATAATGACGGTGTGGTCTACGTGGCCATGGAAGACCCAGACGACGTGCCAGCCATCAGCTTCATACAAAAACAGCTCAACCGCCCAGTCCGTGTCCATATCGCTACCGCTAGCCTAGTTCAATCAGCACTCGACCAGTACACCGATGGTAGCGTTGGCAGTGAACTACAAAAAGTTATCGCCATTCAAGACAAGGATGAGTCAGACGAAGTTATTGACAAAGATGAACTATCGGAAGATTCGCCAATCGCCCAGACTGTCAACCTAATAATCGACTATGGTGTTAAAAACGGAGCGAGCGACATCCACATCGAACCGCGCGAAACTTTTGTTATTATCCGCTACCGCATCGATGGCATCCTCAGGGAAGCCAACAAACTACCGCGCAAAGTACTGGGATCGCTAGTTTCGCGCATCAAAATCTTATCTAACCTAAAAATCGATGAGCACCGCGCACCCCAGGACGGCCGATTTAAGATTTCAATCAACAACCATATGTACGCTCTGCGCGTTTCAACACTGCCAATTCTAGACGGCGAAAAGGTAGTTATGCGTATCCTGGATGAGTCCAGTAAGCCACTGAGTCTCGAGGAGCTTGGATACTGGGGTCGTGCGCTTGATGCCGTCAAGGAAGCTATAGTACAGCCACACGGCATGATTCTCGTGACGGGACCAACTGGATCGGGTAAGTCGACGAGTCTTTTTAGTGTCCTCAGTATGCTAAATAGCCCCGGTGTGAATATTTCTACAGTTGAAGACCCGATCGAATACCACATCGTCGGCGCCAACCAAACACAGGTTAACCCAATCGCCGGAATGACTTTTGCTAGCGGGCTTCGCGCCCTCCTCAGACAAGACCCGAACATCATCATGGTCGGAGAAATTCGCGACGGTGAAACAGCCGACCTAGGCGTGCAGGCTGCACTAACCGGCCACTTGGTGTTTAGTACGCTTCACACCAACAACGCTGCCACTTGCTTGCCTAGGCTTCTCGACATGGAGATTGAGCCTTTCTTGATTGCTAGCACCGTGCGCATCGTCATTGGACAGCGACTAGTCAGACGACTCTGTCCAGACTGCCGCGTATCCTACACTCCAGATACCGCCGATCTACAGCAGCTAGCCCGCGTCTTTAACCTTAAAGAAGCCGCCAACATGAAGCACTTGCACGAACTCGAAAAAACTGCCCTGGAAGGTGGCATCGGATCAACGAACCCCAGCAAGACCAATAAAGAAAATCCCTCGCAGCTATCCACCACCGAAAAAGGTATTGTCAGATTATGGAAGCCAAGCGACGAAGGCTGCGACAACTGCAACCGAACTGGCTACCGTGGTCGCCTCGGCATATACGAAGTTTTGACGAACACATCCGGTATTCAGCAATTAATTGTCGGCAACTCGACTAGCGAAAAACTTCAAGACCTAGCTCTGAGCGAAGGCATGATAACCATGCAGACGGACGGACTAGTAAAGGCCTTGCGTGCTCAAACAAGCGTGGAAGAAATTTTGCGAGTAACTACAGAACAATAAAAGGAAAAAGTCGATGCAGTTTACATTCAAAGCACTTCGCCCAAAAGACAATAAGACAATCACTGGCACTATCGAAGCGACCGATCGCCAATCGGCCATTAATGCCATTACCAAGCAGGGGCTTCACCCAATGCTGGTATCAGAAGTGGCTCGAGCCAAAAAATTTGGCTTCAATCAAAAAGTTAAGTCGACCGATTTAGTAGTTTTTACCCGTCAGCTCAGCACCATGATTTCTGCCGGTGTACCGCTTGCTAAAGGCCTAAACACCCTCAAGGACAGCCCCAGCACCCCATACTTCAGAGAAGTACTGACTAAGATCAGTAAAGATATTGAAGGTGGAACTCAGCTCGGCGAAGCTTTTGGTAAATTCCCAAACGTTTTCGACGAAGTGTTCGTAAATATGGTCCGCGCCGGTGAAGAAGGTGGCATCCTGGACGACATCTTAAAGCGGCTCGCCACGCAGGTGGAGCAAAACGCCAGTATTAAACGTAAGGTCAAAGGCGCTATGACCTATCCGATGGTCCTGATGGGCATCACAGTACTTGCTTTTTTTGGAATCATGTTCTTCTTAATGCCAAAAATCTCCGCTATCTTCAAAGACCTCGGCGGCGAAGACGCCACCCTACCCTTTTACACGCAAATACTGATCGATGCTAGTGATTTCATGATCGACAACGCTGTTATTATCTTCTTGATTATCGGTGTCACTATCTGGGGCATAAGACACTACCTCAGGACACCTAAAGGGAAGTATAATTTTCACGCCCTTATGCTTAAGGTTCCGATCATTAAAGATATAATCATGAAAGTGGCTATTGCGCGTTTCTCTAGAACCTTCTCTAGCCTAATGTCAGCTGGAGTTGGAGTGCTAGATGCGCTAAATGTAACCGGTGGAGCTATAGGTAATAAGGTTATAGAAAAGGAGCTAGCGGCCGCTACCATGCAAGTGAAAAACGGCAAGCAGCTCTCGGAAGTCCTAGCAAAAAGTAACCACTTTCCAAAAATTGTTCCGCAGATGCTCCAAGTTGGCGAAGAAACCGGCACCACCGACGTTGTACTTGTTAAGGTAGCTGACTTCTATGAAGAAGAGGTGTCAGTCGCTATCGATGGTATTGCATCAATCATTGAACCGGTGATGATTTTGGTACTTGGATCAGGAGTTGGATTAATCGCAGCAGCCGTGATGGGCCCAATTGCTGGTATGAGCGGTCAAATCGGCGAAGATTAATCACCACTGTCAAAAAACATAACTATATCAACATGTTGACATAGGCCTCCTTCGCGAGGACTGTCCTCACAATTTTACAACGGTGGTCGTTTAGATATTTATCTGGTAAGATATAGCGCATGAGTGGACATAGCAAATGGTCAACAATCAAACGACAAAAAGGTGCTAAAGACGCAGCTCGTGGTGCTGTATTTACAAAACTAGGCAACGCTATAGCCATCGCTGCTCGCAGTGGTACCGACCCAGAAACTAACTTCGCCTTGCGCCTCGCCATGGATAAAGCCAAAGCTTCTAATATGCCGGCAGCCAACATTCAACGAGCAATCGACCGCGTCAAAGACAAGTCTTCTGCCGACCTTCAAGAAGTTCTCTATGAAGGATACGGACCGGGCGGTGTCGCTATTTTGGTTGAGGTCGCTACTGACAACATTAACCGTACTTATCCAGAGGTTCGCCTGGCCTTCAGTAAGCATGGCGGTAACATTGCAGAAAAAGGTGCCGTCGTCTTCCAGTTCGATCATAAAGGCATGATCCGTGTTAAGGCTTCCGGGGACGATTTCATGCTCGAGGCACTAGATGCCGGCGCCGAAGACGTCCAAGATGAAGATGGCGAGTCAGTTATCTACACAGCCGCTACCGATCTAGCCAAAGTTCGTGACGCACTCAAAGAGGCCGGCCACACTATCACAGAAGCTGAGCTAACCTACCTGCCCAACAACACAATTGAGATAACCGACGCCGAAACAGCTCGGAAAATCATGAACCTAATGAACGCCCTCGAGGATGTCGATGATGTTCAAAACACTCACGTCAACTTCGACATCGACGAAAGCTTAATCGACTAGTTTATGTATGACAAAGAATTAGAGTTTGCTACCAAACTCGCCCACGAGGCTGGCGAAATTATGCGCACTCACTTTGGCTTCTCGAAGACAATCTGGAAATCCGACAATACCCCTGTAACCGAAGCCGATACCATTATCAATAGCCTGGTTATTGAGCGAGTTAAGTCAGAATTCCCAGAAGACGACATAATCGGCGAAGAAGCTAGTCATGAGTCAGGCAAAGCCAGGCAGTGGATCGTTGACCCAATCGACGGCACTCAGGCCTATGACGCTGGCTTACCACTAGCAACCTTTAGCCTAGGCCTGGCCGATCAAGGTAAAATAGTTCTCGGAATTGTGCTAGATCCATTCAGTAACACCCTTTTTCATGCCGAAATCGGCCAGGGCGCATTCATGAACGGTACGAAGATAAGAGTTTCAGAAACAAGTGAGGTTAACCAAACTTACTGCTTTGTCAGTAGTCGCATGAGTAACCTGTCTCTGGGTGAAGGCGCCAATAAATTAATGGCCGCCGGCATGAAAGTCTTTAGCATTCGCTCAATTGCCTACTCACTAATGAATCTATCTCGCGGCAAATCAGTAGCAGTCGTTGGCGGCGCTTCTCAGCTTTGGGACCTGGCGGCAGCATCGCTAATCGTAACTGAAGCGGGCGGTAAAATATCTGATATCGACGGCGACGACATGCACTATGATCAAGCTGACAATGGTTTTGTGGCCACCAACACTCACTGTCATGAGCAAATACTAAAACTCCTGAAACAGTAGTCCAGATTACATTATTTATCTAGCGTCGTGCTACGATTAGTCTATGAGACGAGCAAAACATTTTTTGATACTGTTCTTTATTTTTATTATCGTATCAGCGTTACTTAGTTTTCTGATTGTTAGACGCACGAACGATGATGTCCAAAAAGGCTTTCGCTTCGGTCCGCCGGCCTCACAGATAACTGTTACTAGTGACGGAACCTATACGGTTAATTATTATGGCTATCCATCGACTTATCGAATCCAAGAAACCTTCAAGCCAAGCGGTGATGTTTTTAATGAATCAACCTACGAACTATTCCCACTTAGCAAATTTTACCTATTCTCAAACTTTATTTTCTGGCTAGCCCTGTTTATGGCGCTTTTAGCACCTCTAACAATTTTCTACCGTCCGAAAAAAAATGCTACCGAACATAAGAACGTCGAAGATTTCGGCGTCGAGGAAGGCGCACCCGAAACACCTACTAACGACAAACCCCAAGACAGCACCAAGCCGCCACGCGCATAGGCTATACTAGGGTCATGCGAATCATCGGAATTGATCCTGGCACTGGACGTCTTGGTTTTGGGGTGATTGATATTCTAAAAGGAAATAAGGTGAAACTTGTAACCGGTGGTACTATCACCACGCCCGCCAATACCCCCTTGCCTGAACGCCTGGAAGAGATCTATGACAGTCTTAAACAAATAATCGATGAAACTAAGCCGGAGATTATGAGTGTTGAAAAGCTATTCTTCGCCCAGAACGTAACCACTGCCATGAGTGTGTCTCATGCTAGAGGTGTAGTCATGCTAGCCGGGCAGCAAGCTGGACTAGAGATCGCCGAATACACTCCCCTGCAGATAAAGCAGACCTTGACTGGCTATGGCCGAGCCGATAAGAAACAGATGCAGGAAATGGTACGAATGCACTTAGGTCTGCGCGAAGTTCCAAAGCCCGACGACGCCGCTGACGCACTTGCTGCCGCTATCACCCACTCCCTCATGACTAGGGTATAATAAGCCCTATGATTGCACACGTCCAAGGAAAAGTTGTTGAAAAATTCGCTAATTCTTTAATTGTAGATGTCGGAGGAGTCGGCTACGAAGTCAGCGTACCAGCGGGAGACTTCGATTCTTCAGTACTAGACACCACCATGAAATTCTATACGTACCATCACGTCCGCGAACAGGCAGAAGAGCTTTTCGGTTTTAGCACTTTGGCGGCCAAGAAATTGTTCGAGCTACTTATATCTGTGCAAGGAGTTGGGCCTAAGGCAGCCCTAGCTATACTCAGTCTCGGAACCGCCGAACACGTCCGAAACGCCATCGCTAACAGTGACTCGGCCTGGATTAGCGGCGCTAGTGGCGTTGGCAAGAAAACAGCAGAACGCGTGGCTGTTGATCTGCATGATAAAGTTGGCTTACCAACCTATTACAACACCGGTTCCGCCGGTCAGCCTGTACAAGTTGAGCTTGATACCTCAGACGAGGCTCTAGAAGCTCTAATGGCGCTCGGATACACCTTGGCAGATGCTACTAAAGCCTTGGAAGGCATCGACCGATCGCTCGACACCTCCGCCCGCGTTCGCCAAGCTTTGAAGAATAGATAGCATTATCTAACATATTCGTGATAGTCTAACCAATCTAGCGTATACTACTTACTATGGCAATTGATCGAATAGTGGATGCGGCGGCAGACGACGACGGAACTGAAGAACAGCAAATTGAAGTAACTCTACGTCCGCAAACCTTTGATGAATATATAGGCCAGGAGCGCCTCAAACGTAACCTAAGGCTAGCAATTGATGCCGCCCGCAAGCGCGGCGAACCAATCGACCATGTCCTACTCTACGGTCCACCAGGACTAGGCAAGACAACCATGGCCGCTGTTATTGCCAACGAAATGAATGTCACTTTACGCGTAACCAGTGGCCCGGCCATTGAACGTGCCGGCGACTTAGCTAGCATCCTAACTAACCTTCAGGACGGCGATATCTTATTCATCGATGAAATTCACCGTCTGAGTCGCCAAGTTGAAGAGGTGCTATATAGCGCTATGGAAGACTACAAGCTAGACATAATAATCGGCAAAGGCCCAGCCGCCAGGTCGGTTAGACTTGATCTACCAAAGTTCACGGTCGTCGGTGCCACCACTCGCACTGGCAGCCTTGCAGCCCCCTTAAGAGATAGATTTGGGCACCTTTACAGGCTAGAGTTCTATTCACCGGAAGATATTGCCAAGATTATATCTAGATCAGCCAACATACTGGAAGCAAAGATTGACCCACGGTCAGCTGACGCCCTGAGCACCCGTGCCCGACTGACTCCGCGCATCGCCAACAGGCTACTAAAGCGAGTCCGTGACTACGCAGACGTCAACGGCGATGGCATAATTGACGAGCCGATCACTAACAAGGCCCTAGACATGCTTGAGATTGATGAACTCGGCCTCGACCCCGCCGATCGCCATCTTCTGGAACGTATGATTGATACTTACGGAGATCGCCCAGTTGGGCTGACAACTATCGCCGCCCTAACCGGAGACGAAGCCACTACTATCGAAGACTTCTACGAGCCTTATCTAATGCAAATTGGATTCATTGAACGAACGCCGAGGGGACGCAGAGCCACAGCTAAAGCTCATAGACATTTAGGCAAAAAAACGCAAAACGATGGCCAGGCCGAGCTGTTATAATAAAAACATGACAATAACCCCTGCTCTAGATAAATATCTACACGAAAAACTACCGATTGACGCCGATGAGCGTATTCTTTCCGTCAACAAGCGTCATCCAATCGTATTTGTTATTCCGATACTTTTTGCACTCGTTATCATTGTCGCCATTTCAAGCATCGCCCTACTACTTACTGCTCAGTCGAATTCCGCTACGCCATACATAGGGACTTCAAACCTGAGCGACTACCGCGGCTATGTGGTTGTAGGCATAGGTATCTTTTCATTCCTAGTTCTATTATTCACGCTCATCCCTATCTGGGTAAAATCCCAAGACCGTCTGATTTTGACTGATGAGTCAGTCATGCAAGTCCTGCAAACAAGTCTGTTTTCTGACAAGATATCACAGCTCAGCCTTCAGCACGTCGCTGATGTGACCGTTAAAGCCGGGTTCTGGGGTAACCTTTTCGGTTACGGCAAAATTACTATCGAGACACCCGGCGAACAAGCTAATTATATGTTCAATTTTCTAGCAGAGGCTAGCACTGTTGCGCGCCAAATTTCTGAAGCGCATGAATATTTCATCGGCGCTCTAGAGAGCGGTAATATATTCAACAAAAACCAAGCAGCCCAAGGCCGATTCGATCCTGCTCAAACCAGTGCTCAACCCCAAACACCAAGCGCTCAGCCGATGATTGCTGTATCTCCTGAAGAGTACCAGAAATTTGTCGAATTTCAGCAACAACAAGGCCAGAACAATCCATCACAGCTCCCACCAAATCCGCCAACCCCACCAACCACCCTTGCCTAACTTATCGACTGGTTGGGTTTTGATAGGATAGATGGGCGTAATTAAACGAGACTATTCGCTAAATGGGTTATTTCTAGCGTCCTCAAATAGGGTTTGAACGCGGACACTGTTATCCTTGAGATTCATCATTTTTTGAACAACTGTTTCATCAATCCTAACCATAGTCTGACCGCTCTCAGCGGTCTTAACTTCCTCTTCGCTAGGTGCCGCTACGACCAATACGTTGATGCGCCAAATAATAAACAGGTACAGTAAAGCCAAAACAACAAAAACTATCACCACTCGGTACTTGTTTAGCCCGCGACCGAGCGACTGTCCGATGTGCCTGAAAGAATCAGCGTTGATTGTCATCCCTTTTTTCATGGCTTTATGTACTCGTTTATAACTATTGTGAAAGCAATGCGGTTGATGTCCTTCTGCGAAGGAGTGAGCGCCAGGCTGGTTACTTGAGCGGTTCGACGATTTTGCTCTAGGCCGTCAAGAAAGGTAATTAACTGACTATACGGAACTGCATTCTCTTCGTTCACAGAGATTGTGATTGGCAGCGCATAGACGCCTGCCATATCCTTAACTGGCAGTACCTGGGTTAGTTGGTCTTTCTTGCCGACTCCAAGTGTTGAGCTAGGGAAAGTTACTGAAGTTAATCTCGGCACGCCGCTACGCTCAGCAATAGATACTATCTCTCTAACAGTCTGAGTTTGGTCTTTGTCCTGAGGGACGATCGCCTTGGCAATCTCATTAAGATCCTTATACTTCACAAGATCAGCCTTGTTGCGATTAAGCTGGGTTTGCAAAGCTTCAGTTGCCCTGCTATCTGCCTTTAGTTTAGTTAGCTCATCAGACTTTTCGGCAAGCACATAATTTGATCCAACACCAACGGCCGGTATTCCGGCAAGGAGCAAGACTACGCCAACAACGAGTACATAGAATAGGTGGCGACTTTTCATCTGACAGCCTTTGCTTTTTTATCATTTATAAACAAGAATGGATTCTCATCAGCGAATAACGCTCTGAGCGAAGCTCGGCAAGGATACCCATCTTTAGAATTATAATCACAGTTGATAGATACGATGTCTACTTTTGAGAATAGCTTATTATCGGGATCGGCCAAATTAACCTGAACTTGTGTAGCCGAGGTCTGATCTTTAGCAATCACCGTTATGTCGATCGCACCTTGTGTCTGAGAGATAGTTAAGTTACTTAGGCGTGTGTCCCGTGGCATAAGCGAGCCCATCTGCTGAAGAAGTTCAGAAAACAGGATCTGCTTCGACAATACATTAACAGACAGTTGAAGGTTGTTAGACATATCCTTAACTTCCTTTTGGATTTTGTCATAATTCTGATCTTCAAGTTGTTTTTTGCTGATAGAAATCTGCTTCTCGTAATCAGAACTGGCACGGTCAATATACAACCAACCTAGTCCGGTAATAGTTGCGGCGCCAATAATAATAGCTGCAAATACTAAGACCCAGCGAATTAATTGGTGGTTTCGCCTAGCGTAGACGTAGTCTTTCTTTAATTGGGTCGGCAGCAGGTTAATCATTTCAGAAAAACCTCCTTGTGATCGTACATTGCTAACCCGGCCACAGTTACATAGGACATCCTATCCGAAGTATTTAATGGCTGTAGCCGACCAAAATTAAGATAAGCAGTCGGATCAAAAGATCTGACTGGGACACGCAGCTCGCTCGTCAAGAAGTCTGTCAAGCCTGGCATGTTTGCCCCGCCGCCCATAACAACAATTTGGGCGATTTCGTTCTTGGAGCGGTTTCTTTCATCGTAATATCGAATCGTACGCCTAACTTCTCGCGTCAAAAGACCAATAACTGGCTTAAGCGACTCAACAATCTGTTCTTGCTTCTTGCTAACGGTCATTCCGTAGCGCGACTTCACGATCACGGCCTCGCGCTCGGTTATTCCTAGGGCTTTGGCAATAATCTTGGTAATCTGCTCGCCACCGCATGGTGCTGTTCCGTTCACGATCGGACCCTTATCAAAAATAGTGATGTCAGCGCTATCACTACCAAAATCAACCAAAACAGTTGGCAAATCGCTCTGTGCGTCCTTAGCAAAAAGATTAGCACCAGCACCACTGGAAGTCTGCATCAACACAACCTCTAGTCCAAGCATCCGTGCGAGAGTTATGTATGAATCAACGATCTGACGAGGCATAGCTACCACAAAGACACCCGATTTGCCTTTCGCTCCTGATATCTGCGAATAATCAACATAAAGGCTTTCTGTGCTTGCGGGTATATACTGCTCTACTTCCGTTGTAACTACCTGTTTCAGTTCTTTATCTGCCATCTTCGGCACATCAATAAAGCGCGTAAAAGCGCGCGACACCGGCAGCGTCATCGCCACTCGGTTGGTGGTAATGTCGCCGACAAGATTAGTTTTAAACAGATTTAATACTGCCTCAGCAACAACTTCTGGCCTAACGATCACTCCGTCCTCTATGGCGGTCGGATCAAAAGAAGAAGATCCGTAACCAATAACTTTCGCACGCCCTTTCTGAGTTTTGGTCTGCATTACCCTCACCGAACTACGGCCAATATCAAGGCCGAACATTGGCTTGTCCTCGAAAAACAATGGTGAAGTTAGGGTAGATTGTATTTTTTTCATGCTGCCCATCTAAGCATAAGTGCTCTAACTATTTTAGCACACATCAATCTCAATAACTTTTAAAGTCTTTGGTAAGCTGTTTGCCTCCACGAAAGATCGATTGGGATTTCATTTATTGGGAAAGACGGGTCAAGCCTTAGGCTCCACGGCTGGCCTGAGTTGGAGGATATGTAAATACTCTTGCCGGCGATACCTCCCAAGGCATCAGCGTAAGTGTCGAACTTAGTCTGACTCACGCACGCTCCATAGGTGGCTAACAGATAGGCAGCTGGTGCTTTTGTTTCAATATTACTTTTACCTAAGTAGAGAGATCCGCCGTGTGGACACTCCTTAATCTTGCTGGCCGGGTCGGCGCCGTACGTAACAAATACAATCGGTCCGCTACCGGGTGATGTTCGAAGAGAGTCAAAGTTAATTGTGCCCTCAACGAATATATATTTCATTTCTGGCGTAGGATTGTTGAAGATCGGATTGCAGGCCGAAGAGGCACAGAAATTTGCCCGAACATGAACATGATCACGAATGACATAAGTTATATTAGTCCCGAGATTAATATCACCATTATTTCCACAATTTGAAGCAATATTTGTACCGGCATCTGGGTAGTGAGTTTTCTTTTCGTTGCCGGTGCCGGGAATCTGCCTAGTCATCGTACCTGACGTCCAGTCACTACACCCTGTCGGCGAGGACTGGTAATTATTATCCATGTATTGCCCCCATGGTATTCTCATCGACTGGATAGTATGAAGCGAGCTATCATTCGCAACCACATCAAAGTCCGACGAACCACTGTTTCCGGGAGGGACAATACAGTTATTGTGAGCTAGATTTAACTTTGTCTTGGTTTGTCCTGGTGTTGTAAATGAGCTTGGCTTCTGAAGGCTGCCCGATCCAGCAATAGAGCAGCGTTTCGAAGTTGCATCCTTTCCAGCGACCGTGACATTTTCCGCCACGAAAACATTCACGTTCTTTTGCAGCAGAATATAATCATTTACATAAACTTCTTTGGCATAAATGTTTTTAACGCCACTAGACACATCAATGATCGTTCTGCTTAGCATAGATGATGCCGTCGTAGCAGAGGTACGCTGGGCAACCACCCTGATCTTTCGGGTATACTTAGGCTCCGAAGAACTTGCAGGCGCATAAACATAGCCAGTTGAGGTGATAATTTTTTCTTTGGAATTAGTGCCCGTCTCAACCGTTGTTCTAAAAGTCGAACGATACTGCTTTGCATTAAGCACGGTCACCTCGCTGCCGCCAGTACCAGCATAAACTTCAGCCGACGGAGAGCTAGAATCGTTAAGCATAGCAATCGCCATGTCGGCGCCCGACTCAGCCGAATACTGCGCTTGAAGCTGCATGATGCGAGCTCGAGCTCTACTGAGATTTGCGCTAGAAAGCACCGCCAGGCTCATCATCAACATTGTCAAAAATATCATAATTGCCAATGTAGTTACGAGTATTGAACCGTTTTGCTTGCTTTTCATTACTTAACCATTCCTCAACGCCACACGTATAGTCGTACTCGAATCGCTAGAAGGAGTACCCTTGATAGTAGCTCGTTTTGTTAATCTCACATTAATCTCAACCACTTCAACATCAGGAAAGTCGGGTCCAATTGATTCACCAGTCTCCGGATCTTTAATGTCATCATGATTAATAGGATTGCCGGATTTTGAGAAATAACGCAGCGTCACGTCGCTAACGTCTTCCGCTAAAACCCTATCCTCTGGACATGCATCTGACGCGGTCGATTCAGGGCAGCTAGTTAGCAAAGCATTGCCGGTCGCAGTTTGATCGGCCAAAGACCTTAGCTTAAGTTGCTTGCTTGTGCCGTCTAGATAAAACACAAACTCGTTTTGGTGCGGGCTGACGCCTCGCATAATAAAGTTTTTGGCACCATCCTCCGCTGGAGCTTCGTAGTAGAGAACAGGTGAGGCCGCGTTCTTTGGAGGCATGGGTATGGTTCGGGGGACTGCTCTCAGAAGTGGCCAGAATAAACCACTTGGGTCTGATGCTTCGGCAACGTTCGCATTCGGATCTGGAATACTGTTTTGATTCAT
>CAZKNP010000012.1:0-25007 GCA_964554245.1 uncultured Candidatus Saccharibacteria bacterium | reverse complement strand
ACTCGCAAACGTGATATTAACCCCAAGAAAGGCTTTGAATTTAAGCCACTCACTAGGATGGTCTATTGTGGCGTATGCAAGAGCGATAGGTGGATGTTAGTAGGCAAAAACAAGCCAGGCGGTAGCGATCATCACGTCCTAACCTACCGTTGCGACAACAAAGACTGCACTCGCTATCCTAAGTCAGTCAGAGCGAAGTACGTGTTTAACGCTATTTATGAGCTACTGGATAAACTAGAGCTGTCAGACGAAGCGTATGAGCGTTACAGCAAACGCATTGAGAGCTTTACAGACGATAAGATTATCAAGATCAAGAGTGATATTGCCAGTAAGCGTGGTGCGTATGCTCACAAGAAGAAAGAGCTTGATGAGCTGTCACTTGGACTTAGTAAAATCAAAAGAAGTTCACCAGCTTATGCCATCAACGAAAATAAGATTGAACAGCTTGCTATAGAAACTCAAGAACTGGATGATCAGATCGATAAGCTCAAGGAAAAGATTGCTAATCCGAGCAAAATCAAGCTAACCAGAGATCAGTTCTTGAACCTCGTAAAATCAGCTCCTGACAAGATGAGAGCAGGTTCAGCAGTTGAAAAAGACCGAGTTGCACGGATTTTGTTCTTGAACCTAAGCCTAGACAACGAAAAAAGGCTCTCCGTCATCTGGAAAGAGCCTTTTGCGAGCTTAGTAAAAGCTATTGAAATGTCGTCTGGTGCGGATGAAAGGACTTGAACCTTCACGGGTTGCCCCACTTGCTCCTAAAACAAGCGCGTCTACCATTTCGCCACATCCGCATACAACTATTAAATTTTAAAGTATCACTTAGTTTAACGTCATCTCGGACGTTGGTACTAATTTTGGCGAATGGCAGACGAGCGTCTACTTATATATGACTGGCAGTGTTTCGCACTGACCGCCACATCCGCGTAATTACTCAAATTGTAAAGTAACCTTTAGTTTAACGTCATCCCAGACATTCATATTTGCTTCATTAGGGTAGCACAACTAGCGCTGGTCATACAATATCCGTTCGACTAAACATCACCAAAGTGACCTCAAAAGGCTTGAGGTTATTGATACGATCAGTGGCTGATGTTACCATTAAGCTACTAATTCAAGGAGGTTTTATGAATAAAAAAATTGGTTTGATTATTGCTATAGTCGCGGCTCTGCTCTTAGCTGGCGCGGCTTTTATGCTGCTAAAATCCAACGATAACGGCGATGAAACGAGCAACTCGTCGGGCTCAGGTCTGTTTTCTGGCAGCACAGATCCGACTAAAAACTTCAATCCTAAGGACGTGAAGGGCTTGTCTTATGTGTCGACGACAACTGCTAAGATGGCAGACGGTAGCGAGGTTAAAGGTACAACAGAGGCTGATAACAAAGGAAATCTTAAGATGGTCAGCGATAGCACCTTGGGTAAGACCACGAACTACACCGTTGACGGTGTGCACTATCTCTGTGAAAATGATGACCCTTGCCAGAAGCTACCAGATACAAACGAAGAGATAAGCGAAGAAGCTAGGGCTATTACCGAGCGGGCTGAAAAAGAATTTGAAGATGCTAAGAAGGCTGCAAAATACGTTGGCATGACCGACTGTGCGGCAGGAAAATGTGCAACCTGGGAGATTACGGTAAGTGGAGTTTCCAGGACCTACAAGCTTGACGGTGAGAATCGAATCTCTGAAACTACGACAAACGATCCTGAATACCCAAGCACGACAGTCTTTGAATATAAAGATGTAATAATAACGGCTCCTAACGTTTAATTTTATAAACCAACAGCTTTCATAAAAGCGACTGCCAACGATAGTCGCTTTTATGATGTAGCTCACAGTTTATTGATGCTTCGCCGTGCTACAATAAATCAACAATTTATTTGTAAATGAGGTAAGAAAAAGTGAAGCAAATCTTTAAAACCACCGTGCTGCTAGCAATCCTGACGGCAATTTTTATGGCTATAGGTTATTTCGTTGGCGGCGAAAACGGCATGCTAATGGCTCTCGGTTTGGCGGCGATTACGAATTTTGGTATGTATTGGTTCAGCGACACACTCGTTCTTAAGATGCAGAAAGCCCAGCCGCTTGATGGCCATTATCCCCAGGTGCAGAAAATGGTCGAAGAGCTTACCGCTAAAGACGGGCTGCCGATCCCTAAGCTTTATTATGTTGAAACACCTATTCCAAACGCTTTTGCAACCGGCCGCAGTCCAAGTCATGCTGCCGTAGCAGTCACAACGGGTATTGTTGAGCTTCTGACGGATGCTGAGCTCAGGGCTGTGTTGGCTCATGAGATCGGACATGTTAAGAACCGGGATATGCTCGTTTCTACAATCGCTGCTACTGTAGCGGGTGCGATCAGCTATCTGGCTCAGATGGCGTACTTTATGGGCGGTAGCGACGAAGAGGGGCGCGCTAACCCACTGGCTAGTTTAGCCATGGTGTTCTTAGCTCCTTTTGCAGCCATGCTTATCCAGATGGCAGTGTCTAGGAGTCGCGAGTTCTTGGCTGACGAGCATAGTGCAGAAACTTTAAATACGGGCCGTGATCTCGCAAGTGCCCTCATGAAGCTAGATGGATTCAAGAAAGCGATGCCACCAATCCAGCCATCACCAGCAGAACAGGCGAGCGCTCATTTGATGTTCGCTAATATGTTTTCTCTTGGCGGTTTAGCTTCTCTTTTCAGCACACATCCTTCGACAGAAGAGCGAGTAGCTAGGCTCAGAAGCCACGTTAGTTAAGAAGACTTTTTGGGCGTAGACTTCTTTTTGCTGGCGTATTTATTAGTTGATTTCGATTTAGATGCAAGTTGAGTCTTTGGCTTGTTTTGGCGACGACTTTCCAGGACGCTGCTGATGATAGCGGTTAAGATAAAGACCAGGCCAAGCGATCCGACAATCCACTCTGGTGGTTCAACGTGATACAGCTTAACGAGCATGATTGCTCCTAGGGCCAAGATTGCCCAGTGTGCGCCATGCTCCATGTAGCGGTATTTCGACAAAGTTCCTGCTTTTGTTAGATAGACTGTCATCGACCTTACCCACACTGCGCCAGCGCCAAGACCAGCTATGATTAGTAGAATATCTGGCGTGATTGCGAAGGCGCCGATAACACCGTCAAGTGAAAAACTAGCATCGAGCACCTCGAGGTACATAAATGAGCCGAGTGCGGCCATGCCGGTTAATTTGGCAGCCTGAGATTGTCTTTTTTCGAAGAAAGCACCGAATATTTCCAGGCCCATGTGTAGCATTGTGCCCAAGATTGAGGCTGTTAGGACCGCCATTTTATGCTTATCATCGACCGTGAAGTACAGGATCATAGCGATGCCGAGCATAATGAAGGCCTTGAAGTTTTCATAGTTGCCGGCACGGACTAACTTTCTCTCTATCCAGGCTAGCCAGTGAATGTCTTTTTTGCGGTTAATAAAATAACTAACACCAATAATTGTTAGGAAAGTTCCGCCGAACGCATCAATGGTCGGGGCGGCCTGGTGAAGCATGTTAGAGTAGGCTTCGGGTTGGTTTAGAGCCATTTCGACAACTTTCATGAATCCGGTGCCAGAAGTGATCATCACGATCAGGATTGGCAGCAAGAATCGGACAACAAAGACCGCGATAAATATGCCCACAGTCAGGAAGAGTTTTTGCCAGAATGGTGACATGCGCACCAAGACTTTACTGTTAATTACGGCGTTATCGAAGCTGAATGTAACTTCGAGAACAACTAGAATGGCATACAGCCATAGGCCTAGTGGACCGCTGTGTGAAACTACCCACACGCCAAGCAGGATGGTTAGCAGTGTCGACAGCCAGAAAATTCGCACTGGATGTGCTGAGTGTAAACCTTTTTTTGTCATGAGCTTTAATATAACACCGCTAGAGTCATTTAACTAGCAATAAAGTAGCGTGATAAGCCGTGAAATTTATCTAGTAAGACAAGTAATTTTATGCCGCCCACCAAACCAACAGCGTGCTATAATGAAATTACAAATAAAGGAGGAAAATAAGTGGAGTGGATTATTATTGGTGTAATAGTCGTCATTTTATTGACGGGTCTTTTCACAGTAAAGCAGCAAACGGCAGCTATTGTTGAGCGATTTGGTAAATTCCTAAAAATCTCAAAAGCTGGACTTAACTTCAAGATTCCTCTAATTGATCAGATTTCTGGTCGTGTTAGTTTGCGGGTTCAGCAGCTCGATGTCCGGGTCGAAACCAAGACTAAAGACAACGTCTTCGTGAATGTGGTTGTTAGCGTGCAGTACTTTGTCCTGCCAGACAAAGTTATTGATGCCTTTTATCGACTGCAAAACCCACAAGAACAGATTACGTCATATGTTTTTGATACCGTCCGTGCGCGTGTTCCAAATGTCGAACTTGATCAGCTATTTGAAACCAAGGACGACATCGCTAATGCTGTTAAGGCCGAGCTAGACCAAGTCATGGACGACTTTGGCTACGGCATCATCAAAGCACTTGTTACCGACATTGATCCTGATCAGAAGGTGAAGATGAGCATGAACGAGATTAACGCCGCTCAGAGGCTCAGGGAAGCTGCGATTCAGCAAGCGGAAGCCGATAAAATTCGCGTTGTTAAGGCCGCCGAAGGTGAAGCCGAATCTAAGGCTCTCCAGGGCCAAGGTATCGCTAACCAGCGAAAGGCTATTATCGAAGGCTTACAGCAGTCTGTGGCTAACTTTAAAGATGGTGTCGGTGGTGTTAATAGCCAGGATGCCATGAACCTTGTCATGATGACTCAGTATCTTGACACTCTAACCAGCCTGGCTAATACCGGCAAGAACAGCACCATTTTGTTGCCTCACAGCCCAGGTGGTATGGCAGACTTGCAGGGTCAGATTCGCGATGCGATGATTACTGCCGAGCAGGTCAACAAGGCCAGTCGCAAGGCTGAATAGCTATAGCGGTTTTCAATGTGCCTTAGCGGCACAGACTAGACATGATTCTATGAAAGGGATTGTGTCCGGTCTTTTTGTAGCCGCTGAGGTTTGGGTCGATAGGAAAGTTAGTTTCGCCGTCATGGACTAAGTAAGCTCTCTGCGATGGCACGTAATTTACTGCGACAATATGGGCGTTATCGAGTTGCCTCGATAGGGCTTGGGCGGCGATAATGTGCTCCTGAAAGATTAAATGTTTTTTTTGAACCTCAGTTCCTACTAGGATACTTGAGCCATCTCGTTGCTTAAATACTGTCGTTGACCAAAAGCCACCGAACATTAGGTCTTCATCTTTGTCGTGTTTGAATGTCTCAAACATATCACCGTGTGCTGCCTGTACTCTGTCGGCCAGTCTAACCGGATCCATCCAACTACCATAGCCAGAGGAATCTAGATAATAGTTTGCTTGAGGGAATGCGGTATAGTGCGGTTCGTCAATTTGTCTAGCGAAGGAAATTGTCGCAAGCATACTATGGCTCCAATCGTCAATTTCTATGCCTAAGACAGTTTCAGCGATTTTTGCTAGCGACTTACGATCGTTTTGTCGAACAAACTTATCGGGTCTACTTATAGATGCTGCAAAAGACCTAATATAACCATCTTGTAGTTCGGGACTAGTTTTAACCATGATAAATATATTATACACCAAATTACATAAAATAGCAAGTACTTGCTATTGGGTCGATTAACTTTAAACTAATGATACAATATTAATCAATTATGAATCTATCCACTCAACCATACAAAGGTGCGCGAGATTTTTATCCAGAAGATAAGCGCATTCAAGACTATATGTTTAAAAAGCTCAGTGAGGTTTGCGAGCGCTTTGGTTACGAAAAGTACGACGCGCCAATTTTAGAGCCAACTGATTTGTTTTTAGCCAAGGGCAATCAAGAGATTATCGATGAGCAAACCTATACTTTTGTTGACCGTGGAGAGCGTTCCGTAACTATCCGCACCGAAATGACGCCGAGTATCAGCCGAATGGTAGCTGGTCGCAGGCAAGAATTAGGCTATCCGCTCAGATGGTATTCAGTACCAGAAATGTGGCGCTACGAGCGCATGCAACGCGGACGGCTTCGTCAGTTTTGGCAGCTTAACGCTGACATTTTTGGCGTACAAGGTGTCGAGGCAGAGCATGAAATGATCTGTTTAGTTGATCGAGCTCTCAAATCTTTCGGCGCTAGCGCTTCAATGTACTCTATTCGTTTTAATCACCGCGGACTGACAAATTACATATTTGCCGAATACCTTGGTCTGCCTGAGGCGCAGCGAGTAGCCATGATTCGGCTGGTTGATCGCATGCACAAACTCGACCATGCGGTATTCGTTGCGCAGGCGGAAGGGTTGCTGTCGCCGGGTCAGCGAGATGCAGGCGTGTTTGACCGTCTTATGAAGGTTCTGGAAGCTAAGAACATCAAAGATTTGCCCGAGGAGGCTCTACAGACTGATTCGGCAAGGGAATTGATGGCCTTGGACGAAATGTTTAAACAGGACGGTACGGTCAAGGTTGAGTTCGATATGACGTTGATGCGTGGCTTCGATTATTACACTGGCATTGTTTTTGAAGTTTTCGATGTTCACCCAGACAATAACCGAGCCATGGCTGGTGGTGGCCGCTACGATGGTTTGGTCGGAATGTTTGGTGTTGAGCCGGTGCCAACGGTTGGGCTTGGGCTTGGTGATGTGCCGCTGCAACTTTTTCTTGAAGTAAATGGTTTGCTGCCAAAAGCTTCGTCACCGACTGACGTTTACGTGGCGCTGGTTGGTGATGGTCTGTACGAAAAGTCGCTGTCGATTGTTGGTCGCTTGCGCGACGCAGGTTTGTCGGTGGCGGTTGATCCAACTGGGCGCAAGCTAGACAAACAGATTAAGAGTGCTCTGAAAAAAGATATCCCTTTTGTGTTGGTGGTCGGTGATGCAGAGTTAGAAAGCGGTCAGCTGCGTTTAAAGAATTTGGCGAGTGGGGCAGAGGAGTCTCATAGTTTTGAGCGAATTGTGTCTATTGTGGCTGATAAGCGTCGATCGAAGAAGAGTAAAGCAGCTGACGACGATCTGGACGACCTTTAGCGCGTCTTATTAACAGGTTCGTCAAATTAGACATTCTCTGATATAATTTGCAGTTATGCAAATATCTTTGAAACAACTAAGCACTACTAAAGTACAACTTAATCTCGTCGCTGATAACGAAATGCTTGAGCACGTTCATTCGCACGTGGTTGAAGAAATGGGCCGCGGTGT
The DNA here is from genome assembly GCA_964554245.1 of uncultured Candidatus Saccharibacteria bacterium. GTDB lineage: Bacteria > Patescibacteriota > Saccharimonadia > Saccharimonadales > UBA4665 > JAGXIT01. Next base: position 17,816 of record CAZKNP010000012.1, on the reverse strand, counting down.
CCAGGTGGCAGGCTTCCGTAAGGGTCATGCTCCAGCTAACGTGGTCGAAAAATCACTTGACCAACAAACGCTTCAGGCTCAGTTTGTCGATCACGCTCTAAACGAAATGTACGGCCGGTCAATTGTCGAAAAGAAGTTACGACCAGTCGGTCAGCCTGCCGTTAAGATTTCTAAGTTTGTTCCATTTAAGACTCTTGAGGTCGAGATGGAGGTTGATGTTGTTGGTGACATCAAGCTGCCCGACTATAAGAAGTTTTCATTCAAGCCTGCAGTCGTTGAGGTCGAAGATAAAGACGTAGAGGCTGTTATTGATGACCTGCTAGCGCGCGATGCTGAGAAGAAGCCGGTTGAGCGTGCGGCTAAAGACGGCGACGAAGTGTTGATTGACTTTACTGGCGTGGACGCTAAGACCAAAGAAGCGATCGCTGGTGCGGACGGCAACAGTTATCCGCTAACAATCGGTAGCAATACATTTATCCCGGGATTCGAGCCAGAGTTGGTCGGACTCAAAGCCGGCGACGAGAAGACTTTTGATATTACTTTCCCCAAGGATTATGGCGCCAAAGAACTTCAAAAGCGAAAAGTAAGCTTCACGGTTACTGCCAAGGAAGTGCGTGAGGTTGCCCTGCCGAAGCTAGATGAGAAGTTCGTCGCCAAGGTCGGTCCATTTAAGACTGTGGCTGAGCTACGGAATGATATTAGGAAACAGATTAAGGCCGAGAAGGATCACCAAGCGGCACGTGCACTGGAAAACGATCTACTGACAGAATTGGCCAAGAAAACCAAGGTTGATATACCGGCGGTTCTGATTGAGGACGAGGTTGAGCGAATGATCGCTGAGCAAAAGCAGAACATCCTTTACCGCGGCCAGACTTGGCAGGAGTTCCTTAGCGCTACCGGTAAAACCGAAGAGGAATATCGTAAAGAACTCGCCGAGCAGGCTGAGCTTAGAGTTAAGACTGGCATTGCACTCGGTGAAGTTGCTCAGGCTGAAGACTTAGAAGTAAGCGAAACAGAATTGAATGCCCGGATTGATGAGCTTAAAGCGCATTACAAAGACGAAAAAATGCAAGCGGAGTTAGCTAAGTCTGAAAACCAGCGGGATATCGCTAGTCGTATTCTGACCGAAAAGGCGGTTAAAAAGCTCGTCGACTACGCCGTGAAGTAAAAATAGTCGGAGGTAAAGCCTCTCTCCCCAGATGAGATTTGGTGTCAATTATTTTATGCTTCGTTTCTGCCCATGCCGGAGATATGCTCTGCCGCATACGACTTGTAGGGGTTTTGGAGCCACATTCCTCTGTGTTCCACTAGCGAAATAATAGTTGGATCACCGTTAGGGCCAATCTGCCTAACTAAACTCTTGGAGGGATCGCATATCAGCCCTTCATCTCTCGGCGACAAAGTAATTAAAGTGTTTCCAAGCTTTATACTGGCATCTAGTGTAGAAAAATGCATTCGTTGTTGCAGTGCTCCTATTCGAAAAACCAACGGCGATTCATTGCTACTGCTGTCAAGTCCCAACGTCGGTGTTGTTCCTTGGCTGATTACCAACCGATCTTCCCCGGTCATAGCATAAGCGTTGTTATTTAGGTTCATAAGACCGCTTGGCGTGCGACTCGAGGTAAATTTTAAGACGGGCGCAGACGGATTGCTTAGATTCATGAATTCATACACGTTCTGTCCGGAGTTAAGCGAAGTGTCGTCGTAGCTTCCCTTAGGTTTATAGACCGTTACCCTAGTAAGTTGAAGTGCGTTCCTTCCAAGCTGTATGCCTATAGAGCTGTAGGTGTAAGGCTCAATCTCGAGTTCACCTGAATCACTCAAATGTGGGCTGCTTAAGTTTGCTAGATCTAAGCAGAACTTATTGTCGGGTAGATAAGATTCAACACGAGGGTAAGACATAATATTCATTATAGTACAAAAATACAAGAAAGTCAAGTATATAATAGAACTAGTGATGCGCGAGTGCTAATTCTCTACAATAAATTCAGGTATTTTACGCAGTTGAAGGTGAGCCCTATGAGCACAATGATTCGAGTGGTAGTTGAGAGCGATGGCCTCATGGGACGGTCATATGATATTTATTGTCGACTACGCCGTGAAGTAATTTCGGTTACGTCATTGACAAACATAAGCATAGATGCTATAATGCAATGATGTCAATGAGGATTTCTTGTAGGTGAGTGGTGTAGTTAGGGCTTCAGGGGAATCGCCCGAGGCATTGCTATGGCGCGAATTTTCGGCTCGCCTTAGCACTGAAGGCTATGGCCCTGGTTACGGCGGTCTTTTTAGCCAACAGCACAGACGGGAACTAGAGGATGCGGAGTCTGATTTAGATTTTTTCCCGCAAGCCGGCAGCCCTATGAGGGCAGCGATTATTGGCTTTGGGCGATCAAAGGGTTCGCCGCTTTTGGCCTTGCCGTTTTTGAAGAGCGCTGACGACAGAGATCATAACCGCGATATCGGCACGCACGACAGTGTGCTTAAGGAGTCTGCTGAATATAGCTCCATTAACAATGTAGCGCCAAAAATCAATCGACAAGGCGAGTTTGTGTTAAGGGCTTTTGCTGTTGATCATGGCGGATTCTACAGTGTTTTTTCAGGCGGTAAGGGTTCGAAATTTTTACAGGAAAGCCCATACCAATCAGCTATATCCAAGATGTCGGCGGCCATCCCAGAGGCCGAGTTTTGCTTTAAGATTGATCGCCAAAGGTTTCTGATATCCAATGAAGGTCGCAGTAAGGTTATCGCTCATCACTCAATGGATATTAACAAGTTCATGTGGTAATTTTAGCACTCTTGACATGCGAGTGCTAATTTTCTACAATAGATTCGCATTCTTAAGTAGTCGAAAGTGAGTTTTTATGAGCACAATGATTCCAATGGTAGTTGAGAGCGATGGTCGCATGGAGCGGTCATATGATATTTATAGTCGCTTGCTGAAGGACCGTATAATTTTCCTTGGTGATGCTGTCAATGAACATACTGCCAACCTGGTGGTAGCTCAGCTGCTGTTTTTGCAGGCTGAAGATGCCAGGAAAGACATATTCCTCTACATCAACAGTCCTGGCGGTAGCGTTTATGACGCTTTGGCTATTTATGACACTATGAAGTACGTCAAGAATGACATCCAGACGGTCGGAATTGGTATGCAGGCAAGTGCGGCAGCGTTTTTGCTGAGTAGCGGCACCAAGGGCAAGCGATTCCTTTTGCCTAATAGCACTGTCATGATCCATCAGCCTTCCAGTGGAACCCGCGGCAAGGTTACCGACCAGGAGATTGACCTGCGCGAAAGCTTGCGCGTTAAAAAACTTCTCGAGAAAATCATGGCCGAAAACACTGGTCAGAAGCTAGAAAAGGTACATGAAGATATGGAGCGTGATCGCTGGATGACGGCTGATGAGGCGCAGAAGTACGGCTTGGTCGATAAGGTTATTATCACCCCACCCAAAAAATAATTTAGTCTTTGCCTTGTGGTTTCTTTGCTGATAACAGATAGCTGGCAGTCGGGTAGTAGCGAGCTGCACTGTCTATAAACCAACCGTGAAAGGTCCAATCAGTCTGGGAATCCCAGAATTCGCTCCTTATTTGAATCCATTTTGGGTCTGGGTGGACGAACTTGCCAAATTTTGGCGCATATGTTCGATCTCCGGGGCGAAAGCTATCAGTAAAAAGCTCTCTTGAGTATGGGGTTATGGTAATATCCTCGAACCCGGCATTCGTAAGATGCCTATCAAGTTCCAGTGAAGTCATTGGCGTGTCCTCTTCTGCTACTATTAGCCGCCCATTTGGCTTGATGGTGCGATAAAGTTCTTGAAATCCTCGGTAAACGATACTCGTGAAGTCCACTTGGCAAAATAATCCTCTAACATCCTTGTCTTCATTCTTAATCCGAGGAAGGGTATATTCGCCGAAAACGCTACGCATAATCACGATATCGAATGAATTATCTAGAAACCCAAGGGCGTCCATTCTGCCTGCGACAATATTGTCTTCGCTACTTATCCGCCTTGCTTCTTCGTCAGCTAGAGCATCGACACTATAGTAAACAGCGTTTCCGGAAAAAATAGTACCAGGTCTGGACACGGCTGGTCGCATGCCTGGTCCGATCTCTAAAAGTCTTATTTTTTGTTGATCATAGGCCATAGTATTAGCTGAAAAATATAACTCAATATAACTTATGTCACAGTATGTGCAATTTTACAATACCAGGCTCAGTAAGTAAAAGTTATATGTTTGCAATTTGGCTAACTTCCTGTTGCTCGGCCAGAATCAATTCGAGCCTTGCTTTTGATCTCTCGTTGACTACTGACTCTAGCTCTTCCAGAGTAAGATTGTTTTTTGTTACTCCTAGAGTAGTAGTTAGGCTGTTAACGGGAAAGAGGTCATACGACCAGGGGTTAGTATCGCTCTCTATATGTTCGACTAAGGTAAATTCACCTAGTAGTTCTAGCGGCTTGCTAGGGTGATTGACCTTTGATTTAGGGATGTTGTAGATATCTCCGTGTTTGTGCATTTCAGCATAGCTTGTGAGTGCACTGAATGCGAGGATGATTGATGTAGTGACGTGGCTGCCATCTTCAAGTCGTATTGTCGGTATTGTATCTTGTGGTATTTCTAGTTGTGGGTGTCGGCGACTGCGACTGAAAAGTTGCAGACCCTTGGTTCTGGCATATCTAGCTGCGGTTATTGGGAAAGGAGATAGGTATGCATCGCCGCTAAAACCGCCGCGTTCTATGGCTGCGGCGTTGGTTGGAGTTGTTCCGTGGAAGAGCGTAATGTAGTCTGACGAAGTAGAGAACTTTTCCATATTTATATACTTATAACACAAATAGTTGAAACGTACAGTGAACTACAATATTTATATACTAACTTTCTGCCAGATAGTCATCAGTTATGACCGCAATAGAGTTCACCTTGACTGGGTGGCGATTGCTGAGTATAATTGACATCAAGAAGTAGTGTAGGCTCAAGCTGTGCTGACGACGGCGCATAAGTTAGACAGCACCAAATATCTTGGCTTAGGGAGCTTCGAAAAAGAAACGACCATTGTTGCTAACGCGTATTGTTCAGTGCGCTCACATCTTGAGCAGGAGAGCAGAAGCTTTTATTAAAGCGACTTATGGCGGCCTATTAAACTAAGGCGTTTGGGGTATTCTACGGTTTTGTCCTGACGCTAATCACAAGAAGGGGAACGATACGTCTATGGCGAAAGCATCGACTACGCAGCAATCACAGCGTGTCTATTTCACGGAAGGCTCTGATCATTCAGCGCTTCCGAATCTAGTAGATCATCAAAATAAATCATTCCAATGGTTCATCGACGAGGGCCTACAGGAGCTTTTGGCGGAAATTAGTCCAATTGATGACTATACCGGCACTAAGCTGAGCTTGGCGTTCAAGAGTTACTATTTTGAAGACCCAAAAATGACCGAGCAAGAAGCTCGGGAGAACAACATCAGCTATGAGGCACCTCTTAAGGCTGTAGTTGAGCTAACCAACAAAGTGACCGGTGAGGTTAAAGAGCAAGAAATCTACCTCGGTGATTATCCTTGGATGACCAAGCGCGGTACATTCGTTATCAACGGCGCTGAACGCGTAGTTGTTAGTCAGCTAATCCGCTCTAGCGGTGTTTTTTATACCGCTGAGCCACATGCAACCGCCAACCTTTACTCCGCAAAAGTAATTCCAGGCCGCGGTGCATGGTTAGAGTTTGAGACTTCTGCTGCCGGCGCTCTGTACGTCAAGATTGACCGCAAGCGCAAGATGGCTGTCACTACTTTGCTACGAGCTCTCGGTATGAGTGAGAGCGGCATGAAGGCAGCTTTTGCGCACGTCGATTCAGACAAGAAGGGTTACATTGCCGCTACTCTCGAAAAAGATACAGCCAAGAGCCAAGCCGAAGCCTTGATTGAGGTTTATCGCCGCCTGCGTCCAGGTGATCTCGCAACGGTCGACAACGCTCGTTCGTTGCTCGAGAACATGTTCTATAACTTTAAGCGATTTGATTTCAGCCGAGTTGGCCGCTACAAGCTCAACAAGCGACTGAAGATGGATGTGCCAAACACCGCCGAGAACCGAATTATGCGCCTCGAGGATCTCGTTGCAATAATCGCAGAGCTTATTCGCATGAATGTTACTCAGGAGCCGGGCGATGATATTGACAGCCTAGCTAACCGACGCATCAAGATGGTCGGTGAACTTGTCCAGAGGCAGTTCCGCATTGGTCTACTGAGAATGGTCAGGAACACTCAGGACCGCATGAGTATGAGTGATCTTGAAACTGTCCAGCCAGGACAGCTGATTAATGCTCGTCCAGTCGTAGCAGCAGTTCGTGAGTTCTTTGCTAGCTCACAGCTTTCACAGTTCATGGACCAGATTAACCCACTTTCAGAGTTAGCCCACAAAAGGCGCCTTAGCTCGATGGGTCCAGGCGGTCTGAGCCGTGAGCGCGCCGGTTTTGAGGTTCGTGATGCTCACGCTACTCACTACGGCCGAATTTGTGCCGTTGAAACGCCAGAAGGCGCCAACGTTGGTTTGGTTTTGAACCTTGCTAACTATGCCCGAGTTAACGAATACGGTTTCATCGAAACACCTTATCTGGTCGTAAAAGACCGCAAGGTGACCGACGAGATTGTTTATCTCGATGCAGCCGATGAAGAGGAGGCGATTATCGCTGGTGCTGGTTTGCGCGTAGATAAGGATGGACGATACGCTGATGAGCGTGTTAGTGCTCGTATCCACCTTCGCTCGGGTACAGTTGATGCCGCAGACGTTACTCACGCTGATGCTGCCAGCAACCAGATTATTGGTTCTAGCGCCGGCTTGATCCCGTTCATCGAGAAGAACTACGTTTACCGAGCATTGATGGGTAGTAACCAGCAGCGCCAGGCGGTTCCGCTAATTAAGCCAGAAAGCCCGATTGTTGGTACTGGTCTTGAGGGTACGGCGGCTGCCAATACTGGTCAGTTGGTTGTAGCTGAAGCCGACGGTGAAGTTGTGACTGCTACTAACGACAAGGTCGTCGTTAAGTACAAAGACGGCACTGTTACCTATGAGCCACTTCACTTCGTTAGGAGTAACGAAGGTACCAGTATCAACCAGACAGTCGTGGTAAGTACTGGCGATAAGGTCAAGAAGGGCGACAGCATCATGGAAGGCATGAGCGTTCAGGGCGGAGAGCTAGCTCTCGGCAAGGACCTGATCGTAGCCTTCATGCCATGGGCTGGCTACAACTTTGAGGATGCTATCGTGGTTAGTCGCAAATTGGTTCAGGATGACACACTAACATCTGTTCATATCGTTGACTACATGATTGAAGTCCGCGAAACCAAGCTTGGCCCAGAAATTGTTACCCGTGATATTCCAAACGTTTCAGAGGAAGCTTTACGCCACCTTGATGAAGATGGAATTGTCCGTATCGGTGCCGAGGTTCATCCAGGCGACATTTTGGTTGGTAAGATTACGCCTAAGGGCGAGCAGGAGCTCAGCTCTGAGGAGCGCCTACTGCGTGCTATCTTTGGCGAGAAGGCCAAGGAAGTTCGTGATACTTCTCAGCGCATGAGTAACGGCAAGCACGGTAAAGTTGTTGGCGTTAAGATATTTAGCCGTGAAAACGGTCATGAACTTAAGGCTGGCGTCTTGATGCAAATCCAGGTATTCGTCGCTCAGATGCGCAAGATTAGCGTTGGCGATAAGCTTGGTGGTCGACACGGAAACAAGGGTGTTATTGCCCGCGTGTTGCCTGTCGAGGATATGCCATTTACAGAAGACGGCACACCAGTCGATATTATCGTTAACCCGCTGGGTGTTCCTAGTCGTATGAACATCGGTCAGTTGTTTGAAACTCACCTTGGTATGGCGGCTCGTGCCCTCGGATTCAAGGTAGCTAGCCCGTCATTTAACGGCGTACCAGTTCAGAAGATTCGTGACCTACTTAAAGAAGCTGGTCTACCAGAAGATGGCAAACAGCAGCTTTACGACGGTCGTACTGGCGAAGCCTTTAAGGAGCGAACAACTGTCGGTAGCATGTACATGATTAAGCTCAACCACATGGTGGCTGATAAGATCCATGCCCGTTCAACCGGTCCATACACCATGGTGACTCAGCAGCCACTTGGCGGTAAGGCCCAGAACGGTGGTCAAAGGTTCGGAGAGATGGAGGTGTGGGCACTTGAGGCTTATGGCGCAGCTAACACGCTTCAGGAAATGCTGACAATCAAGTCAGACGACGTCTACGGACGCTCTAAGGCTTACGAGTCAATCATTAAGCAGACGGAAATTGTTGGACCGAAAGTTCCAGAGAGCTTCAACGTTCTCGTTAAGGAATTGCAGGGTCTTGGCCTTAAGGTTGATCTGATTGCTTCCGACCAGCTTGTCGATGCCGAGGCAGTACTAGCCAGCAACATTCAGGACGAATCAAATCATAGTCCAGCAGTTGAGGCTCCAACCAATCCGGTGTCAGTCGTAGATGTAACTGATGAAGAAGCTGCGGCTGGCGGTTTTGAATTTGAAGAAAGTGATCTAAATAGCGAAGAAACAGTCGCGGTAGTAGACGGCGACGACGATTTTGCTCCCGTCACCGAAAGTGACGATGAAGAGGAGGACAAATAATGAGACAGTATGCTTACGGAACGAATATTGCCGATTTTGATGCCGTGCGACTGGCAGTAGCAAGTGCTAGGGATATCCTAGAGTGGAGTTACGGCGAAGTCCTAAAGCCAGAAACCATTAACTACCGAACCCAGAAGCCAGAGCGGGATGGTTTGTTCTGTGAAAGGATTTTCGGACCAGTTAAAGATATTAACCCGCACGACGCCAAGTACAAGGGCGTGCGTAGCCGCGAGGCGGCCGTCGATAAGAAGGGTGAGTTGGTTACCCGTAGTATTGTTAGGCGTGAACGAATGGGTCACATTAGCTTAGCTGTACCAGTTGCGCACATTTGGTTCTTGCGCGGCACACCTTCTGCTATGGGTCTGTTGCTTGGCATGACGGTCAAAAACCTCGAGCGCGTGGCTTACTTTGCGAGTTATATCGTCAAGCGAGTCGACGAGTCAGCTCGCGATACTTACCGCAACGACAAAGAGGCTGAGTGGAAGGCTGCTCAGGAAGCGATCAAGATTCGCTTCGAGAAAGAGGCCGAGAATAAGGACGCTGATGTTAAGGCATTGGCCGAAGCGCAGGCAAAAGAACTAGAAGAGCTTAACGAGGCCTGGGACTTATTGAGGGGTCAGCTAGATAGCATGGTTCGCTTGAGCTTGATGACCGAGACAGAGTTCCGCGAACTGCCACGCGAACTCCGCGACATGATTGAAGTTGGTATGGGTGGCTCTGCTTTGTCTGAGCTTCTCGAGGAGATTGATCTTCCAACTCTAATTGCCGAATTAACGACTGAGGCTGAAGAGGCTAAGGGTCAGCGCAAGAAGAAACTGATGAAGCGACTAAGGTTGCTCGAAAGCATGGAGCGGGCTGATATTAAGCCAGACAGTATGTGTGTTAGTGTCTTGCCTGTGATTCCTCCGGATCTTCGTCCGATGGTGCAGTTGACCGGTGGTCGATTCGCAACCTCAGATCTTAACGACCTATACAGGCGTGTGATTAACCGTAATAACCGATTAAAGAAGCTGATTGAGCTAAACGCTCCAGAAGTTATTCGCCGCAACGAGCAGCGAATGCTCCAGGAGGCAGTTGATGCGTTGATCGACAACAATAACGCTCGCTCTGGTCGAGCTGTAGCTGCGACCGGCCAAAGGCGCCGCCTGAAGTCACTTAGCGATATGCTTAAGGGCAAGCAGGGCCGATTCCGTCAAAACCTTCTTGGAAAACGCGTTGATTATTCTGGCCGATCAGTAATCGTGGCCGGTCCAGAACTGAAGATTAATCAGTGTGGTCTGCCAAAGATGATGGCTCTCGAATTGTTTAAACCATTCGTTATCGGTGAATTAATCGCACAGGAGTATGCCCATAACATTCGTTCGGCTACCCGTATGATTGAAACCAACGAAACAGTGGTTTGGGATGCCCTAGACAAGGTAATTAAGGGCAAGTATGTGCTGCTCAACCGAGCGCCATCGTTGCACCGCTTGTCGATTCAGGCTTTCCAGCCAGTTTTGATTGAGGGCCGCGCTATTCAGTTGCACCCACTAGTTTGTAAGGGATTCAATGCTGACTTCGACGGCGACCAGATGGCTGTGCACTTGCCGTTGTCAGATGCAGCACAGGCTGAAGCGCGTGAGATTATGGCCGCAAACAAGAACCTACTGAAGCCAGCCGATGGTTCACCAATCTTGCACATCGAGCAAGATATTGTGCTCGGTTGTTATTTCTTGACGTACGAGCGACCAGGTTCTAACAAGGAGACCAAGGCCTATTCAAGCGTCAATGAAGCAACCATGGCTTACGATGCTGGCATGATTTCTTTGCAGGATCCAATCGCGGTTATCTTCCGCGGGGAAACTCGGGAAACAACGCTTGGGCGATTGTACTTTAACGAACTGTTCCCAGATGACTTCGTTTTCCAGAACGAAGCTATGACCAAGAAGAAGCTCCAAAAAGTGATGGCTGTTGTTTACCAACAGTATGGTCAAGAGAAGACGGCAGAAATTGCCGACAATCTCAAGGATCTCGGCTTCAAGTACGCAACACTTTCAGGCCTCAGTATGGGCATGGGTGACTTTGAGCAAATCAAGGGTCTTGACGACGTCCTGAAGGGCGGCGATGAGCGAGCAGCTTTGATTAGCGATCAGTACGACCAAGGGTTCATTACTGACGAGGAGCGACATCGCTTGACGGTTGAAAACTGGGCGAAGATTGACACAGAGGTTCAGGGGATGTTGTCTGATCAGATGCAGGGCCAGGACGGCTCAATGGCTATCGCTATCACCTCAGGTGCTAGGGGTAACATTTCTCAGATGAAGATGTCGGTCGGTATGCTTGGTGTCTTCCAGGATGCGGCCGGACACGTTATTGAGTTGCCAGTGAAGCACGGTTACTTCCATGGTCTTAACCCGCTCGAGTACTTTACCGGAACCAGGGGTACCAGAAAGGCCGTTATTGACATCGCGCTCAAGACCGCTGACGCAGGATACCTGACTCGTCGCTTGGTTGATGTTTCGCAGGACGTATTCACGATTGACGAAGAGTCGGCAGAGGTTGATCCAGGATTCAAGATGCTCCGAGAGGACGCTGAAATTATCGGTGTAAGCTATGGCTCACGTCTAGAAGGTCGCTACGCCGCCGAAGATGTTAAGGGTCATCTTAAGGCTGGCGAACTCTTTACTAAAGAGATCGCAGAAGCCATTGATGCCGATACGTCGATTGACGGCGTGAAGATTATGAGCGCCCTAAGCGCATCAAGTGTTCACGGTGTTCCTCAAAAGAGCTACGGCATTGATCCAGCCACAGGACTACTTGTCAGCGCGCATAACCCAATCGGTGTCATCGCTGCCCAGTCAATCGGTGAGCCTGGTACGCAGCTGTCTCTCGACTCTAAGCACCGCTCCGGTGCGCTGGTCGCCGATGACACAGCTCAGGGCTTAACCCGTATTGAAGAGTTGTTTGAAGCTAGGTCGCCAAAGGGACAAGCTTTCTTGACTGAGATCGACGGCATCGTCCGCGTCTGGGAAGAGGGTAACCAGTACATCGTGACTGTAACAGCCAAGGATGCTGACGTGGTTGAATTTGAACTCGATGGCCGCAAGGCTAAGGTCGCTACAGGTAGTGATGTTGCTGCTGGCGATGTTGTTGCCAGTAGGGATGAGGGTGACGATCCATTGATCACTCCGATTGCCGGCAAGGTAGAAGTTAACAAGAAACAAATTGTCATAACTCCAGCCAACCAAAAGACAGCGCGCTACGAGATCGCTAACTACCGTCAGATGATGGTAAAAGACGGCGATGAGGTTGTGGCCGGTCAGCGCCTGACCAACGGTTCGATTAACCTTCATGATCTCATGCGATTGCAGGGCGTAGAGCCGACTCAGCGCTACATCATGAATGAGATCCTAGCGATCTTTAACGGTCAGGGACAGAATGTTTCTGATAAGCACCTTGAAATCATCGTGCGTCAGATGTTTAGCCGAGTTCAGATTGAAGAGGCTGGCGACAGCGAGTTTGTAACTGGCGATGTTGTCAGTAAGCTAGCAGTAGCTGAGGCGAACGAAACACTAGTGGCTGCCGGCAAGGAGCCTGCAGTGGTCAACCAGCTCTTGCTTGGTATTACCAAGGCTTCATTGTCGACTGATTCATTCTTGTCAGCAGCCTCATTCCAGGACACGACTAGGGTTCTGATTGCGGCCGCTACCAGTGGTAAAGTCGATAAGCTATTCGGTCTTAAAGAGAACGTTATCTTGGGTCGTAAGATTCCAGTTGGTACCGGCTTCGGTGCCTCAAACGCTCTCGATGAGTCCGAGGTGGATGAGTTCTTGGCCGAAGAGGCCGAAGAAGCTGCTGGCGCTGAGCCAATGACTGTTTCTGATATGCGTCCAAGTGAAGAAGACGACGATCAGGTCGCTGAAATCGCTGACGAAATGTCAGACCCAGACGAAGGCTAGGCGGGCCCGAGTCCAAAGAAAACACCCTGCATAAATTTGCAGGGTGTTTTTGTTTGCGAATAAATCAAGTTGGTCTAGCGAGACTGCAGGGCGTCTAGTGCAACTCCGAGTGCGGCCCAGGTGCGCCAGTCAACGCTATTCACGGCATCATCTGTTAGCGACATTTCATAATGGTCGCGGATGAGTTTGGTTTTGCGGTATATGCCAACTTCTTGGCCGGTCTTGAGGTCGATGACTTCAAAATGGTATTTCAAGAATAGCATCAATATCTCAACTAAAAATCCGACGACCGGGACTTCGCCGCCAAAGCGTCTAAAGATCGCCAGAGTTTGGTTATTTTCGCGTATTTCATAGATTTCATTGCCGCTATCATCTAGAATGCGCCAGGTGCTCATTAGTAGTGACTTTCCAAATACTTTTCTAAAAGCACCAATTTTTCGGCCGTTCACATCTTCGACAAAAAATCGCCCATGAATGTCCATAACTTTCTCAGCACGAAAGGTGAATGTTAAGTTTGACTTGGCTTGGTCTGAGTAGAAGTTAACTTTTTCTTTGAAGGCGATCCGTTTTTGCTGGGCTAGAGCCTTGAGTGCGCCAGTATCATCGGCGCTTGGCTCGTAGATGAAGTATTTATTGACAATTGGTGTTATTTTTTGCTGGATAATAAGTCGTGGTTTCATGGATGCATTGTAATTGGGCGGTAGGGTATTTGCAAAAGAAAAGCTCGGGCTAGCGGTCAATAGATATTGCATTTAACCGGTGATTTATGTTAAAATTGACTAGTTAATATCAAATTCGAGCCGATGAGTGGAGTTCCATTCAATCATCATGGCGGTAGAGGAGATGTATCTTATTTAAAGGTGGATACTGATTCTCTTCGAAATTAATCGAGGCAATATTAAATGCCTCAGAAAGGTGGCTCATGCCTACCATTAACCAGTTAGTACGTAAGCCTCGCAAGAAAGTTGCAACAACCAGCAATTCTCCAGCGTTGCACCGCGTAGTCAACAACCTAAAGACCAAGCACTACGAAAAAGAAGCGCCATTTAAGCGCGGTGTTTGCGTTAAAGTAACAACTAAGACACCTAAGAAGCCTAACTCAGCTCTTCGCAAGGTCGCTCGTGTGCGACTTGGCAATGGCTACGAAGTCTGGGCTTACATCGGCGGCGAAGGTCACAACTTGCAGGAACACGCGGTTGTTATGATCCGCGGCGGCCGAGTCAAGGACCTTCCGGGTGTTCGCTATCACATTGTGCGTGGTGCGCTCGATCTTCAGGGTGTACAAAACCGTAAGCAGGGTCGTTCTAAGTACGGCGCCAAGAAGGAGAGTAAGTAATGCCTCGTAAAGTAACCGCATCGCTTGTTCGCGATATTCCAGCTGACCGACTCTACAATAGCGTTCAGGTTCAGCGCTTAATTAACCGAGTTATGCGTGATGGCAAAAAGCAGGTTGCCGAGCGACTTGTTTACGCCGGCATGGAGACTGCTGCCAAGAAACTCAAGGTGGACAATCCACTAGATGTTTTTGAGCAAGCTTTTGGCAACATTAGGCCAAACCTCGAGACTCGTTCTCGCCGTGTTGGTGGCGCCAACTACCAGATTCCATTTGAAGTAAAAGGCCAAAGACAAAATCACTTGACGACCATGTGGTTCGTTCAGGCTTGCCGCGCTCGCAAGGGCATGAGCATGGCTGATCGCATCGCCTTAGAGTTGGTTGATGCCTATAACAACCAAGGCACAGCCGTTAAGAAGCGTGAAGATACGCACCGTATGGCTGAAGCTAACCGCGCCTTTGCGCACTTCGCAAGGGGCTAACAATATGGGTGAGGTTGCTAGCTTTAACTCAGAGGCATTCGACAGGTCTTTTGTTGATCCAGATTGCCCGCTGGTAGCCAATTTGATTGCAGCGGATGCGTCACTTGAGGAAATACGATCAAAAGGTCTCATGGACGAAATGACTTATCTTGTGCGCAGGAGCCTATTAGATAGTCGCGCAGTAATTGTTCGAGAAACTCAAAAGGCACACGGTTGCCCCCAAATGAACGCCTCTCCGACAGACCCATTAAGTTACGAGCGCGCCAATTCGTGCAGCCTTCCTACTGGGTTGGTGGAAAATTGGGTGCTAGGGACCCATGATCAGATGGTTTTAGGCGCAAAAACATCGTTAAATAAAGGAATAGGATTTTAAATGGCAAAGGTAGATATTAAGGATCTGCGTAATATTGGAATCATCGCCCATATTGACGCCGGTAAGACGACTACGACAGAGGGTATCCTCTATCGAACAGGCATGAAGCACAAAATCGGCACCGTTCGGGGTGATGATGGTGGCGCTATGACCGACTGGATGGACCAAGAGCGTGAGCGCGGTATTACTATCGTGAGTGCGGCTGTGACCTGTCACTGGAAGGGTAAACAGATTAACATCATCGATACGCCGGGTCACATTGACTTTACGGCTGAGGTGGAGCGAAGTCTGCGCGTTCTTGACGGTGCAGTCGTGGTCTTCGACGGTAAGATGGGTGTTGAGAGTCAGTCAGAAACAGTTTGGCGTCAGGCAGATAAATACGTCGTGCCTCGTATCTGTTTTATTAACAAGATTAACCAGACGGGCGGTGATTTTTATAAGTCAATCGAAACCATCCACGCTCGCCTGAACCGCAACGCCTTCCCAATCGCTTTGCCGATTGGTTTTGAGCAGAGCATCAACGGTGTTGTTGACTTGATTGAAATGAAGGCTTACACCTATACCGACTTCCATGATAAGGAGCTGGTTGAAGGCGAAATCCCAGCCGACATGATGGATCAGGTTAAGAAGTACCGATCTCTCCTAATCGACAATGCGGCTGCTGAGGACGAAGAAATCCTTGAGAAGTACCTAGAAGTCGGCGAAGAAGGCTTGACTAAGGAAGATATCAAGAAGGCTATTCGCACGGCTGTGCTAAATGGTAACTTCTTCCCAGTTATCGGTGGCGACGGCCGCGGTGTAATTGTTGAGAAGGTGCTTGACGCTGTTAATGATTACCTGCCAAGCCCTATCGACATCGATAGTATTTGGGGTGAGCATCCAAAGACTGGTGATAAAGTTGAGCGTCATCCTAGCGACGAAGAGCCACTAGCTGGCTTAGCGTTCAAGATTACATCAGACCCATACGTTGGTAAGCTGGCTTACTACCGAGTTTACTCAGGTGTTTTGAAGGCCGGTAGTTACGTGATTAACACTTCGACCGGTGAAAAAGAGCGTGTTGGACGAATTGTGCGCATGAAGGCTAACGACCGAGAGGATGTTGAAGAAGTTCGCGCTGGTGACATCGCCGCTATTGTTGGACTTAAGCGTACGACAACCGGTAACACACTTAGCGAGCCAGCTCATCCAATCGTGCTTGAAAATATTACTTTCCCAGACCCACCAGTTAGTATCGCCATTGAGCCAAAAACTAAGGCTGACCAGGACAAGATGAGCTTGGCGCTTCAGAGATTGGCCGAAGAAGATCCAACTTTCCGTGTCCGCGTCGACGAAGAAACTGCCCAAACTATCATTTCTGGTATGGGTGAGTTGCACCTAGAGATCATTGTTGACCGCATGAAGCGAGAATTTAATGTCGAGGCAAACATTGGTCAACCGCAGGTTGCCTACCGCGAAACTATCCGTAAGGATGGCATCGAAGCTCAAGGTAAGTTTGTGCGCCAGTCCGGTGGTCGTGGTCAGTATGGTGATGTCTGGCTTCGAATCTTCCAGGGTGAGCCAGGTTCAGGCTTCGAATTCGTTAACTCGATCAAGGGCGGTGTTGTGCCTTCTGAGTACATCCCAGCCGTTCGTAAGGGTATTGAAGAGGCAATGGCTAACGGTGTTATCGCCGGCTATCCAGTAGTTGACGTCAAGGTTGAACTTTACGATGGTAGCTACCACGATGTTGACTCCAGTGAAATGGCCTTCTCGATCGCTGGTTCAATGGGCTTCCAGGAAGTCTTCAAGAAGGCTGGCCCAGTGCTTCTTGAGCCGGTCATGAAGGTTGTTGCAGTAACTCCAGAAGAGTTCATGGGTGATGTGATCGGTGACCTCAACAGTAAGCGTGGTCGCATCGAAAGCATGGAAGACCTATCGGCTTCAGTTAAGGAAATTACCGCTTTCGTGCCTCTTGGCGAAATGTTCGGTTACACCACGAACCTGCGTTCAATGAGCCAGGGTCGAGCTAGCTCAAGCATGGAACTTGACCACTACGAGGATGTTCCAAACAACGTTGCCGAGGCTATCATCGCCAAAAACAGCAAATAAGGAATAAGTATCCTTACCTAAAAAAGCGGGTTGCTACCAAGCGCCCGCTTTTTTGATGGTTTTACTTTACTAAAATAACGGTTAATATTTATAGTGAATCGGATTGACGTATACAGTGAGTATAGTCCAAATTACTCGTGGCGAGACTCTTTACAATATCTTCAAATTCGCTTATACTACCTCTTGTATCCGCGTGAGGGCGTTGCTTTGGTATGAGCAATATGGACCGCGTGAACGCAAATAATAAGTATCAATTAATAACTCCAAGGAGATAACCTAGATGGCAGGAACTTTCGACCGAAGTAAGCCGCACGTCAACGTTGGTACTATGGGCCACGTCGACCACGGTAAAACAACGCTGACTGCAGCAATCACTATGGTGCTCGCAAAGAAGCTCCCAAGTGAAGTAAACAAGGCAGTTGCCTATGATCAAATCGACAATGCACCAGAAGAAAAGGCTCGCGGTATAACCATCGCTACTAGCCACAACGAGTACGAGAGCGAAAAGCGACACTACGCACACGTTGACATGCCTGGTCACGCCGACTACGTTAAGAACATGATTACCGGTGCTGCTCAGGTTGACGGTGCAATCTTGGTTGTATCTGCAGCTGACGGCCCAATGCCTCAGACTCGCGAGCACGTTCTGCTCGCACGTCAGGTGGGTGTACCAAAGATCTTGGTCTTCATGAACAAGATGGACCTCGCTGACCTAGATCTAGTTGAGCTAGTTGAAGAAGAGATCCGTGAACTTCTCGAGAAGAACGGCTTCGACCGCGACTGCCCAATCATCAAGGGTTCTGCAGCTAAGGCCGTTGAGGGTGATGCAGCTAACGAAGATGCAATCATGGAACTCGTTAAGGCTATGGATGAGTACTTGCCAGAGCCAACCCGCGACCTCGACAAATCATTCATTATGCCAATCGAGGACGTCTTCTCAATCAAGGGTCGTGGTACTGTTGCTACCGGCCGTATTGAGCAGGGTATCG
>CAZKNP010000011.1:0-27663 GCA_964554245.1 uncultured Candidatus Saccharibacteria bacterium | reverse complement strand
CGCCTCCCTGTCACGGAGGAGATCGCCGGTTCGAATCCGGTCGGGCGCGCCAAGATAAAACCCCTAGGGTTCACCCTTAGGGGTTTTATCTTGAAGTGTCATCGCCGATTTGAATTGCCGAAGGCGAGTTCGTGAAGCGGCCAGAGGGAGCGGAAATAGGGAGCTTGCCGCAGACAGGCGACCGCCGTCCGGTCGGGCGCTCGCTTGCTAGCGTTCCTTTTCGGGGTGAAATAGGCGAAACCACTAGCCGGCCAAAATCGCACTCTCGTTACACTTCAAATTGAAAAACCACTGAAGTTAACACTAATAAAAAAGACCCGGATCTTCGGGTCTTTTCGTAGGAAGTAATGAATTATTTCTTCTTTGACTTTTTGCCGGCAGGGGCGCTGGTGGCTGAACAGAACTTACAGCGCTTAGCTTCGGCTGGGATAGCACTAAGACATTCTGGGCACTCGCGCTCAGATGGCTTGTCAACTTCGTCGCTTGGCTTAACCTTGCTCATCAACTTGTTAAGGGGTTGCACAACGAAGAAGAATATAACTGTAGCCAAAATTAGGAACGAAAGTAGGGCATTGATAAAGCTGCCGTACATAATCTTGCTACCATTTAAGGTTAGGCTAAGGTTAGAGAAGTCTGGCATACCGCCAAGAGCACCAATTAATGGTGTTATTAGGTCTTTGACCATTGAAGTTACGACAGCGCCAAAAGCGGCACCGATTACGACTGCCACGGCTAGGTCAACAACGTTGCCTCTAAGAATAAATTTTTTGAAATCTTTAAACATTTCTACTCCTTATTAGACTTTATGAAGATATTTTACCTCTATTAGCACAAGGGTCAATAGTTTACGAAAATCATCCTGTTGCTGTACAATTGCATACGTCCGGTAGGCCACCTTAGCTCAGTTGGTAGAGCGGCGCATTCGTAACGCGCAGGTCAGCAGTTCGATCCTGCTAGGTGGCTCCACGCCAAGACACTAGGCGGGTGTCGTATAACGGCTATTATGTAGCCTTCCCAAGGCTGAGACGCGGGTTCGACTCCCGCCACCCGCACCAAGTTTACATACGATCCGGCTGGGTCGTTTTTTTATGCAACTCTCCATTATCGCCAAGACGTTGGTGGGTTTGGTTGCTATAATATTCAGATGAATGAAAATCCGAACGAATCTCAATCTCACGTATCAAGTGAACCGATATTACCTCAGTCTTCCGCGGGTTGTCGGGTAGTCTGGCCGCTAGTACGAAATCGACGAAGCTTATTTTCGTGGCTATTGGAATAATCATAACTTTGGCTTTAGTAGCCTGGATGCTCATAGCTGGTAGCGGTGGTGAAAAAATCAACATGAACAATAATGGCGTCGGCGATAAGCTGCGGGCGCCATTAAGCAATAAGATGTACATCGATAATCGATACATAGAAGGAGCTACGCCAGTGCCTGTCGGTGCAAATAGTAGGGCCCTGGGCTTTAGCAAGGATGGAAATAGAATGGCCGTCATGAACCGAGATTTAGGTGCCAAGCCTGTAGCTAGGGAGCTGGTTATATTCGATGTAGCGACTCGTAAAAAGGTCAAAACAATCGAGGCCAGTAACTGCGTACCTGCTTCTGATAAAGACTTGATCTATTGCCTTAAATTTCCGGAATAAATAATGCGGGTGGTGGATATTAATAATGGAAAAGTAACATCGGAATATAAGCTTAGTAACAGCGATCTGAATGTGGCTGAAGATAAGGTGCCTGTAGTTATTGAGTTTGACGTGGTTGGTGAGGCTGACGGGCGGGTGATGTTGTTAGCCTAACTGTGGCTGAGCTGGATGAGGCTAGTGCTGATTTAGAGCCGGGTTTGTCGATTGAATGGCAGATGAGCGGTGTTAATGCTTGGACAGACATCCTGATGTCGCTAAATGACAAGACAATTGAGTGGGTAACAAAAATTGAAGATACATCACTTGGTCTGTGTACGCTTACATCTGAGAAAGACAATGTAATGTGTCATGTCACGACTAGCGACAAAGGTGGGACTGTCCGTATGTTTAGAGCGAGTGACGGCTCGTCTGTTGTTAATCGTGACTATGAAGGTTCATTCATCGGCTTTAGCGAAGATGGCTGGGTTGAATCAAAGGCTTCTACTACGTCCTTGGATGTTGCTGCCGAATTCGACTATTCATTAGAGGCGGTCGAGAAAATGAGTGAAGATGATGCTAGTCCGAAAAGCAAACTTTCTGTCTACGATGTTAATGCTAAGTTAAAACAAGAACTCAGCGTCCCATATCTCGATATTTTGGCAGAAAAAATCGTACCCAATGCTGGTCGCCAGATAGCGTTCCCGGTGACAGCATATCCTCAGGATACACTCACTAAGACAGTGAAGGATGCGGACTCGGTTTATCTAGTCGGGAGTGATGGGAGCGTTAAGCGCTTAGCAGGGGAGTCTGAGGCCGATGTTGAGTCCTGGAATTACAGCGGAATCATTGAGGGAAATAAGGTTGAGTTTACGTCGCGTGGCACCATTGCCGCCACCTCAGCAGACACTAATATTGTCTTGGCGATTTCGCGCGATTCATCTGGCCAGATTTTTGATACACGAAGGGGTAAGCTTATTGCTGAAATCAATGTCGATAAAGGTAGAATCGGCTTCACATCTGTTCAGTACGGCGTGTTGATTATTGCAGGTGTTGATATGGGCATAGTTTATTTCCCTGGTAGCTAGGGCTTTGGGTGGTCTAGTAGTTCGGTCATGCCGTTGATGGCGATAAGTAAAATTTCTGTGTCTGTAAGATCATGATTAATCTTCTCAGGAGTGCAGATAGGCTCAGATATTTTTGGGGTAAAAGAGTGATTGTCGGCAATCCAGTGTTTGCGATGTTGATGCTCGTCCCAGGGGCACTTTGAGCACTCGGATCGCTCGGGCATTTCTCTGCCCGGCACTTCTCCGAATCCAATCGGGATAATCTTTGTGAATGGGCTTGTTTTCGACCGGCTCATTCTCGAATTATATCACATAATTATGAATTTAGCAACAATCACAGGTTGGGCGGTAGTCTTGGGTAGCTCCAGACTGGCGAGCGTCACGCACGACCATAGGCATACATTTTATTTAACAGGTGTGTTAGAGTATCTGGTAGGGTATTTTCAGATTTTGACCAGAATACCTATCAACTCAAAGCAAGTATATGAAAACATCGAAACACTTCTTTCAGGACCGACTATCACTTTTATTAACAAGCATAATGAGTTTTGTGTCTCTGTTGACGATTGTATTAGTTGTTATCAAGCTGGCAACCGCTCAGGGTAAGACTACTTTTGTTACTCAGTTCCGTTCTCAGCCGAATGTTGTTGACTTTGTGACTGGTGGGCTCGGGTTTAACGGTACTATCTGGGATATGGCCAGCCTTGGTGTGGCGGCGGTAGCGTTTTTCTTGATTGGATTAGTGCTGGCCTATAGATCATTTAAACTAAGTAAACCCCTTAGTTTGACTATTCTGTCCTTGACTATTGTTCTGCAATTATTTCTGTTGGCAGTAAGTAATATTTTACTCGGTTTGCGCTAATGACAGATCTGGAAATTCCTTACGAGAAAGATCGCCGTGGTTGGTATCGTTTTTTCGAAATGTTACCAGGCCTGACTAGCTGGACGATGTTAGCCTTGCCATTCATCTTGTCGCTCATAGATGTGCGCCTGGCGGCAATTTTTATTTTGTTATACCTGCTCATTAACTTCGTTAAAGCTATCGCTGGCGTGACGCGGGCGGTGCAAGGGTTTAGGGTCGTGCGTGAGCATCAGGCTCTGCCGTGGCGTGACATGATCCGTGAAATTGATCAGGGGGCGGTGACGCCACACGCAAAACGTCCAGCTTGGCACCGGCGCATTGTTGAAGAGCGACTGCCCAATAAGCCAGCTCTTATGCCATCTAATCAAGTAGTTCAAGCTGTTTTCGTGGCAATGTACAAAGAATCGCGCGATGTGTTAGAGCCAACCATTGAGTCAATCTTGAAGTCCGACTATCCGATGGACCAGGTAATTTTTGTGCTCGCTTACGAAGAGCGGGCCGGCGGCGAGGCGATGGCGCTAGCTCAGGATCTAGTCGAGAAATATAAGCATCATTTTATGGATGCTATGGCGGTCATGCACCCGCGCGATATCCCTGGTGAAGTAGTCGGCAAGGGTGGTAATATCACATATGCAGCCAGACAGCTACAGAAGTATTTAGACAAAAAGAAGATTGATTACGAGCGGGTGATGGTGACCACCCTCGATGCTGATAACCGGGTCGACCCACAGTACCTTGGCGTACTGAGTTACACTTATCTGCTGGCTGACGATCCGTTCGCCTCATCCTATCAGCCGGTTTCGCTCTATACGAATAATATTTGGGATGCGCCGGCGCCATCACGAGTGGTTGCCATGGGAAATACTATTTTCAATCTCATGCTGACGCTGCGTGGGCATGCTCTGCGCAACTTCTCATCACATGCACAGCCAATGGTGGGATTAGTTAAGACTGATTTTTGGAGTGTGCGCACCATTGTCGAAGACGGCCATCAGTTCTGGCGGTCATATTTTGCATTCGATGGTAAATACAAGGTGTTGCCACTTAGGATACCCATCTATCAGGACGCAGTCCTATCAGAGAGTTACATGAAAACACTTAAGGCACAGTTTGTGCAGCTTCGTCGTTGGACGTACGGGGCGTCAGACGTAGCTTACGTCGTTCAGAAGGGCTTCATGACACCTAATAAAATCTCAAAAATCGATATTTTTGGTAAAACTTGGCGGTTGTTCGAAAGTCATGTTACCTGGGCAGTCGGTACTATTTTGGTGTTGTTTGGTGGCTTTGTGCCTAGTCTGTTTTCCGATAAAGAATATACCGCCATTGAACTGCCGATTATCGTTAGTCGTATCCAAACAGTGGCGCTTATATCGCTGTTAACGATGTTGTTCTTGTCGCTGAAGACCTTGCCACCAAAACCAGCACACTACAAGATGAGGCATCGATTCTTCATGGTTATTCAGTGGGTGATGCTACCTGTAACTTCGCTAATTTATAACTCAATGGCGGCGCTGAACTCACAGACCAGGCTAATTTTCAGGCGATATTTGTCTAAGTTTGACGTGACCGAAAAAGCGGTTGTCAAAGAAGGCTCTGACGGCAAGAAGGTTGCCAAAGTCTAAAGAACTGCTTAGTAGGTCAATCTTCGCCTAAAAGCTTGTGATAGGCGCGGTAATAGGTGGCGCCGACGGTGTCGAAGGCTTCGAGTACGGCAGCAGTGTGGATTTTGATCGATTCTAGCTCCACAGAGGCTTCCTGAGCTGTCTGCAATACATTTGCGGTAATTGTATCGATTAGAGCAGTGGAAGCGCTTACAGCGTCCGTACGGTGGCCGAGTGCCTGAACGACACTCATGAACAGTTTGTCGCGCTCAAAAGGAGCTAGTTTGCCGTTTGGTAGCCGAACTCTAAGGCTGGCGGCGAGGTCTGGGGCTTCGATACTAGTAAAGACTGCACCGCATTGGCTACACTCACGGCGTCGCCAGGTGCGTCCGAGTCGTTTCTGCGGGCGAGAATTAGTAACTTGAGTTTTTGACGAACAATATATACAAACCATGTCAACATGTTGACATACCGCTGGATAAAAAGCTAGTGGAAAAACCAGTGGAGAAGTGTGGATGGCTGTGGTTAGTGTTCTGTGTGGTAACTCGGAAGCAAGGGCATTGCTGCCGCATCATTCAGCGATCAAAAGTTGAACAAATGAAAACCCAGCCCGGACCAACAGGGGTGGGGCTGGGGCATTGTCTTATGAAAACTTAGGTTAGCTTTCTTATGATGTAGTTCGTGCCCGGCGCACACGAGTAACTCGTTTTGCACTGGGGAGCTCTTCATAAAACAACTCAAAGCTCGTAAGTGAGCTCTTTGCTTTAGTGGTACTCACCAAAACACCTCGTTTAACCCGGTCAGTTTATCAGCGCCTCTGCCGATATGTCAAGCATGAGCGTGTTTGTCGCTATGATTAACAGATGTGTTTTGGCGTTGTGAGTTTTAATGATTTCCACGTTTTTATATTGGCGGACGATACAGGATATCGCTTACGCTTCTTCGCTCGCTCGCCAGAAAGAACAAGATTCTTTCTGGTCTTCACTCGCTACGCCGAACCTCTTCGCTACGCGAAGTACGGTTCTCATCGATCTAACTTTCACCATAAAAAACAGCTCCTAAAGGAACTGCTTTTTATGGTGGGCGATATAACTCCACTAAAGTTTCGTTGTATCGCACCATTTGCAGTATCAAAAAACCGACTACGGAGTCGGTATCTTGATACTGGTGGGCGATATAGGATTCGAACCTATCACCTCAGCAACGTCAATGCTGCGCTCTAGCCAAATGAGCTAATCGCCCAGTTACTATAGTGGAATATAGCAAATTCGCTGAAAAACATCAAGACAGAGGTGAAGTTAAATATTTTACGACATCATTTTGCGCTTGTTCGTACATATTTGTTTGTTGATGGATGGCAAGATCGTGCATTCTGTCAAAGCAATCATTGACAGAATAATTAACAAAAATGCAGCAGGTGATATAAATTAGCCATAAGGACTTTTCCACTTTTCCACACCAAAATTGGACAATTCTGAAAAAAGTACTAGCCAAATGCTGCTAGTGCCTTTATACTAGCTTGTGAGGTGAGGTTTTGCCGAGAGGTTTTAACCAAAATAAAAAGTCGGACGTACTTTGCGAGAGCGTCCGACTTTTTAGTTGCTTTTTGCCATTTCAACCACGCTTATGCTCGCAAGCGATGGCCTGTTGGTGTAGGATGTCGAAATGGGAGTTGTATATTCACCGGAAGAGATTAGGAATGGACACATACCAAGAGTGGGCGATCATGCAGCTCTGGGCCGCAGTCTACTGGATATAGTTGGTGTTAATGGGTCTATCTTGGCTGGAGTGGTTTATGGGTCGACGGCGGTTGATAGAGCTTCGCAAAGAAGTGATGTCGACGTCCTTTTTATATACAGAACAGGTGAGCTGCTTACCTCGTTGAACTTAGCTAAGACGGCGTTGAATGACGCCCGTTCTAATGGTAATTTTGCCAAAGATGAAATACACATGGAGCCATCAATAACACTTGGCAGCGCCAGCAGGTCCGGGGTGAGCGATTATATCAGTCATTTCAAGCGAGTCTGCCAAAATAATACGGGATGGTCAGTGGGCGATCCTTTGCAATATCTTGATTTAACGCCAGTAGGTCAGGCGGAGCATCAAGCAGACGTGGCTAATTTTTTGGCGGCGAAGACCGAAAAGTTCACGAAGGCAGCTTTCGCATCGGAGCCAGATTACAAGGCAATGCAGAGGGCGTTAGAATTACCGGTGTCGATTGCACGCAAGATTCAGGGCCTAAGTTCTCTAAGCAAGGGCTCTTTGCCGTCCGAAGACAAGCAAAGCATGTTGAGTGTTGGTCGTTCCATTCTACTCGAGCGGAGATCTCGATCAAGTAATGGAGTTGATGCCCAGACGGCCCAAGAGAAGCTTGTCGCTTTCGACCAAAACTATACCTGGGCACTAAGCCTTGCAGTCAGGGGTGAGATTGATTACCTGGGGTTTATTGCCAGAAACTATCAGCCGGTTATTGAAACAGCTATTACGCTCAGCTCTGCTTGGCAGGAGATAATCGACCAAACGTGAGTGGTGAACAAGCAAAAGGTGGCCTGTATGAGGCTATATTGGGAATTGATGCCCGTTTGGCTGTGGCTCGGAGTCGCAGCCCGAACGAGAGAGTAGTGGATGAGGATCTCTTTAGGGACATATTAAGGCTATCGACTAAAGTGGGTATAATAGATGACCTTATAGATTTAGATTCCAGGGGCGCATTGGATTACCTTCGAGATAAGCAGGAGATGCTGGAGTGGATCGAGGATGAATCGACCGGGGAGTTGTCCTCATCCGAACTTCACGATTTTATGCACGAAAGCTACCAACTAGTTCTCTTCGAGGCAGGTGTCACCATCAGGGGCATAACAGATTTGTTGCAAGGGGTGGATGTTTCGGCGTATAATAAATCTTAAGCAGAGAAGTGGACTCACCAACCACAGAGCTTCGTCAATAGCGGTCGCGGGAGACGTAAAATTACGGCGACAAGAGTAAAAGGTCTCAGGTGGAACCTCCTTCGACGATTAACATCTATAGAAGGACCCGAGCACGCAGGAAGGCGATTTCTTTTAGAACCGCTAACCGCGTGTTTATTTTATATATTTGCTTCCAGAAAGGGGCGCTAAAGTGAATAACCAAGAAGACAAACTATATGCAATGAGACACAGTCTGGCCCATATTATGGCTACCGCGATTCAGCGCCTCTGGCCAGACGTAAAACTAGGTGTCGGTCCAGTGGTCGAAAACGGGTTTTATTATGATATCGACTTAGGCGAAGAGAAGTTGAGCGAGGATGATTTCGACCGAATTGAGGATGAGATGCGTAAGGTTGTCGCCGAAAAACAGCCCTTTGAAAAGGCCATGAAGGGGGTCGACGAAGCTCTGGCTTGGGCTGAGCAGGCCAAGCAGCCCTATAAGCTCGAGTTGCTAAACGATTTAAAGCGAGACGGAACAACTATTGCTAAAGATCTGGATAGCGCTATGATGGGTTTGCCGGCAGCCAATGAGAGTGACTCAATCGACAAGATGGTTTCAGAGGTAAGTTTCTTTACGAACGGCAGTTTCACCGACCTTTGTCGTGGTCCACACGTTGAGTCAACGGATAAAGTTGGCGCCTTCAAGCTCATGCGAGTAGCGGGAGCATATTGGCGCGGTAAGGACACTAATCCGCAGATGCAGCGTGTTTACGGCGTCGCTTTTGCTACACCGAAAGAGCTTAGAGAGTATTTGACCATGTTAGAAGAGGCAAAAAAGCGCGATCACCGCAAGCTCGGCCAAGAGTTGGACCTGTTCGTCTTCTCGGAGCTAGTTGGTCAGGGGCTGCCACTTTGGACGCCAAGAGGGACGATTTTGAAGAACGAGCTCGACCGCTTTGTGCAGGAGCTTCGTTCGGAGCATGGTTTTGAACAGGTTAGTATACCTCATATCACCAAGAAAGACCTCTACGAGACTAGCGGTCACTGGTCAAAGTTCAAGGATGAGTTGTTTAGAATTACCACTCGCGAAGGTCATGAGTTCGCCATGAAGCCAATGAACTGCCCGCACCACACCCAGATTTATGCCGCAAGACCCCGTAGTTACAGGGATTTGCCAATCCGCTATCGTGATACGACGTCGGTCTACAGGGATGAGCAGAGCGGCGAGTTGGGTGGTCTTAGCCGGGTTAGGGCTATTACCCAAGACGATGCCCATGTATTTTGTCGAATGTCGCAACTTGAAGAAGAGGTTGCTAAGCTCTGGTCGATTATCGAGTTATTCTACGGCGTTTGTGGCTTTGAGGCCTTTAAGGTGCGTTTGTCTACCCATGATCCGGATAGTATGGATGCCTACATGGGCGGCGATGAGAAGTGGAATGCTGCAGTTGATCAGTTAAAATCTATCATCCAGGACAAAGTTGGTGACGACTATGTGCTCGGTGTTGGCGAGGCAGCGTTCTATGGTCCGAAAGTTGATTTTATGGCCAAGGACGCCATTGGCAGAGAGCACCAGCTAGCTACTATTCAGCTTGACTTCAACCAGCCAGAGAATTTCGATTTGGTCTGCACTAATGAATCGGGTGAAGAGGAGCGAATCGTGATGCTGCACTGCGCGGTCATGGGATCGCATGAGCGCTTCCTGTCAGTTTATATCGAACATACGGCTGGATGTTTTCCGGTTTGGTGCGCACCGGAGCAAATTCGTTTGATTAGCGTTAACCAAGAACCCGAAACGGTCGAATTTGTAGACAAAATCAAGGCTAAGGGTAATGAGTTGGGTCTGCGCGTGGCGGTCGACAATTCTAACGAGTCAGTTGGTCGCAAGATCCGTGAATCAGAGCTGTCGAAAGTGCCATATGCCATCGTTGTCGGCGAGAAGGAAATCGCAACCGGTGAAGTTGTTCCGCGTGTCAGGCGTGACATGGTGGTTAACGATGGCAACCGCAGTTACAGCATTGATGAATTCCTTGGTACTGTATCGAATGAGGCGAAATCTCGCGTTAAAAGAACGAGTATGTAGTAGCTATATGAGTGGCCAAGGGTCTGAGCCGGATTTTCGGCAGCGAGTAGAAGCGGTAGTGGCACAGATACCGCCCGGCCGAGTGATGACTTATGGGCAAATTGCTGCGCTCTGTGGATCACCTTTGGCAGCGCGAATTGTCGGTGGAATCGCGCATTTTGGCGACCCCAACTTGCCTTGGCAGCGGGTAGTTAATAAAAAAGGCGGTCTGGCGGCTGGCTATCCGGGTGGCCGCGAGGCGCACGCCGAGCACTTAAGGTCAGAAGGTGTTGAGCTGGACAGCGAAGGTGTCAAGGATGTTAGTGGCTTGATTTGGTGGCCAGAGAGGAGCTCCCGGAATGGTTAGGGAGCAACATCCGCCGCTTGTTGTTATTGTTGGTCCGACTGCTTCAGGCAAATCAGCTTTGGCTATGGAAGTAGCTAGACTGTTTGATGGTGAGATTATTTGTGCTGACTCTAGGACTATCTACCGCGGGGCAGATATTGGTACAGCCAAGCCTTCATCGGCCGAAAGATCTGAGATCCCTCATCACTTGCTGGACGTAATTGATGTCGATCAGCGTTTTAGCGTGGCTGAATTTAAAAAAATGGCTAATAATGTCATAGGTGATATTGTGGAGCGCGGAAAGCTGCCGATTATGGTCGGAGGTACTGGTCTTTATATCGATTCGGTTATATTTGATTATCAATTCACTAAAACGAGAGACCAACAAACGAGAGCGCGTTTGGAATCAAAGTCGATCGAGGAGCTGCAGCAAGAGATTAGGAGCAAAGGATACGATCTACCGACTAATTATATGAACCGACGACATCTGATTGGTGTGATTGAGCGACGAGGCATGACTGGGGCCAAGTCGGAGCTGCGCTCAAATACGCTGGTAATTGGCATGGATGTCGACCCAGAGGTTTTGCGCGGTCGTATTCGCAAACGTTCGGTAGTCATGATTCAAGCTGGCTTAGCGGATGAGTGTATACGTTTAATTCGACGTCACGGAGCTGATGCGCCTGGACTACAGGCGCCAGCCTACAAAGCCTTTACGGGCCATGTCAATGGTAGCCAAGATGTCGATGAATCGCTCGAGTTGTTCATTGCAAATGACACAAAACTCGCCAAGCGCCAGCGAACCTGGTTTAGGCGCAATAAAAGTATTCATTGGGTCAAAAACAGAGAAGAATCTATAGACTTAGTAACAACATTTTTGAACAAATCAAGTTTTTTGAGTTCTCGAAAAGTGATACAATAGAACTAGAACGAACAAAAAATGAGTCAGAAAGGACGAAGCTATGGTTGAGCAGTTATTCGGTTCAAAGACGAGGGTTAAGCTCTTGCAGTTATTCTACTCAAACCCAAATCGGTCGTTCTATGTGCGCGAGATAACTCGCAAAATTGAAGAGCAGATTAATTCTGTTAGGCGCGAATTATCCAACCTACATAGTATCGGCATCATTACATCGGACACTAGCAACAACAAGGTTTTCTATGAAGTGAACCAGAAATACGAGTTCTTTTCGCCGCTGTCAGAGTTGTTTGGTGGCGTGAAGCCAAAGAAGTCGGCATCTAAGAAGTCGGCCGGATCGGCAAAAACGGAAGTTGAGCCAGTCCAGCTCAAACCAGATGAGGCGACAGACTACAAGCATATGGGCACAGTCGAGGCTTTAGCGTTGATGGGGCAGTTTACTCGGGACGAGTCGAGTGGAGTTGATGTGCTGATAGTCGGTAACATTAACCCAAATGCAGCCCAGAAATACGTTTCGGATCTTGAGGAGCAGGAAGGTAAGGATCTGCGCTATACGGTTTTCACTCTCGAGGAGTTTTCTTATCGTCTACAAATCAAAGACCGCTTCACTTCCGGCGTGCTGGCTAGCAAGAAGCAGGTCTTGGTCGATAAGCATTCACTATTCGCTTAGGGTTTTATCTTTGCTACCGATGTCGACATCTTGTATAGTAAGGGGTGACTTTTAGACTCAAAAAAATCGAAGGAGGAGTATGGATATTCAATTTTACGGCGGAAACTGCGTCACGCTTAGTACTAAGCAGGTGAGACTGGTGTTTGACGATACCTTAGTTGAGTTGGGTGGAAAGTCGATCGCTAAACCTGGCGACGTTTGTTTTTTTACTTCTCCGCATGGACCGGTAGAGGGCGCCAAACTAACCGTTGATATGCCGGGCGAGTACGAAGCTAGTGGTGTGTCGGTTCATGGACTGCAGAGCAGGGCGCACATGGATACTGACAATGAAAGAAACGCTACCATGTACCGCGTGGTATCAGGTGATATCAAAATATTAGTGACCGGTCATGTTTATCCAAAGTTTTCAGACTCAAAACTCGAGGATATCGGATTGATAGATGTGATGATCGTGCCAACTGGTGGCAACGGTTACACGCTCGACCCAGAAGGTGTTATGCAGATTGTTAAGCAGGTTGAGCCAAAGGTGGTGATCCTAACTCACTACGATGATTCTTCGCTTAAATTTGAAGTACCTCAGAAAACTCTTGAAGAGGCTGTTAAATCTATTGGCGTTGAGCCAAGAGAGACTACCAAGAAGTTTACTGTTAAGCCATCCGAGGGTGCTGAAACGACTCAGTTGGTTGTTCTCGAAAAGAGCTAGCCTATCTTGTAAGTAGTTGACTTATCGGCTCTATATCTGTACAATACAACCCTGAATCAGGAGAAAAATCATGCAGAAATGCGAATTAACCGGCAAAGGCAAGCAGTTTGGCAACAACGTTAGCTTCAGTCAGCGCCACACCAAGAAAGTTTGGAAGCCAAACCTTCAGAACAAGACTATTGAGATTGATGGCAAAAGGGTAAAGATGAAGATCAGCACCCAGGCTCTACGAACTCTCAAGAAAAAAGGTGTAATTGCTTAAGGCAGGTACACTTTAGTGCGCTAGTCTAAAAAACCACGGAGTTAGACCGTGGTTTTTTGATATACTAATGTCTAGATGAGTTTTTCGGTCGAACCACTGGTGTTGTTAATCTTCATTGTTTCGCTACTTATAGCGATGACGGTACACGAATTTATGCATGCTTGGGTGAGTTACAAGCTTGGTGATACAACAGCTGCTGACGAGGGAAGGATTAGCTTAAGCCCAGTTCGACATATAGATCCTATGATGACCCTGGCGCTGCCTATCATTACCTTTACGCTGTTTCAGACACCAATTCTAGCGGCCAAGCCGGTGCCATTCATGCCTTGGAGAGTGAAATATGCCGAGAAGGGCGTGGCCCTAATGGCGCTGGCCGGGCCTGTTTCGAACCTGGTACTGGCTATCGTCGCAGCGCTGGTAGCTCGTAGCTTTGCGGTTGATTCTTTGGTCTATATCATTCTCTATTATTTTTCACAGCTAAACATAGGTCTTTTCCTGTTTAACCTCATCCCTATACCGCCGCTTGATGGATCTCGGGCGCTGTATGCGTTTGCTCCTGAATCGCTACGCGACCTGATGGACAGAATCGAGCCGTACGGCATGTTCATATTGGTTGCAGTTATCATACTTGGTGGCTTCGGTGGTTTCTTGAGTGCCGGATATCGAGTCCTAATGGGCTGGCTGTTCTAGTTTTGGTTATTTGTTTGAGTGATATAATAAGAGTGCGTCGGTAAACCCAAGTTTTATAGCTTGGCGCCAATTAATGATTATCTGAATACTAATCATTAGGGAG
Organism: uncultured Candidatus Saccharibacteria bacterium; assembly: GCA_964554245.1. GTDB lineage: Bacteria > Patescibacteriota > Saccharimonadia > Saccharimonadales > UBA4665 > JAGXIT01. The sequence continues at coordinate 13,861 of CAZKNP010000011.1, read as the reverse complement.
CTCAATATTTGCATCGACCGTGGTCGATGCGTGAGGGCACCCACCTTGAATCTTTTTCAGGGCTAATCACATTGGCACCGACGCTTTTTGTTTTAAGCTAATGATTATCTAAATCTTGTTTTACTACTTCTTTCCTGAGCCAGAGGCGAGGGGCGGTGGCGACTGAGCCGTCGAATTTTATATCTAGGAGCTCCTCTAGCCAGCTTTGCAAATCAGTGTTTTCGGTTATAAAGTGGCTTTTGCCTTCTTCTAAGCTAATAAGGTTGATTAGCCAAGTTGGACCAGTAGTCGACATGGTGGCTATTAGCTGATTGAAGTGCTTATGGAGTATTTCTTGACCATCCCAGACTGCCATTTGGCCAAAACCGATGGGTTTAGCGAACGATCTAAAGTCCATCGTCTTGGTGTCGTTTTTAATCGCGGTGGCTATATCCTGGAATATGCCTTCTTGGCACTCGCTGAAGTATTGTTCGGGCCAGTTTGGCGAAAGGTCAGCTACGGGTAGGAGTTGTTTGTAGGCTTCTATGTCGCGGTCTGTTGTGACGCTAGCGCCGAAGTTGAGTGTGTTGTCGAGGATTCCGCAAACCAGTAGCCTAGCGCTCAGTCGACTCATTTGATCAATGCGCCCGGATTGTTTCCAGCGCTCGTAAATGAGCGTGCAGGCCGCTCCAATGAATTCGATGTGTGCTTTGTTGCCAATGCGCTGCTGCCAGTAATCTTCGAATCCTAAGTGATGGTCGATAACTTCTACGACCTTATCAAGGTCGACGGCTTCTTCTAGTATATCGGGCTCGGATGCATCAACTATGACAAACGAGTCTTTGTCCGTTAGTGAGTAGCTGGTAACTAGCGGAACGTTCCATGAGCGAATAGTATCATTGATACTGGCATTTAGCGGGGCGGCACTATAGGCGATCGCATCGTCCCCCTGAAGGTTAAGTAGCTCGGCGTAGGCCACCGCGCATGCGTAGGCGTCGATATCGAGATATTTATTCCCTAGAGTAACAAGTTTCATTTATTAACAGTATACAGCAGTATATTTAAGAGTAGGTTTAGCTCGCGCTCGTCCGGATATCTCAGTCGTACCACCAGGTTTTTCCTTGCGCGCCATACTAAACAGAGAGAGGCCAATATCGTCAGTTGTAATAGCCATATTTCCCAGTTCAGGGGTGATTGACTCGATTTCCACCGGAGGTTGTAATTGTTCGTGTCTTGGAATCGTCATGGGTACCTCCTGGCTGTTTGCTTTAATATAATAAGCCATTTCTTAAGAATATAGCTTAGTGAATTCATCAAAATAATAATGGTCGGGGTGACAGGACTTGAACCTGCGACCTCACGGCCCCCAGCCGTACGCGCTACCAGGCTGCGCCACACCCCGATAATCACCATTTTATCATGGATAATCTGCCCCTAGATGGTAATATATCTAGTATGTGGCAAAAAACAAAACAGGGTATCTACAAACATTTCGTTTTTGAGGATTTTGAAACGGCTATGACTTTTGTCGAGAAGGCAAAGACTGTTATTCTGGAAGCTGGTTTTTTTCCGCGTTGGCAGAATGAAGAAAAAGTTGTTCGTTTTTGGATACCGGTTGATACGGTTGGAGAAAGCGCGTCGCCAGAACAGGCAAGTGGTCTAATCGAAGCTATCGATAGGCTGGCCGAAGAGTTTATTCAACAGGTTGAATTGGAAAAAAGTGATGAAAAAAAATCAACACAAATTCGTGAAGTTAAACTTTACGCCGATGGCGGATCGCGGGGCAATCCAGGACCTTCGGCTAGTGGTTTCGTATTGTTAGACATGAACGATGAGGTAGTGTCAGCGCACGGTGAGTACCTCGGAATCACCACAAATAACCAGGCTGAATACCAGGCATTAAAACTGGGCCTGGAGTTTGCCAAGAAGGAGACTGGAGCCAGGGTTATCCATGTTTTCATGGACAGCTTGCTGGTCATTAATCAGATGAAAGGCATATTCAAAGTTCGAAATCGTGATCTGTGGCCGGTTCACGAGTCCATCAAGAAGTTGGTTGCCGAATTTGAGGCTGTGTCATTCACTCACGTGCCGAGAGAGCTGAACAAACTGGCTGACGCTGAGGTGAACAAGTGCCTCGACGAGCATACGTCATAATCAGTATCAAATGAGTAATAAAAACCCCTTGCTTAAAGGGGTTTTTATGAGGTCAGATTGCCTGTAAGCCGGGTTCTGTGCCTCTAAAAGAGGCGTCAATCATCTATCTAGGCTTGCCGTTGACGACAAGCTCAAGCGGGGTTAATCGCGAGCATCGCGGGGACGTTGATAGCTCGCTCCTTGCAGCAGACAGGGTTTACCTACTTCCAGTGTCACCACTGTCAGTTGTGCGCTCTTACCGCACTCGTTTCACCTTTGCCTCAGCCTAAGGCTGGGGTAGTTTCGTTTCTGTGGCACTTTCCCTAAGGTCGCCCTCGGCCGCCGTTAGCGGCTGTCATTCCCTATGCTGCCCGGACTTTCCTCTAGTTCTAAACGAACGAGCGATTGACCAGCAATCTAACAGATTAAGTATATCAAACTTCGTTTACGGTTTGATCTATTAAGGCTAGTCGATAAAAAATACGACTGCCAAACACTGACAGTCGTATTTATGGTGATTCAGCAAACTTATTTATCTAGCTTGGCTGATTTTACTACAGCAGCGAAAGCTTCTGGTTCGTTAACAGCTAGTTCGGCCAAGATCTTTCGATCAAGCGTAACTCCGGCTGTCTTTAGACCAGCGATTAGACGGCTGTAGGTTGTGCCGTTCAGACGAGCGGCAGCGTTGATGCGTGCGTTCCAGAGCGCTCTAAATGTACGCTTCTTGTTGCGACGATCGCGGTATGCGTATTGCAGGCTCTTGGTAACAGCCTGGCGTCCGCGACGAACGCTAACGCGGTTAGGGTGGCTAAAGCCTTTAGTGGCTTTGCGAATTTTGACGTGCTTGGCGTGGCCAGCAACACCTCGTTTAATCCTCATAATTAGACTCCCAGCTTCTTGCGAATTGCTTTGCTATTGGTTTTGCCGAGGGTCTCTAGACCGGCAAGTTTGCGCTTACGCGCGCCCGACTTCTTCTGCAAGAAGTGGGAGGCATGTGAGTGACGGACGCGAACGCGGCCGTTCTTCGTAACCCGAACGCGGTCTTTAGTGCCGCTATGGGTCTTTAACTTAGGCATGCTCATTCTCCTACCTATAAGTGTTAATTAATAATTAAAATGTATGAACAACGTTGCCATCGGCATTAGTGTTTGCCTTAGGCTTGTCGTCTGGCTTGTCGCTGGACTTGGTTGGAGCGAGGCTCCTAATAACGAAGGTCAGCTGCTTGCCGGCTAATTGCGGGGCTTGGTCAACGGCGATAGTATCGCCAAAGCCTTCGATGATGCGCTGTGCCAGCGCGAAGCCGATGTCCTTGTGAGCGAGCTCACGTCCACGGAAAAACAGGGTTATTTTGACCTTATGACCAGCGTCTAGGAAACCTTGGACTTTGCGCATCTTGACGGCAAGGTCATGGTCGCCAATCTTGAGGCCGGAGCGCATTTGCTTCATCTCAAGACTTTTAGCGGTCTTTTTGTTCTTTTGTGCTTGCTTTGTTTTCTGGTAATTGTATTTACCCCAGTCAACAATTTTGCACACTGGCGGATTGGCATTGGGCGAAATCTCAACTAGATCAAGCTCAAACTCTTCTGCCTTCCGTAGGGCATCTTGCCGGCTCATTACGCCAAGCTGATTGCCGTCCGGATCAATAACTCTGAGTTGTGGTGCTCGAATTTGACCATTCAAGCGAGTACTAGCGGCTATGTTGTCATCTCCTTATTACGATTAGCTTGTTCATTATAACAGAGATGAACAGCGGTGGCAAGGGGAGTTGATGATTGATTTTTAAGTATCATGAAATTGATGAGGTCGGTACTGTAGGGCTTCGGCTACGTGTTTTGGTTTAATATCTTCGCTGGCTTCTAGATCGGCGATAGTGCGTGAAACCTTGACCGTTCTCATGTAGGCGCGGGCGCTTAGGCCAAACTTGTTGACCGCAACGTCAAGCATTGCCTTGGCACTATCAGACAGCTTGGCATATTGTTTGATGTCGCGGTTGGTCATATCGGCATTTAGTTTTCTGCCGTTGAATCTTGATTCTTGAATATTTCTGGCTTGCTTGACGCCCTGACTGATGGCGGCGGTGGTGTAGTCGCCTGGTGGCGCTTCTCCAAGGAGTCGACTGTTGTCTATCTGGTGTACGTCTACGTAGAGATCGATCCTGTCCAATCACATCTTCGATTAGGTTGTCCGTGCTGGTGTCTGGCGTCTCGGTTGCAAGCAGCTCCTCGCTTGAGTCCAAGACAACAGGCGTGGACGATCGGTTCATAATCGAAAATAACTGGGTCAGCGATTGAACGGGGATGATTTTTACTCCAGGCACCAGTAGTGCTTGTTCGACACTATCTGATGGTATGACGAAATTAGAGAGGCCAGTGTGCTTGGCGGATAAATATCTTGCCTATAATGCCTCGAACGATCCTGACTGACCCGTCGAGTCCGAGATCAACGATGATAATTGAGTCTTTTGGCAAGGCGAGGTCAAGCCCGGTGTTATCTTTAGGCACATCGGCAGGAACAAGGTTTATTGTTATGCGCTTTCTTGGTAGGGGTATGTTTGATGACCCGAAGGCGCTCCTGATTGGCATCACCGATGCTCACATGATTTTTTGTATTGTACGACGATTTTACAATAAAACAACCCCCGGAGTAGGTGCCGGGAGTTGTTTGGTTTTGTTTGATATATTTTGTTGATAATTGAAAGATTTGAAAAACAACGACTTGCGAGTTGCCGTTGTTTTTTATCTTTTTTGTTTTTGAGCACTTTTTTTACTCAGCGCTAACGATATGATAGCTGTTTCAAATCGATTATGTCAATACAAAAAGTGTTGTGATTGCTACGTTTTGACGTAGCAGTAAAAAGGTAAATTGAGGGCAGTATTTGCTACGAAAAGGCTACCACTGTATTGACAGGGGTAGAAATGTATAGTAATATGGCTATCAGTAAGCCAAAAACAAAAACTTACTAAAAACAACACAGCGCTCGATCCACCCTAAAGGTGGTGAGAGCGGTCAGTCACAGTCGAAGGCAGTAAGCGCTACAATAGTCTAATAAATATATGTGAGCGGATTTACTGCCTCGACTCCATAATAAACTTATTCAAACAGCGAAAATAATCATGTTTTTGCTGTCTAAAAATATATGTCACAAAAGCACTACCAAGTGAAAGCAGTAGCGGCCTGGGCAATTTGCGTGGCCTTTTTGCTTGTTACGGATCCCTATAAGCTGCCTGCCATTTTTTTGCTTCTGCCTTTTATTATTATATTTATGGCAACTTATTATACTGTTATGTCGGTTTTTTTACGGAAGCCGAAAGCACATAAAAATCCCAAAAGATTTGCGTATGTGATATCGACTGTGGTGGCGGTGCTACTAGCTATGCAGTCGTTGGGTCAACTAACCTTACGTGATCTTGTCGTAGTTTTGGCTCTGGTTGTGTTAGGTTGTTTTTACATTGCGAGAACGGGTGATTCGAAATGAACATGCTACTACTGGTCAGGGAGGTGATTGTGGCCGTCGATTATGCTATACTTATGATTAACGATGCAGGATCAATCGAATAGTCCACAAGCCAATAGTTTTTTGCCGCCTACCGATGGTGCTGTTGATGGGGGTGTTGGCCAATCTCCGCAGGCTGGAGTTGAGGCTGATATTCTAACTAGCGCGGTTGATAAGCTGCAGCAAGCTATCGCACAGACGCCAGACTCGCCTAGAAAGAGGATGGAGATGATTAGTGCTGTCAGGTCCGAATACATCAAAGATAAATTTGGGATTGGTGCAAAGGAATGATAGGTTGGCGTGTTGTTATGGTCACGAGCACAAGCACAAGGGGTAGGTTATCGTGTTAAATATACAACAGAATATTCAAGAAAAGCTTAAATATGAGCGTGGACTCGAGATGGTTCCTCTGTTAATCCACCTTCCTCCCGTTAGCGACGATATTCAGGCTGGTGGCCGCGACGCCCGAGATATTGTTGATGAAAGCATTTCTAAAGCGCAGATTATTTACAACATAATATCTAGCACTGTTGAAACTAATATTAAGAATAGGTTTAGAGGGCAGCGACATTTTGGCTTCGAGATAGTCGGACTTAACGGATTTGTTAATCTTTACGCTCTGGCACCTGCTGATATGATTGGCACGATTGAACAGGCTTTAACCAGTGCTTATCCGTCCACGATTTTAGAGAGGGTGCCAGAATATAATATATTCAACGAAGTCGGTGGTGCTAATGCCATTGCCGGCGGCTCACTTAAGCTGAAGCAGGATTTTGTATACCCAATTGCTACCTACCAGGAGAGTAAGCGTGATGCCATGCAAGCAATATTGAACTCTTTGTCCTCGCTGAGCGCCGAGGACGGGGTGGCTATTCAGATTCTATTCCGACCGGCTGATGACGCCTGGCGAAAAACGGCCACTTCAGTCGCTGTCAATAGGCGTAAGGGCAATAAATCTAGCTCGGGTATAAATATTGCTGATGGCGTGCGCGATTTCGCATGGGATTTCGTGAAGGCTTGGTCTAAGCCTCCAGAGGCAAAAGATGGGAAGGATGATAAGTCTAAGGATATTTCTGGGGTGGACCAGGCAGTTGCTGAAGCAATCGAGGACAAGGTTAAGTATGCAGGTTTTGAGGTTAACCTGCGCGTAATTGCTTCGTCAAATATTTTGAGGAGTGCCCAAAACGCAGTGACTGGAATCGTTAGTAGTTTTGCTCAGTTTGATGCCCCTGGTAGGAACGGCTTCAAATACTCGCCCACCAAGGACATGGACACATTCATGACCAATTACATGCTGCGCCATTTTTCTTACAGCAAGAAAAAAAATATACTCAGTTCAGTTGAACTGGCGACGATTTTTCATTTTCCAGATCAGCGCAGCACTCCAACCACTCAACTCGAAAGGCAAGGCTCGAAACAGGTCGACGGCCCTCGAAATATGCCTGACAGAGGCTTGCTATTAGGATATAACGTTTTCAGGGGCGTTAAAAAGCCTGTACGCCTAGATATTGGCGATAGGCAGAGACACATGTATGTAGTAGGGCAGACGGGTACCGGTAAGTCTACGTTCCTAGAAAATCTAGCGCTCCAAGATATGATGGCGGGCAACGGCTTTGCGTTTGTTGATCCCCATGGTGACACGGCCGAGAAGCTTCTATCTATGGTTCCGAAAGAGCGCGCAGAGGATATTATCTATTTCTGCCCATCTGATATGGATTATCCGATGGGTATGAATCTGTTCGAGTATCATTCTGAGGATCAAAAGGACTTCCTTATTCAGGAAGTTTTGAACATGCTATACAAACTTTATGATCCGCAGCACCAAGGTATCATGGGGCCGCGCTACGAGAGTCTATTCCGTAATGCAGCATTAACTATAATGGCCGATCCGAACGGCGGTACCTTTATTGATGTACCTAAGCTTTTCCGTGACCCCCAGTTTGCCAAGCAGAAGCTCCAGTATGTTAAGGATCCTAATGTCCGTGAATTTTGGGAAAAAGAAATGCCCCAGAGTCAACGTAGTAATGAGTTTGGTGATGTTGTCAGCTGGTTTGTGAGTAAATTCGGTGCTTTCTTGAGCAACGAGATGATGCGCAATATCATCGGTCAGACTAAGAGTGCTTTCGATCTGCGCTACATAATGGACAACAAAAAGATCCTACTAGTTAACCTAAGTAAGGGCCGCACAGGCGAGCTTAATAGCAAACTTCTTGGCATGATGTTTGTCATGAAATTTCAAGCGGCCGCCATGTCTCGCTCAGATATACCGGAGCATGAGCGAGTGGACTTCTCACTTTATGTAGACGAGTTCCAGAACTTTTCGACAGATAGTTTTGCGACTATTCTCTCGGAGGCTCGAAAGTTTCGGTTGAACCTTATCGTCGCTAACCAGTTTACTACTCAGCTAACAGAAGAAATACGAGATGCTGTTTTTGGCAACATCGGTACCGTAGTCGCTTTCCGTGTGGGCCAAAATGATGTCGAGAAGCTTTCTCAATACTTCCAGCCACAGTTTGATGGCAATGATTTGCTAAGGATCCCTAATTACAACACGGTGGTTAGGACGCTTGTGAGTGGCGTTCCGACTCAGTCATTTAGTATGGCGACGCTTGAGCCGCTGGGTAATCCGAATAAGGAGCTGGGGGATGCTCTTAAGCAGCTGTCGGCTGCTAAATACGGTCGGCCACGAGCGGTTGTCGAAAAAGATATATTTTCAAGGCTTGAAACTAAGTCTGCGGCGCCGATGGCGAATCCATTTGCCGGACAGTCGGCCACTGCCGGCCCTCGACCAGTAGCCCCAGCGCCACGCCCAGCACCGCCCGGTGGAGGTACATTCCTTGACCAGTGGGCTGCTAAGCAACGCGCTATGCCGACCCAAAGTGGTGGCGTTCCTGTGCCGCCGCAGCCGTTTGCGTCGCCCGCTCAAGTTCCGCCGACTTCACATTTCCGGCAGGGTAACTATTCGGCTAGCCAGACAGGCCCTCGACCAGCTTTTGATCCAATTCCTGCACCTGCTCAGCCATCATTTGGGCCACCATCAAATAGTGGTGTTGCGGGTAATGTGTCTAGCGCCACACTGGATCAGCAGGAGGTTCAAAGTATTGCCCACCAACTCAGGCAGAATTTACCAAAATCTGGTCCGTCGGAGGCCACAATTTCACTAAATGATCCTCATGAGAGCGATGAAATAACCATTGACCGTAATGGCAATTTGAGCGGCCCAGCACAGGCTACGTAGGTGTTGTAAAAGAGGTGGGGTTCTTGTTTTTCTGGCAAATTGACGCTATACTATAATGTAGTTTGTTAAGGGTTACTAATAACGAAAACAGAGGGGATTATTGGCGTGGCTCAGCAAAAAGGGTATTCAGCTGATCAGATTCAAGTGCTTGAGGGGCTGGAGCCGGTTCGTAAGCGACCCGGTATGTATATTGGTAGCACGGGTAATGAAGGATTGCACCACTTAGTGTGGGAAGTCGTCGATAATGGTATCGACGAAGCGTTGGCCGGATATGCTACGGAGGTGCAGGTTATCATGCAGAAAGACGGCAGCATCAAGGTTACTGACGATGGACGTGGTATTCCGACCGATATTCACCCAAAAACCGGCAAAAGCACCGTAGAAACCGTTCTGACAGTGCTTCATGCTGGCGGTAAGTTTGGCGACGGCGGCTATAAAGTATCTGGCGGTCTTCACGGCGTGGGCGTGAGCGTAGTTAACGCTTTGTCGGATAAGCTGGTCGTCACCATCTACAGAGAGGGGAAAATTCATCGCCAGGAATACCAGCGCGGAGTGCCGATGGCGCCACTAGAGGTGGTAGGAAAGTGCCCGGCAAAGAAAACCGGCACAGAGATTGAATTTTTGCCTGATGGCACTATTTTCACTGAGTCCATCACATTTAATTATGACACAATACTTGACCGCCTAAGGCATTCAGCCTATCTCACAAAAGGTATCAGAACAACACTAATCAACGAGGTTACTGGCAAAAAGTACAGTTTTTATTTTGAGGGTGGTATTAAATCTTATGTATCGAACCTCAATGCTGGCAAGGAGCCGGTCGACGATGATATCTTCTACGTCGATAAGATGGTTGACAATAATCAGATCGAGGTAGCCCTACAGTACACAGAAGGATTTAGTGAAACCGTTAAGCAGTTCGCCAACAACGTCTTCAACCCAGATGGTGGATCGCACCTAACCGGCTTTAAATCGGCGCTAACCAGGGTGGTGAATGATTATGCCCGTAAATCAGGCCTCCTGAAAGAGAAGGAAGAAAACCTGAGCGGTGAAGATACTCGCGAGGGTTTAACGGCGGTGATTTTGGTCAAACTACCGAATCCTCAGTTCGAAGGACAGACTAAGAATAAGCTCGGGAACCCAGAAGTTAGGGGTCAGGTCGAGCAGGTTTTGACCGAATATTTGGCTTACTATTTGGAGGAACATCCAGCTATCGCTAAGAAGATTATCGGTAAGGCGCTTCTGGCAGCTAGGGCTCGAAAGGCCGCTCGGGCTGCTCGTGAGAACATTATCCGTAAGGGAGTGCTTGACGGTGCTAGTATGCCAGGTAAATTGGCTGACTGCAGCAGTAAGGATCCAGCAAATTCAGAGCTTTATCTAGTTGAGGGCGACTCAGCTGGTGGATCCGCCAAGACGGGTCGCGATAGCAAAACTCAAGCGATCATGCCGCTTCGCGGTAAGGTTCTTAACGTTGAGCGCGCAAGGCTTGATCGTATGTTGGGTAATGCCGAAATCCTGAACCTCATTAAGGCTATGGGTGTCGGTATCGGCGATTCATTCGATCTTGGTGGCTTGCGATACCACCGAGTCATTATTATGACCGATGCTGATGTCGACGGAAGCCACATCGCAACATTGCTGCTAACATTCTTCTTCCGCTATATGAAGGAAGTGATTGATGCCGGTCATATTTATCTGGCTAAGCCTCCGTTGTTTGAGTTAGTCAGACAGGGCAGGAAGAATAGTGTATTTATATATGATGAAGACGAACTAGAAGTGACATTAGATCAGTTGATAGAGAAGCGCAAGGCAGATGGCCTCAAAGTTATTGATACCGACGAGCGCTTTAAGCAGGCTGGCTTTATTGAGCAGAAGCGCTATAAGGGTCTTGGCGAAATGGATGCTGAGCAGCTATTCGAAACCACTATGAACCCAGAAAAGCGCGTTTTGGTGCAGGTTAAAGTTGAAGATGCCGAAAAGGCGGACGCTATCTTTAACAAATTGATGGGAACGGAAGTAGAGTTACGTAAGAACTTCATCACTGCTAACGCAAAATTCGTAAAAGATTTGGATATATAGATATGAGCGACACATCACAAAACCCAGACAACACACCGCTAGATATTGATGATGCTGAGCGACAACAGCACCATGACGGAAGTGTGGAGATTATTGACTCGGTCGACCATTCACGCCTAGTGGAGCGTCGAACTGTCGAAAACGTTATGGAGAGCAGCTACCTGCGTTATTCGATGAGCGTTATTATTGACCGCGCTCTGCCTGACGTGAGGGACGGCCTGAAGCCTGTCCACAGGCGTATTTTATATAGCATGAACGAAGATGGCTTGAGGAGCACCAATAGGCATCGCAAGAGTGCCAACGTGGTCGGTGCTGTTATGGGTAAATATCATCCGCACGGCGATTCTTCTATCTATGATGCGATGGTGCGACTAGCGCAGCCTTGGGCAACGCGCTACCCACTAGTGAATGGGCAAGGTAACTTTGGTTCGATGGACGGCGATCCACCGGCAGCTATGCGCTATACGGAAGCCAAGATGCATAGATTGGCCGACGAGCTCCTAGCAGACATCAACATGGACACGGTTGATTTTAGGGATACCTATGATGGTGAAAACCTGGAGCCAACAGTTCTCCCAGGTAAAATGCCTAACCTTCTTTTGAACGGTCAGCTGGGTATCGCTGTTGGTATGGCGACCAATATTCCACCACACAACCTGTCTGAAATTGTCGATGCAACCACTCATCTAATAGACAATCCAGAAGCAACTCTAGACGATCTGTTGCAGTACGTTAAGGGTCCGGATTTTCCGACTGGCGGCACTGTTTACGGTGCTGGTTCGATCCGTCAGGCATACGCTACCGGTCGAGGCGGCGTTATTATGCGCGGATCAGCCGAGGTGATAGAAGGCAATAAGGGTAGGCACCAAATTGTTATCACGGAGATTCCTTATGCTCTAAATAAAGAATCTTTAGTTACCAAGATTGCAGATCTCGTTAAAGACAAGAAAATTTCCGGCATTAGCGACCTGCGTGACGAATCTTCAAGGGGTGACGTGCGAATTGTCATCGACCTTAAGAAAGATGCATACCCCAAGAAACTACTAAATCAGTTATATAAGCTAACACCTCTCCAGAGCAGCTTCCATTACAACATGATGGCATTGGTTGATGGTATTCAGCCGCGCGTTCTTGGTCTGCAGGATATGCTAGAAGAGCACATTAAACACCGGCAGGTGGTTGTGCGAAGGCGAACCGAATTCGAGCTTAGGAAAGCTAAAGACCGTGCGCACATTCTCGAGGGTCTAAAAAAGGCTCTTGATCATATTGACGAGGTCATCAGTACTATTAGATCGAGTGCCACCACTGAGGAAGCTCAAGCAAACTTGATCAAAAAATTTGCTCTATCTGAAATTCAGGCCAAGGCGATTTTGGCTATGCAGCTACGAACATTGGCTGGGCTGGAGCGTAAAAAGATCGAAGACGAACTAGCCGAGTTGATTGCGCTAATCGCTAAGCTCGAAGATATTTTGGCAGACGAAAAAAAGATCCTAGCAATCATCAAGAATGAGCTAAAGGAACTTAAGAAGCAGTATGGCGATGACCGTAGAACGCGTGTTGTAGCTCACGAATTGAATCGACTGAGCGACGAGGATCTAATTCCCGATGAACAAGTTGTTGTTACGCTAACATCAGCTAACTACGTTAAGCGCTCAACTTTGGCTGACTATAAACGTCAAGGCAGGGGCGGAAAAGGTCGCCGCGGTATGGTCACGAGGGAAGAAGATGTTATTGAACACGTTGTAAATGCATCAACACACGACTTCCTGTTGTTCTTTACCAACAAGGGAAGAGTCTTCCGAGTCAAGGCCTATGAGATTCCGCAAGCTTCCCTGAACGCCAAGGGGGTAGCGATAGTTAATATTCTGCAGCTACAGCCAGAAGAGGTGGTCAGTGCCGTCATTAACTATAGCGGCAAGGATGCCGCTGAAGAAGAAGGTAATCTAATCATGTGTACTCGCCGAGGTGTTGTCAAGAAAACACCAGTATCGCAGTACAAAAACATCCGAAGCAGCGGTCTTATCGCCATTAACCTAGACGAGGGTGATGAGCTTAAATGGATTCGCTATAGTACTGGAGATAACGAGGTGATTATTTCTACATCACAGGGTCAGGCCAATCGTTTCCATGAGCGCGATGTTCGCCCAATGGGCCGAGTTAGCCGTGGCGTGCGAGGCATTAGACTCAGAAGTGACGACCAGGTAATCGGCATGGACATAGTTGATGAAAACAGCAGCATTTTCGTAATTAGCAAGTTTGGATATGGAAAGCGCACAAAAGTTGCGCAGTTCACAGCCCATTCGCGTGGTGGGGTCGGCATACGAAGCGCCGTCGTGAATACAAAGACTGGAGAGCTGGTTGGAGTGAATACATTATCGGATAGCGACGATCAGGAGGCTATTATTGTTAGCCAGAACGGTCAGACTATCCGCCTAGGACTAAAGGATATTCCAGCCTTGGGCCGTGCTACTCAAGGGGTTCGTATTATGCGCCTCAATGATGGTGACGAGGTAGTTAGCCTAACTCTTGTTGAAAAATCTCCACAGGAAGATGAAGACGATGCTGTGTCTGCCGACGATACAGCAGGTACTGAAGCCTAGATGAATAACAGATGATAGCTAGTTGTCATTAAAGCTACATAAAAGAACAAATATATCCTTGACACAGAGATATTTCTCGCGTACAATCGGTTACTAGTGCTTTGGAGGTGCTTTATATAAAGCGCTCCAAGCCAGAACGTTAACAATTGAGTAGTGCAAATCAACGTCAGTTCACTTTAATAGTGAATTGTTTTAGAAATTTCGAATCATAGATTCAAGTAAGTCAGTAAGTTTTTACTGATGCTAAGACAGATTCTTTTATATGAGATTTTTTCTCATCTTTTTGAAGAGTTTGATCCTGGCTCAGGATGAACGCTGGCGGCGTGCCTAATACATGCA
>CAZKNP010000010.1:0-28879 GCA_964554245.1 uncultured Candidatus Saccharibacteria bacterium | reverse complement strand
AGCGCCCAATAGTTCACATAGACGGCGCTGTTTGGCACCTCGATGTCGGCTCATCTCATCCTGGGGCTGGAGCAGGTCCCAAGGGTCCGGCTGTTCGCCGGTTAAAGAGGTACGCGAGCTGGGTTCAGAACGTCGTGAGACAGTTCGGTTTATATCCGCTGTGGACGTCAGGAAATTTGAGAAGGTCTACCCCTAGTACGAGAGGACCGGGGCGGACGCACCGCTGGTGTATCGGTTGTTCTACCAAGAGCATTGCCGAGTAGCTATCGTGCGGAATAGATAAGCGCTGAAAGCATATTAAGCGCGAAACTAGCTTCAAGATTAGATTTCCCTACGATCCCCCAGAAAGACGATCTGGTTGATAGGCGCAAGGTGTAAGCACAGTAATGTGTTCAGCCGAAGCGTACTAATAGGGACATTGACTTTTTACATGTCTATGAGAAGAACCCTCAGTGTGGGTTGGTCTCATAGACAAAAAAGTGCATTGACTAGTTATTGGTGTGGCTAAATGCTACATCCGTTTGTTAAAAAGCTAATCCGTTCTTTTTGTGACAAAATTGGACATCGAAAGGCTCCGTTCCAACCATCCATTGGCTGGGAAGAGCAGCCCGACAAAATGTATTCCATTTTGCCGGCGCGATGAGAAACCCTGAAGGGTGTCTCATGGTGCTTACTCGGTGCCCATAGCGAGAGGGAGACACCTGTTACCATACCGAACACAGAAGTTAAGCCTCTCAGCGGTTACAATACTTGGGTCCTCAAGCCCTGGGAAAATAGCACGGTGCCGTTTTATATAAGAAGAGCTCCTTACCGGGGCTCTTTTTATTTATTCTAAAACTCTCATGTTTACAGCTGTCAGCACCATGCTATTTTTCCAGATAATATATCTTAACCTGCATAATAGCATTTCTGCGTCTACTTAAGGGCGCCTGACAGTACCGTTTTATATAAGAAGAGCTCCTTGACCTAGGAACTTATTTAATCCACGCGTCAAGTGCCACTAAGCTTTTATTGTAATTATGATTGGTCTTGCATCCCATCCCGAGGCTCGGCGGATACCATTCGAATGATTGATTTTGTGAACGTTGTTAAAAATGATTACTTTATATGCAATACAGGGGTAGTATACTGAGTAATTTAATTGTACATATTACATCAAACAAGGCTCAAATGGCATTGACTAAGGTGTTGGACCCCAATATGATTAGTACGTATCATGCTGCCACCTTGGTAGTAATACAAAAATAAACAAATAAAAATAACAACAAAGGAGTTACGCAACTATGAAAATGCGTAAGAAAGCCTCGCTGTTTACCGCTTTAGCGGCAGCGTTTGTGTTGATTGCTATTCCAGCTGGTGCGCTGGCTGCAACTGGCACGACGACCACAAACCTATCACAAACTATTAATGCTCTGAACTTTAGCGTCGGTGCTTTTGACGGTGAAACACCTCAGTCAAGCCTAGCTGCTACCTTCGTTGCAACTGACTTCTCGTTTGCTTGTCAGCAGACAACTGCAGTTATCGCTCCAACTGCAGGCACGGAAAAAGTTACCATCACCAACCCAAATAGCTCAAACGTTTCTTTGAGCCTTTCAGCTACAGCTGGAGATCTTTGGACTGGTGATCAGAGTACACCAGCTACCTACGACTACAACGGTGTCGACTGCCAAGACGGCTTCCTCGAAGTTGGTACGAATGTTACGCTTGACGCTACTGCTAGAACCGCTCCAACAGTATCTAAGCCAGGTGGTTCTTTTGCTTCTGCTACAGCTGACAAGCTGGCTGTTACTGTTCTTGAGACAAGCAACTCGAACCCATGGGAAGGTGATGTTAAAAACATCGATCTTACTCAGCATATTCCTGCTGAAACAGAGCCAGGCAATTATACACTTGATATGACCCTGTCAGCTACTCAGTTCTAATAGACTGAAGATTTAGCGCTTATTTTTCCTCTAGAAAAACTAAGCAAAAGCATGTACAGTTAAGAGCAAGATGGAACGAGTGATCAGACGTACTTTATCGTACGCAGTCATAGGAGCCCTCTTGCTCTCTGTATTTGCGGGAGCAGTGGGAGTGTCGGCGCAGTCGGGTGCCATAGGCGTAAGCCCAGCATATCCTAAGGACGGCAATGAGCGTTCGAGGGGTATTTTTATTCATTCGGGGGTTGATCCAGGTACGGTCATAGAAGACGGCGTGACAGTTGTAAATAATACCGAAGAGGATGTGACAGTACTTGTTGGAGGAGTTGATACGGTTGAGTCGGTGGGCGGATCGTTTGCCTGCCAACAGGAGGCCGAGAAGCAGACGAAAGTCGGAAAGTGGTTCTCGTTCGAGGAAGATGAGTTCGAGATTACAGCAGGTGATAAGGTTGTTGTTGATTTTACTATCAAGGTGCCGAAAGATGTTTCTCCAGGAGAACACAACGGCTGTGTGGTAGTGCGTCAGAAGCCGTCAAGCGAAGGCGATAAGGCTGACAGTGGTATCAACCTGAGTTATCGGTCGGGCATACGCATGTCGATTACTGTTAGCGGCGATATAAAAAAGGAGCTAACCTTCAGCGAGACGGAAATTGAACGGCTCGATAGCGGTAACTATAGTGTTTGGCCAAAAGCCAAGAACACAGGGAACGTATCGTTAGATGTTAAGGCTAGGACGCAGCTCTCTAGCTTATTCGGCGGTCAGTCGCCGGTCAAAGAGGCACAGTATCCTATATTCCCGGACGCAACCGGAACATGGAAGTTTGAGTTCGATAGGCCGTATTGGGGCGGGATTTATAAGGCCCGTACATCTATTAGCTATAACGCTAACGCCAAAGATTCGCTAGGCGAAGGGGCTACAGAAACTAAGCGCCTAAGGCACGAAACTGGTTGGTTTGTGATGTTGCCCGCAATGCCTGCCTTATTGGTGGATCTAGGAGCTTTGCTCCTGATAATTTCATTGCCGTTCTGGCTACTATGGCGACGGCGTCGTAAAAAAGTCATCAAGAAGCGATCGGATACATATATCGTACAGTCTGGCGATAGCCTGGCTAGCATAGCCGAGGCTCATGGCACCTCCTGGAAGAGGGTGGCTAAAGTTAATAAGCTCCAGGCTCCATATCAGATTTCGGTAGGAGATGAGCTCTTGGTGCCTTCGGCTCAAGTAAGGAAAATCAAGGCTAGTACCGCTGTAGCCACAGCAAAAGAACCGTTGTCAACAAGCGAGGTAGAATCGATTAATCCGCAGTCTACCCGGCAGACTGAGAATGAAGATGGTCGTCGGGCCGAGCCGGTATCATCTAGTTGGGTGTCGCCGCGCGAGAGTACATATGGTCGTTTGTATGACGATAGTGATGATGTTATCCCGGATTGGCGTGAGGGTGCCGACCCGGAGGAGGTGAGTAAGATCGAGCATTTAGAGGGGATTGAATTTTCGTCGCGTATTCGGGACAGTATTACTCCAGAAGAAGAACGTAAGGCTCCTAGTAAACGAAAAACAGCCAAAAAGACCTCGAAAAAGAGGAGGTAGCCCAGTGGTTCGGTGCATAGATTTATGCAAGAGGGTGGGCAGAACGGTAGCTTTGCTGGTCATAGTGACTGTGCTTAGTATGGCGGCTGCTCCTTTTGTGGGCTTCGGCACGGCTGAGGCGTCCACGTTTGTTAATAGCGCCTACAACAATACAACATCTGGTAATGGTAATAATCCGACACTAACAGTTAACTTTGGTACGACGGCCACTAGGGGTAACCTTTTGGTTCTGGTTTGTAGCGTCGGCGGCTCTATTAATGGTTTTAATACACCGTCAGGTTATTCCGTAGCGGCGCCGTTTGTGGCTGGGGCGATTTCGCAGGCGGTTTTTTATAAAGAAGCCGGCAATAACGAGAGCTCCGCTAGTTGTGGTGTTACAGGTAGGGCACGTAATATGTCGTTTGTTGCGCAAATATACGAATATAGCGGAGTTGAAGCTAACGCTCTTGATGTCTATGGCACGGCACTGGGTACGGGCACGAGTGTTTCGTCTGGTGGGGCTACTCCGTCAACGGCGCGGTCTTTAATTTTTGCGACCATTACGTCGTTGTCTGGATCAGCCTATAGCTCACCAACGGCTGGTTTTACTAAGAGGACCGATGTAAGTGCCGGAATGCACATTAGTCAGGCTGACATACTTTCTTCTACTAGTGTGGCGCAACATACTTTCACGGCCACCAACAACGCTTCCTCGGCTTGGCGTGGGCATATAGTGGTCTTCCGGCTGCCGCCTCCTGCAGTTGGGGTGTTAGCCATGGATGTGGTGGATGGCTCCAATTTGCCGATTACAAACCCGGCCGTCGCTTTTTCGGCTAGTACGATGAGTTTCTCTTGCGCTACTACTACAGGACAGCTATTCTCTAGCTCCCAGAAGCTTCAGGTGTCAAACACCTCATCAGCGCCGACTTGGCAGGTATCGATTGCGCCAACTAACGGAGTGTCTAGCGCATGGACCGCAGGAGCTAATTCCTATGATTTTAACGATCCGACCGCGTCGGGATGTAATGATGGCGGCGACGCTGACACGCGTGCCGGTCAGATGTCGGTAGATTTTACAAATGCGGTCGTGGAGCCTAGTGGTGGGTGTACAACAGGTGGAATCTCGGTGGGATCAAACGCGTCTTTTAGCGAAGGGGTGGTTGATTCGGTTCAGCTGATGTCGGCCAGCGCATCGGCCGGCACGAACTGCACCTGGCATTTGTCTGGCGTCGGTCTATCTCAGACGATACCTGCCGAGCAGCCTGCGGGTAGCTACCAGCTGGGCCTTACGTTGACAATCGAAGCAATTTAATGTATAATGAGAGAAGGTGATAAAAACAAAGATACAAAAATCGTTTCTAATTTCAATCTTGATGACTTTCGGATTGATGTCGTTCGGACCTTCGGCCGGGGCAACGTCTTTGGATGCCAGGCTTTCTCAGAGTATTAAGCCGTTTCCATGCAAGGAGGTTGAAGTGTTGTTTCCGCTGGATGGTAACGAGACATTTTATGCTAAACACGGCTGCTATACCCTAGTGCCAGCACCTACGACGCCTGGTGAAGACGGGGCGGCTGTCTTTCGTTCGTATGGCGGTGCGCCATCAGACTGGTCATCGATCTTTCGTAAGGATACGTACGATCTATCGCTGCCCGGTCATAGATCTGGCCCGAATGCGCACATAGTAGTGGCTAAGAAGGGTGATAAATTTACCTTTAGGCTTGACGGCGATAGTCCAGTCGGTCCTCCTCGCACGCTCACATTGATTCAGGTGACGGTCGACAGTGCAACTTTTTTGTTCGAGCCGGGTGAGCGAATGGCCGTTATTCAGGGTGGGGGTAAGCTAGATGCTAGTATTGCCTTCGACTCGCAGGTAGATGTTAGTATTCGCGTCGACTCCATTGTCGATAGTACTACAATAGCCTTTAGGGTCTGGTTCCCTGAGCAGTCTGAACGTATTCCAGCGGTTGTAGAAGAAACATCACGGCTAGTTGTCGCCATTATAGCTGTGCTGGGGTTTGGTGGCCTGTTGTTGGCTGCAGCTAGGCGTGGGCACGAAAGGCGTGGAATTGCTTCGGTGCGATCGGATGGCCTGTGGATGGCCATGTAAGAATAAGAAGAAAATTGTTGACATAAGCAAGATAGTGTGATATCATAAGCACAATTCGATAAGAATAAGAGGGTTTGACGCCGTTATGGGGCAGTCGGGCCCTCTTTTTCGTAGTCGAATCAAAACACTATTTATAGCACTGGGAGGTGTTAGCTATGGCAGGAACAAAAGCAGGCGGCAAGGCCGCAGCAGCAACTAACAAGAAGAAGTACGGCTCTGACTTCTACGCTAAGATTGGCGCCAAGGGCGGTAAGCTTGGTAAGACCGGTGGATTTGCCGCTGGTGAAGCTGGTCGTGAGCGCGCTCGAATTTACGGCGCTATCGGTGGACGCATTAGTCGCCGCACCAAGAAGGCTTAAGTAGGCCTTGGCTCAAATGTTATATATCCCCGAGTTAAATCGGGGATATTTTATTTGGACAAGGCTGTGATATCGTACGTTTGGGGCGCTAAATAGGGGTTAAGGGGTGTTTAGCTTTTGCGGCGGTAGGGGCGACAGAGGCGAGAGCCGGTCACTTTCCAGACCTCGCCGCAGTTGTGGCATTCATAGGTGTGTTTATCGGTCTGCAGACAGCGCTCAAAGCAAGTCGGGCAGGTCGAACGAAGGTGTAGCCAGTCGCGGTAGGTGTCTAGATGATCTTCGACGTAGTCTTGGTCGATTGAAAGCTTGTATTTCTCGGATATTTCTCTAGCTTTGGCCCAAGCGGCGACCTCCTTTTGCAGAAGGTCTATATCTGAAGAGAAGTGCTCATGGTTTAGTTCGGCGTGGCCGATTTCGTGCAGCAGGGCCCAGGCTGTGCGTTCGTCGGGTGAATCGACATAAGAGATGGCTCTTCCACGGGCATGCCACGAAAAACGACTGGCCGGCTTGAAATCGAGATCGGGAAAATCAGTAATAATCTGATTAATAGGGTTATTTGCCTTTGGTGGTGGCGTCGTGTTTTTGCTTGGCATAGTCATAGCATCCGTAGGCGACAGCCTCATCTGGTCGCTCGGCTGGAATAATTGGTGGGATTACGAACATCGGTGTTTCGTATTTCTTAAGATCAGCGATGAGTAGGTCGTGGAATTTCTTTAGGTAGTGGCCAGCGCCACCACCAACGACAATCACTTCTGGATTAAGGGTCGAGATGAGCTGAATAAATCCAGGAGTAAAGTTTGGTACGATTTGAGCCCAGATTTTTGGGTCATCAATCTCGGAGGCCATTTTACCGTATGTTTCGACGATGTTTTTGCCGCTGCCGAAAGTTTCCCATGGCACCATTTCGCCGTTACGCTCGAAGAGCATTGTGCGACCACCGCCGTCACCGAGGTTTTCGTCGATCTTCTGATCTACGACTAAGCCAACGCCGATACCTGTGCTAATAGTGATATAGAGGACTCGTTTGTATTTATGCTTAAGCAGCATAGCTTCGCTTAGGCCGCCAAGTTTTGCGTCGTTATTGAAGTAGGTCGGGCAGCCAATAATCCGTCGGACATCACTGACGATCGCTTTGTTCTCCCAGCCGAGGTTACCAAGTTTGATGAGGTAACCCTTCTCGCGGTCGATTACGCCAGGAATGGCCACGCAGCCAGCTACAAAGCCTCGGGTGGTTAAGCGGCGGACACATTCTTTAAGCTGCTTGCGCCACTCGTCGTAGTCTTGTGGGGTGGGGAATTTGTACGACTCGCGTATAACTCCTTCGTTTGTGAGTGTGCAGACTAGCGTTTTGGTGCCGCCAACATCGATTCCTATGTACATAATCCCTCCCTTATGCGTTGTTTTATATAGTTTAACACGCCGAATGATAAGTGCGAAGTCTAGCCCAGCTTGACCTTTACTTACAGATGAGAAACAGATATAATTGAAGTAATCTTTCTGAGGGGTTAGGTTTGGCGTGAGTCAAAGCGGTCTGACGAGAGAAATACACTACAAAGGAGGCATCGTAAGAAAATGCCAAAATCAACTACTAATATAACTATGGATGACCTGCTCGCCGGCAGTGATATCACTCAGTTAACCCCTGGGGAGACAGTCGAGGGAACGGTTACATCTATTAAGAAGCACCAGGTCTGGATTGACCTTGGTCCAAGGGGTGTCGGAGTCGTTATGCGCCGAGAAGTCGGACACGGCCAGCAGCTCGAAGAGGGTCAGCAGGTAACAGTCAGTGTTATCGATCCCGAGATGGACGAGGGTTATGCGCTGCTATCTATGCGCCGCGCAGTTAAAGACCGTGGCTGGGATGAAATTACCCGCATGTTTGAAGCAGGGGAAATTATTGAAGTTACGGCTTATGATGCTAACCGAGGCGGACTTCTAGTCGAGCTTGAAGGTATTAGAGGCTTCCTGCCTGTTTCTCAGCTTGCCGCTGGACACTATCCACGAGTTGGCAGTGCCGACAAGGATGAGATCTTACAGAAGCTTGCAGCTTTAACTAACAAGCCACTACGCGTGCGTGTGCTGGACGTTAGCCGCAAAGACAACAAGCTTATCTTCTCTGAGAAGGAAGCTGTTAAGGACGACATGCAGGCTCGTTTTTCAGAGCTGAAGGTCGGTGATGAGGTTGAGGGCGTCGTTACTGGCGTGATTGACTTCGGTGCATTCGTTAACGTTGACGGTATCGAAGGCTTGATCCACATCAGTGAGATTAGCTGGGAGCGTGTTGAAAACCCACGCAACTACGTTAAGGTTGGCGAGACGGTTAAGGCGAAAATTATCGCTATCGACAAAGATCGCTTGAGCTTGAGCTTAAAGCAGATGAGCGAAGACCCATGGTTGAAGGAAGTTAAATCTTTTGACAAGGGTGAGTTGGTCGAAGGAAAGATTACTAGAATCACACCGTTTGGTGCGTTTGTTCAGCTAAGCCCAAGCGTTGAAGCGCTGGTGCATGTTAGCGAAATGGGCGACGAAGATAGTATCGATCCAGAGAAGATCTTCCAGCTTAACGAAAAGAAGAAGTTTAAGGTGCTCGACATTGACACGAGTGCCCGCAAAATTTCTTTGAGCCTTAAGGGCGCGAAGTAGAAGTAACGTACATCGTTTATCGTTTATCGCCTGCTTAGACGCGGTGATAAACGATAAACGAACAACGATTAAAGAGAGTAAGGAGCTAAAAGCGATGGCAACAACCATTCATATCGACGACAACATTACGGTTGGTGCTCTGGCTGAGGAGCTTCGGATACCGGCCACGAAACTAATCGGCGAGCTGTTTAAGGGCGGCATTATGGCGACAATCAATGAGCGTCTCGACTTCGATACGGCTCAAATTGTGGTTGGAGAGCTTGGCCTTGATGTCGAGTTAGTTAAGAAGGAGGCTGTAGTCGAGCCTATCCGGCATAGTGCTAGAAAAAACAGCGAGAATGCAACTGAACGGCCACCGGTTGTGGCTGTGATGGGGCACGTTGATCACGGCAAAACATCTCTGCTCGACGCAATTCGCGGCGCAACTATCGCCAAGGGTGAAGCTGGTGGCATTACGCAGCACATCTCGGCTTATCAGATCGAACACAAGAATAGGGTGATCACGTTTCTTGACACACCTGGCCACGAGGCTTTCGCAGCTATTCGTGAGCACGGCGCGCTGTTAACGGACATCGCAATTATTGTGGTGGCAGCAGATGACGGCGTGAAGCCGCAAACAATCGAGGCTATCCGCTATGCCAAGAAGGCGGGTACGCGCATCATCGTTGCTATTAATAAGATGGATAAAGAGGGCGCTAATCCGCAGTTAGTGAAGCAGCAGTTGGCGGAGCAGGAGCTTCTAGTTGAAGAGTGGGGTGGCGACATCGTGGCGGTACCAGTTAGCGCTAAGACTGAAGCTGGAATCCCAGACTTGCTTGACATGATTTTGCTTATTACTGACGTGGAAGAGCTCAAGGCCGACGCGACCGTGCCTTCAAGGGGTTTGATTATTGAGGCGCGCATGGAGCCGGGCAAGGGGCCAATTGCTGTGGCGCTTATCGAAGAAGGTACTATGAGTGTTGGTGAGTTTATCGTGGCCGGCGGAACATATGCAAAGGTTCGCAATCTAACATCTACGGCCGGTAAGCCGATCAAAGATGCTGGTCCGTCCACTCCGGCAGTAATTAGTGGCTTCAAAACTTTGCCTAACTTCGGTGATGTGTTTGTTGAAGTTAAGAACGAAAAAGAGGCCCGCCAAGAGGCCGAAAAGACTAGGCTGGCTCACGCTAGTGGCTCGAGAAGCGAAATGAGTAGTTCAGAGCTACTGCGTATTATTAGTCGAAGCGACAAGCTACAAGAGTTGCCGATTATCATCAAGGCTGACGTACAGGGTTCGCTGACATCTGTTATTGATAGCCTGAAGTCAATTGAAACCGATGAAGTGGCGGTTCGTGTTGTTAGTGCCAGTGTTGGTGTTGTGAATGAGAATGACATTCATATGGCGAAAAGCTCCGGAGCTATATTGTATGGTTTTAGCACCACGGTGGCCAACAACATTAAACGTTTAGCTAGTCGTGATCAGGTATCAATTAGGCTGTATGACATCATATATGAGCTAATTGATGACGTTAAAGGCGAGTTAAGCAGTCTGCTTGCACCAGAAATTACCGAAAAAGAGATAGGTTCACTTGAAGTCAAGGGCGTGTTCAAGACGACGCGAACTGATGTTATCTGCGGTGGCTCGGTTAAGAGTGGTAAATTGACCGTTCCCGCGCAAGTACGCGTCATGCGCGGCAAGGAGCAGATAGGTGAGGCTACTTTAAAGAGTTTGAAGCGCGGCCCCAATGACGCGACCGACCTGGTTGAGGGAGAAATGGGTGGAGTTCACCTGGAAACAACCTCAAAGCTCGATCTTGAAGTCGGTGATAAGTTAGAATTTTATATTGTCGAAACCAAGACGCGTCAACTTTGATTTCTTAATAAGTAGCGCATAAGGTGTAGTATAATAATCAATATGTTAAAACTAGACAATAATCTATTAGAAGAACTAGGCCTCGGAAGCTTGCCTGACGCTCAGAAGCGTCAAATGCTTCAGCAGATTTACGAAACACTCGAGCTTCGAGTTGGTACTCAGTTGGCCAATCAGATGACAAACCAGCAGCTTGAGGAATTTGAGAGGTTTATTGATTCTGGTGGTAACGCTGATCAGGCGCAGGCCCTTCAGTGGCTTGAGGCAAACTTGCCTAACTACAAAGAAGTTGTCCAGCAGACATTTGAGGCACTCAAGGCGGAAGTTCGTCAGTACGCACCACAGCTTCTAGCGGCGGCTCCACAGGCCCCTCAAGAAGCTCAAGTTGTTTATCAGCCTCCGGTTGCCCCCCCTCAGGCGCCACCACAACAGCCATACGGTCAGCAGCAGTCATCACCACAGCCGCCGACTTATGGTAATAACCCACAGCAGTCATATCAGCCAGTCGATAATAGCCAGTTTGCTCAGCCGCAATCAATTCCTCAGGCTCCGCCACAGCCTCCAGTTGACCAATCAGGCTATCGGCAGCCATCTTCATCGGCTATTCCTCAGGCGCCGCCAGTAGCGCCACCTCAACAGGATTATGGTCAGGCCGTTAGTTCTGGACAGCCAGCTTATCAACCGTCTCAATCTGGCAACGATTTTGGTGCCACGACGGCGCCGCAATCGGGCTTTACTGCAGCGCAGCCACCGATATCTTCAGATGGAACGTCGGTGCAGGATCAGGCACAAGCGGTTCCGCCGACTCAGCCACCTTATGTCCCGCCACAGCCGCCGGCGCAACCAACTTGGCCACCACAACCGCCCGTTCAGGGACAATAGGCGCGTAGCCATAGTTAAATCGACGCCCAGGAAAATTAATTCGGGCGTCTTTTTATTAAGCAAGGGGCCTTATATTAGATGTCCGTATCCAGCAATAAATGCTTCGGACGTCATATCTTTTTTGCCCACAGGCTTCAGCCTGTCAATAGCTAAGTATCCGTCGGATGTTGCAATCCAGATCTGTCTATTGGAAATAAAGGTTGTTTTTTTATCAACATGATCCACAGTCTGTTCTTCGACGTGTGATTCGGTAACAATAACTTCTTGGCCAGCAATTTGACAGCGGCTTTTGGGCCACTCAATAAATGCTCGAACTTCTCGTTCGAGCTGAGCCGCTGGTTTTGTGAAGTCAAGTATACCGTCTTCCTTGGTCAGTTTGCGGGAGTAAGTGGCCTCACTTGGGTAGTCAAAGTCAGTGATTAGCGAAGGTATATTTTCTTGGCTGATTCCTGGATCTGGTTTTTCTATGTAGGCAGGTAGTACATCAGACAGTAGACTAGCGCTTAAGTGAATAAGTTTTTTAGTCAGACTAGGTGTTGTTTCATCCGGGTTGATTGGCTGAACGCCAAATGATAAAAGGGGGCCTTCATCCATGGCGGGGACTAGCCTCATTAAGCTGACGCCGGTTTCGGATTGACCACTTAAAACGGCGAAAGAGATCGGGTCGGCGCCGCGCCACTGCGGCAACAGACTAAAGTGGCTATTGATAATTCCAAGCGGAAAGTGGTTAATGACCGACTGCTCCACGATGATGCCAAAATCAATCAATACGGCAACCTTACTTGCAAAGGACTGCTGAGTGGCTATCTCAGTCGTTTCTTTCTTCGAGGCAACAAATAATATCGGTGCCGAAAGCTTTTCGGCTATATCGATCACGGGCATGGCACCTCGGTGGTGAGGTGGTCTTGGTTTGGTAACAACCGCTTCGATTGTGAAGTTTTGCGCCAGCAACTCCAATGACTCTGAGGCTACTGGTCCAGTACCAAAGAAGACGATGCTAGGTTTCGTTCCAGAGCTCACGGTTGCCCTCGATTTCTTTTTTGTAGTCAACTTTTTCTAGTTTTCCATCCTTGGTAAGAACGAAAAAGGCATCTTTAGAGTCTTTGATGTGGTCTACGAAAACGATTCCGTTAGTGTGGTCGACTTCATGCTGGAGGACCCTTGCCAGAAACCCTTCGGCTTTGACGCGAATTTCTCGGCCGTCTATGTCAAGCGCTTTCAGGCGAATTTCGCTACTTCTCGGCACTAGGCCGTATAGGTTTTTAACGCTTAGGCAGCCTTCGTAATCTTCGATTAACTCTCCTTCGTACTTCGTGATCTCAGGATTTATTAGTACCTGAAAGGTCTTATTGGATTTGTCGTTGAAGTCGCTGCGCACAACAACGACTCTCCTGAGGTCGTCTATTTGGATAGCTGCTAAGGCAACTCCAACTTCGTGGTCGCGGCTTGATTCCCAGTCGAGCGTAGCTTTTTCCATGTTAGTGATGAGTTTTTTGACGTCATCATCAATAAATCCAACTTTCTTGCTGCGTTTTCTTAAATTTGGGTTAGGTAAGGTGATTAATTTTGTATCCATCAGGGGTAGTATACATGAAAATGCCCGGTATCTAAAGCAAGTCGATTGGGTCAAGGTTATGCTGCCAGCCAGATGGAAGGTGGTTTACGATGTCGATCAAAGGCTGCCTGGTTGGGGTCTTAACGACCAATTGCCATTTGTATTTGCCGCTTTCTTTTGGGTGAAAAGATGGCGCCGGCCCTTCGATGGTTACTCCGTGGTATTTTTCTTCTATTTCGGATTTTAGCTTGAGGGCGGCTTTTTCGGCGCTAGAACTAGAGGCCCTAAGACAAGATAATTTGGCTAAGAAGCAGAAAGGAGGAAAATTATACGTTTTCCTTTCTTTGATTTCGTCGCTATAGAATTTTGCGAAGTTTTGTTCGGAGGCGGCTAGTAGTGTGGGGTGGTCAGGGTTGTAGGTCTGGATAAAGACCTTGCCAGGGCGATGCCCGCGTCCGACTCGTCCAACAACTTGGGATATTAGCTGGAATGTGCGTTCGCTTGCACTAAAATCTGGTATTAACAAACTGTTGTCAGCATCTAGGGCGCCTACAACGGCTAGATTTGGTAGATCTAGGCCCTTAACGACCATTTGTGTGCCAACTAAAATATCAATCTCTCCGGACTTTAGGCTGTCGAGTTGGTGCCTGAGTGATTTCGCTTTTTCTGTGTCAGTGTCGAATCTTTCGACTCGCGCATTCGGAAAGAGCCTGGTTACTTCTTCGGTTATAGCTTTCGTGCCCATCGATTTTAGAACGATATCACCATTTCCGCAGTCGGGGCATCCGGTAGGTAGTTTGGATGACCTACCGCAGGTATGACACCTGAGTAGGTGTTGGTCGGCGTGATAGCGCAGGGGTAGATCGCAGTGGGTGCAGGTGGCTCTCCAGCCGCAACTACTACAGAGGACGGCATTAGCGGTCCCGCGTCGATTGAGGAACAGTAGCGCCTGTTCGCCTTTGGCCAGGGCGCCGGCGATTCCTTTAATGAGCGGAGAGGACAATATGCTGCTCTGAGACAGGTTGGAACGATCTTTCATATCTACCATTAGAACAGATGTCTCGGGGTTGGTTAGGGCAGTCTTGTCGAGTTTTATGATTGGGAGTTTTTTGCTCTCAAAAGCATAGTAATCTTCGATATTGGGCGTCGCTGAGCCGGCTAGAAAGGTTGCTTTGTGTAGTTTTGCTAGGACGGCGGCCACGCGGTCGCTCCTGTAGTGCGGGGTGGTTTCGCTTTTATAAGCGCCATCATGAGACTCATCCATAATGATTGCGCCGATGTTTTTGATTGGCGCGAACAGGGCAGAGC
The DNA here is from genome assembly GCA_964554245.1 of uncultured Candidatus Saccharibacteria bacterium. Lineage (GTDB taxonomy): Bacteria > Patescibacteriota > Saccharimonadia > Saccharimonadales > UBA4665 > JAGXIT01. Next base: position 14,689 of record CAZKNP010000010.1, on the reverse strand, counting down.
GGGGGCCGATGATAATCTGGGGGTCATTATTTCTGGCGATGGCGTACCAAATATCTCGCCTTTGGGCGACTGTTAACTGAGAGTGCATAACTATCGGCGATACTGCTAGCGCATCAAAAGCTTTGGCGACATGTTCTGTTAGCCCAATCTCAGGTACAAGTACTAGAATGGACTTGCCTTCCATGAGAGCTCGCTTGGTAATTTCAAGATAGACTCGGGTTTTTCCAGAGCCAGTGATACCCCTAAGCAGATGTGATCCACTTTGGTTGACTAGTTGGATGGCTCTTTCTTGATCTTCGGTAAGGGGCGGCAGACTGATGGGCGTGGGTCGCTGTGATTCTGCCGGTTCAATTTTCTTTGGAAAGACGGTATTTGGCGGCAAGAATTGACGAACGATGGCCCCGAACGGCGCAGGATAATAAGATGCTAGCCAGCTAATCATTGAAAGGGTTTCTTTTGGCACACTTATGCCTGTCGAGCTAGCGGATACGGGTTTGGTCGTAAAGGTAGGTTTTGTGACTTCTCTGGCAATAATTCCTAAAGCGGAACGATCCTTTAATGAAATTCTTACAACGGCGCCGATTTTTAGTTTTTGGTCGTAACTATACGTCAATGGTTTCGATCCATGGAACGACGCATCACCGACAAGCACCTCGTAATAGAACATATCTATAGAGTATAGGCTATGTGGTGTGAATTTTGCTGTTGAACTGAAACGAAAACGTTGTTATATTAGATATATTACGTTGTCGTTACGACAATAAAAGGCTTATGGTACGAGAAAGGGGAGGCCATGTTAGACGTTTTCATTACATCGAGAGTGCGAAGGAAGATTATTGTCATCTACGCCAAGTATCCAGATTTCAAGACGCATGTTCGTGGTCTAGCCAAGCTCATCAAAGAGGACGCTGGTAATATTCAGCGCGAACTCAAAAGACTCGAAAAAGTCGGCTTTCTCGTCAGTGAAAAACAAGGAAATACGAAAATTTATCACACCAACAAAGCCTTCCCCATATTCAAAGAGCTTCAAAGTATCGTTCTTAAGTCACAGCGTAGTGCTCAGCAAAAACGCCAGAACAGTGCTAACTAGCATCCTTGCTTATCGATAGATTATTTTTTGCGGTTCAGACTTGTCTGTGTTCGGTTAGTCTGTTATACTCTCCCCTGTATGATAGAAGTTACGAGGAAAGACGGTAAGGAATCTGCCGAAAGTCTGATTAGGCGATTTAATCGCCGCGTGCAGCAGTCGGGGCTCGTGTTGGCGGTTAAAGGCGGCCAGCACTTTGAGAAGCCGATGAGTAAGCGTGATCGTCGCCTGAAGGCTATCGTTCGCAACGAGCGAAAGGCTATCAAGGTTAAACGAACCAAATTGGGTCAACGCTAGGCAAATGATTTCAAAAGCACATAATGCCACGGAGAATTCTTCGTGGCATTATGCATGGCAAGGGAGGGTAGACATGAGTATTAAACAGCGAATCGAAGAGGATGTTAAGAAGGCCATGTTGGCCGGCGAGGCTCTTCGTCTAGAGGTTCTCCGGGGGCTAAAGAGCGCTATTTTGTATGCCGAGGTTGCATCTGGTGAGCGAGAAAAAGGCTTAGGCGATGAGGCTATTGAGGCGCTTTTTGCTAAAGAGGCTAAGAAGAGACAAGAGAGCGCTGATTTATACGTACAGGGGGGCGCACAGGATAAGGCCGACAAAGAGCTGGCCGAGAAGGTGATTATCGAAGAGTATCTGCCGGAACAGATGAGTGAAGATGACTTAATGGCTTTGGTTGAGGAAGTTGTTGCCGATCTGGGCGTAACCGGTCCACAGGCAATGGGGCAGGTAATTGGCAAGGTTAAGGCTAAGGCCGGATCGTCAGCTGACGGTGGAGCGATTGCTAGATTAGTTAAGGAGAAATTGGCATGACAGACGGACCGATAGAAGTGACTGATGAAAAAACCGAGAAACAAATCAAACAGTTTAGGCTAATGGCTTTAAGCGCGATTCCAATTATTGCTATTGGGGCGATAGTTTTTATTATGGGCTGGGATAAGGAGTACGATGGCATGGACATGTTCGGCAAGATGTTCATCGGTATCGGTATTGCGGGGGTGATCTTTGACTTATTCGTCATGCCAGTAATTCTAAGGAGGAAAAAATGATTCTTTTTATGGGTCCAGCCGGCGCTGGTAAGAGTATGCAGGGACATAAACTGGCCGATGAGTTTGGCTATGCTTACATATCTACCGGTGAGGTTTTTCGTCTACTGATTACTGGTCGTCGACGTGAGGAGATGCTCGAAGGTAAACTTTTGTCTGACGCCGAGACTATCCATGTTGTTGATAAGGTGTTGGATATTATCGACACTAAGGAGCAATTTATCTTGGATGGTTTTCCGCGGACAGCGCCACAGGTGACCTGGATGCTTGGTGAGATTGCTGCTGGTAGGTTCGATAAGCCTGAGGTTGTTCACTTTAACCTCAGTGAGGATGAGATATATAAAAGGCTTAGCCTAAGGGCTCGGCCTGATGATACTGACGATGCCATTAAGAAGCGTTTTACTCTTTATCAGGAGCAGACTCAGCCGATTTTGCAGCAGATGCGTGATGCCGGAATAGTGGTACACGAGATTGACGGTGTTGGTCTGCCTATTGAAATTCATGACCGTGTACTTGAAGCCTTGAAGATTGGTAGCTAAACTAGAGTCATGCAAACCAAAACAGAGCAAGAAATTGACGCTATGCGTCGGGCTGGTAAGATGCTGGCGACCGTACTAGAGAAGATTCGCCGTGAGGTCAAAGCCGGTATGACACCTAAGGATGCTTCAGCATTAGCATTGGCAGAAACCGAGAAGCTAGGCGGAATCCCTTCATTTCGAGGTTTTGAGGGCTTTCCGGACATAATCTGCATATCGAATAACAACGAGGTCCAGCACAGTATTCCATCAGATCGGCCTTTTAAGAATGGCGATATCGTGAATTTTGATTACGGCGTGACGGTTGATGGTATGGTAACGGATGCGGGCATAAGCCTATGTATCGGCGGTAAGCCGTCAGCGGATGACAAGCGCCTGCTTCAGGGGACGGAAGAAGCGCTTTATGCAGGCTTGGATCAGGTGCGTGATGGTGCTCGTGTTGGCGACATCTCTCACGCCATCGAAACTGTTCTTAAGAAGTATAACCTGGGGATTGTTAGGGAGTTGGTTGGTCATGGGGTTGGTCACTCTTTGCATGAGGCGCCAGAGATTCCTAACTATGGCAAGGCTGGCACAGGTCCAACTCTAAGGGCTGGTATGACGATTGCGGTTGAGCCAATCACCACTCTTGGTTCGCACAAGATATTCCAAGCACATGACGGCTGGACACTACTGACTGTTGATGGCAGTAAGGCGGCTCAGTTTGAGCATACTGTCTTGGTGACCGAGGACGGCTGCGAGATACTCACAGAAGTATAATCAGTAACCCAGGAGTACTGGGTTGTACAATTTGCGCAAATACAAGAATAAGCGCTATAATATCGCTATGAATCAAATACAAAAAGCTGAGTATGTCGGTCTTGACATCGGAACATCTTCGGTCCGGTGTGTTATTGGCGTGCGGAATTCTGAAACCGGAGCAATTTCGGTAGTAGGTCATGGGTCGAGTCCAAACAAGGGTATGCGTAAGGGCGTAATTATGCATATCGATGACACAGTCGATGCGGTTGTACAGGCGCTTAGCGAGGCGGAGAGAATCGCTGGTGTGCGCGTTAATAGCGCTACAGTTAATATTAACGGCGTACATGTTGTCGGCATGGGTTCTAAGGGCGTAATTGCTGTTAGCGGCGCTAACCGCGAGATTACGGCTGATGATAGGGATAGGGTTGAAGAGGCGGCGGCGATAGTGAAGTTGCCGGCTAACCGCGAGATTATCCAAGTTTTTGCTCGTAACTATCGACTCGATGGCCAGGATAACATTAAGGATCCGGTTGGCATGCATGGTGTTCGCCTAGAGGTGGATTGTCATATTATTACAGCGGCAACGCCGAATGTTCATAATCTCGATTTGGTGCTCGAAAAATCTCAAGTTGGCGTACGTCATCGAACTACTTCTGGCTTAGCGGCGGCCGAAGCAGTGCTTGACCGCAACCAAAAAGAAGCCGGCGCAGCAGTTATCGACATCGGTGCTGGCACAACCAATATTGCCGTGATTGAAGACGGCGAGATCCAGCACGTGGCGGTTATACCGATTGGGAGTATGCATATTACCAACGATCTTGCGATCGGTCTTAAGACTGATCTTGAGGTTGCAGAGCAGGTGAAACTAAAGAATGTTAAGCTTGGTGACGACACCGATAAAACATATCGAATTATTGTTGATGGCAACGGCTATACTTTTGAGCAGCGGGAAACAAATATGATTGCCGAGGCAAGAGTAGAAGAGCTGTTTGAATTCGTCGATAAAGAATTAGCGCGCATCCACCGGTCGAGAAAGTTGCCTGGTGGAGTGGTGCTAGTCGGTGGAGGTTCGGCTTTACCTGGTCTAGCTGAGTTTGCTAGAGAAAAGTTGCAGCTACCGGCTCGTTTGGGCTCAATAAAGGGGCTGGACGGTCTCGTTGATACCGTTAACGATCCTTCTTTTGCGACCGCTACGGGATTAATGATGCTCGACGTACTACTTAGCCCTTATATGTCCCAGGCGGACCGTGACGATGTGCCAGCTCAGTTTTTTGCCGGTGGGATTGGTTCTGTTAAGAACTTCTTGAAGCGTTTTAAAGACTCTGAGTAGACCAGATAATTGTTCAGCCTAAACAGACCTTTTTATTGGGGGTAGGATAATTGTACTCAGTGTTTTTCGGGCATAGTCGTTTGGTAAAATTTTTGTACCCAAGAGCATTGCGACAGGAGGCGGGACGGGTTATACTAAATCTATAACGTGAAATGGAGTGAGTAACATGGCGCAAGCAGTCAATCCCGATATTGAAACATTCGCAAGAATCAAGGTGATCGGCGTGGGCGGCGCCGGTGGTGCGGCGGTAAACCGCATGATAGATGCGGGGGTTGAAGGCGTTGAATTCGTAGCCATTAACACCGACGCGCAAGCCTTACAAAACTCTAAGGCAACTACGAAAATTCACATCGGTCGCGACGCAACTCGTGGGCTGGGTGCTGGTGCTGACCCTGAGGTAGGTGAGCAGGCTGCCAAGGAGTCTGCCGATGAAATTAAGCAGGCTGTCCAAGGCGCAGATATGATATTTGTGACTATTGGTGCTGGAGGTGGCACTGGTAGTGGTGCAGGCCATGTAGTAGCACGCATCGCTAAGGATATGGGTATATTGGTTGTTGGCTTTGCTACCAAGCCATTCGCTTTTGAAGGTGAAAAGCGTCGCCGCAATGCTGATACTGCTATTGAGCGCTTAAGAAATGCCGTTGATACGCTTATTATTATTCCAAACGATCGATTGCTGCAGACTATCGACCGCCAAACACCACTTCTCGAGGCCTTTAAAGTGGCAGACGATGTGCTCAGGCAGGGCGTGCAGGGTATTTCAGACTTGATCACTGTTCATGGTCTAATTAACCTCGACTTTGCTGATGTGCGTGCAGTTATGAATAACGCTGGATCTGCCCTGATGGGTATTGGGCGGGCTAGCGGTGAGAACCGGGCCATTCAGGCGGCGCAGCAGGCTATTGAATCACCTCTTTTGGAGGTTTCAATCGATGGTGCCAGGGGTATCTTGTTCAACGTTATCGGTGGATCAGATCTATCTATGCACGAAATTAACACCGCTGCTGAAGCTATTACGGCTGCAGCCGATCCAGATGCAAATATTATCTTCGGTGCAACTATCAGTCCAGATGTTGAGGGTGAGATTATCATCACGGTTGTTGCTACCGGCTTCGACGCCTCATACTTCTCTAATCGCCGCGCAACACTGGTTGTGGCCGATTCAGCCGAGAGTTCGACTCTGACAGCAGATGAGCCAGCTAGCGACGCTCTGGAGCAGCAGACGGCCAACAGTGATATTAGTAGCGATACTGAACCCGAAAAGATGACTGATACGGACATGGCTGGATTGGACATGAATATTCCAGAGGCTCCAAGCGAACAAGATATACATGCTGATTTTAATGACGATACTCCGACCTCAAATATATGGGCCGACACACCAAGTACTTCTAGGGGTGATTCAGAGTCTGCGGAGCCGTCCTTCTCGTCTCCGTCACCTGTGGTGTCTGATCATGATGTTGATGAGCTAGAAAAACCATCGTTTTTGCGCCGACTAGCTATGCGACGCCAAAAGGGCGACGACAAAAGCGACGACACAGACAAAAAACAGATGTAGCTGGAACTTTGTGTACTAAATAATACACCATACTTATGCTTTACTTACGCTATGGGTGGCGGTATGATAGATGCATACAACGCTATATATAGCACGCGAGGGTACTCCCTTTAGGGTGTTAATATAGGTCGCACGTTATAAAAACAGAATGGAGGCAAGATGAAATGTGGCCAATGTGGCGCAGACGACACTAAAGTAATTGAAAGTCGTGATGTGTCTGAAGGGCAGGCGGTTCGACGACGTCGATCGTGTACATCTTGCGAATTTCGATTTACAACCTATGAGAGGGTGGAGCGACCCCAGTTAATTGTTGTCAAGAACGACGGCACAAGGCAGTTATTCAACCGCGACAAATTACTAGCTGGACTTTACCGAGCCTGTGAAAAAACTTCTGTATCAAGTATGGAGCTTGATCAGCTAGTTAACGGGATCGAACAGGAGCTATGCGCGTGCGCAGAGTCCGAGGTTAGCTCTGGGAGAATTGGCGAGATGATAATGGAGCGTCTTGCTCCTCTCAATGAGGTGGCGTATGTCAGATTTGCAAGTGTTTACCGACGTTTTACTGACATCGCAAGTTTCGAAAAAGAATTATCAAAAATACGTAATCAAAAAGCGTGAGGTTTTGTTTAAGCAGAGCTGGCGCGCAAATGTACTAAACAACAATATATAAAAAGGTTTCCGGTGGAGTGAAACCAAACAAAGAGAGGGAGAAGTGTTATGGCACGTACTAAGAAGACTGGTGAGTCAATCGAAAGAAAATTCACGAGCCCAGGCGAGAAAGCTTATGACCTAGTAAAGTGGGTAAAGCGAGATTCTAGTCTTAAGAATCCAGCTACTGGCGAGATTGTTTTCGAGCAGAAGGATGTTGAGATTCCAGAAGACTGGTCAATTAATGCGCTTAACATCGTGGCGCAGAAGTATTTTACAGGTACTCCTGGCACTGAAGGTAGGGAGAAGTCACTGAAGGATCTAGTGGACCGAGTTGTCGACACGATTGTCAGGCAGGGTCAGCAGGAGGGTTATTTTGATTCCGCTGAAGCTGCTGAAGTGTACCGCGAGGAGCTTAAGTACGTACTAATCACTCAGCGAGCGGCCTTTAACAGCCCGGTTTGGTTTAATATTGGCGTCCCTGAGCGTGCCCAGCAGGCTAGTGCTTGTTTTATCCTTGGTGTAGATGACGATATGCCATCTATCCTGCAGTGGTACACGGACGAAGGCATGATCTTTAAGGGTGGATCAGGTAGTGGTGTTAATGTTAGTTCGATTCGCTCAAGTGCAGAACCTCTAGGTAAGAGTGCAGGTACTGCCTCCGGTCCACTAAGCTTTATGCGTGGAGCAGATGCTAGCGCCGGTGCTATCAAGAGTGGTGGTAAGACTCGCCGTGCAGCCAAGATGGTTATCTTGAATGTTGATCACCCAGATATCGAGGAGTTTATCTGGTCTAAGTCTATAGAAGAAGACAAGGCGCGAGTTCTCCAGTCTGCTGGTTACGATATGAGCCTAGACGGTAAGGATATTTTTAGTGTCCAATACCAAAATGCCAACAACTCTGTTCGCGTAACCGATGAGTTTATGGAGGCCGTCGAAGCTGACGCCGATTGGGACCTCAAGGCTGTTACGACTGGCAACACAGTTCGTACAGTTAAAGCGCGGGATATATTTAGGCAGTTTGCTGATGCCGCATGGCGCTGTGCTGACCCAGGCATGCAGTACGACACGGTTATTAACAAGTGGCACACCACTCCAAACGCTGGTCGAATCAATGGATCGAACCCATGCTCAGAGTACATGCACCTAGATAACTCAGCTTGTAACTTGGCTAGCCTCAACCTACTGAAGTACCTACGACATGACGGCACTTTTGATATCGAGAGCTTTAAACATACTATCGAGCTAATCTTTACTGCCCAGGAAATCTTGGTTGGCTACAGTGTTTACCCAACAGAGAGAATTGCTAAGAATGCACGAGCTTATCGAGAGTTGGGTATCGGCTATGCTAACCTTGGTGCTTTATTGATGGCTCAGGGCTTGCCATACGATAGCGACGAGGGCCGCGCTCAAGCAGCTGCAATTACTGCTATCTTGACCGGACACGCCTATGCTACAAGTGCCAAGATCGCGAAGCGAGTCGGTCCATTCTCTGGTTACCATAAAGACCGTGAAAACATGTTGAATGTTCTTAGGATGCACCGTGATGAAGTTAAGCACATTGATGCCAGTTTGGTCTCAGAGGACTTGCTAAGCGCCGCTGCGGCTGCTTGGGATGATGCTGTTGAGCTGAGTGAGCTTTATGGTGTGCGTAACAGTCAGGCGAGTGTCCTGGCTCCAACCGGCACGATCGGCCTAATGATGGACTGTGACACAACGGGCATTGAACCAGATCTAGGTCTAGTTAAGGTTAAGAAGCTTGTTGGTGGCGGCACTATGAACATCGTCAACCAGACTGTTCCACGGGCTCTAGAATCGCTCGGATATTCTTCAGAGCAGATTGATGAGATTGTCAGCTATATCGACAGCGAGAAGACAATTCTTGGCGCTCCTCACTTGAAGAAGGAACATGAGCCGGTCTTTGCTTGCTCGATGGGCGATAATTCCATCCACTACCTTGGTCACGTGAAGATGATGGCGGCCGTTCAGCCATTCCTGTCAGGTGCTATCAGTAAGACGGTTAACATGCCTGAATCGGCTACTATCGAAGATATCGAGCAGCTTCACATTGATGCCTGGAAGATGGGCCTCAAGGCGATTGCGATCTACCGTGATAACTGTAAGGTGGCTCAGCCGCTCAGCATGGCCAAGAAAGACGACAGCAAGAAGGAAGAGGCCCTAGCTGCCGGTCCAGTGGACGACGGTAAGATAGTACTCAAGGGTGCGGTTAGGAGGAAGCTTCCACGCAAGCGACGTAGCACAACCTACCACTTTGAGGTAGCTGATCTGGACGGTTTCTTCACCGTCGGCGAATACGATGATGGTGCGCCAGGCGAGCTATTCATCAATGTTAGCCGTCAAGGATCGACCCTGGCTGGTTTAATGGACTCATTCGCTATTAGCGTAAGTCATGGCTTGCAGTACGGTGTTCCGCTAAAGAGTTACGTTAAGACCCTCAGGGGTACGAGCTTTGCTCCTTTCGGTATCACTGACGATCCAGAGATTCGAACCGCCAGCTCAATTACGGACTACATTGTTCGGAGATTAGCTCTAGATTATCTGAGTTTTGATGATCGACTAGAGCTTGGGTTAGCTAACTTCGATGATATGCCGGATTCACAGACTAGCTTACTTGGCGACGAAGAAGCCGAGGAGGAAGAGCCCGTACAAGAACGACAGGCGAAAGTAGAGGACCTTGAAACCGTTTCCCAGCCAATGTCTCCAGTTAATACTGGATCTAGCGCTGGCAAGCAGATCATCAAAGACACTACTGCACCGCTTTGCTACAACTGTGGCAACCAGACGCAGCGATCTGGCAGCTGCTACGTCTGTAGCTCTTGTGGCTCGACGACTGGCTGTAGCTAGACAGTCATAGACTGATGATAATCGGATGCATTGTCCTTTTGGGCGGAAATGCATCCGATTTTCTTTGTAGTTGCACAGGCTATGCTTCCGCTGACAGATTTTGAGTGCTACACTATTATGTATGAAATTGCTTGTGTTTTATAAGCAGAACTCGGAACATACTAGGCGTGTAGAAGAATATCTACGCGACTTAATGCGTATGCGCGATATCAAAGAAAGTGATATTAAGATTGTCGACCCAAACACTCGCAGTGGAGCGACAGATGCGTCACTTTATGATATCTGGGAGTTTCCGGCCTTTGTGGTTATCAGTGGCACGGGGCAGTATGTTAATAGCTGGTCGGGTGATTTGCCGTTGATGAATGACCTAATGAGCTATATATTTACTCTCCAGTAGCAGTTTACTGTCAGCTCAATAAGGGTGTATAATATAGATACAGGCGTTGGTGTGCTTGTTTCAAGTACATATTATGAGAGTGGCAATCAACCACGAGCCTTGGGAAGAACCCATTTGCTTGGCAGTAGAACCCAACGGGAGGCCCGTTATAGCCGGATATTAAGTGCTAAAAGAGTCGTCTCTTTTGGAACCGAGATGGTACCGTCCTCGTCATTAGACTAGGATTCTCGGGATCAAAAGAAGCGACTTTTATTTATATAAGGAGAGAGTTATGAAATTTAAGCATGGAAATCGCAGGCGAGCTTTAGATTACGAGAGGTATTGGGCTGATCGTTGGGCAAGTGAGGGCACGTTCGAGGAATCAGTGTCGCGCCGTTCAGCTAATAACCAATGGGTATTTTACGATGGGCCACCGTTTCTAACAGGAACACCGCATCACGGCCACTTGCTGGTTAGTACTGTTAAAGATGCGATGGGCCGCTTTCATACTATGCAGGGGAGTCGTGTTGAGCGCCGTTGGGGATGGGATTGTCATGGATTGCCGGCCGAGGTTTTTGTTGAAAAGACTCTCGGTATAGCTAGCAAAAAAGAGATCGGTACTAAGATTAGCATTGCAGATTATGTGCGTGAGTGTCGCGCTGCTATGGTGCGAACTGGTACGGAGTGGGAGGATACCATTGCTCGGCTGGGTCGATGGGTTGAGTTCAAGGGCGCCTATAAAACCATGGACAACGAGTACATGGAGTCTATTTGGTGGGCGTTTAAGGAGCTTTACGATAACGGCAAGATCTATGAGGGCGAAAAGATCCTGGTCTACTGTACCAAGGATGCAACGCCTATCAGCAAGAGTGAAGTGGCCATGGAAAACAGCTATCATATGGATACTGATCCTAGTATTTATGTCTATTTTAAGCTTGAGGATAAAGACGAATACCTACTTGTTTGGACTACTACTCCATGGACATTGCCAGCCAACGTGGCGGTTGCCTTGAGTCAGGATGAAGAATATTCCTTGGTTGATTATGATGGTAAAAAAGTCTACATAGCCACCAAGGCGCTGCCTAGAGTGATGGTTGATGAGAAGAAAAAGCCTCTTGAATACAGTGTTGTAAAAAAGGTGAAGGGAAATGAATTAATCGGCCTTCGTTATGAACCTATGTTCGAAAACAGGGGCCCCAAAGCTCATAAAGTATTCCATGCAGATTTTGTTACAACAGATGACGGCACTGGAATTGTCCATGAAGCGCCAGCCTACGGAGAGGAAGATTACGAACTGGCTAAGAAAGAGGGAATACCACTAGTTTCAATAGTCGATAGTGACGGTAACTATACCGAAGGTCGTTGGCAGGGCGAAAACATCTGGGATGTAAATAAAACAATAGCCAAGACTCTTCTTGATGAAGGTAGGGCGATGAAGATTGAGTATATTCGCCACGAGTACCCGCATTGTCATCGCTGTGGCACGAAGTTGATGTACCGAGCTCATCCAAGCTGGTTTATGGATATCCAGAGTCAGAAGAAGGAGATGCTGGAGGCTAACTTGTCGACAAGCTGGACGCCGGACAATCTTAGGGCTGGTCGATTTAATAACATCATCGAGCAGGCACCAGATTGGAACCTGAGCCGAGATCGTTACTGGGCTACCCCAATCCCGGTCTGGAAGGGCGTACGCAATGATGGCACGGAGGTCGTTAAGGTTATCGGTAGCTATGAGGAGTTCAAGAACTTGACAGGTAGTTATTTGGACGACTATCACTTACCTCAGGTTATGGACGTCACCTTCGAGTTGGATGGTGTCGAGATGAGACACATCGGTAAGGTATTGGATTGTTGGTTCGAGAGCGGCAGTATGCCGTTCGCGCAGTTCCATTATCCATTTGAGAATAAAGAGAAGTTTGAATCTATGTTCCCGGCCGATTTCATTATTGAAGCCATAGACCAGACTCGTGGTTGGTTCTATAGTCTGCTGGCGGTTAATGTCGGCCTGTTCGGTAAGGCTCCGTGGAAGAACCTGATGTGTACGGGCTTTATTAATGCCGCTGACGGCAAGAAGATGAGTAAAAAGCTGAAGAACTACACCGACCCAGTAGAGCTTATGGATAAGACATCGGCTGACAGTTTTAGGTTCTTGCTGCTATCAAGCCCAGTTATGAACGGGGAGAACTTTGCTCTGAGCGACCGAGATGCGGTTGATGTAGCCCGGAAGTTGAGCATGATTTGGAACATGTATGACTTTTTTACAATGTATGCAGAGGTAGACAATTGGGCATTTGACGGCAACGTGAACGATCCACTACAGGAGTTAAGTAACCCACTTGATGTATGGGTGGTGTCAAGATTACATCAGTTAGTTCAACTAGTTGAGGAAAAAACCTTGGCGTATGACCTGCAGTCAGCTATGAAGCCGATCTTACCTTTCTTAGATGACGCGAGTAACTGGTACGTCAGGCGCTCTAGACGAAGGTTTTGGAAGTCTGAGGATGACGGCGATAAGGCCGAGGCATATAAGACACTCCACTATGTTTTGGTCCGATTGGCGTATTTATTGGCTCCATTTACCCCTTTCCTGGCGGAGGAGCTTTACCACAATCTCACTGGCGACGAAGAGTCAATCCATTTGAAGGATTGGTTGTCAGCTGGCGCAATCAATCAAGAGGTCATGGATGAAATGGATATGGTCCGCGACTATGCTAACCAAGGATTGTCCCTAAGGGCTAAGGCGGGGCTAAAGGTTCGGCAGCCGCTAGCGAGCGTGACCGTGCCAAATCTTGGTAAGTCGGTAGATGTCAGTTCAATTTTGATGGATGAGCTTAACGTTAAAGAAGTTAAGCAGGGTGAAGTGGTGGAGATTGACCAGACAATTACTCCTGAGCTACAGAGAGAAGGATTGGCCCGCGAGGTGATCCGTTTCGTGCAGTCAGCCAGGAAGCAAGCCGACCTGAAAGTTGACGACCGTATCGTGCTTGCTCTGTCGGCAACGGACGATATGATCCAGCAATCTATCACAGAGTTCGCTGACGTGATTAATACGGAAACCCTCTCTGTATATGGTAACCCTACTGGCGACGTATGGGAGTCAACAGAAAAGATAGCCGGAGAGACACTTGTGATTAAGATCAGCAAGCAGTAACCGTAAAAGCTGCTTTACAGATATGGCCTAATCTGTTAGTATGTCTTGGTATAGTTACGGAGTGCCACGTGGGTGGCGATCCGAAAAAGGAAGTAAGGAACATAAGGTATGAAGAAAGCAGTAATTGTTTCTGGCGGCAAGCAGTATCTCGTAGCCGAAGGTGACACCGTCGAGCTCGAGAAAATCAAGGACGCTGATAAGAAGGTCGAGTTCGCAGCTATCGCGGTTATCGATGGCAAGGATAGCAAAATCGGAGCCCCAGAAGTTAAGGGCGTAGCCGTTAAGGCTAGCGTTGTCGAAGCTGATGTTAAAGCGGATAAGGTAACCTCAATTCGCTACAAGGCCAAGAAGCGGGTGCGCACCGTTAAAGGTCATCGCCAGCACAAAACTATCGTCAAAATCGACAGCATTGCTTAGATTTTTACGAATCTGAAACATTGAAAAATGCCCATCTACGGGCATTTTTTTGTGCAAAATTTCAAAAAACAGGAAACTGCCTGTGGAAAACTTTTGGCAAATTTTAAAATAGTTGTAAAATAACCTACAATTTCTTGATATTCAAACAGCAAAAACATAGATAATCGAGAATGGCTAACAGAGGTAAGATTTAATCGTTGCAAAAATAACTTCAATTTCTTGTGTTCAAACATATGAAATGAGGGTCAAAAATATGCACAAATTTTTTGCATTATTTTCTTGTTCAGAGGAGAAAAACTCCTCATACTAGGTGTCGGATACTCAAAATCAAAAAATAAATTGGATATCCAAACAAACACTGATCTCAAAAGAGAACAGACACAAACACCTAAAAAATCTATGGGTAAAAACAGACTAACAACTTCGGTATTGTCCGTGGTACCATCCATCGTGATATGGACGGTACTTTTCTGTTGTCTAGCTCTATTTGCTCGTACTCCTGCCACTACCTCTGCTCTTCCATCTGACAATCTCAACTTCCAAGCTCGTCTACAGTCTTCAAACGGTGCAATCGTCCCTGATGGCTACTACAACATCGAGTTCAAGCTCTATTCTGCCCAGACAGGCGGTACAGCCCTCTGGACAGAAGCTCATGCTTACAACTCTGGCTCAGGCTCTTGCTCTGGTCCTGCTGGTTCTAACGACTGTCGTATTCGTGTAGTCAACGGATACGTTTCTGTCTACCTAGGCTCTGTTACTTCCTTCCCATCAACCATGCCATGGGATCAACAGCTCTACCTCACCATGAACGTTGGTGGTACCACCTCATCAGGAGCTATCTCATACGACGGTGAAATGACACCAAGACTAAAACTAACCGCCGTACCATACGCTATGAACGCTAAGAGTGCTAGTCAGCTGCAG
>CAZKNP010000009.1:0-31412 GCA_964554245.1 uncultured Candidatus Saccharibacteria bacterium | reverse complement strand
CTTGAGCAAATTCGTCTTAAAGATTCAACCAATGCGACGACAGCTCTTTTTGATAGGGGTATTTTTTCAGTAATCTTATTCCAAAAATATATTAAATCATTACAGCTAGCAGACCATGCCGCGGCATATGAATTTGCGAAAGAAGAAGCGATACGATTAATTGAATCGGATGCTGTCGCAGTACCAGATTATGTTGTGTATCTTAGTGCGAACTATAGTGATATTGTTGAAAGATATGGTCGTGAAATTAGTGTCGGTTTATTGCGTGGAGAAGTTGCTCATGCGTTTTTTCAAAATGAATACGAAAAAATTATATCGATTTATGAGAAATGTAGCAGATCGCTACGTATTGTTTCAAAAAATACACCCAATTCTGTCAATGACCAGGTGACTCTTACATTAGAGGCTATTGAGAAATGGAGCCTTAGTGATTCGAACGACGACGTAAAAGCTATAGCCCTGGAGGTGATTAACGCACTATGAACGAAGACGCTAAATTAATTACAAAGACACTTGCACAGGGTTTTATTGATGGCGGCATGGACGCTGTATTTAACTATCCTGGCTTTTTCTCGCACGAACTCTTTAAACTTACTGGTGGTACTGAGATTCAGCTAAGTGAAAAGCATACTTATGCCGAGGCTTTTGGGTCCTCTCTTGCCGGAAAGAGAACATTAGTTTCGTTTAAAAACGTTGGCCTAAATGTTGCTGCTGACACTTTTCTGCACTCCGTAATTGGTGGCGTGGGGGCTGGATTAGTGCTTCTGATAACAGATGACATTGACGTTTGGGGTTCGCAAGAGTCGCAAGATTCACGCCATTTTCTCGACTTTTATGGAGGTATCCTCCTTGAGCCAAAAAATATACAGGATGCGTATGAAATTGCACGCGGCTCGTTCGCTCTTTCAGAGGCACTCAATTTACCTGTTGTAGTTCGGATTACAAATCAGCACCTGATAATGACCGAAGGCACTGTGGAAAGAAAAGAAAAACTCTCTATTGAAGCTAATGTAAGTACGAGGAAAGAAGATGTTATTGTCCATCCTTACTATTGGGTCTCTCAGTACCGGTCACTACAGGAGCGAATTAAAGCTGTCGCGTCTTTAGAGGTATACGATGAGTATATTTCCTCCAGCGCTGATGCTAAACGCCTTGTTGTTATCTTTGGGGCAGCTCAAACAATAGAAACATTGGTGAAAAATGGCGATCGACCCTATGACGTAGTGCGAGTAGGATTACTTCCTCTCAGTCAGCGTATTCAAGATATAGTTAGGAAGCCTCAGTACGAAGAAATTATTGTCGTTGAATATGGACAAGCCTATGTGCACGAAAAGGTTTCAGCGCTTTCTTCTCGGCCAGTACAGAGTATTATTCCTGATATTCTTGCCTCTCCTAAGCAGTTTACGGAATGGGTACGAGACAAACGACTCTTTGAGGCTTTGGAGAGGGTGAAAAATGAAACTAATGCATTTATATTTAGTGACATCACGCGATCTACTGTCGAGTCCCGTCATATCGTCGATGCTTCGTTGAGTTATGGTGCGGCAGTTTCGACAGGTATTGGCTTTGCAAAATCTGCGCAAGACGAGAGTGCCATCATAAGTATCGTTGGAGATGGTTCATTGAATCACGAAGGCCTCGACGTACTTACTTATGCAGCAAAACATAATATAAATATGACAGTTATCATCGTTGATAACGGTGGTCTATAGTGTACTGGCGGCCAAGCATCAGCACTTTCGATAGAGGTGGTTATTCGTTCCTATGGTTGCGATATTGCTACCATCGATATTGATACTGAATCAGTAGATAGTATCCAAAAAACATTAAGCACCGCAGTAGATAGCGCAGGTTTCTCACTTGTAGTTGCTAAAGCAAGTATGGGAAGTTTTAGGGGGGAGTAGTATATGAATAGTGAATTGATGAGAAATGTCCAATCTGTTATTGAAGAGTATGAGGGGTATTTAAATTTAACCGCCAACGAGAATAGTATGTCGTTGACCGCTAAAAAATACCTTTCTACGGTTATATCTGATCGCTATTATTTTGAGGGAGACGACGAAGGGTACTCGGATTTTCCGGAGTTTGTTGCTTCTGGCAACCATGCTTTCGACGCACTAATTAACGAGACAAAACAAACTCTTAACGAACTATTTAAAGCGGAGTATACAAATCTTTATCCATTATCTGGAATTCACGCAATGCTTATGGTGCTACTGTCATATACTCAGCCAGGGGAGGTTGTAGCTTCATTGAGTCCGCAAGCGCATGGTCATTTCTCTACAGCCACTGTCATAGAGCGTATTGGACGTAAGTCTGTGTTGCTGCCGGTAACTGAGGGTGGTGACGTTGATACAAATGCTCTGGCCGATTTTATTGATATTCATGCTCCAAAAATGATCTACATCGATGCTATGAGCCACCAGCATCCATTTGACCTTCAACCCATTAGGGGCATCGTTGGTGAAGAGATAATTATCGTGTTTGATGCGAGCCATACGCTTGGATTAATTGCAGGGGGAGTTTTCCCTAACCCATTCGATAATGGTGCCGATATTATATGCGGCAACACTCATAAAACATTCCCGGGTCCACATAGGGGGGTTGTTTTTGCTAGGAATCAGGACTTAGGTCAAGTGCTTGATGAAAAAGGAGGTAATCTGTATTCGACTGTGCAAGGCGGCACTCTCGCGTCTTTAGCAGTCACAGTTGCTGAGATGAAAGTGCATATTCGCGAGTACGCATCAAGTATTGTTAAGAATGCTCGGTTGCTACAGACATATCTGGTGCGCGAGGGTCTTATTCCGGCTAGTATGCCGTTAACAAATAATCACCAGGTACACATTTTAAAGCCAAACAGAGTGTCTGCTGTCGAGCTTCTCAAAAAACTAAAAGCACAAGGTATATTGGCACATATGTGCTATGGCCATGCTGAAGGTTATTACGTTCGGGTTGGTACGCAGGAAATTACTCGACGAGGAATGAATGAGTCTGAGATGGAGAAGATCGCGATATTGCTAAGAAGAATTGATGATGACGAGGAATGTAAGTCCGATGTAATAGACTTGAATAAGTGGTTCACTGCCATACACTATTCATTTGACAGAGAAAGCGGTTTAGTATGAAGAACATTAGCCTAGATATAAAAATTGAAAAGCCGTTTGGCAATCTATTTCGTAAAAAAGTGGCGTTAATTGTCGTCGAGAACGCTGATGGTGACTTTCTAATCGGAACAAAGCCCTATCAGTATCCACCAACAATTTCCCGTCTATTGGGTGGCGGTGTTGATGAGGGCGAGCCTGAGGATGTTGCTGCAGCTCGAGAACTTAGCGAAGAGCTAGGTGTCACTCTTAATCCATCAGAGCTTACTTCGTTGCTTGTTATTACAACGAGTGCTGAAGATGCTGAAGGAAAACGTTACACGCACGAAACTCACGTCTACTACGCGAATATTGGAGATACTCAATATGAACCAGGTGATGATATTAAAGCGATAGTAAAATTAAGTCTTGATGAGCTTTACTCACTTGGCGAGGCCTACGAAGCCCTGCCTGAGACTCTCTGGTACAACGGACGCGAAGGATTATACTCTTGGAAGGATTATGGAAAATTGTATGGACCAGTGCACAAAACTGCGTCCGAGGCAGTTAGAAAATTGAAGAGTAGTCAGTAGGTTATGCGTCTGGCTTCGGACTAAGTACTTCTTGTTTCAAGATTTCCTGTACTTCTTGTTCCGTCATACTTGAGGTGTCTACAACTTGTGCATCAAACCTATCGACCGCAATACTCCTTGCAATATCTTCAATGGCAAAAAATCTTTTAGGATCTTTAATAATGAGTCTATCGTTTTCACTTTGATTTGCCCGAAGCGCCAGTCTGGCAAGCCTCGATTCTTTATCAGCAGTAAGGTAAAATGAATGGTCAAATTCGGGAAATCTCTCCAAGGCCTTTAATAATACGGCCTCTACGTGTCGATCATTGTTGATATGAGCATGACCTATCGACCTCACTATACTGGTAGACTCTTGTATTGTGTTTACTCTTGGCCAGGCAAACATGTCTATATCGGCTAGAATACTAGCTGCATACGCCAAGTTAATTGTCGTTCTATTGTATCCGCCAGACTCAACCATGTCGTCCGCTATTAAACTTAAGGTGTTTGGGGTGTTGAGAAGGGTATTATGTCGTACTTCCCATGCATCACTACGTGCATCAACAAAGTTCTTTGCTGCAGTAGTCTTTCCGGCCATATCCGTTCCGTCAATAAGCACATACTTGGTACGCTCAATTTTCATCTTTAATATATTATCATTCTATCAGATTTAAGTCAAGATTTATGCATGTTCCTTGTAATCTTATTTGAAGAACTATAGGTGTAGCTATGATGATCTAAATATCCATGTCGCCTTAAAAGCATTTGCACAAACGGGGAAATAATTTTTATTACCCGATTCTCTTGTTACTAGTTACTATTTGCAATCGTACAAAAATATTTTAAAAAAATAACATGAAGCAGTCATACCGAATTTACCGAGACTCACATGATAATAGCGGTGACCCTATGCGTTGGGTACTATGGTCCGGAAATGAATATCCATCACTTGAGGACATACGCTCTGTCGCACTTAGTGCTCAAAATGAAGAACACGACCCATTCCTCCAGACGATTGATGATTATATTTCTGTTCAAAAAAAGCGCAAAATCGGATGGCAAACACTAAATGTAATAAATATATTCAAGGTATAGAAATGAGGTTTGGCGCAATTGATCGTTTGAGACTTAGTATTTCCTTACCTCTACCTAGAAAAACCTACTGCACCACAATAAGTTCGGTAATCATCCTTGAGCCCCTGCCAAACAAAGATAGCCTGCTGCAAGTAGGTTATTTTTGTTTGGTATAAGCTACAGACCCGGCTCTACAACAGTCAAGCTTGCTTGGCTTAGTGAACAACTGAAACTTTTTTGCGCATTCGTGTGAGATAATGACGATCAATGATTAGTATCGACAATGCATCAACCCACACCCAAACTCCGGTCGCTCTATTCTTTGCAGTTATTAATCTCTATAATTTTTAATATGAAGCTCATACAAGATGTGACTAATGCAGTACCTAAGCCTAAGAAGGCAAAACTCGTCTGCCCAGAATGTCAAAGTCGTAAACTTGCACATATTGTCTATGGCTTTCCGGCCTTCGATAAAGAACTAGAAAAAAAGCTTGACGAAGGCAAGATTGCGCTAGGCGGCTGCGAATACAATAAAGACTTTCCGCATTGGCAATGCCAAAACTGCGACCACGAATTTTAACAATCCATCCCAGTATTCCACCTTCAAATTTTTAACAGCGCCAAACAATCTTCAGAGAACTTCCTAAACACAAACGGCTCGATGACGTATACTAGAGCTATGCAATTGATGAGGGGAACGGCCGAAGACGTAGTCGCGCTGGTTAGTAAACTTTTAGTTACTAGCCTTGAGTCGAACAGAAAAACCCTCTGGCTAGTTAGTGGCGGCTCAAACATAGATTTACAGGTAGAGATTATGGCAAAAGTCGCCAAGAGCAGCTCGGACAAACTACACCTACTCGCTATTATGCCAGCTGACGAACGTTTTGGGCCGGCCGGACACAATGATTCGAACAATGCAAAACTCCTGCGCGCTGGTTTTGACCCCCGGGATGCTCAGCTGGTAGATATTTTGAGCGACAACCTAAACATGGAAGAAACGCGCGCAAAATACGACACTACCACACAAGAATTATTTGATTCGTGTGATGAAATTATCGCACTACTGGGTATCGGTGCCGATGGCCACACGGCAGGAATACTACCGAACTCAGTCGCCACCAAGACAACAAATGACTTTATATCCGCCTATGTAGCCGACGACTACAAACGATTAACCATGACCGCTCACGCACTAAAATATATCGACCACGCAGTTGTCAGTGCTTTTGGTGAGGCAAAAATGGAAGCAATCAAGCATATTTGCGCCAGCGATAAAAACTTTGAAGATATGCCAGCCAAATTACTCTGGGAATTGCCGAAAGTAGTATTAATAAGCGATGTAATACAGGGAGATAACTTATGAAAATTGCAGTTCACGGACTTGGCCGCATGGGAATGCAGATAACTCGGAAGCTAGCCGAAGCCGGACACGACGTTATTGCCCACAACCGCAGCCAAGAACCAATTGACGAAGCGGTTGCGCTTGGTTGCATTGGTGCCAGCACCAAAGATGACGTTTTAGCTCAATTCGAAGGATCAACACCAATCGTATGGGCAATGCTGCCCGCCGAGGTGACAGACGATGAAATCGCCGAATGGACCGCCCTGCTTCCTGCTGGCAGCATAATTATCAACGGCGCAAACTCTAACTTCAAGAACACTCAAACCCTAAACACCTTGGTTAAATCTAGCCAAATGACACTTGTTGATATCGGCGTCAGTGGTGGCATATGGGGATATGAGCGTGGCTTCCCATTGATGGTTGGGTGCGATTCGGCAGAAGTTGTTGAGTCACTCAGACCCATACTAGACTCCCTGACCACGCCACACGGCGCCTGGGACTACTTTGGCCCCAGCGGTACCGGTAATTACGTAAAAATGGTCCATAATGCAATTGAATATGGCATGATGCAGAGCCTGGCCGAGGGGTACCGTATGCTCCACGAAAGTCCTTACGGTGCACTGGATATGGCGAAAGCTGGTAACATATGGCAACACAAAAGCGTTATCGAAAGCTGGCTTAACGAGCTTACCAGGCAGGCAGTAGCTGAGAATCCTACCCTTGAAGGCATAAATGGCTATGTTGCTGAAAGCGGCGAAGCACGCTGGACACTCGAAACCGCCAAGGAACTCGGCATCGAACTGCCAGCTATCCAGTCTGCTTTTGACGTCAGAATTAAATCTCAAAAAGGTGAAACAAATTTTGCTACTAAAATTGTAGCCGCTCAAAGGCACAAATTTGGTGGCCACAATCTCAATACCGAAGGACGTGCATGACCAAAGCCACCGATTCACCACTAGTTTTTGTTATTTTTGGCATCACCGGTGATTTAGCAAAACGCAAACTACTGCCAGCGCTATATTCACTCTTTGCTAGCGACCATCTACCCGAAGACTTCCGGGTAGTCGGTGTGTCCAGACAAAAACACGAGGTCAGCAACTTGTTTAAGAATTTTGGTACATTTTATAGCGGAGAAGTCAATCCTGAGGCCCTAGAAGACCTCCAGAATCGTTTTTCTATCGAAACCCTTGATATGACCAACCAGGACTCCTTCATCGATCTGAGGGCGAAATTAGAGCAAATTGCCGACAGTATGCCCGGATCAAACCGTATTTACTACCTATCAATCCCGGCTCAAGCTTTTGTAGAGGTAATCAGCAACCTAGGGCAAACCGGCCACGGCGAGAAGTTCGGCAGCGAGGCGCTCGCCCCCAGGCTACTCGTCGAAAAGCCCTTCGGCTACAACCTGCAGTCAGCCAAAGTGCTAATTGGAGCCACCGAAGCCCACTTCACTGAGGACCAAATTTACCGCATCGACCACTATCTTGCCAAAGAAACGGCACAGAACATCTTAACCTTCAGGTTCAATAACTCGTTATTTGAAAACATCTGGAATGCCAAGCACATTGACCGTATTAAGATTACCGCTCATGAATCAATCGGTATTGAGGGTAGAGCTCACTTTTATGAACAAACTGGCGCTCTACGGGATTTAATCCAGAGCCACCTCACCCAAATGCTAGCACTCGTTACCATGGAAGAGCCGAGACAGTTTGATAGCGCCTCAATCCATAAATCTAAACTTCGACTTCTTGAGAGCATAGACCCAATAACTAGCAATGAGGTTTCCAACCGCGCAATGCGTGGCCAGTATAACAACTACCGCCAAGAGGTCGATAACGACCAGAGCTACACTGAAACGTTCGCTCGGACACTGCTAACTATCGATAACGAAAAGTGGCGTGGCACGGAGTTTATCCTAGAAACGGGCAAAGGACTGTCGCACCGCGATAGCCAGATTACAGTCCATTTCCGCGACAAAACCGGCTCTTCAACAGCCAACACACTGATATTCCGGGTACAGCCCAACGAAGGCATCTCCCTGACACTCCAGGCCAAAAAGCCCGGCCTCGACAACAAATCCGAAGCTGTAGTTATGGACTTTGATTATGATCGATCATTTGGTGAAACGTCATCTGAAGCCTATCAAAGAGTTATCATCGACGCTGTCAAGGGAGATCAGTCGCTATTCCTGTCTAGCCGCGAAGTTATTGCCAGCTGGCAAATTTTCGAAAATGTTATATCGGAATGGTCAAACTCTGGTGAGGGATTGGTATTTTACGATGCCGGCGCTGATCCGCAAAAAATGTAATTATTTTTACAAATTAAAGCTTGTGCTTACTAAGGCGCGGGTCTATACTTAAGAGTAAGAGAAAAAGTAACTAGGGTGCGAAAAAAGAACAGATGAAAGTCTTAATGCTCGGTTGGGAGTTACCTCCAAACTATGTCGGCGGAATGGGCATAGTCTGCGACCAGCTGTCTCGTCAGCTTGCCAGCGATGGTGTCGATATTGAGTTTGTGCTCCCTTTTTATGCTGACTATTCACACGTCAAGCACATGAAGGTTACGGCCGCTCTCGATCAAAATGCCTTAACCCTCATGGAAAGTGGCGGCACCTATGACTCGATGTTCTATAACATCATCACTGGACCAGACGGCAAAAAGACCGTCCGCACCTTGTACGAACAAGTCCACGCCTTTGCTGACAATGTCGGACGACTGGTGAAGCTCGGTGAATACGATGTTGTACATGTTCATGACTGGCTAACACTTAGAGCTGGTATTGTAGCCAAGCAGAAGACCGGACTGCCGCTCTTTGTTCATATTCATGCCACCGAATTTGACCGCTCGGGCGGAGGTTATGGCAACCCAATTGTGCGTGAAATCGAATACATAGGGTTACATATGGCTGACCACGTCTTTGCACTCAGCCACCAACAAAAAAGCATTCTCATGAACCACTACGGCGTTCCTGCCGACAAAATCACCATAACCGAAAACTACATGGACATACCTCATAATCTTCGCCATGAAGACCACGAAACCTTCCCCTATCTCATGAAAATGAAAGAACAGGGCTATAAAATTGTCACCAACGCTGGTCGCATGACCGTCCAAAAAGGACTAACCTATCTACTTGAGGCCGCCCGCAAAGTTGTAGACCATAACCCACGCACGCTTTTCCTGATGTGTGGCGGAGGCGAACAGATACCTGAGCTCCAAGCAAGAGCCGCCGAATTAGATTTGTCCGGTAACGTCCTTTTCACTGGCCGCGTCGAGGGCACTGGCAAGCAGTGGCGTGATGCCTTCCGTGTAGCTGATCTCTTTGTTATGCCATCCGTGTCTGAACCCATGGGACTAGCGCCGTACGAAGCTATTGCCTACGGGGCGCCAACACTTATATCTAAGCAGTCAGGCATTGCAGAAGTCCTTACCAACTCGCTGAAGGTTGACTACTGGGACATAGACGATATGGCCAACAAAATCTGCGCCGTCCTCGACAACCAAGACCTACACGACACGCTCATCGCCAACGCTCAGCACGAACACGATAATAAATCGTGGGCCCCAATCGCCGAGCGAATAAGAAACCAATATTATAGAGTTCTTCACAATCAGGGAAGACGGGAGGTAAGGTCATGAACAATCAAAAGCGCGCTATGGTTCTTTATCTACACGTACACCAACCCTACCGTGTCCGACACTACAGCATTTTTGACGCCGGCAATAACCATAACTACTTTGACGCCGAATCCGGTGCCCGCGAAAACAACACCGACATTCTGCGCAAGGTTGCCCATAAGTCATACATTCCAGCCAACGAACGACTCTTGAAAATGCTTAATGACAACCCGGACTTCAAACTCTCACTGTCGATATCCGGCACCGCTATTGAACAATTCGAGCAGCACATGCCAGAAGTCCTAGATGGATTCAAGGCCTTGATAGCTACTGGTAGAGTCGAAATTCTCGGCGAAACCTACCACCATTCACTAGCCTTCCTTTATGATCAGCGTGAATTTGAAGCTCAAGTCGACATGCACTGCAAGAAAATCGAAGAGGTTTTCGGCATCACACCAACAGCATTCCGCGGCACTGAATTACTCTACAACAACGAACTCGCTCAGTGGGCCGACGAAGCTGGCTACAAAGCAATCGTAGCCGAAGGCTGGGATGGTGTTATGGGTTGGCGCAGCCCGAACTTTGTTTACCGTCCAGTCGGTACTGACAATATCCGAGTTCTAACTAAAAATTATAAACTCAGCGACGATATCGCTTTCCGCTTTAGTAACCGTGGCTGGGAAGGCTACCCGTTAACTACTGATAAATTTATGCACTGGGCTAACGTCTCCTGGGAACAACCCTTACTCAACCTCTTTATGGATTTCGAGACTTTTGGCGAGCATCAATGGGCAGACAGCGGCATATTTGACTTCCTTGAGCACCTACCTCAGGCATGGCTGCGCAATCCCGCTCACACCTTCATGACCGTCACCGAAGCCTCAGAAGCCTTTGAGCCGGTTGATGTCATTGATTGCCCGCATACAATTACCTGGGCAGATTCAGAACGCGACCTATCAGCCTGGCTTGGTAATAAAATGCAACAAGGCGCTATATCATCAATCTATGCCCTGCGCGATCAAATCTATGAATCGATGGACCTCACCCTGATCGAAGACTGGCGAAAGCTGCAAACATCCGATCACTTTTACTATATGTGCACCAAGTGGTTCAGTGACGGCGATGTCCACGCTTACTTTAGTCCATACCCAAGTCCTTATGAGGCTAACATGTATTTCATGAACGCTTATCACGACCTAAAATATCGTCTAGCCGAGAAAGGTTTAAGCGTTTAATGTCATTAAATATGGGTGGAGATAATTCATGGGCCGACCAGTAACTCTAGGAAACTGCAGCTTAACTGTTGGACTAAACGAAAAAGGACTGGTCCACGACTTCTACTACCCATACGTTGGATTAGAAAACCTAACTACGGCGCGTAGCTCATACCATAAAATTGGCGTATGGGTTGACGGGGACTTTAGCTGGCTCGATGATGACTCGTGGCGCAGTAGTGTCAACTTCGAAGAGGAAGCCCTAGTTTCTGTTATTAGCCACACAAACGATGATCTTGGCCTGAGTTTGCACTTTAGCGACTTCGTTGATCATGACTTCAACGCGTTTTGCCGCCGCGTAACCGTTCGCAACCTCGCAGATAATAAGCGTTCAGTCAGACTATTCTTTCATCAGGTCTTCCAAATTTCACGCGGTGGTCGTGCTGACACTGCCCTCTACGATCCAACCGACAGCTATATTCTCGACTACAAGGGGCGCTGCAGCCTGCTGATCTATAGTCAGCTAAGTGACGGGACACCAGCCACTAGCTACTCCGTTGGCAACTGTGGTATAGAAGGCAAAGAAGGCACCTGGAGAGACGCTGAGGATGGAGAACTATCGGGCAACCCAGTGGAGCACGGCGGCGTTGACTCGGTCATCGCGAACTACTTCGATCTAGATGGTCAGTCCGAACAGGCTGTAGACTATTGGGTGGTAGCGGCCGACTCCCAGTACTCAGCCGAAAGAATTCACTTTCAAATCCTAGAAGACAGCGTAGAAGAGAGGCTCAATAAAACGCGCAATCATTGGCGCGAGTGGATGGCCGTATCGGATGAAGCCACAGCCATAATGTCGCCAGAAGAGCGCGTCGCCGTCAAGAAATCTTTAATGATCATCAAGGCACACACCGACCGACGAGGTGGCATCATTGCAAGTTGCGACAGCAGTATCTATAACTACGGCCGTGACTACTATAGTTACGTCTGGCCCAGAGACGGTGCCTATGTTATGTGGCCACTAATCCGCCTTGGATATACCAAGGAGCCTAAAAAGTTCTTTGAATTTTGTCGCGACACTATGCATCCAGACGGGTATGCCATGCATAAATACCAGCCAGACAAGGCTATTGGCAGCACCTGGCACCCACTCGTCCATGGCAAGCGCACAGAGTTAGCCATTCAAGAGGACGAAACAGCGATTGTCATATTTATGCTATCTGAATATCTGGAAGAGTCTGGTGATATTGAATTTGTGCACAGCCTTTATTACACGATGGTCCAGCCAATGGCCAACTTCATGACCAACTTCCGTGATGACTCCACTGGCCTACCGCACGCTTCGTACGACCTATGGGAAGAAAAGTTTTTAACCCACACCTATACCGTGGCTCTAGTGCACCGTGCACTTATAGAAGCCGCCAAGTTAGCCGAAAGGTTTGAATACCCAGATGATGCCGTCCGCTGGAACATGGCAGCAGATGAAATTGCTAAAGCCGTTGATATATTCATGGACCCAGACCGCGGATTTTTACGCAAGGGCTATTTACTGCAAGATGATGGTTCGTTTCATTTTGATAAAACGCTCGATATTTCAAGCGCATACGGCACAATGATGTATGCCGCCAAAACCTTTGGCGTCAACAACGTTAAGAGCACCTTTGAAGCCGCTGAGAAGATACTACTAAACTCAGCACCGGTTGGCGGCTCGCCTCGCTACGAACACGATCAGTACTTCACTAGCACACCGCCCTACCTAGGTAATCCATGGTTTGTAACTAGTCTGTGGATCGCCCAGTACTACCTACAGGTCAAACGCGACGATGATGCCAAGAAGATTGTCGACTGGACGCTAGGACACTTCAATGAAAAAGGCGTTCTTCCAGAGCAAATCCAGCCCGAAACCGGTGCGCCACTATCAGTCATGCCGCTTGTGTGGAGTCATGCCGAACTCATCAACACCCTACTCGACCTACGCGGCTAACTATCAGGAACGTATTTCTATATATCGCAGAATGCCAAGATGAAAAATACCCCACATCAAGCGGGGTATTTTGAAGACAGCGTTAATGCTATTTCTTACGCGGCTTAACTTCGTTTCGACCAAGGTTCTTCTTGGTTTCGGTGAAGATAACATGCTTACGCAGCTTCTTGCTGTATTTCCTGAGAGACAACTTCTCGGGGGTGTTCATGGTGTTCTTGGTGGTGTAATAAATGCGCTCACCAGACTCTTCACTCACAAGCCCAACAAGTTTCCGCTTTTCGTTCTTCTTTGCCATATCCGTTACATACTATCAGATCTAACTCAATCTGTAAACACTTGACAATATTTGTAGATGGGATATAAAGTATCGTTTCTATACTCTTGAAATTATTGTAAATCCAGAAATTGTCTCCAAAAAAATACCGAGTGATCAGCTCGGTATTTTTGTTGGCGCTTTCTCCTGCAGAAGAAAGTGCCGATGGAGAGATTTGTGTAATCTGTTTCCCTTGCTTTTGGCTCGGGTGCAGCTTACGATGTTGGTGATTTTGTCTTTTGGACGTTATAACCAACAAACTTTCGCGTAAACCCTTGCCGTTTTTTCCGTCAAGCGCTTACAATGCGTAGGCTATCATACCGCTTATGGCATGTCAAGTACTTTTCCACAAAACTGTTCAAGTTATAAGATGCCGTATAGAACAAAAACGCCTAAGGCGTTTTAAATATCAGATAAGTATAAAAATGGAGCCACGATCGGGATTTGAACCCGAGACCTCATCCTTACCATGGATGCGCTCTACCAACTGAGCTATCGCGGCATTCTGTCGAGCTTCATAAAGAATTGGTGCAGGGAGAGGGATTTGAACCCCCGTAGGCATACGCCGTCAGATTTACAGTCTGATGTATTTGACCACTCTACCATCCCTGCCCGACTAAATGTCTGGAGCCGCCTGTCGGATTTGAACCGACGACCCGCTGTTTACAAAACAGCCGCTCTGGCCACTGAGCTAAGGCGGCACACCAGACAAATGTAAACTAACCTCAACAGATTGAATCTGTTGACTTAAGCGATTGTATCACAAAAGCATAGCTCATGTGAAGCCTATCAATCAAAAGCTAAAGCACAACCCGACGAGGCCGCTTAATCTTCTTAGCCTTACCTGATGGTACGATCAGCGTGCGGAGCTTTTCGCCAACAACCTCTGCCTTATCTTCCATGTCATGATCGCGGTAGGCTTGAGCAAGGAGAGTCAAGGTTTCTTTATTTGGCTCGAGCTCGGCTGCGCGCTCCAAAGATTGGAACATTAACTTCTCGTTACCTAGTTTTTCGCTGACCTTGGCATAGGCAATATGCCGAGCTGCCAGACCTTCTTCTAGTCGTAGCGCCTGCTCGAAGGCTATTCCGGCCTTCTCATAATTCTCTGTTTCATAATAAATAAGCCCCAGGTTATGGAGGCTTGATGGAGTGGCTTCTATTGAGCTGGCTATCTCGAAACAGTCGATAGCATCACGATATTCTTTTTGTTTAGCATAGAGAATACCCAGTCGGTTATAAGCGGCTGCGTTCTTTTCGTCGATTTTAAGGATTGTTAGAAGTGCCTTTTCGGCCCGAAGGAACCGGTTTTCACGCATTCCAGCGTGAGCGATATCCCAAAGCTTACCAATTCGGTCGCCAACCTTACGGGACACATCATTAGTGCTGTCATCGGTTTTTTTGGTAGTCCGAAACAGTCCAAGCGCTGCAAACCCACCGATCACAAGTAGCTCATACATAATATGAAATATAGTATAGCATTACCGAAGTGATAACACTAGTTCCGTTAGAACAAGTTTTGTATTGGCTTTACGATCAAGTGCCGCCTGAGCCTCCAGGCTAGCCTTCATGATAATCTGCCACTGCCGATTTGGTTTCTTTGACAAAACTCCGCCCGCAAGCTGTGTCAGCATATACGTGAACCGCTCGGCTGCTGCCCTGTCTTTGAATGACTCGATTTGCACCAATTGATCATACACCGAAAGGCCCAAAAATGACTTAATCGTTTCTAGAGTAATGGTCTCGTCCGCGTCTTGGCCGGTCAAGATATCTTCCATGACACCAATTCGACCGTCGGATATCAAATAAGCTCTATCAATCTCCTGCTGCGAATATGATTCAAAATACTGTCGCACCTGCTGCTCATTGGGTTTTTTAATATTAATCACCCTGCAGCGTGACCTTATAGTAGCTATAAGCGACTCAAATGCTGATGTCGTCAGTACCAACACCGAATCAGCTGGCGGCTCCTCTAGAGTCTTGAGCAGAGCGTTCTGGGCCGCATGATTCATACGTTCCGCATCTGCTATCAATACAACCCTATTAATACGCTTGTCGCCAGTCGATTTTAGATTAAAAAACGATACAACCTGGCGAATCTTTTCAACCGGAAAAATATCACCGACCAACTCTGGCTCGAGATAGCCCGGGTGATTATCTAGCCCTCTGTCTGCCCCTAGAAGCTCAGCTGCCAACTTCCGGGCTAGAGTTTCTTTACCAATATTTCTTACACCTCTTAAGATAACTGCGTGTCCGGGATTTGCCACAAAGCCGTCCAGGTCATGCTGAGTCTCGGGGTGGATTACTAGAGGACTAGAACTAGTCACGGTCTACTTGAACCTTCATTTTGAACTCAACTGGTAGAAGTGCGGTAAAAACTTTGCGTTCATGATTTTTTAAAACCGTTAACTCAAGCTCAGATGCGTGCAAGTAAAGACGATCAGCCGGCTCTCCACTGTAAAGTACATCACCAACAATTGGATGACCTAAATGAGCCAAATGAACCCTGAGCTGATGAGTCCTGCCAGTAACCGGCTGCAAACGAACCAGGCTGTGTTTCTGGTCAGTAGCAATAACTGTGTAGTGGGTTGTGGCAGATTTGCCATTTGGCCCAACCCTAAAGGTAGCTGGAGCCTTGGGATTGCGTTCAATTGGCATATCAATAATCGCCTGTTCGTGCGGCATAACACCTGCGACAACAGCATAATATGTCTTCTTGGTTTTGCGCGTAGCAAACTGTTTCTGTAGCCAGCTGAGCGCTTCTGAATGTTTTGCACAAATCATCACACCGCTAGTTACGCGGTCCAGCCGATGGACGATTCCGGCACGATTACCTTCAATGCCTTTTACCCTTGATCGAAGCCAAGTAGCGACTGTTGCCTCTGGATTAAAACCACCTTTGCTGTGCACTAGCACACCGACCGGCTTGTTAACAACCACACAGTCTTCATCTTCATAAAGCACCTCTAGATCGATGTCTGGATAATCTTCCTCTGGTCCAGGCTCATAGTCAATGTGAACCGTATCGTCTAGTTTGAGTTTATAGCCAGGCTTAACTTCAACTACACCGTTGACCATAACCTTACCGTCCGTAATTAACCGAGCCGCAAAAGCACGACTAATATCTGCGAACTCTCCAACTACGTACTGGTCCAGGCGCTGAGCGCGGCTCACCTCTATATTTGCCATACACCCATTTTAACTCAAACGAGTCACAATCAGCTAATCGCATGTCTTCGGCAGCGCAAAACTAGCGAAGACCGACTGCTTTTTGTATTCGGCTAAGCGTGTTTTTTGCTGTTTCGTTCATAGCGCTTTCGCTAGACTCAAGCTTGGCCAGCAGCTCGCTGTCATTAACGGCCATAACACGTTTTTGATAATCCTCAAGGAACACTCTCATTTCTTCGGCAACAACCTTTTTGAAGTCACCGTAGCGCTCCAGACCATCAAACTCACTCACAACATCATCCAAAGGGACGCCCCTAAGTAACGCTAGAATCTGCAGGAGATTAGAAATTCCTGGTTGCTTTTCTGGATCAAAATGAACAGCTCCGACTGAGTCGGTTGTGGCGCTCATGATTTTCTTAGCCGCCTCTACCGGATCTTCTGTCATAAAAATACTACCCTTATCCACTTCTGAGCTTTTGCTCATCTTTTTTGCTGGATCAAGCAGATCTTTAATGCGCAGACCAGTCTCCCGCCCTAAGGTAGTGGCGAAGAATTCTTTTTGCTTTGCG
The DNA here is from genome assembly GCA_964554245.1 of uncultured Candidatus Saccharibacteria bacterium. GTDB lineage: Bacteria > Patescibacteriota > Saccharimonadia > Saccharimonadales > UBA4665 > JAGXIT01. Next base: position 14,481 of record CAZKNP010000009.1, on the reverse strand, counting down.
ACCGCTTCCGGCAATACGAAAATCTCACCAAAGCGTGAATTTATTCGTTCAGCAATATCACGGGTAAATTCCAAATGCTGGGTCTGATCGTCCCCAACCGGCACATAATTTGCATTGTATAGCAGGATATCCGCCGCCATCAGCACGGGATAATCAAACAAGCCAACGCTAATCTGATCATCTCCAAGTTTGGAAGATTTATCTTTATACTGCGTCATACGAGACATCTGCCCCATGCCGGTAAAGTTATTCAGTATAACTGTTAGTTCACTATGAGCCGGTATGTAGCTCTGGCGATAGATAAATATATCGTCATGATCTAGCGGCAACCCCGCAGCCACAAAAGTCCGGAGATTGTGAACAGATTGTGATCGCAGCTTGTCGTGGTCAACAGGCGTAGTAAAACTATGTAGATCGGGCAAGAAAAGATTAATTTGATAGTCGTCGGCGTGTTTTTTGGCCATTTCCGCAAGTGGCAACAGTGCGCCAAAATAGTTACCAATATGCAGGTCGTTATTAGCCCTAATGCCTGTCAGGATTACTTTTTTTGTCATAATCTGTATTATACAGTATTTCATCACCTGTCCGAGGGTTCTGCAATCAACAATGACTCAAACATAAAACTCCCCAGTGGTTTGCTGGGGAGTTTTATGGGCGATAACGCCCACTTTTAGAGTCTTGATGCCTAGCGCTTGGTAAACTGACGCTGCTTACGAGCACCCTTAAGGCCAAACTTCTTGCGCTCTCGTTCGCGGCTATCGCGTCCGAGTAGTTCAGCTCGTCTTAGTGTACTCTTGAAGTTTTCGTCTTTCTCGACCAATGCCTTGGCGATACCAAGTCGGATTGCATCAACCTGACCAGCATGGCCGCCACCGCTAACCACTACACTAACATCAAAGTCCTTCAATTGAAGATCTAGGGCTGCGAATGGCTTTTGTAGCTCGTTCAACAAATTCTTACTCTCTGCAAAATATTCGTTGACAGGCTTACCATTAACCGTAAAGGCGCCTTTGCCACTCATGACACGAACTCGTGCAGTAGCACTCTTTCGTCGCCCAAGTGCAAAGTAATAATGTCCTTTAGCTTCTGCCATGATTATTTATCTCCCTTCAGGCTAATTGCCTCTGGAGACTGAGCGGCGTGATTGTGCTCAGTACCGGTGTAAACTTTAAGTCGAAGTAGCCGTGGATCACGCAGCTTGTTTACTGGAAGCATGCCTCGAACCGCAAGGCGGATAGCCTCAGTAGAGTCTTTCTCTACGAGCTCTTTAAGCTGTCTTTCGCGCAAACCGCCAGGAAAACCGCTGTGATTATAGTACTTCTTGTCTGTCATTTTTTCGCCAGTGACCTTTAGGTTATCGGCATTGATGACAATAACGTAATCACCGCAGTCGATATGGTGCGTAAACTGTGGCTTACGCTTACCGGTCAAAAGGGTCGCAACCTCAGTAGCTACACGTCCTAAAGTTGTGTCAGCCGCATCAATCACATACCACTTACGAGTTACGTCACTTGGCTTTGCTGAATAAGTCTTCATTATTTAGCCTCCTTTTCAGCTGGCTCAGCCTTCTTTGCTGCCGGCTTAGCAACCGGAGCTTCCTTGAGGTCATCAACAAAACTGACACGTGCCATTGGCGCATTGTCGCCACGACGGTTAGCTTCCTTAGTGATCCTTAGGTGTCCGCTAGTGCGACCGGTCAACTTAGGTGCAATCTCATCAACCAATTTGTGAGTAGATGAAACGGTCTGAAGAGCAGACAAAACCTGCCTTCGATTGTGAAGGTCGCCCTTCTTGGCCTTGGTAATTAGTTTTTCGACGTAAGGAACCACCGCCTTGGCCTTTGGAAGCGTCGTTACAATGCTCCCATGGATAATCAACGCTTCGGCCAAGCTCTCAATGAGCGCCTCTCGCTGATCTTTCTCTCGGTGGAACTTCGTCCCTTTATATCCATGTCGGTGCATAGTTAGAGTTCCAATTCTGCTAATTTATCTTTAACTTCATCCAGCGCCTTACTACCAAAACCCTTAAGGTCACGTAGCTCGGTGTCGCTAAGAGCAAACAAATCCTGGATGTTATGAATATCATTGTTGACCAATGCGTTGGTTGTTCGAGCAGTCAAGTTTAGGTCTTCAATAGAAGTCGTCAACAGTGTACTGTCTGAATTTGGCTGTTCTGTAGCGCCAGCACCTGGAGTATTGTCCTCAAGTGGCAAGCGAGTCTTACCAGCCAAAGCTGTGTACTGGTTAACCAAAATGGCGTTAGCTTCTTCGAATGCATCTTGCGGGCTAATCGTACCGTCGGTTTCAACAGTCATAGATAGCTTATCTAGATCAACCTGCTGACCAACACGAGTCTTTTCAACCTTATATCGAACCCTCTGTACTGGGCTAAAGATAGCGTCAAGTGCAATAAAATCGCTCTGCTTCTTAGCAGTACTTTCCTCAATTGTTCGGTAGCCACGGCCGGTTTCAACAACAATGTCCATAACAAAGCTGGTCTTGTCATCGTCGACGGTTGCAATTACCTGATTAGCGTTAACCACTTCAACATCGGCATTCGTCTTGATGTCCTTAGCGGTTACAACACCCTTACCCTTCTTTTCGATTCGAAGAGTGTGGACTTCTTCACCGTAAACACGGAAACGAAGTTGCTTGAGGTTGAGCATGATAGCAACAACATCTTCCTTAACACCAGTAATGGTAGTGAACTCGTGAGTTGCACCTTCGACCTTGAAGCTGGTTACAGCTGCGCCACTGATGCTAGAAAGCAGAACGCGCCGGATGCTGTTTCCCAAGGTCATGCCATAGCCGCTCTGAAGTGGTTCGACAACAAATGTACCGGTATTGTCTGCGCTCTCATCTACGACTACTAGACCTGGAACGTGAATCGTTTTTGACATATATATTCTGCCTCCTATTAGCGTGAGTAGTACTCGACAATTAGTTGTTCGTTAATTTCTGGTTCAGCATCGTCGCGAGCTGGAATGTTTGCAATCTTAACTGCAACCTTCTTGCGGTCAACTGTTAGCCAAGTTGGCGTACTCGATGGAGCCGGACTAACATCGTCAAGCTTCTTGAAGTACTCGTTAGCCTTGCTATGATCGCGCAGTGTCAACTCGTCGCCGATTCGTACGCGGATAGACGGAATGTCCACTCGTCGACCGTTCAACATGAAGTGACCATGCGTAACTAGCTGGCGAGCTGCTCGGCGGCTTGGTGCGAAACCAGCACGGTAAACAGCGTTATCAAGACGACGCTCAAGGTTCTGGAGCAAAATAACACCAGACTGACCCTCAGTCCTTGTTGCCTCTGCCATGAGGTTACTAAACTGCTTTTCAAGCAAGCCATATAGCCTCTTAACCTTCTGCTTCTCTCGAAGCTGAAGAGCATACTGGCTTGGCTTGTTGCGGAGCCGCGCATTAGCGTTAGCGCCTGGCTTGGCGGTACGCTTAGCGAGCGCCTTGTGCGCCTTTGGGTGAAGAGCATAGCCTTCACGGCGCGACATCTTGACAATCGAATGTGTATCTCGTGCCATATTCTAGACCCTTCGCGCTTTCTTAGGACGAACGCCACCGTGTGGCACGCCCGTTACATCTGTAATACTTTCAATCTGGATACCAACTGTCTGCATAGCACGGATAGCTGCATCTCGTCCAAGACCAACGCCCTTAACAAAGACGTTAACCTTGCCGAGGCCATAAACCTGCTTAGCAGTAGCGCCAGCCTTCTCGGCCGCAACCTGTGAAGCGTAAGCCGTGCCCTTCTTAGAGCCACGGAAGCCACAGGCGCCTGCACTACTAGCGGCCAACACAGCACCAGCTGTGTCGGTCAGAGTGACAATGGTGTTATTAAAGCTCGCGTGAACATGCAGTTGACCTGCGCTCACACTTCGCTTTGATTTCTTTCGTTTCGGAACTGCTACCGAAGGAGCAGCTGCTTGTGTCGTTTCTTCTGCCATTACATTACCCCTTAGGTCTTACTTGCTACTTTTTTAGCGGTTCCACCGACCGTCACCTTCTTGCCTCGCCTGGTGCGCGCATTTGTCTTGGTGCGCTGACCACGTGATGGTAAGTTGCTCTTGTGCCTTAGGCCACGGTAGCTACCGATGTCCTTAAGACGCTTGATGTTGCCGTTGACGACTCGCTGGAGCTCGCCTTCAACAACTAGGTGTTCGTTAATGTAATCTTGGATGCGACCAATTTCTGCATCGGTCAAATCTTTGACTCGAACAGTGCGGTCGATCTTGGCGGCTGACAAAATATCGTCAGCTGTCTTTGGGCCAATGCCGTGGACATATGTCAGGGCGACCCAGACTTGCTTTTCGGTTGGGATTGTAACCCCGGAAATTCGTGCCATAGTCTATCCCTGCCTTTGCTTGTGCTTTGGCTTAGTTTTATTGATGATATAGACCCGACCCTTACGACGTACGACTTTGTCGTCTGGGCTGATCTTCTTTACGCTTGCACGTACCTTCATGTACGGATCATGCTCCTTCCAGCAATGACTCACTGCTTTTAATTGATATAAACGGAAACTCCGCTTAGATTGATCCGTACTTCGACAGCGTTATGGGTGGCTGTCAGTCCGGATGAACCAATCTAAGAGTGGTTACCCTCGTCGGTAGGTTATACGCCCCTTGGTGAGATCGTAGGGAGTTAATTCAACCGTTACCGCGTCACCAGGTACGATACGAATAAAATGCTTTCGCATCTTGCCGGCGACATGCGCTATGATTTTATGGCCGTTTTCGAGCTCAACTCGAAACTGAGCCCCAGGCAGGGTCTCTACAATCTTTCCAGATAGTTCGATTACTTCTTTACTTGCGCCCATAACTTATAACGTCAATCAATTATAGCAAATAACACTACACCTTGTAAAGTGTTATTTGAAACAACTACTCTTATGCCTTCTTGGTCTTTAATTTACGTCCGAACAGCTTCTTTTTCTTCTTGCCTGATTCTTCGTCATCATCCATGTCATGGAAGAAATCATCACGACTATATTGGTCGTAGGTTACCATCAGCGCCCTCGACTCAACAGCACGGAGCGTTTCAAGCGATACCGCCACCAAAATGAGCACGCTAGTACCACCGAGGGCGATACTGCTCGTTACAAACACCTGAGCAACAATTGGCATGACAGCCAATAGACCTAGCGAAATCGCACCAAATAGAGTTAGCTTGTTAACCGTCTTGGCTAGATACTTCTCGGTCTGAGAGCCCGATCGAACACCCTCAAGGAATCCACCCTGCTTCTGTAGATTCTCAGCAATTTCCTTACTATTGAAGGTAATACTGGTGTAGAAGAAGGTAAACAGGAATACCAGCAAGAAATAGACTACCGGGTAGATGTATGGTTGCCAGCCGCCTGCTGCGAAGGTCTGAGCCGTTGGGTTCTGGAACCAATTCACAAGGTTAGTGCCAAGCTCTTGCCATCGTTCGCTTTTACTATTGGACAACAGTGTGCCAGCAAAACTCGGGACACTCAAGAAAGCTACTGCAAAAATGATCGGGATAACACCGGCTGTTATTAGCTTAATTGGAAGCGTGGTAGTAACGCCGCCGTAAGTGCGATTACCCTGGACGCGCTTAGCATAATTGACTGTCAGACGCTTCGATGCTTCGTTGAGCATCACCACTAACCAGGTAACTATAATTACTATGGCCAGCACTATTAGCGAGAACCAGAGTGCAGAGCTGTTTATCGGCAATGTTAAGCCAAAGATCTCCCACTTTGACCCTGGCACAAAAATTGAATCCCAGAATTGAGATATAGTTGCTGGTAATGCACTGACGATACCTACAGTAATAAGTAACGAGATACCATTTCCGACCGACTTCTCGGTCACCTGCTCACCCAACCACATCAAGAGCATCGATCCGCCAGTGAGAGCGGCTACCATCAACACCCAGTGCGAAATCGATGTATTGGCAGTGATATCACCGATACCGCCGACTTGCTGGGCATACTGCCTGACCAGGAAAATAGAACCGATTGCCTGAACGATAGCCAGAGGGAAAGTTAGCATACGAGTGTATTGATTAATACGCTTCTGGCCAGATTCGCCATCTTTGCGCATTTCTTCGAGCTTAGGAATGGCCTTAGTTAGGAGTTGCATAATAATGCTGGCGTTAATGTATGGGCCAAGGCCGGCAATCATAATAGAGAAGTTAGCTAACGCACCACCACCCATAATGTTTAGGAAGCTCAGCAACTGCGGAGTATCGCTACTGAATAAGTTAGTCAGGACCTGTTTTAACGTCTGTGGATCGGCGAGCGGCACTGGCACATGAGCCAATATGCGGTATACAACTAAAATAGCTAAAACAGAGAAAATACGCTTTCGCATGTCTTTCTCTTTAAAGGACGCTAAAATAACTTTCCAGTTCACTTCAATTACCTTATCTTTTATTCAATTCTGGGTGCTAGTATACAGGGTTTTAGTTGTATCTGCTAGTAATCTTAACTGCTCGGGGTAGTTTTATTTCAATTTTCTATACTTACGTGACTTTGTTCGTTTTGGCTTTCTTTTTTCTGCCATGATAACGCCGAAAACTATAAGTGCACCGCCGACAATAAGCCAGCCCCTGAGGGGTATTTTCGTTTTCATGATTTATACATTTACTAAAGCACATAAAAAGCGCCTCTTAGGTTGAGGCGCCTTTAAACGATAGACAGCTATATTCTATTTATCGTCTTTTTTCTTAGCCTGGCGCATCGGCCTAGCGACTGCCGTAAAGCTGCCCCCAGCCTTCTGAACCGCTTCCATTGCGTTCAAGCTAGCGCTCTGTAATTCAACTACTACAGGCTTGGTTACTTCTCCTCTAAAAAGAAGCTTGACCTTCACATATGGTGACTCGATGACACCCTTGTCGGCCAAGACCTGGTTTGTTACCTTGCCGCCAAGATCTGCTAGCTGTTCAGTGTAAACATTGACTGCAGGTGTGCGTAAACTTCTGAAGCCGCGCAGCTTAGGCATGCGTTGCATTAGCGGGTTTTGACCACCCTCAAAGCCTGGTTTTTTGCTATAGCCAGACCTTGCGCCCTGACCCTTAGTGCCGCGACCAGCTGTCTTGCCGCGTCCAGCCGAAATACCTCGACCAACCCGTCGTTTTGACTGCTTATCGCCAGAGGTAAGTTCATGATACTGCATGCTTATTTCTCCTCTTTCTTAGTTGCTTTTGCAGCAGGCTTCTTGGCCGCAACCTTCTTTGGCTCAGCTGACTTTTCTGCCTTTGGAGCGTCTTTCTTCATAGCCTTGTGCTTAGTTGTCACCCAGTTCTTAGCGGGCTCAATAGTAGAAAGTGCCGCTAATGTTGCGTAAGCAATATTTGATTTATTGCTTGACCCAAGTGACTTACTTAGAGCGTTGCTGACACCGGCAACTTCCAAAATCGTACGAACCACACCACCAGCAATCAAACCGGTACCTGGAGCAGCTGGCATAATCAAAATACGCGCACCACCAACCTTACCGTCTACATCATGCGGGATAGTATCTTTGTAACGAATAACTTTTACAAAATGCTTCTTGGCGACGTCGGTTGCCTTAGCGACGGCTGCAGTTACATCTGCACCCTTAGCTAGACCAATGCCGACTTTACCTTTTTTATCGCCAACAACAACTAGAGCACGGAAGCGGAAACGTCGACCGCCCTTTACAACCCTAGCGACTCGGTCAATATGAATGACTCGCTCGTCAAACATCTTCTCTTCAGCTGGCTGCTCGTGGCGAGGACCACGACCACGACGCTGTTGGCCGCCTCGGTAGCCACCCTGATTTCGCTGATTAGCAGGGGCTGGTGCCTGTGCCGCTGTTTTTGTAGTATTCTCTTCGGCCATAGCTTAAAACTCCAATCCCTTCTCCCTTGCGGCGTCCGCAAGAGCCTTAACTCGACCATGGTACTTCCTGCCACCTCGGTCAAACACAACCTGTGTTATTTTAGCCTTCTTTGCCCTATCGGCAATGTCAGCACCGAGCTTAGCAGCCTTCTCTGTAAGTGTCGTCTTGTCTTTAGATCCGATTGATGAAGCGCTAACCAGTGTCTTACCGGTCGTATCATCAATAATCTGAGCGCTCACATTGGTAGCGCTAACAAAAACGCTCAACCTAGGACGTTCAGACGTGCCGACAACCGTTGCGCGAACGCGGTTTTTGCGTTGAGCACGGTTTTGTGATTTCTTTTCAACACTCATGCTTACTTATCCTTTCCTGACTTACCAGACTTGCGCAAGATTCGCTCGCCCTCGTACTTGATACCCTTGCCCTTATACGGCTCAGGCTTCTTAAGCGCACGAATTTCTGCAGCAACCTGACCAACCTGCTGCTTGTTGATGCCGCTAACTGTCATTGTGTTCTGCTCGACAGCAACCTGAACACCCTGAGGAACTTTGTAAATAACCTCATGGCTAAAGCCAATATTAAGCTTTAAGTCAGTGCCTTGCATAGCTACACGCATACCGACACCATTAAGCTCTAATTTCTTTGAGAAGCCCTGGCTAACACCAATAACCATATTATTGACGAGAGAGCGCATTAGGCCATGTTGCGCCCTAGCGGTTTGAGTTTCGTTTTTAGGCGAAACCGTGAGAACACCGTCGTCAACTTTCACATCGACATCCGGTGTAATGAACTGTTTTAGGGTGCCTTTGCTGCCCGTAACAGTCACCTCACCAGAGTCAACCGTGATTGTCACACCTGACGGAATCTCGATTGGTAGTTTTCCGATTCGACTCAGACTCATTATTTACTCCTAATTAATATACCTGACAAATTAATTCACCACCGACGCCAAGAGCGCGAGCTTCTTCACCAGTCATCAAGCCTTTTGAGGTGCTGATGATAAGGATGCCGCGACCGCGCTTAACACTTGGGATCTCACGAGCGTTTGCATAGACGCGTCGACCTGGCTTGCTAATGCGCTTGATTTCGGTAATCTTTGCGTTCTCGCCGTCAAGGTTAATTAGAATATTCAGCTGCTTGCCGACACCTAATTCCTTAACCGTAACGTCCTGTAAGAAGCCGTTGTTGCGTAGCGAAATAGCCACGTGTTCTTTAGCCTTACTATGAGGCAGGCTAACCTCGTTCTTGCCAACTGCAATAGCATTGCGGATACGAGTTAGCATATCGGCGATAGGATCTGTAGTTGTTGCACTCATTACCAGCTCGCTTTCGTTACACCAGGGATATTACCCTTGCTTGCTTCTTCCCTAAAGGCAATACGACTTAGGCCAAACTGCCTCATGTAGCCCTGCGGTCGACCAGTTGCGACACAGCGGTTCTTGCGGCGGGTTGGCGATGAATTGCGAGGCAACTTCGCTAGACCGTCGAAATCACCAAGCTCTTTGAGCTCAGCACGCTTCTTAGCATACTTATCGATCATCTTAATTCGCTTTGCGTCTCGGGCAAGAATTGATTTCTTAGCCATACTATTTGCCCTCCTTCTCGAATGGCATGCCAAATTTCTGGAGCAACGCCTTAGCGTGTGCCTTGTCCTCTGACTTAATTACAAATACTGCCTGCATACCATGAGGAGTAGTTGTTTCTTCAAAAGTTAGCTCTGGGAAAACAGACTGATCAGTCAGACCAATACTGTAGTTACCCTGCTTATCGAAAGCCTTGTTGCTAACTCCATGGAAGTCGCGCAGTCTTGGCATAACGATGTTAATAAGCCTGTCCATGAACTCATACATACGCTCGCCCCGCAGAGTTAACTTAAGACCAATCATGTTACCTTCGCGGAGCTTAAAGCCAGCGATTGAATTCTTGGCAATAGTTTCAACTGGCTCCTGGCCAGTAACCTTGCGTAGCGTGTTCTTGGCAGCTTCGATAACTTTTTTGTCATCCTTAGCCCTACCAAGACCAACATTCACAACAATCTTCTCTAGCTTAGGAACACGGTGAATGTTCTTTAACTCAAGCTCCTTAAGAAGCTCTGCGACAATCTTGTCCTTGTACTGCGCTTGAAGACGAGGTGTGTATTTCTCGGTCTTTTTAGCAGACTTAGTTGTTGCTTCAGCCATAATTACTTACCTCCCTTCTTGGTTGCAGTTACGGTTGACTCTTGCTTAATTTCTTTGCCCGAACCTTTGAAGATTCGAGTCTTGGCGCCATCTTTCTCTAGCTTGTAGCCGATACGAGCCGGCTTCTTGGTGCTAGGATCAACGATCGCTACCTTACTAACCCAAATTGGCTTAGTAATTTCGACGATGCCGCCGCGTGGCTGAGTCTGGCTTGGTTTGACGTGCTTCTTGACGATATTAATGCCATCGATAGTCACCTTGTTCTCTGTTGGATGAACGGCGACAACCTTGCCTTGCTTGCCCTTATACTTGCCAGCTAGAACCTGCACTAGGTCACCCTTCTTCAGGCGAATCTTGTAAACCTTCTTGCTGTCTGTACTTTGCTTAGTCTTCATTTAAAGTACCTCCGGAGCTAAGCTGATAATCTTGCTATAGCCCATATCGCGAAGTTCCCTTGGGACTGGACCGAAAATACGGGTAGCCTTAGGGTTCTTATCATCACCGATGATAACAGCAGCGTTGTCGTCAAATTTGATCGTGCTACCATCTGGTCGCTTAATCTCTTTCCGAGTTCGTACTACAACTGCCCTAACAACGCTCTTTTTCTTAACATTTCCTGTTGGGCTGGCCTGCTTCACGGTAGCCGTGATAATGTCGCCAACCTTAGCGTAGCGCCTACGGGTGCCGCCAAGAACCCTAATACATAGGATTTCCTTAGCGCCACTGTTATCGCAGACGATCAGCCGGCTTTCTTGCTGAATCATTATGCCTCGCTCCCTTCTGACTCCTCAGCTTCTTTCTTAGAAGCTTTGGCTGGAGCCTCTGGCTCGACATGCTTAACCTCAGCCTTCTCAACAACGTAATCAAGAGTGAACCTCTTGCGTTTGCTAAGTGGCTTCGATTCAACGATAACAACCTTGTCGCCAATGTTTGCTTCGTTCTTTTCGTCGTGAGCCATAAACTTCTTGGTCGTGCTGTACTGCTTGCGGTAGAGCGGATGCGTCTTGCGCTCACGAACAGTTACGACGATAGTTTTGTCAGTCTTATTGCTAGAGACTGTACCGGTAATTGATTTGGCCATTACTTCGCCTCCTTTACAAGGTTCTCACCGAGAACAGTTAGCATCCTGGCAAGGTTTTTGCGCTTATTTCGCACGGCACGAACGTTCTCGTTGTCGCCCATATAAATATGGCGCTTCAGCTCAGCAATTTCATCCCTTAGTTTTGCCGTCTCTTTTGTTAGCTCTGCGGTGCTAAGCTTACGAATATCTACAAGCTTCATTCTATGCACCCTCCTTTACCAAGAATTTTGTCTTAACTGGTAGCTTGTGGCTGGCCAGTCGCATTGCCTCACGGGCAACTTCTTCTGAAACACCCTGCATCTCGAACATAATTGTGCCTGGGCGGACCTTGGCAACAAAGAACTCTGGGCTTCCCTTGCCGCTACCCATCTTGACGTCAAGAGGTTTGCGGGTTACGGCAATGTGCGGGAAGATGCGAATCCAAATCTTACCACCACGCTTGATGTAGCGAGTCATGGCCTGCCTGGCCGCTTCGATCTGTCGGCTAGTGATGCGTTCGTGGCCTTGTGCCTGTAGTGCGTACTCACCGAAGGCGATGTAGTTACCCGACGTAGCTACGCCGCGGATTTTACCCTTGCGGATTTTGCGGAATTTAGTTCGTTTTGGAAGTAACATTTATTTCTCCCCCTTGTAAATCCAGACCTTAACGCCGATAACACCAGCGATAGTCTGTGCTCGAACACTTGCAAAATCGATATCAGCCCTAATGGTATGCAAAGGAACTGATCCAACCGCTTCTTTTTCTCGGCGACTCATCTCGGCACCGTTCAAACGACCGGCTACCTCGATACGAACACCCAAGGCTCCAGCGCGCATAACACTAGCGCTAGCATTCTTGATAGCGCGCCTAAAGCTCATTCGCCTCTCAAGCTGGTTAGCGATGTTCTCGGCAACAAGCTTAGCGTGCAAGTCTGGCTTCTTAACTTCTTCGATATTGACTCTAGCTGGGACGCCATAGATTTTCTCAACAGCAGCCTTAAGCTCCTGAGCACCCTGACCACCTCGGCCGATAACAACACCAGCCTTAGCGGTAGCGATAGTTACGGTCACCAAGTTTGGAGACCTTTCAATATCGACTTTGTTGATAGCGCCTCGGCTACCATACTTCTTCTGTACAATCTTACGAACTTCAAGGTCCTGAGCCAAGTAGGTGGCATAGTCGCGCTTGTTTGCAAACCACTTGCTACGCCAATCTTTATTGACCTGCAGGCGCATTGAAATTGGGTTAACTTTCTGACCCATTACTTTGCCTCCTTCTTTGCTGCTGGCTTAGCTGTTGCCGGCTTCTTAGCTGGACGAACTTCACCGTCAACCAAAACCCGAATATGGCTGCTGCGCTTAATGTATGGAAGTGCGCGGCCCATTGCTGCTGGGCGATATCGCTTCATGCGATTACCGTGGTTGACCGAAATTTCAACTATCTTAAGCGTGTCTGCTTTGTAGTTGTGATTGTGTGCCGCGTTAGCCTGCGCGCTCTTGATAGTCTTGAGGACTGGAAGAGCGGCCCGGCGTGGAGTGTGCTCCAGGATAACCAATGCGTCTGCTACGGTGCGACCGCGTACTAGCGCAGCCACCGCCGCAACCTTGCGTGGGCTCATGCGGACATTCTTACTCTCTGCTTTTACTGCCATGGTTTATTTCCCCTTCGCTAACTTACCGCCGTGACTGCGGAACTTACGTGTTGGGCTAAATTCACCAAGCTTATGTCCAACCATGTTTTCGGTAATGAAGACCGGGACATGTACCTTGCCGTTGTGGACTGCGATTGTCTTGCCTACAAAATCAGGTGCAATCGTGCAAGCCCTCGACCAGGTTTTAATAATTGTGCGATCCTCTGGGCCAAGCGCCGCGACTTTCTTCGCGAGCTTCGGATCTACAAACGGCCCTTTCTTAAGTGAACGACTCATCGTTTATTTCCTCTTGGCCGCATGACGGCTTCTTACGATCATATTGTTGGTGCTCTTTCGGCTCCTGGTCTTGAATCCAAGTGTCTTCTGACCCCAAGGAGTACGAGGCGCCTTAGCCATTCGGTGACGACCACCGTCACCACCACCGTGTGGGTGATCGGCTGCGTTCATGACAACACCACGAACACTTGGACGACGACCGAGTCTTCGGCTGCGGCCAGCTTTACCAAGCTTAATGTTCTGATGCTGCTCGTTACCGATTGAGCCAATGGTAGCTGTGCACTCAAGATTGATTAGGCGAACCTCACCACTTGGCAATCGGACTTGTCCGTATTTACCTTCCTTAGCGACTAACTGAGCGCTGTTACCGGCTGAGCGAACTAACTGTGCGCCGCGACCTGGCTGTAGTTCAATGGCATGGATAGTTGAGCCAACTGGAATGTTGTTGAGCGGCAGACGGTTGCCTGACTCAATTGCAGCCTCAACGCTAGCAACAATCTTCTTGCCCTGAACCATGTCGTTGGTTGCTAAAACATAGTGGTAAACACCCTTGCTGTCTAGAATACGCGCAATGCGAGCCGATCGGTTTGGATCGTACTCAATGTGCTCAACGGTTCCTTCGCCAACAAAACCAAAGTTAATCTTGCGGTAATGCTTGCGAGCGCCACCGCCCTGGTGGCGAGTTGTAATCCGACCCTGGTTGTTGCGACCACTGCCACGCTTCATGCTGACAGTTAGCGAACGAACTGGCTTCTTGGTAGTGATGAGACCAAAATCTTGGCTGCTCATTCCACGTCGACCAGGAGTCGTTGGGTTATATTGCTTAATTGCCATTATTTAGTCTCCTTTTCAGATTTCTTAGGCGCTGCCTTCTTGGCGTCCTTCGAATCTTTCTTGTCAGCCTTCTTAGCTTCCTTATCGTCCTGCTTTTTGGCTTCCTCGATTTCTTTTTCTTCAGCAGCAAAGAATGGCAAATGGCTGCCTTCGGCTAGAGTTACATAAGCTTTACGTACCCGAGCGGTTGTACCGGTACGGTTGCTAGAGCGCTTGCCGCTAACATTGATTACTCGCTTAACTTTACCCTTGCGGTTTACCATGCGAACCTTAGCTACCTTAACCTCAAACTGAGATTCAACAGCCTTAGCAACTTCGTTACTGCCAAGTCCGACAGGAACATCGATTGCAAAAGTATTGTTTGTCTGGCTGAGAGCAAATGACTTTTCGCTCATGCGTGGCTTCAAAAGATGCATATTATTTCTCCTCCTTAGCCGCACCGCCAGAAACACCCAGCCAAGCGTCGATCTGCTTGAGCGCTTCTTTGGTGATGACAATCTTACGGGCATTCATAACATCAAATACATTGACGTATGAAGATTGAACTACCTTAACCTCACCGAGGTTGTTGGTTGCCTGCTTGATCATGTCGGTCTTTTCTTCGACAACGACCAAGGTCTGCCTGTCAGCGCCGATC
>CAZKNP010000008.1:0-31418 GCA_964554245.1 uncultured Candidatus Saccharibacteria bacterium | reverse complement strand
TGGCTGGGACGGAGGGATTCGAACCCCCGGATGCCGGGACCAAAACCCGGTGCCTTACCACTTGGCGACGTCCCACTAACATAAAAAGTACGGTTAATTTGCTATCTGATAAATGTCGGATAGGCATGAATATTGTAAGTTAAAACACCTATAAACTCAAGGCTCAGTGATATACTGGACTTGATGAGTAGTAAAAAAAGTAACACCCCACTAATAATTCTTCTAATTGTCGTTGCCTTGGCTATTGGCTTCCTCGTATCTAGGCAAAATGGGGATGATTCCAGTCAGTCGACAAGCAACACTACACCAACAGCCTCTAAGAAGGATAAGGGTGAAACGAAAGTAAAAGCTCAGGAAATTCAAATCAAATTGCCTGGAGTGGAGCCGGTTGCTGCCATGGCCGAGGATTTTCATCAGCCCGACAGTTTGTGGACAGTGGTCAATAAAGATCGTCCATTACTAAATCAAGACTACCGACCATCTGATTTAATCCAGCCAGATATTAACAAGCGCCCAGACAAGAGCAACGATGAAAAGTCAATGAGAGATATCGTCAATGCAGATTTGGAGGCGATGTTTGCAGACGCTGAGGCCGAAGGCTATGATCTGATGCTAGCCAGCGGCTTCCGTTCAAAGGCCCTTCAGTCTATCTACTACAACGGTATTTCGAAGGCTTATGGTCAAGAGGTAGCTGATAAACAAAGCGCCCGCCCTGGTACTAGCGAGCACCAAACAGGCTTGGCGCTGGACATAAGTTATTCTGACCGCCATTGCTATTTGGAGGTATGCTTCGGGGATCTGCCCGCCGGTAAGTGGCTAGCAGCAAACAGTTATAAATACGGCTTCATTTTGCGTTACCCGGCTGACAAAACCGAAATAACCAAGTATCAGTATGAACCTTGGCATTTCCGCTATGTCGGTAAGCCTCTAGCGAAAGCTGTATATGATTCTGGATTAACACTGGATGAAATCGTTTCTTACCTTGAAAGCGCACGCTCAGAGCTGGTCAAACAGAACAAGATCTAATAGATGCTAGCGGACTAAGACCGAGTCGTTGGCTGTAACTTTTTTAACGTAGTTAATACGCTCGTTTGCTGAGTATGACGACCCGAACATCTTTGATACGGCATCGCCTGAATCAGCTAGTGGAAGGAGCTGTAGGTTGGTCCTAGTGTCTAGTTTTTCAATGGCGCGGTCCGCTGCCGGCCAATCGTAAGACATAAACGTGGAGATTATCGATGGGTCACTAACCTTTACTCCGGAAGCTTCTTTTTTAATCGTAAATCCGGCTATGGCACCAGTCAGTTGGTCTATGGTGATCTGTGAAGATAGCATGTTGCCGATGCTATACCACACTAAGGTCTTGCGATTGTCTTTGCCACTTAGAGTTGAAACCCTTTGTAGTACATGTGGCCCGCTGCCAATGACGACGTCGGCCCCTAGATCGGCAAACATCTGAGCGCTGGTTTGTTGGTCTGACGTAAGGCGATCGGTATTCTCTCTGCCCCAATGAGCACTGACGATAACAGCATCAGCATTCGCCCGAGCCTCATTCATTAATTTATTAACCAAATCACGGTTGTGGTAGTTGTTTAGGCCGTAATCAGTCAGATTAGTATTATTGCTGTAATCGGCAAAGGCTAGAAAAGCGAACTTAATGTCGTTCTTGGTGAAGTATGCCACCTTACCCTGCTCTTCGCTCGAGCGGTTTGATCCATTCTTGGCGATAACATCTAGCTTATCCCAAACTTCAAGGTTGGCATCGATACCGGACTGTCCTTTGTCATTGATGTGATTATTGGCTAGGGCGATTAAATTACAGCCAGCGCCTTTCACTAAGTCGCGCGCAAATTCTGTTGGCGCATTGAAGGCTGGGTAACCAGATATACCAAGGTCTTCGCCGGCGGCAATTGCTTCAGGGTTGCAGAAAACCACATCAGCATCTTTGTAGCTTGGTTGAATCCTACTGAAATACTTCGCAAAGTCATAACCATTGCCAGACTTAGCGTTAGCAACAACACTGTCGTGGGGTAGCATATCACCCATCGCTACAAAGCGTACGGTTGACGGCTTATTTGTTTCTGATGGAGTCTGCTTTGTGTTTGTCTGTTTGGTTTTATTGTCGCCGGTATCTATTTTCGGTTCTTTGTCGGCGAACGGGCGGACGGCAAACAAAATGACTATGACTGCTAGTAGTATGCCGATAATTGCAATTTTCTTAGTTGATCGATTCATGAGCACAAGCATACCACAAAAACAACTTCAAACAGATGACTTGCCCTATTAATTGCGCGTGACTATACTAGTCTAGTAGTAAATGGCTAAGAAGAAATTTAACACCAATTCAGCAGCCGACAAGTATATCCAGCCCCTCAATGTTAATGGAATGAAGGGGCGAGTTTTGCGTGCTCCTGCAACCAAATCCGGCGGTCGTGAAATACTATTGCTTTACGGGCATCATGCGCTGCTTGAGCGCTGGTGGGGCTTAGTACAGAACCTGCAGGACTACGGAACTGTCACGATGCCGGACTTGCCAGGGCTGGGTGGTATGGATAGTTTCTACTCTATTGGCAAAAAACCAACACTTGATGCCTACGCTGACTACCTGGCTGCTTTTGTGAAGCTGCGTTATCGTCGCCGCCGATTAACGATCATCGGTGTTTCTTTTGGATTTGTGGTGGCGACCAGGATGCTCCATCGCTACCCAGAGTTAGTTGGCAAAATTGATCTAGTTGTTAGCGTGGTTGGTTTTACGCATCGCAATGACTTTTTGTATTCTCCTGCCAAGCGAAAAACCATCTCAAAGCTATGTCGAGTTCTTTCGACTAAACCGGTCGCATGGTTTATTAGGCATGCAGTTTTAAGAGATGCAATTATTCGTAATATCTACACCCGGATGCCGGCGGGTAAATTGCGCTTCAAGGAGGTCGGTGCCGAACGTTTTGATGAGCTGGTTAAGTTTGAGACGAAACTTTGGCAAGTCAATCATGTCCGAACTCACTGGTATACAACATCTAACTTCTTCACTCTAGATAATTGTATTGGTCAAATTAACGTTCCTTTTTATCACGTCGCATCAAACACTGACCAGTATTTTGACACATCGGTAGTTGCTCAGCATATGCAGATAGTTTTTGAAAATTACACTGAGGGGTTGATGAAGTCGGTCTCACACACACCAAGTATTCTCGGCAATAAGCAGGAGCTGGCGGTAATGCTACCCAAATCTCTGAGAAAAATGCTCGAGGGGTCAAAGCCTAAGAAGTAGTGTATAATTAGACGTATGAAAATTGGCCTTTTGTGCCCATATAACATGGCGCTTGGTGGTGCTGTGCAGGAAATTGTCAAAGAGTCGGCTCGCGAGCTGACTAAGCGCGGCCATGAGCCAGTAATTATTACGCCCAATCCTAAGCAAGGCCGTCCTGAGTCTATTGATACCAGAGTTATATATATCGGCAAGGCAACAGACCCCAAGACACCACTCGGAACAGTGGCTCAAGTGAGCGTAAGCTTGAATTCCGACGAGATTGAAAAAGTCTTAGAGGATGAAAAATTTGATGTCATTCACGTTCATGAGCCGTGGGTGCCGTTGCTTAACGCGCAGATTTTACGTCGACGCAAATGTCCTGTTGTGGCCACATTTCATGCCAAATTCCCAGAGACAGTAGTGGCCGATATCATAAAAGCCGCTGGCCGCGCATACACGCTTGGGCCTTTGAAATATATCGATCAGTTAGTTGCTGTTTCCGGGCCAGCTTCCGAACATGTTTCTAGTCTTACGGACCGTGAGATAAAAATTATACCTAACGGCATCCCGGTGGCCGATCTTCGCGCCGCTCGTTCTGACCAACCCTTACATAAAACCAAGAAAACAATCGTTTTCGTTGGTCGCCTAGAGGAACGTAAGGGTGTGCAGTACCTGTTGCCTGCTTATAATGAGCTGCGCAAAAGACATGACGACGTTAGGTTGTTAATCGCTGGTATGGGTCCTGATTTTAAGAATCTGCAACAATATGTGAAGAAACATAATATCGAAGACGTTGAATTCCTTGGTTTTATTGAGCACGAGCCCAAACTTAACTTAATGGCCAACGCCGACGTTTTTGTGGCTCCGGCTGTTTTTGGTGAGAGTTTTGGTGTGGCACCTATCGAAGGTTTGTCGGGTTGCGGCTTGGTGGTTGCCGGAGATAATCCCGGTTATCGCAGTGTGCTGCGTGAGGTCGGCCAGACATCGCTAATTAACCCCAAAGACGCTGAACAGTTTGCTAATCGTTTGGAGTTGTTCTTGTATGACCAACAGTTCCGAAAAATGTTTAAAACCTGGGCGGAAACATATGTCGAGCAGTTCGCCTATCCAAAAATAATTGATCAATATGAAGCTATTTATGAAAGATTGGTAAAAGATGGGACTAGGCAAAAGTCTTAAAATCGGCATCCTGTTTGATGACTCGCTTGACCGTCCTGATGGAGTCCAGCAGTATATTATGCGCGTTGCCGAAGAGATGACCAGGCGTGGTCATGAGGTTCATTTTTTGGTTGGAGAAACCAAGCGGACTGACTTGCCAAACTTGCACTCACTAGTTACTAACATGGCGGTTAGCTTCAATGGAAACTCTATGACGATGCCGCGCTCGATTGATCCAAAATTACTAAAAGCATTTTTAGCTGAACATCACTTTGATGTGGTTCATGTACAAGCACCCTATAGTCCGTTCTTTGCCGGAAAGTTTATAAGTGAACTTCCTGGCAACACGGCTGTGGTTGGCACATTTCATATCCTGCCCTACTCTTTGCCTGTAAAGTGGGCTAATCGCGGTTTGGCGCTTCTAAACAAGCCTACCGCTAAGCGCATAAATAAAATGATGAGTGTTTCACCGCCTGCGAAAGATTTCGCTAAAGAAATTTATGATATTGATAGTGTTGTTGTGCCAAACCCGATTGACGTTTCCGATTTTATGATCGAAGAATCCGCCGAGAATGACATGCCACATATTGTTTTTCTAGGCCGTTTAGTGCCAAGAAAAGGCGCAAGGCAACTGCTTGAAGCCGTTAAGAAAATTGTTGACGATAATTTGTTCGCTGAGGCTTTCAGGGTGACTATAGCCGGCAAGGGCGATCAACTTGACGAGTTGCAAGCATTTTCCAAGGCTGTTGGCGGCAGAGTGGTTTTTAATTTTCCAGGCTTTATTGACGAGGCTGACAAACCTTCCCTACTTCAGTCGGGAGATATTGTTGCTCTGCCAAGTATCTCGGGCGAGAGTTTTGGTATTAGTGTTGTTGAGGCGTTGGCGTCATCCCGCGGAGCGGTGCTGGCGGGCAATAATCCCGGTTACGCTAGCGTGTTACATGGATTGACCGATTGTTTGGTTGACCCGCTAGATACAGATTCATTTGCTAAAAAAATAGCCAATCTTCTTGCTGATCGGTCGCTTAGATCAATCTTATCTGAGCGCCAAAAAATGTACGCCGAGCAGTTCGATATCGAAATTGTTGGCGATAAAATTGAAGACATCTACCGTCAAGCCGTACGCAGTCTTCCGACCGATTAGTTATGGCTATTTGACAAGAGAAGGATTGTTGTATACTTAGGCTATGATATTCAGAAAAAACGATCAAGAAGTTGAAATTACACTATCAAATCGAACAATTGTTCGAGGTTTAGTCTTGGTGAGTGGTGGCATTATTGCATTTATCGCCATCAAGCATAGCCTGGGAGTCCTGACGCTCATAGCCACAGCCATGTTCTTGGCGCTAGCTCTTAATGAGCCGGTACGATGGTTAGCTACTCGCTTACCGAAGGGCAAGAAGAAGGACCGAAGAGCCCTAGCGACCCTTATATCTATTTTTGTTATTGTTGCCGCCTTGATTGGATTCATGGTAGCAGTGGTTCCTCCATTGGTGCGTCAGACAGTATCTTTCGTTAAGACAGCACCTTCAATAGTTGCCGATGCTAAGAACGAAAATACGCCGATCGGTTCTTTTGTCCGCCAATATAACCTAGAAGAACAAGTAGATAATATTGCTGATCAGCTGGGCGATAGAGTTGGTCAGATTAGTAGTTCGGCTATAAGTACGGTCGCAAAAGTCGGATCAAGCTTGTTCTCTATCGTAGTTGTTATGGTGCTAACTGTAATGATGCTTTTCGAAGGGCCTCGCTGGGGAAATCTAGCCTACACGCTGCTGCCAGCTAAGCGTCGACCGCATGCGAAAAAGCTAACCCACGAAATGCTAAGAGTGATCCAAGGCTATGTCAACGGTCAGGTGCTACTCGCCTCAATCGCCGCCCTCTTGATTGTTCCAGTCTTCTTTATTATGGACGTGAGCTACCCGATAGCCTTGATGGTGATTGTCTTTATTTGCGGCCTGATACCGATGGTGGGTCACACAATTGGCGCGGCAATTTGTACAGTCGTTGCATTGTTCACCTCTTTGCCGGCCGCATTGGTGGTTTTGGGTTACTATATCCTTTACCAGCAAATCGAAAACTACACGGTTCAGCCAAAAATTCAGGCAAGCAATACCAACCTGTCGCCGCTATTGGTGCTAATATCAGCCTTGATTGGGGGTACATTCGGCGGCCTATTGGGCGCTTTGGTAGCCATTCCTGTAGCCGGCTGTATTAGGGTTGTTCTTGTTGATTACCTTGAGCGACGCGACCTCTTGAAGCCAGAGTCGAAAAAGGAACTACCAACAACTTCAGCTAAGGCAAAAACAGCCTAGGCATCTCTGAGTATAGCTCTTGATCACTGTAAATTTGGTTGCACGTAAAATCGGATAAGTTTAGTCTATGCGCGGTGCCAGAATGTGCCACCCGGCAAATCGTTCACTGCAATTCCCTGCTCCAGCAGCTGGCCGCGAATACTATCAGCGACATCCCAATTATTGCTGTTCTTAGCATCGATTCTTTGGGCTATAAGATCTTTCTGCTCCTGAGAAATATCTGTAGTTTTTAGATTTATTCCAGAGAGATCATTAATTCGATTAATAAAACTAATCATCGCTTCGCATGTTTCGTGGCTGCGTCCGCTATATAGGAATCTGCCCATAGCATTGTCGATCACAGACTTATACTTAACGGTATCTAAGTTGTCTTGTAAATATTCTAGGAGTTTAGCTGCGTCGTTTTCTATATCTTTGGCCGTATAGGTAATCGGCTGATCACTGGGCTGGTAAATAAGCGCGCCACTGGTTTGCCACTTTTTTAAAGTATTTGCGGCCGATTCTAGGTTGTCCCAAGTGAAATTACCTTCGGTCGAGTAGTGTTTGCTTAGCGCAAACAGTCGAAACGCTGATAGGTTGATTCCTCTCTCCTCGATGTCGGAAAGAGTGTAGATGTTGCCGAGGCTTTTACTCATTTTTTGGCCATCGGATTTTATGTGGTTACTATGCAGCCACACTTGACTAAATTGCTGTCCGGTTACTGACTCGGTCTGAGCAATTTCATTAGTATGGTGAACTGGTATGTGGTCAATTCCGCCTGTGTGAATATCAATTTGGTCGCCAAGTGTCTCTCGTGCTATAACTGAACACTCTAGGTGCCAGCCTGGAAAGCCTAGTCCCCAAGGACTCTCCCATTGCATGTCCCGAGTTTTGTCTTCTGGGCTGAATTTCCAGACTGCGAAGTCTGTGATATTGCGCTTACCCTCAACTGATACCCTAGAGCCTGCCTCAAGACCCTCTATGTCTAGTTTGGCCAACTTACCATAGTCTTTAACCTTAGATGTGTCAAAATACATACCATCGCCGTCGATCTTGTATAAATATCCTTTGGAGTCTAGATCTTCCGCAAAAGCAATCTGGTCATCAATATAATCTGTTGCCCGGGCTAGGTTGTCTGGAGGTAATAAGTTGAGTTTGCGTGCTTCGACTTCCGCGATAGAGATGTACTTACTAGCTACGTCCCAGGCAGTAATGCCTTCACGCTTAGCTCCTTTTTCCATCTTGTCTTCTCCGGAATCGTCATCACTCGTTAGATGACCGACGTCAGTAATGTTTTGGGTGTGGCTGACGATAAGGCCTTCGGCTTTAAGCGTCCTGACCAGAATATCCCAGTAGATATAACTGATCCAGTTACCGATATGCGGCTGGCTGTAAACTGTTAGACCGCAGGCGTATAGGCGTACTTTGCCTGGCTCAAGTGGTTTTAGTTCCTCTGTTTGTCTAGAAAGTGTATTGTATAATTTCATCTTCATCTCTTTTGTTCTGTTGAATCAATTTTGCGGCAGTCGCTAAACAAGCATCTTTGATGGAGCTTAATGTTCGGCCATCTTCTATCTTAAAGCCGCTGGCATGCGGATGCCCGCCTCCGCCCATAGACGAGGCAATCTTGTCGGCAATCGGATAGCCGTTTACTGACCGTATCGAGGCGGTTACGCGTCCGCTATCATACGTCTTGAAAATTATCGAAACAACGACGTCTTTTGTCTGGAGTATATCGGGCTGAATAAGAGGAATCGGGTTATATAGCGGACTAAATTCATCTAGCTCAGACTGCGGGATTGTTAAGTGGGCAGTTGATCCGTCGTCCGAGAACTCAGTGCGGTTAATAAGCTCTGCTTTATACTTGTATATTTTCTGAGCCATTTTGCCGCGCTCTCGGCGAGCGTCCTCTAGTGTCAGCCGATCGCCTCCGAGCTCTGAAAGTTCCGCCATTGTGCGGTAGGTTTGAGGGGTAGTTAGTTCATTCGAAAGCCCCTGAGTGTCACCAAGTATAGCCATCATCATATCGCCAGCAGCAATGTCGGATATTGGCCAATCAAGCTTCTTCGTAATATGGTAGACGAGCTCGCCAGCAGAAGACATGCCTGGGTCGACTATGCTGATGTTTGCAAAATCGAGTGGTTGCTCTACCTGTCCGTGATGGTCGATTACTATAGAGGAATTGTTTTTAATTTTAGTAAACTCTGGTAATTTAGTGAGCTTGTCGAATAATACATAGGTGCTTACATCAACAAAAATTGATAAATCAAACTCTTTAGGTGTCTCTGTTGTTACTCTATCCCAGCCAGGTAGGTATCGTAAGTAGTCTGGGATATTGACTGCACAATACAAAAAAACTTCTTTGCCAAGATTTCCTAGCATATCCTCTAACGCCAGGGCCGAGCCAAGAGAGTCTGCATCGGGGTTGTCGGCCTGGATAATTAGTATGCGTGAAGCAGATGTAATCGTATCAGAAAATTTTTGCAATAACTCACTGTCCATGGATTATATTGTAGCAGTTTTTCCCTAATAGCTACCGTGTGTTATGATGTGGTCATGACAAAGCGTAAGCATATGAGCTTCGATGAGCTGGAAGAGCTGCTCCGAGAGGCCGAAGAAACAGTTCCCCGAAAATCACTCTGGCGGCATTTTAAGGGCGGTGATTACCGTGTAGTAGCGGTTGTGTTTGACTCTGAAACTCTGCAGCTAGAGGTTGTGCATGAGTCAGTTGATCATCCAGGCATTACTTTTACTCGTACGATGAGCAACTGGCTAGAAACGGTTGAGTTCCAGGGCTATACACTGTCACGATTTGAGCACATGAAGAGTAACTAGCTCAGCGTTCAACCTCATGTTAATAGATTAAAGGAGCCTATTGGCTCCTTCTCTTTTTTAAGAAACACTTCTTTGATTGCGGTTAGGTATTTATGCACTAAACCGACTGGCGGCCTTCGAGTGCGCGACTGAGGGTTATTTGGTCAGCATACTCAAGATCCACTCCTACTGGCAATCCGCGCGCCAGGCGACTAATAGATACATAAGAGCCTGCTAGCTGCTGTTGTATGTAGAGTGAGGTTGTTTCGCCCTCAACGCTGGCATTCGGCGCCAAGATAACTTCTTTGACTTTATCGTCTTTAATGCGCTTCAAGAGCTCAGCAATGTGTAACTCGTCTGCGCTGATCCCGTCGATTGGCGATATTAGCCCACCGAGAACGTGGTAGGTTCCGTGGTATGCGCCAGTTTTTTCGAGCGCCACAACATCCAAGGGGTCAGCGACTACTGCCACGATAGTTTTATCGCGGTCTGGGCTGTCATAAAGCGGCGACACCGACTGATTACTATCTATTAATGCGAATGTCTTCGGACAATAACTGACACCGGCGTGAAGTGCCTTCAGTGAGTCGGCTAATTTATGCGCCTTCGAGGCATCGCGCCGAACTAAATAG
Organism: uncultured Candidatus Saccharibacteria bacterium; assembly: GCA_964554245.1. Taxonomy (GTDB): domain Bacteria; phylum Patescibacteriota; class Saccharimonadia; order Saccharimonadales; family UBA4665; genus JAGXIT01. The sequence continues at coordinate 21,273 of CAZKNP010000008.1, read as the reverse complement.
TAGGCATAGCGCTCGGCCGTGCGACTGCCGACGCCAGGCAAAGCACCTAGCGCCTCAATTAAATCTTCAAGGGCCTTCGGAAGTAATGACATGGATAAGGCTACATTCCGAGGTTACCGAGAACGCCCATCATAGGCTGCATTTTGTCGGCAGCGATCTTCTGGCTTTGCTGAATTGCATCCTTGACTGCATCTTCGATCCAGCGCTCTAGCTCGTGAATGTCATCTAGGTCGATCTGATCGGGGTCGATATGAATTTTTTTAATCTTTTGCTCACCATTAATTTCAACTCTAACAGCACCATTACCCTGCTCGCTAGTAATTGTCATTTTTTGGAGCTCTTTCTGTAGTTTTTTAACTTGTAAGAGCATCTTTGCTTGATCAAAACGTCCCATAGTTCAGTAACCTCCTCTTAGTTGCTTGATTTAGTATAGCAAAATTACTACTGCTTGACATCTTGATGGGTGAAGGTTTTGTGCACTCCTTCACTGTGTGGCCAAGCTATGTAGTAAGAACGAATATGAAATAGCGCCGACGAGGCGACAAGAATAAACACCAAAGTTGTTGCTAGCGCGTTGGCGATAGGGTTGAATGGGAATACCTTTAGCCATTCGCCGATTAGGTAAAATATACCATTTGCTAACAAGAGGTATAGGAATGGTACAAATGGTATATAGGAAACTCCACCGATTAACATCAAGATAACTGTTAGTAGCAAGCCTCCGAACAAGAATAAATTACTTCTGAGTTTGAAGTTTCGTATCAGAACGACCGCTCCGGTAATAATTAAGCCTATTTCAACTACACTAAGGATAGGCGCACCGATTAGCATCAATTCAGCCGGACCGGTACCCTTCCAGAATAATGAGCGTAATATATTGTTTCCGTTATCGAGTAGGCTAGTTAGCGAAGGTAGGGATTCTGGCAGACCGAATAGTGCTAAAGATAGACTGGGGTTGTTGGATAGGCCCCACACTAGCGGAGCGATACCTGCTAAAAATATGATCGGTAAAATTACTCTATGAACTATTGCCAGTTCGCCTAAGGCTTGCCTAGTACGCTTGAACATGACAGTTGTGCCAATAATTACAAACCAAGGCATAGCTGGTATATACATTAATCCAACAAGGGTTACTACTGTTAGATAAAATAATAAAGTTCTTCTACTGACTAGCTGATAGATTGCTGGGATTGCCAGTAATAGAGTTATACCAAATATTTGCCAGATAAAAGGTGCGCCCAGTCCGGTGGCATGCAAAAATCCACTCGAAAAAACGAACAGAATGCTAGTCAAAATGGCAATTCGCCGGCTGAACAGGTGCCGCACCGTGACGAACAGGAGCGTGACTGACGTTAGTCCCACAAAAGCCGAAACGTAGCGAGTCCAGATGATGCCGGGTTGATTTAGTTTTTGGGGTAGCCAATAAGCGAGCTTAGCGGGTGCGTCAATGGGGTTGTCTAGGATAGTGCTCAAGCTGTAAGCACTGCGGTGAGCCTCGACTTCCATCTGACTGAAGTTGGCTGGCTTGATGAGTCCGTGAAACAAAACAACATAGGCCAAAATGATTAACGATAAGCCAAGAACAATACGTTTCCAGTATTTGCTGATGATTTTTTCCCTACGAGCCATGATTAATCTTTAGTATACGCGACATATCTCGGTGGCGCCAGGTTTTATGAATCGAATGGTGTTGAGTGGTGACTGTCGAGTGATCTGATGCGCTGTTTATCCCGGTCGAAGTAAAGCTCAACGCCGCCGGTTGGCCCATTTCTGTGCTTTTTGATCAAGACGTCCATGATGTTTTTTCGCTCAGACTCAGGGTTGTAATAATCCTCACGGTAAAGGAAGGCAACGACATCGGCGTCCTGTTCAATTGATCCGGAGTCCCGCAGGTCGGCTAGTTGTGGGATTTGTGGGCTCCTGCTTTCGACAGAACGACTTAGCTGACTAAGAGCAATCAGCGGTACGTTTAGCTCGCGGGCTACACCTTTGAGGCCTCTTGATATTTCAGAGATCTCTTGCACGCGGTTGTCACTACCACCAAAACGGCTTCCGCCACTCATTAGCTGCAGATAGTCGATAATGATTAGCCCTAGCCGCCCATTGTGGGCTTCGCGTCTAGCTTTTGTCCTGAGGTCACTAACGGTTACACCCGGTGTGTCATCGATATAAATCTTTGCTTCCGAAAGCGTGCCCATGGCTTCACCGAGTTTTTCGAAATCACTATCGGTCAGCTTGCCTGTCCTAAGCGCCCAGGCGTCAACTCCAGATTCCATCGATAATAATCGGTCTACGAGCTGCTCCTTGCCCATTTCAAGACTGAAGATGAGGACTGACTCCTTTGCTTCAGTAGCAATTTTGTGTGCTAAGTTCAAAACAAAAGCAGTCTTTCCCATTGATGGTCTAGCTGCAAGGATAAATAAATCGGATTTCTGAAGACCGGCCAGCATATTATCAAGATCCCTAAAACCTGTCGGTATACCGCGCAGTTTTCCGCTATCACGGTGTAGTTCATCTAGCCTATCAAAGCTGTCGGCAAGGATGTTTTCGAGGCTGACCACACTTTGCTTGACGTGTGTTTGGCTAACCTCAAATAATTTTGTTTCAGCTTCTTCTATGAGTTCTTTAACTTCCTTGGTCTCGTCTTTGCCTAATTCTGACATCTCGTGCCCGACACTAATTAGGCGTCGCCTCATGGATTTTCCAGCTACAATTTCGGCATATTGCTCAACATGAGTGGCAGTAGGCACGTAATTTGTTAATTCTGTTAAATATGCTGCACCTCCAACCATCTCCAGGAATCCAGTGCCTTTTAACTGATCGGCAATGGTCAGGATGTCGATAGCAGAGCGCCGTTCGTAGAGGGCGCGCATGGCTTCATAGATGCGCGCATGTCTTTGATCAAAAAAATCAGAAACACTTACACTATCGGCGATTTTGACAATGGCATCAGTATCGATCAGGATCGCGCCCAAAAGCGACGCCTCTGCGTCTGTATTTTGTGGTGCTACTGCTTCGTTTGTGCCCTGGTCCATGTCTTCTACTCTATCAGCTCTGCGCCGCCAAAAATATTGCTAATGGTTGAGATTGTGTCATCTGGCGCTTGCTCACTGACTGACGCTGGCGTTTCGCTTGCTCTGTCGCCTAGCTCACAGCTAACACCAACTTTCATGGCGCTAACGGTGTTAAATTCATCGGCAATTATCGTTCGATTCCTCGGCTCATTTAGACGTTTTTGATGGAATGGGAACTTAGTGTATAGAACCAAAATACCATCTTCTAGTGTTGGCTTTGCCATACGCGCTACGCCATATAGTGTGTTATATTTTGACTTGATCGATTGCAAAGTTCTTTGCCAGAGCTCCTGTAAATCAACAGACTTAATTTCCTCGATTTGCTCAACCGGTGGCGCGTTATTCTTGGTGTCATCGACAGTTTCTTCATTGGGCTTAATGTCTGATATGGGGTTGATAGGTTTATCTTCTTCTGCCGCGACAGGAACTGCAGCCTCTGGAGTGGGCGGCTTTGGTTTTATATCAGCACTAGGCTTGCTAAGGTCAGCCTCCTTAGATGGCTCTTGCGCGGGTGTACGGGGCGTTATTTTTGCTGCTGGTTGTGTCGGTATTGCGGCAGCTAACAAGACGACCTCGAGTAGCTGCTTGGACCTAGTACTGGCGGGAACATCAATCAGGTCACGAAGTAATTTTAGAGAGGTGCTAATATCTAATAACGTGTTGTCATTTCCAATACTACTTCTGATGATTCGGCTAATCTGTGAGCTGATTGACGAGGCTTCGTAGCCCTGGTCGTATAACTCATGGAGAGTGGACATGACCATGTCGGGCTGACCTTCTCTGGTCGCTGTAAGTATTTTTTCAATGAGATCGTGCGGAGCTCTACCTAGTAGTCCCTCTACCTGGCTCAGAGTGATCGAGTTGCTAGTCAATCTAGCTTGATCTAATAGGCTGATGCTATCCCTAAAGGATCCCTCGCCGTGCTCCGCGATTAAATTAATGGCATTATCATCTATATCAACAGATTCCTTTTTGGCGATTTTCTTGAGGTGATCAACGACCTTTTTCTTATCGACCGGCCTTAACGCAAATCGCTGAGTCCGACTGATGATTGTTTCTGGCAGTTTATGCACCTCGGTTGTTGCAAGTACAAAAATCACATGGGCTGGCGGCTCCTCGAGCGTCTTTAGGAGGGCATTAAACGCTGCTTTGCTGAGCATGTGAACTTCGTCAATAATATAAACCTTATAAGCGGCGCTTGTTGGCGCACTTTGTATTTTGTCCCTTAGCTCGCGGACATCCTCGACGCCGTTATTCGATGCAGCATCGATTTCTATGATGTCAAAATGCTGCTCCTCGCTATAGTCCAGTTTATTGACCTCGTGCGCTAGAATCCTGGCGATAGAAGTTTTTCCGGTTCCCCGAGGGCCGGTTAAGAGGTAGGCGTGGGCCAGCTTTCCCGAAGATAGCGCATTACTAAGCACCGTTGTTATGTGCTCTTGTCCAATAACTTCAGCAAGCGAAGTCGGCCGGTACTTCCGGTATAATGCTTTCCCCATATAAACATATATTATAAGTGAGTTTGGCCATAAGCACGAGTGTAGTAATTACAATTGAAAGAAGCATCAGAAATTATGCTACACTCAGACTCCATCAGACTGTGTATGCCCTAGAGCGCAGCTTCTAGTGCAGCCCATTCAGCGGCTGAATCATCTTCTGGAACATTAACGCTGACTTGGTCGCCAGGCTTGGCTTTAAAGTAGGTAACGCTAGCTAGCAGTACACGGAAATCTCGCGATCCAACTGTCACGAAGTAGTGTCCGCCCTCGAGCTTGAGTGTGCCAACAACTTGTTTCCTTGGTATAGGTCCGATCTGTTTGTAGAGGAAAGCTCCATCTTCGGCGATGGTGAGCTTTAGGATATCCCCCTGAACCAGTTTAGACTTAGAGGCATAGTTAGCTGGTACAGGATAGGTCTTGCCGTCTGATCCAACCATATTCTGGCCGTCAAAAACACCCTCGATAACCTTGCCTAGCACTTCTTCGCTAGCTTTGGGTTGAACATGAAGATCATCGCCCACCAGGCTAATAAGCAGCTCGTTAGCTGCACCTAAGTTTGTTTCGGCCTCTTGAATGAGTGCGCGAAGTCGCTTGATTTGTTTATCTGGTATATCTGGCATTTTATATCTCTTTTCTTTCTACACCTTGTTTTTAGCCCCACTATCTGTCCTTACGTTACCACAGTCGTGTATTTGAGTCAAAAACTAGCAGACTTACAGATGTAAATCTGTGGAAAACCAACAAAAAACACCCCGCAAAACTGCAGGGTGTTTGATGAGTCTAGTTAAATTAGACGAGCTCAACAGTAGCGCCAGCCTCTTCGAGGGCCTTCTTAGCAGCTTCTGCGTCTTCCTTCTTAGCCTTCTCAAGGACAACCTTTGGTGCGCCGTCAACGAGAGCCTTAGCTTCGCCTAGTCCAAGACCAGTTAATTCCTTAACAGCCTTGATTACAGCTACCTTCTGAGCGCCTGCATCCTTAAGGTTAACATCGTACTCTGACTTCTCGTCAGCAGCACCAGCACCAGCGTCGCCGCCAGCAGCAGGACCAGCAACAGCAACAGCTGCAGCGGCTGGCTCAATGCCGTACTCTTCTTTAAGAACGTTCTTTAGTTCGTTTACTTCTAGTACTGTGAGCTTGGTTAGCTCTTCGGCGAGTTTCTTTACATCAGCCATTTCTTTTCTCCTAAAATAATTACTTAAAATTAAATAAACCGACTAACGGTCTTAAGCTGAAGCCTTAGCCTCAACTCCGTCAAGAAGTGCATGCAAATTGCCTGACAGCGCGTTGGTAACGTCGTTGACTGGCGATAGCAATGTAGCCACCACTTGAGCGATAAGATCGTTTTTGCTTGGCAGAGTGGCTAGGGCCTTAACTGCATCAGCATCCATTGAGGTGCCGACAGCATCGAAGCCGCCAACGAATGAGATCGCTGGAACACTCTTAGCAAACGTATTGATAACCTGAGCTGGCGCAACCTCATCTTCATTGTTGAATGCGTAGATAAGCATGCCGTTTAGCGCAGATGTATCAGTGTCCTTAAAGGTGTCGTTTGCGCCCATAGCTTTAATGACTAGGCGGTTTTTGACAACTTTAATGACTGTGCCGTTGGCCTTAGCTTCACGCCTAAGCTGCTGTAGCTGCTTGACGGTGGCGCCTTGGTACTGCGCGACGACAGTCATCTTGGACGATTTTAGTAGATCGCTAATCTTTGCGACTACTTCATCTTTTTGTGCTTTCGTTTGTGCCATAAAATCCTTTTTGGAAAGAGTAATCAATCACTCTTATCCTCAGAAATTAGTTTTTAATAGTTCTTAAGCTGAATCGACCATCAGCCCTGTTACATAAAGAAAAGCGCCCCTGGGTTACCAAAAGCGCTTCAAAAAAGTGACAAAAAATAGATTTTCGTCGCCTCGGTGACAAATTAAGAAGCCGTAAGGTTTCAGTCACTGTCTTTGGTAACAGAGAGATTATAGCAAATATAAAGGCTGTTTTCAAGTGGTTAGACTAGATAACCCCAAGGGGATGACGACTCGAAGAAGTAGGCCTTCCAATCTCCTCCATAGCCCTTGTTATGCCATGAGCAATTGTTTCAGGTGAGTATTTTTTCTGCTCAGTAAAATAATCTTCAGCGAAGCCCACAACCGCTCCAACCATATGAGCATACTCTTCCGGAACGATTTTGGGATTTGGCACGCCCTGCTTGGCTTCAACTATTGTCCTGGCGACATGATCCGCCTGCTCATGGTTGACTCCCCTTGGTACTTGTTCGGTAAATATATTATTCATTTTAAAATAACTCCATAAGATTGGTATTTCATGGAGTCGAGATTGGTTCTTGGCTGTGCTGGACGATTTATATTTTCGTTTCGACTCCACGGCTTGAGCACAGCCCGATTAGGCTTAGAATCACAAGCGCGACTAGTAGCGAAAGATTAGTTATCATTAGAGAATTTATTGTGAAGCATCAGGGTATTTTTAGCAAGGCATAACATTAATACTCTAATACTCTTACGCCTATTTACAATATAGTCAAGTTGTGCTATAATAGTTAGATAATGAGTGAGCGATATCAAAACTTGAGTATGATTACGGCTTACGGGCGCAACCGTGAAATAGGGCTCGGCGATGATCTTCCTTGGGGAAGGACTATGCCTGCAGACTTAAAACACTTTCGTGATTATATAGACGGAAAGACAATCATTGGTGGTCGCGTTACGATCGAGCCTCTGATTACTCGTTTACCAGCTGCTCGAATCATTGCATTGACTAGGGACCACTCTTCCCTACCTAAATCATTTAATAAAATTGACATAGCAGACTCTTTGGAGGATGCGCTTAGCCAAATAGACTCCAGGGAAGATACGGTTGTAATTGGAGGTGAGCAGATATACCGACATTTTATGCCTTTTGTTTCTAAGGTAATTGCTACTGAAATCGAAGCGTCCTTCCCCGGAAGCACCGCCTTCTTCCCGATACTGCCGAAGAGTTGGTGGTACTGTCAGAACCGAGATTTTAGCGCTTTCGACGGATCGAAAAACGCCCACCCGGCAACTATTGCTACCTATGTTCCACACAATTAATACCGGGTTATTATCTTGCCCTATTGCTTGTTAGCGTCTAGTTGGCCAAGCTTGAATGCAGTATAGCGCTCTGCGGCTAGTCTGGTTAATTCTGGATCTTCATCTTTATTGACAAACTTCATGGCAGCCCCGAGTAGTGGATGGACTTCAGTTAGTTTTTCGTGCATCTGTCCAACTAGTTTACGGTAGCCGGGATGACCTTGTGGGGCGGTGCGCAGCTCATTAAAATGCATAGCCTCACGGGCATTCATAGTAACGCGCCACCTCATCTTATGGCCTAGTAGCGTGGCATACTGAGCTTGCAACTCAAAACCAGATGCGACCATGACGCTATGTAGTCGAAGACTGAGATCAAAGCATGACATGTATGCTTCAGATAGGCCAGCCTCGTCCACGAGCGCTGGAACCTCAAAACCATAGCGCGGGGTAAGTTGTTGCCAAGCCATATCATCAACCATGCGGTGTCTTTGAAGGTCGCGGAAAATGCCATAGTCGCAAACTAAATCCCACGTATAGTGAACATTTTCGATTGCGCGACCGGGACGGTGGCGACGATTGAGGCGCTCGCCAATATAGGCGTTAAACACCTCGAGTTTTTTATCGTAAGACCAGGTTTCAACTTCGCTGCGAAGAGTTTTTAGTGGCATATCGCTGTGCTCGTAGAGCATGTCAGCCACGATATCGAGTTCGTTGTGCGGTGTGTAGCTGACGAGAGTGACGGGATCTTGGCTGTCAGCATATTGTTTGGGCAGAAGTTTATCGGCTAGTTGTCTGATGTTTTTTCTAGTTTCTGAACGGTAAGCAATAAACGCTCCGCCTCGCTCCGGCTTATCAGCTCTCTCGAATAGGGCTGGTGAAGTCTTGCGAACCTCTTCTAAGATTTGCTTGCCAACTACTTGTGCTTCGGGCATATCGTCGCTTAGAAGGTGCATAACTAGACTTTCAAGTGCTTGACCAGATGCAAAAATGCCCACAGTTGATTTGGTGGCTACCGGCAAAAGCGGCCTGATCGCATCGCAAGCTTGTGCCTTGGTGGCAGACCTCCAGGCAGCGTCTCGTTCGGCCTTAGGCACGGTTGAAGTCGAGCGAACATATTCGGTTAGCTTCTGCACCAAATCGGAGTAAATATCAAATATTGTGTCGAGGGTTTTAATGTAAAGACCACGTACATCACCCGTTAATTCCTCGGGGACGTAATAGCGGTATTTGCCTTCGGCATCCTTCTGATCAAAATAGATGTAGCGCGTTGACTGCTCCAGGTAGGCCGCCAGTCGACCCCACTCTAATCGCTTAGTAAGCCAGTTACTGGCGTTCTCAACGACAATGTATTCACCAACGAGCTGCTGAACACTGTCATCACCGTAAGCAGTGATAACACGCTTAAGTAGCTCACCGTCTTTATCGTCTTTGTCGATAAATTCGTCAAGCAATGTAATCCGCATATCATCACCTCGCCGGCTGAGCCTAGCCATAGCGGCAGCCACAGTCAAGGGAGCAATACCGTCAGTAAAACCATAGACTGAGCTATTGGTGTTGGTGACAACGGTCTTGAGCCGATCATAGCCGCTTTCAGTAATGACGGTCGGCGCATTGTTCGATTTGGTCAGCCAACTGTCTGGCTCGGATGAGGCTTTTTCTGTAATGGCATCGTTGTCACTAACACCTGCGGATTTGCTTGGATTAAGCGCCTCAACGCGTTCTGAAGCAATTTTTGACACCAATTTTGGCGAAGAGCTTGGCTTCTGTCTTGTCTGCAAAAGATCGGAAACGTGTTTCCAGACTTCTTTAAAGACTTCGTCAGGAGTGTCAACGGCGTAAACAACCGGCAGATGTCGTTGTTGAGCTTCCCATAGATAGCCGGCGCGGACGCGCTCCAAAAACGCTTCATCAAGGCCGTCAAACCGTTCGGCATTATAACGCGAGGAAGTCCTCTCTTTGAGTAGTGACACCGGAGCGTCCATGACTAACATTAGGTCTGGCTGCATGTCGCCGACAGCAAAATCGATAATTTCGTTAATCTTTTGATAGTCGGTTATGTCACCACGCCCATAATATTGGATCGCTAAGGTTGTTAGGTAGCTTCGGTCAACCAAGCAGATAATGCCATTGTCTACGGCCGCCCGGATAACTTCGAGTGATTGACTGCGAGCAGCGTTATAGAGTAACACCTCCGTTTTGGTATTCATTGGGTAGAGCGGGCTCTGAGTCAAATTCCTGATTGATCGGGCAGTTAGGTCGTTTTGACTGTCTGGTTCACGCATAATTCGCACCGGAAAGCCAGCCGACTGAAGAGTTTCGGCGAGGCGATTAACCATGGTAGTCTTACCGACTCCTTGGGCACCTTCGATAACAATATATTTTCCAGCTTTTGTCGGATCGTTTTTTGGCTTACTCATAACTCAACCCCTCAATCTTGAGTGGCATCATACGTTTGTCACGATAGGCCTGAGGTAGCATCATGTTCGGCGACCAGGTTTTGATAATTGTATCCAGGTCTGTACCTTGCTGATATTTACCACTAAAGCCCTTGTCGCGTCCCGATCCGTAGTTGCCTTCAACCTCGCCGGTTTCATGGAATACAATCTGAGCAATTCGTTCGCCGACCGGCAAGACCACTGTTTCTCGGTCGTTGAGGTTGTAGATTTCTAGGGTCAGACGATTAATGTAACCTGGGTCAATCCAGCCTGCATCAAAACAGACAGCTACGCCGTTTCGACCCCAGCTGCTGCGGCTTTTCACTTCACAGGCTCCAGGTGGTTTGATGCCAAAAAACTCGTGGGTGTGCGCTAAGATGCGTTCACCTGGTTTTAGGGCAATAACCGGATGATCAAGTGGAATGCCAACGATTGGCTTAAAACCATTTAAGCTAGCCCATTCGCCGTGCGGCATCGCCTTGTATGGACCGTCGAAGTAGCGCTCGACGTCTTCGCGGTCAAAAGGATTATAGATAGTCCTTTCGTTGGCCGGCTCTATTCGGTAGTAATAGTATCCAAGAGTGACGTCGAGACTGGCATGGCTGACGTGTTCTGGGATAAATGGATGACAGACTATGTGATCGTCTTCGATCGCCTGTCGAATCTGAGTGTTGCTATACACGCCCATGTTGAAAACTCCCCTAAATGTTAGCTCGATTACCCCCACCGGCTTTCGTTACATCCAGTTTACCCTGTTTATTGACAAAACCGCAAGCCGAATAACATTAATTACAATAGTAATATTTATAGGCAACAAATAATCCGACATCTACTAAAGCTATCAGCTGGTTCGAATGTCGGATTATTGCTTATTTCGCTTAAGAGAGACCTATTCGCTTGGGTTGACGGCGATGCCTGGGCCCATGCTTGTTGCCATGTGGACTGCCTTGATGTAGACGCCCTTAACAGTGGAAGGCTTGGCAGCCTTAATACTCTTCATGACTGCTTCAGCGTTGTCGAGAAGCTTGTCGGTTCCGAAGCTAACTTTACCGATTGCCACATGAACAATACCGGTACTGTCAACGCGGTACTCAACGCGACCAGCCTTAGCCTCGTTAACTGCTTTGTCTAAGTCGGTTGTCACCGTGCCGCTCTTTGGATTTGGCATCAGACCTCGTGGTCCAAGCAGCCTAGCGTACTTACCAAGCTTTGGCATGTTTGCTGGGGTTGCGATCAGGGTGTCAAAGTTGATTATTCCCTTTTCGAGTTCGGCGACAATCTTATCGACACCACTCAGGTCTGCGCCCTTGACCTCGTCGTCAGCAAAAACAGCTACGCGAACGGTCTTGCCAGTTCCGGCTGGCAGAACAAGGTTGGTGCGGATGTTTTGATCGGCCTGGCGTGGGTCAACGTTGAGATTGACGTGCAATTCAACACTGGCGTCAAACTTAACGCTACTAGTCTTCTGAGCAAGCTCGACAGCTTCTTTGAGGCTGTATTGCTTTGATTTATCGATCAGCTTGGCGCTCTCCTGGAACTTCTTGCCGCGCCTTTCAAGACGGGTGCGGGTTGGCTTCGCAACCTGCTTTGGCTTAGCGTCTTCGGCAGCCTTGTCCTCGCTGCGGTGCTTCTGGCTTTCAATTTTTTCAGCCTTAGCCTCAGCTTCCTCGATTCCCTTAGCGCTACGCTTACCAGCCTTGGCGGTAGCCTTTTCGGCCTTAGGCTCTTCTATAGCTTCACCCGCTTCGTTTTTTGCAGCGATAGCCTTTGTTATTTCAGCGACGGTCTGCTTTTCGGTCAATTCAAGACCAAGACTTTTAGCCTCTTTAAGAAGCTCGGCTTTAGTTTTTGCCATAAGTGTTTCTCCTTTCGTGGTGCATGCGGCTTAGCGCCTCCCACAATTAATTATTTCAGTCTAGCATTATAACAGAGGTGGTTACATTATGCAACTTGCCACGGACGCTTTTTTACGACGGCATTTGGGTCTCCGTAGAAGTCAGTCATTTTTTCTTGCCCATTTGGATGATTAAAAAATCGACTATTAACAAGCACTGTTTGGTCTGGATCGAGTTGAACTAATCCCGACACCTCTAGCCAGTTTAGTTTTCGCCTCGTATTTCTAATGAGCCACTCGGGATGGCTCTGCTGATCAGAAAGAGTATCAACATACAGCCTTCTCTGAGTTTCCGTTGAGATGCTATATTTAGCGAAAAGACGATCTGCCGACCCAGCGGTGCGCATCTTTGTTGCATATGTACTGGACCATCCCGGATGAATGTTCGATATGTCTCTAGCTACAATGCTCCAGTTTACATGGTCTTCTAGATTCAACTTCCTCAGATTGTTTGCAATAACTGTTGTTGCATTTAGTAGAATCAGCATCTCAGAGCAAACATTTTCGTTGGTCACAAGAGGCTTTAGTACATCACCAACGGCGCGCAGTCGGTTGTTGTGCTGCTGGCTCCTTGCTTCCAATTCGCTCCTGTCTGCCAGATTGAAATTTGATTTGGCTTCAAAGCCAACGTGTTCGCCCATCGGATCATGGACGCTAATGTGTAGTTCGGCCGGATTATCACCAATTTCGAAAGATAATGGCAGTCGATTCATCTCAATAAATTAACACAAATCAAGTAAAAGTAAAGAGCGCCAGGTGGTATGACGCTCTTTGTTGTTCTGTCACAGATAAACAGATACCTATTGTTCTACTTCGACACCCATGCTCCTGGCGGTGCCAGCAACCATCTTCTTGACGCTTTCAACATCATCGGCGTTCATATCAGCAGCCTTCTCTTCTGCAATCTTGGTTAGTTGTGCCTGAGTAAGCTTTTTGCTGACTTTTTCGCTGTTTGGTCGGCCACTACCCTTCTGGATGCCTAGTTCTGAGCGAATTCGGTCATCGGTTGGTTCCCCAACAACGCGGAAATCCATTGTGCGATCATCGTAGATTGTAATATGTGCAGTAACGGTCTTGCCCATCATGTCTTTAGTGGCGTCGTTAAAAGGTTGGATAAAATCCATCATGTTAACACCGTACTGACCGAGTGTGCTACCAACTGGTGGCGCTGCGCTGGCCTGGCCGCCCTTTAGTTTCATCTTTAGGTTTGCTTTGACTACTTTAGCCATAGTTTTACTGTCCTTCCGGGATTGTCAGGAGGTAGAAGCTCTCCAACGCACCCAATTCTTCTTGCTACTATTTCTAGTGCGTAACGTGTTCATTTTAACAGATTGCCCAGATCTTTGCAATCATATCGTGGAAGTAGGTACTAGACGCGTTTTACCTGTAGACCGTCGAGTTCAACCGGTGTTTCGCGGCCAAACATGTTAACTAGGACCTTGAGCTTACCCTTTTGCGAGTCGATTTCACTAATCGTGCCATCAAAGCCCTTGAACGGACCGTCGGTAATGCTAACAACTTCACCTTCGCGGTAGTCAATCTTGTGCTTAGGCTGATCAAGACCCATGCGCTTCTGAATTTTTTCAATCTCTTCTGGGTCAACTGGTGTTGGCTCGGTACCGGTACCAACGAATCCTGTTACTCCAGGGGTGTTGCGCACAATGTACCAGGCATTTTCGGATAGCTTCATCTCAACCAAAACGTAACCTTGGAAAATTCGCTTTTCGACAATCTTGCGCTTACCGTTCTTGATCTCAATTTGCTTCTCTTTCGGAACAAGAGCTTGAATGATTTCTTTGGTCATGTCCAATGATTCGGCACGTTGGCGAATACTTTCAGCCACCTTTTCTTCGTAGCCACTGTAGGTATGAACGGCATACCACTGCTTGTGTGAATTATCGTATCTTTTGTTGCTCATCATCGCTCCTTTACAGCAAAATTTCCTTAAATACCTTGTCTAACACCCAGTCAATTCCGGCAACAAAGGCACCGAACAGAACAGAGAAGATAACAACCGCACGAGTAAGCTTGACGCTATCCTTAAAGCTTGGCCAAGTGACGCCACGAAGCTCTTTGAAACTCTCGTAAATATAGCGGAATCCTAATAGTCGACCGATAAAGCGCATCGGCTTCCTAGTGAAGAACCAGCGCAAGCCATGACCAATTTGTTTTAGCGGCGGGCGGCGTACTAGCCATGCTAGGCCGCGCCAGATCAAGCGGATTGGCAAGAAAAAGCCCTTCCAGAAGGCGCTCCACAGACTTCTTCCGGTCAGCTCAACGTCGTGTTCAGCCTGCTGTTCGCGGAGAGTTTTCTTGCTTGCCTTATTACTCTTAAGGCTTCTCTTCGGCTTATCGTCCTTTTTTGCCATTTCTAGTATGCTCCTTTGCCCATTTCTGGACATTAAAAAAGCCTACATTTGTTGTAGGCGTCCACTGTCAAGAATTATATCGAAAGTTAAAGCGTTGTCAATAGGACAAAGCCTAGGCTTTAGGTAGCTCCTTGTTGGCTATGTCCACCATGGGACGATTGAGCTGCCGCTCGTGCCAAGTGACCTTGCCGAACTCATAACTAAACATGCTCAGATGAATAACCACCACATCAAGCAGAAAGGTCACTGGAGCGGTCAAAAAACCTAGCCAGAGATTGTTAAGTCGTGTCTTGATACCAATCAGGTAGTACATGGCACTAAGGGCAAGGATGGTTATGATGTTCATGGCGATAACAAACACCGGGGCCTCGGCAATAACTAGCGCTGGCAACAGCACAAATGGGGCGATTAAGAAAATGAGCTCAAACAGAGTAATAATCATCACTTGTTCGATCCTGCGCCTAGCCTGTGGGTATCGGACTCGAATCATTGTAGCCAACTGAAGTTCTGGCGGCTTAGAGCTAAAGACCGGTAGAGTCTTAGAGCTGCGGATAAAACTGTATTCGTTCGTCTTTACTAGCTTTTTAGCAAAGTAAGCTTCTGGGGTGATCATTTGTGCGACTGCACCAAAGCTGCCGTGTTTAATGAGCGCATCTCTGGTTATTAGCCAAAGTGTACTAAGTACGGGCGGCCGATTAAACAGGCGCCTCGGCCAACCAAGCTCCCACCAATAGCGCATAACTTGGAAAAACGACAGTTTCCTGGACTCACTGGCGTGTCGCATCGGCATAATGCTAATCATTGATTTATTTCTAGCGATGAGTACCTCAACCAGTCTGCGAAGGCTGTCCGGCTCAACCAAGACGTCAACGCCGATAAACATTAACAGCTCGCCACTTGCCTCTTCAGCCAACCTGGCGTAGGCATAGTTTTTTGGCAGCATTGAACGCGGCGGTTCGTTACCTTGAACAAACCGAACGCCGGCGTGCGCGAAGCTACGAATTATTTCAGGCGTTCTCTGATTGGCCGATCGATCGTCCAAAGCTATGATTTCAAGCTTGGGGTAGTCGCTAGCGATTAAGGCTTGTAGGCAATTTTGTAGATCAATCGTTTCGTTACGGGCTGGCACTAACACACTCAAACTAGGGAGTTCGCGGTCGGTAAGCGGCGAACGGTCATTATCGGGGCCAGTCCGATGCCATGTTCTAAAAGTGCTAAATGCAAAAACAATACTCAGTACTAGATGTAGTCCAACTAATACATATCCAGCGCTAAGGCCAACCCCTAATCTATGTGTAATGTACATCAGCGCCAGGATTGCCAGCTGTATACCCAGTATCCAGACAGAGCTGCGTAACGTTGCTCGGCGTAGAAATGCTTTTGGCAGTCGACGAACAGCCAGTCTCGCTAAATTTACGATGTGATAAAACGTCAATAATGCCGGAATAATCCAAACCCAAACAGGCATGCATTCAGTATACGCCAATATTATGCATAAGTGCTACAGGCTTATTTGAGATTAGGTATGAATATAGAAAAGGTCGAACCCTTATTGAGTTCACTTTCTAAATCCACTTCAGCGTGAATTAATCCAGCTAATTTCATCGTGACATATAGTCCAAGCCCAGTGCCGCTATGAGCTCGAGTTCTAAAGTCTTCAGACCTAAAGAATTTATCAAAGACACGCTCACGGTCACTTTTACTAATGCCGATACCGGTATCAATGACTTTGAACATTACGCCCTTGGGATGTGGTGATGCCGTAACAGTCACGCCACCTTTTTCTGTGTATTTGATGGCATTGGTTATGAAATTTTGTAGAACTTCGCGGACATAAAGTGGACTAGATTTTAGCGTTTCAAGTGAAGGATCTGCTTCAACTTCAAGCTTGAGGTCCTTGGCTTCCGCTTCGGGACCATAGGTATTGCCTAAGGCGGTCAAAAGTTCACTTGGATTGATTGCTTCAATATCGAAAGTTAGTTTGCCGCGTTCGGCTCGACTAAGTGTCGCTAGGTCGTTAATCATATCCGACAAGAACATAACTTGATCGTGGGCTACCTTTAGGCCGTCAGCTAGCTGCTCGGCGGAAACGCCCTGCTGTGCCAAAAACTGAGCATTACTAATATTTCCTTCAGCAATGGCTATGGGTGTTCTTAGTTCATGACTGACAACACTAATGAACTCATCCCTCTCTTCTTCTAGCGACTTTTCTCTGGTAATATCCCGCAGCAACAATACAAAACCATCATCCCCTTCCGTACCGTAGCCAAGACGAACTGGGGCGATAGATAGATATAAGTTAACTTTACTGCCATCGGTATATCGAAGTAAGTAATCCCTGGAGCTCGTCGGAATCTTGCAGCTACGCACTAGCTCATGTACATCAATTTCTTGATTATTAACATCATATAGCTTGAGGACCTTCCTGAGAATACTGCCGTCAAGTGTCGAGTTAACATCTAAAAGGTCCAGTGCCGCTCCGTTGTACTGAACAATCTTCATATGCGTATCTACGGCCAAAACACCGTCAGCCATACTGCCGATCAGGCTAACTAAGCGCTCGTGCTCAATCAAAGCCTGGGCTTCGTGATCAATAGTATCTGGTTTCATGCTTGTGCTTAGTATGACAGTTTATGGCTATGATTGGCAAGAGCAAGTAGTTTTGGTTACTAATTTCCGAGCGCAGGCCGGTATTTATCGCGCATAATCTTCCTGACGTCCAACGCTCTAGGAAAAACTTGTTTTAATCGAGCCCAAAAGTCGGGTCCGTGGTTCATATGCTCCGTGTGTGTTAGCTCATGCATGATTACATAATCAATACACTCCCACGGCAGGTCCATCAAAAAGAAGTTGAAAACTAGGTTTTTATGACTATCGCAACTTCCCCAGCGTCGTTTTAATTGTTTGGCGCTGATTGACCTGAACGAGAAGCCGTGTTCATCCGCATACTTCTTAACTCTCGGCGGAATCAGTTGTTCGGCCTCTTTTTTGAGAGCGCGGTGTACCGCCTTCAGTGTCCTCCCCTGGACGGCATCACTATTAATCGGTTCATTCGAACGACGCTTTATGATAACTTTTGTAGCTGTCACGCGACTAGATACAGTAGCGCTCACACCAACTGTTTCGTAGTAAATACTGTGCAGTTTTCCGACACGCTGTCCATCGTTAAAAGTAACTGATTTTGGTAGGTTTTGTTTTTTCCTAGCTATCCAGTCGCCATGAGACTTCGCAAAACTAACAGCACTGGCATAAGGAAGCCATTTTGGCATAGTCACTCTAATATCACCAGACTGAGTTAATGTAAGTCTGATTGATTTAGCCTGGAGGCTTTTTACAACTTTAATAACCCCAATGCCCGGGACGTCAATCTGTTTCATAGTAGGCTCCAGTTACCGTATGTTGACGCGTCTAGTCATGTCGACGCGACCGGCTGACGGATTCGGCACGAGATTTATAAGGCCGGGCTTACTGACCTGGTCGTTAGCATCAGCGCTTTCGATAAGGCGACGTTGACGGAGTTCACGGAAAAAGGCGTTCTTCTGCATACTAAAGACGTGCTTGCCGCTAACAACCACAAACTTTTCTGTTGCATCAGGGTTATTCATTTTGCCAAGTTGAGCACGGAAGACCTCAGGGGTCATTACTTGAGCAAACTTATCATCGGCGGTGCGTCGATCGCGGTTAACTGCACGTGCATAGGCTGTATCTGGATCAACCTGGAACCAGACCAGGACAGCCTCAGCTTTATACTTGTTCGCCATATTGCGTAGCGCACGCCTTTGGGCGGCCGTTGGTACATTCATGTCAAAAACCACACTAATGCCACTACTGAGGAACTCGCCGGTCATATAGGTCATCAGGCTAGTAACGATATGATTTTCCTGTTTATTGAACGAAGGCTTATCGAACAACTCACCACGCAAGCGATCGGCCTGAAGGTGCGCTGCCTGCAAATGGTCGCAAAGTTGCCGAGCAAAAAAAGTCTTGCCCGAACCAGACATGCCGTAAAGAAGTACCAATAAAGGTTTTGTGGGTGTTATCTTTGCCATACTCTTATACATTAAACCAAAAATGTCCGACTGTCGCAAATTGTAAAGTTTTGATCTTTATCACTACATAGACCCGTTTATGATTTGGACTCCACGTCCTTATAAGTCTGAAAACTGTTTTATGCTGCTGACCACCTAGTGCGCTTGTGCATTGGGGTTTTCAATTTCCGTTTTGGTGTGTAGCCCTGTGATTACAGTGTTCTACAGCCCAAAATCAAAATAAAAAAGCCCTTCCAGATGGAAGGACTTATTAAGTTCTTGTTATTTATGGTGGGTGATGAGGGACTCGAACCCCCGACCCTCTCGGTGTAAACGAGATGCTCTAGCCAACTGAGCTAATCACCCATTACGTTTGGTGCGGACGAGAGGACTTGAACCTCCACCCCTTGCAGGACTACCACCTCAAGGTAGCGCGTCTACCAATTCCGCCACGTCCGCACGTATTGTCAAAGTCCTAGTTTAGTGTCTTTACGGACTTGCTATGTCAGCCGCGCCGCGTCTACGTATAACTCTCGTTCACGAAGACCGCCACGTCCGCACATATGTTATTAAATTACAAAATAACTATGTCATACTAACTCTTTTAGTGAAAAAACTCAAGTATTTAGCGTTTTTTGCTAATTTTCTTTTTTGTACGACTCTTCTTGGCGGATAAAATCTTAGCAAGGGCATATAGTGCAACCGCGCCCCAGACTATATTTAATCCTGAGCTCACGTGCGCGCTCTTCCCGACCGAATAGAAGAGTAGTAAGGCACAGGCGATCAGATTCGTTAGTTGATAGGCTACACCATCGTGCTTCCAGGCGCTGATGCTGCCGCGCCAAAAGGCAAGAAGCATCGCCGCTCCGCCCACTAAGCCGACCCAATCAATCAGAGACCACTCTATCATAGCGCTCAGCTCCTCGGCATAAAGTTATGCAAATATCCCAGACCATAATCTTCGCGCAAGCCGGATTTTAGCGCATCTTTGGTAGCAGCTGTCTTGACGCCAGGATTCAAGATAGAAAATGGATCGAATATCTTTTTAACATCTCGCAAAAGCTTCAAGCCCTCTTTACCGTACATGTCTTCTAGTAGCGGTCCGCGTATACGGCCGTCATTATGCTGACCGCTAGTGCTGCCGCCGAGCTCCATCACTAACTTGTAGTATTGTTCGTAAATTTTCATAGCGCGTTGACGATCCCCGATTTGAGATAGATCCAAAAACGGCGCAACGTGTAAGTTGGCGTCACCGGCGCTACCCCAAAGTGCGACTTGTAGTTTAGCTTCGCTGAATATCTTGTATGTACCTTTAATTAATTCAGCCAGCTTGGAGGGAGGAACTACGGCGTCATCGATGATCGGAACAGACTTCAGGTGTTTTTCGCTATGTGTCAGGAGGCTCGAGCTAGCATATCGGATTTTCCAGAGCTTAGTTTGCTCATCATAACTCCTGGCTGTTTGATGGCCAGTTGCAAGCCTTTCGAGAACTGTCAACGCCCTACGCACCGCTTTACGGCGCACGCGTTCAACATCATCGAATTCAATCAAGAGAACGATTGCTGGAACGGGAGTATGAACTAGGTCTTTTAATTGATTCGGGTTTAATCTATTCACTAGCGATATAAGATGTCCATCCACCATTTCAATGGTAGATGGGCGATCGGTCATATTCCTGAGCTCCTGAATCGCCTCACAGGCGCTATCGATGCTCTCGAAGCTAGCCATAACTAGCGTAGTTTGAGGGTTGAATGGTTCAGTCGAGAGAGTAACCTCAGTAATAATTCCCAACGTTCCCTGACTACCTGCAAATAATGGCGTTAGGTCAAAACTACCGTTAGCTGATTTAACATCAGCAATGTTGTAACCGGCCGTGTCTTTGGTGACGCCACGCTGCAGCGATTCAATTAGCTCCCTATTCTCTTCGATCAACTTGTCGAGGTTGCGATAAATTTCGCCCTCGAAGTTGGTTAGGCCAAGTTTTTTGCTAAGCTCGCGTTTATTGAGGCGTTTGGTCGATATGATATCGCCATTTGATAACACGACCCTGACGCCCTTCGTGTAGTCGCGCATAGTGCCATACTTGAAGGACTTTTCGCCGCTAGCGTCGTTGGCGACCGCTCCACCGATGGTGCTGTATTCAAAGCTTGTTGGATAAGCCGGCAAAAATCGGTCGTGTGTTTGCAGTGTTTGCTGTAGACGACCAAAGATTAGTCCCGGCTCGACAATCGCCTCACCCGTCTTGGTGTCCAATTGAATAATTCGGTTCATGTGTGCCGGAAAAGCCAAAACTACACCTTCACCAATAGCGGCACCACTATAGTCAGTACCGGCACCACGAGCAGTAAGGGGTAACTTGCGGCCGCGCTCAGCTAGCTGCCAGGCGAAACGTGCCGTCTTGCGAATATCATGTTCGTTCCTTGGATAGACAATCACCGATGGCGTTACTGAAAACAAACTTGCGTCTGTTGAAAAATGATTTCTAGCGTCAGTGCTAGACGTCACCTCGCCCAATAGGTGCTCCTGAAGATAGTGCGCTACTTTACTCATGTTTTTTCTCCTATGTGCCCATTTTACCATAAACACTAACAAGAAAAACTTGAAAAACCTCCCCGTTGGCGCTATCATACGCAGAGCCTTTAAGGAGAGTTAATCTCTCGAATATATTTAGTCCGCGATGACATTAAACTAAGTGATACTTTAAAAGATAATAGTTGTATGCGGATGTGGCGGAATGGTAGACGCGCTAGTTTCAGGTACTAGTGGAGGCAACTCCATGGAGGTTCAAGTCCTCTCATCCGCACCAATGATTAATCGGATGCTAGATAGCCTCTTTTTCGTGTGACAATAATGTATGCTATAAGACATGAAGAAGTGGCAAATAATCGCAGTCGGTATAGTCTTGCTAATACCA
>CAZKNP010000007.1:0-33271 GCA_964554245.1 uncultured Candidatus Saccharibacteria bacterium | reverse complement strand
AATGTGTTTTTTGTAACACATTGCTACTTCGTCAAGTCGCTTCGGACTTGACTAGTATCAACCACTCGGTCATCTCTCCAAAAATAATAAAAATGTACAACTAAGCGATTATGAGTATAGCATCTTCGGCGATTAGGCGCTAGACGAGGTAAATAATGTGCGCAGCGTGTCTACGAAACGATATATAAAATGGTGTACAATATGCTTATGCAGAATGACCAACCGGGTACTGTTATCGCACCAAAGACAGAGAGTGATCTGAATATAGCTCGCAATGACAGTATTGCGCAGGAAAAAGTCGTGTCGGTTGCTAAAGTTGCGGTTGCCGAGGCGGTTGATAGCCCAGTATCTCCTGTGATGACAGGCGTACAGCCTGGCGCTACTTCGCCAACCCAACAGCAGACTCAGGCTGGTTTACCTGAAGGTGCGGTTCAGTGGCGGGCTCCTGAGTTTGTTAATCCTGAAAAAAATCCGGGGTGGTACATCCTGATGACTTTAGGTGTGCTTATACTCGGCGCAATTGTTTATCTGATTAACCGCGATATTATTACATCATTAATTCTGATTTTGGCTCTTGGTGGTCTCGGTTTCTTTGCTGGTCGTCGGGCACGGGATCAGGTGTATACTGTCGCTCACCAGGGTATTCAGGTGGGCAATGTTTTCTATAGCTTCGGTGATTATAAAAGTTATTCAATTATAGAAGAATCTTCTGGCAGAAGTTTAATACTGTCCCCTTTTAAGCGTTTTGCGTTAGCAGTGAGTATAGCCTTGCCAGCTGAATATGAGGCGGCCGTGGTTAGTGTTGTCTCTTCGGTTTTGCCGATGGAGAAGAGAGAACAAGATCTAGCTGAGAAAATCGCTAGACGCCTTCACTTTTAGCAAGTAATTGCATAAAGGTCAACAAATGTGGTAGAATAGGGCTATTCATAATAGCGGAGGTGCTGAGATGTACGAACAGCCAAAACGGTCCATTGTTGGTCGAGTTATCATGCTTATCCTTTCCCTGCTTCTTTTGGCTGGGTTGATTTGGTTTATCCTATGGTTCTTTTTCTGGAGGGTTAATAAGCCAGTAGAACCGTTTAGTGATGCTGACAATAATACTAGTCAGTCACAAACAGAGAAAAAGAATGATGATTCTGATAAAACAGCCTCATCTGGCAGTTCGGATTCGGATGATGAAGCATCATCGAGCGCCGCCTCTTCTGGCGAATCGACAAGTTATACTCCTAATAACTCTGCTCCGGCCAGTTCTAGTGAGCCATCCTCGCTAGGTCGTGTTGCGGAAGAGTTAACTGCGGAAGAGCGAGCTGCTCGTGGACTACCTGCCGCCGACAGCAACACTCCGGAAGAGTTGGCCAATGTTGGTGCCGGTAACGTTTTTACTCCGATTGCACTAATTACCATTGGGGGAGTTGTATACTACCAAATCAAGCTTCGCCGTGGCACTGCAGATCAAATTTAGTCCTGTCTCTTGCCGCTAGTAAAGACCGGCTAGTTTTTGTTTAGGCTCTGGTCTCACACCATTTTCATACAGTTTTGAAATGGAAATAGGCATAGCGCTCCGGCTTCGCCTCCACTCCTTTGCTCGCTCCCCCCGAACCTCTTTTACCTTCGGCAAAAGTACGGTTCTCATCCCGTCAGCCAAGAAAAAAGAGCTAGACGGGCTAACTCTTTCTTCTTGGTACAGCATTATTAACGAAGTTAGAACCAAACTATTGTTACAATCTTGCGTCTAGGTTTTTCCAGGCTTCTTCGGGGTTGGCGCTGTATCCAGGATGTTTGGCTAGCATAACTTGATGAACTGCTTCATGGTCGCCATTTGGAATTGCGCTCAGCCATTCCTTTAGAATCTCAAGTGATTTGCTTTCTCGATCAGCTTCACCTTCTCGTTTGGCGTTATGCTCAAAGTAGGTAGTATCATATTCATCGCCTAATACTTTATCGAAAATATATTTTACCCGTTCTAATGAATGGTTAGGGCCTAATATTATGGCCAGTTTTCCTAGGTGTTTAGGAATAAGGTAGCGAACTTTTGTGAAATAAGCGTTGCCCAGCGTATCTTTCGATTCATTTTCTTTAAGTAGAGCGTCACACGGAATCCCCATTTCAAGAGCATAGGCGGCCATTGCATCAGATTCACTGTGTGGTGGCGTAAAATCCGCTTTGTAACTCAAATTACCACTAAAGATTATCAATTCCGTTCGGCTTGATTTATAAAGGTCGGCAGCGATATCTACACTTTCTCTAGGGTCAGTAGGTAAAGAACCATCTTTATTAACTCCGCAGGCTAAGACTATTGTTGCATCAAACTCATGTGACATGTGTTCATGATAACAAAAAAGTAGACGTCGTTCTGACGTCTACTAATTGAATCTCACTTGGTACACCCGACAGGATTCGAACCTACGACCTTTGGCTCCGCAAGCCAACGCTCTATCCAGCTGAGCTACGGGTGCATAATGATAAAACTCAACAGGGGTAAGTGTAGCACGAGAATCACGTTTTGTCTACATAGAGGAGATGACGGCCGCGGTAATGTCCGACTCTATCAGATAATAGGCATAGCGCTCCGGCTTCGCCTCCACTCCTTTGCTCGTTCGCCAGAAAGAGCAAGACTCTTTCTGGTCTTCACTCGCTACGCCGAACCCTCTTTTGCTCCGCAAAAGTACGGGCTCTCATCCCCGCCCCGCACCATAAATAAAGGACTACCATGGTAGTCCTTTATTTATGGCGGAGAGAGAGGGATTCGAACCCTCGATAGGTTTTACCCTATACACGATTTCGAGTCGTGCGCCTTCAACCAACTCGGCCACCTCTCCAACTATCTGTGTGTCGGATATTATGCCTCGCGGGTCACACAATGTGTTTTTTGTAACACATTGCTACTTCGTCAAGTCGCTTCGGACTTGACTAGCATCAACCACTCGGTCATCTCTCCAGACGGACATATTGTAACAGAGAGCCGAAGCGCCAGGAAATATCCAGCATGTGAAATATAAGACAAAAACTACATCTTGTCAGGTGCGTAGATGCCGAGTAGGCTAAGGCCATCTTTTAGGATGTCGGCATAGGTGCTAACCAACCACAATCTAGCGGCCTCTCGGTCGTGACCGATAACACGGTTATTTTCGTAGAAGCGATTAAACACTTGGGCCAGTTCATAGAGATATGTACAGATGTGGTGCGGTAAGCGTTCGTTAGAAGCGCGCTCAATCACTTCGCTATATTCGCTAAGGGCGCGTACCAAGGTGCGCTCACCTTCATTCAGGCCATCGGACAAGTCGTCCATATCACCGTCCGCAGAGTAGTTGGCTTTGCGCAAAATACTCCTGGCGCGGGCATGCGCGTACTGTAGGTATGGGCCACTGTTGCCCTCAAGCGATACGGATTCTGCCGGATCATAGACGATATCGCCGCCAATTCGGTTCTTCAGGAAAGAATATTTAACGGCTGCTAGCATGGTTTCTTCGCTAGCATCTTCACGGACGGCCTTAGCGGCCTCTCTGGCGGAGATCAAGATATCGAGTGCGCTAACAATGTTGCCTTTCCTGGAGCTCATTTTTGTGCCGCCTTGCAACTTGACCATTCCGTGGGTCATGTGGACGGTACGCCTCGAGGCTTCAGGCTCTAGTTTCATGATAGCGTCTAGCACGACTTGCATGTACTGAGCTTGCTCGTTGGCAGTGATAATAATCGATTCATCGTACATATAGTCGCGCCATTTGGTCAGGCTTAAACCTACGTCTTTGGTTTCGTAGGTCGGGATGCCTTCGCTATTGATAAAGACACGCGTGTGTAGTCCTTTATCTTCATCACCCCTGTAAATGACTGCACCGTCTGATTCCTCAAAAACACCGTTGCTAAGTCCTTCCCGGACGGCATTCACGCCAGCGTCCGTGACTTCGCTTTCAGGAATAAAGCGGTCAAATGGGACGACTTGGAGCTCACGGTATAGTGTTTCGAAGTATCGGTAACTCCAGTCGCGGCAGGTCAAGTACAGTTTGGCGAAGTATGATTCGCGGTCACCTTCTGCATGAACAGCGTAGACGCGTTTGTTGTAGCCGACAATTTCGCTCTTAGCCGCTGGATCATCTTCGTAGGCGTTGTTTCCTTCGACGTAGCGGGCTCCGAGCCAGGCTGGTCGCTCCCCTTCTGGTATTTCCGTCAATTTGGTTGGATCTTCGCTGCTGAGGTGCTTAACAATGGCCCACATGCTTTTTGCGACGTGCAAGCCAACGTCACCACCGAAGTTTAAGCGTATTGTTTTTGCTCCGCTTCGCTCGACTAGGCGAGCGATAGCATCACCGACTAGCGTAGTATAAAGGTGACCAGCGTGCAGCGGCTTAAACGGGTTGGGGTCTGAATATTCAACTAAAACTATGCGTTTGTCGGTTTCTGGAACTGGGTGAACGACGATTGAGTCTAGGAGCGGCTTGCTAGCGAGTGTCAGGTTAACAAAACCAGGTCCAGCTATCGAAACATCAGCGATTACAGGCTCAGCTCGTAGCTTTTCGGCAATCGCCTCACCGATTTCACGGGGATTTTTGCCGACAGCTTTGGCCAGTTGAAGTGCTGCGTTGGTGGCAAAGTCGCCAAACTGGGCTTCTGGGCGTGTCAGTTCAATGGCAATTTCTTGGCCGTAAAGACCCTTAACGATATCGGCAATCGTTTGCTCAATCTCTTGTTTCATGACCTCTATTGTAACAGACTAGGCTGTCAGTTCTTTTTTGAAGCGCTCAATCAGGTCAACTGGCGTTGGGTTTAGACCGATCAATAAGGCCAAGTAGATGCTAACAAAATCACCAAGAGCTATGGTAGAAATGAACTGCGCGAGGAATGAGTCACCCTGCCCTTCTATGGTGATCGGTGCTGGACGAAGTCCAGAAAGCAGCTTGGCACTGACGCTGAAGCGCTTTTGTATCTGCAAGTGATCAAACGATGTGCGCAGGTCGACAACGGCGTAGGGTTTTTGTTCTGGGTGTTTAGTCCAACCCAAGAATTCGTTGTGGCTAAATTCGGGAATCGTGTTCCACCAGGCGACGGCCTTAGCGTTTTCGTTAAGACTAATCTTCCACTTGTAAGCGACGGGCGCGAATTGTGGGCCGCTGTAAATAACGACTGATTTGCCCATTAATTCTTGGGCGAGCTGTTTGGCGTAGTTATCACCAGTAGCAACAGTTGGCAGCCATTGAGAAATCTGTTCTTTAAGGGGATTAATAGCAGATTCAAGCTCGGCTACAAAGTTGTTGGTTAGTCCCGCCTGGTCAGCGATTTCCGCCAATGCTCGGTACTGATAGCCAAATGTGTAGCGCGGCTGCAAGCCGTCTGGGACTTGCACGAAAGGTAGGCCGTTATCGCTAGCCATAGCTTGCAGCTGTCCGCCAGATGCCACAACCACAATCATTGGCTTAATATCGAGCGCTAGGGTTTGATTTAGTACACTTACGGTTTCCTCGGTATTGCCTGAATAGCTGGAGCAGACCACCAAAGTATCCTCAGTGACTATATTAGGTAAGTTGTAATCTTGAACAATTTCAAACGGTACCGACAAGCTAGGATAAACCTTGAAGGCCTTGGCCGCCAGGGCTGATCCGCCCATGCCGGCAACAACCACATTCCTGATTGGTCGAGGCGCCCGCCAACTAAATCCGTAAGAGTGCGCGTATTGGTCGGGCTGTTTTTCGGCAACCCCTAGCGCATCCTGGGCATCACGTTCGTGAATCATCTTTAAATCGTCAAGCATATACCCTCCTTATTTCGACTAATTATAGCAAACTTGATCTCAGTGATTAGGACGTATTGTCCTCTATAGATTTTATTTGATCACTGTCGTTCTTGCTTGGATTTTCCATAGCATAAGCATAAATAATATGCTACCATAGTTCTAGAATAAGTTAATAAGACCAGAGAGTTTTATCTAAGGGGGTGGCACTATGATTTTCGGCAACGCATCACAAGATAATAACGGCGGAGGAATGTCTTTTAGCGCCCCTGCTAACTCTTCTGACGACTCAGGTACGACTGTTGCGCCAACTAGCGCTCCCCTGCCTAGCGACATGGACGATGTTGCGACCACTGGCGCCCTTGATCAGCAAACAGATGTTGATGAAGATAATACTTCCGACGACCAGTCGTTTGCTCAGACGATGGTTCCTACTCCAGATAGTTCTGCCCTGTCTAGTGAATCAGACAACGACCCTACTTATCCGAATACCGAAGAGTCTGTTGATGATAAGGAAGTCAAACCAGAGGACAGTTACTTAGACGCGATTGCAAACGAAGAGCCAGCCCCAGCCCCAGTCCCATCACCAGCTCCTGCTGGTTCAGACGATCTGCTCAGTATCAAACAACAGGCTCTCGGCGACCTTAGTCCACTAGTTGAACATCTAGACCAGACTCCCGAGGAAAAATTCCGCACAACCATGATGATGATTCAGAGCACCGACAACAGCGCCCTAATTAAGGAAGCTTACGCAGTTGCTCAGACTATTACCGACGACAAGGTGCGCGCCCAAGCACTTCTCGATATCGTGAACGAAATCAACTATTTCACTCACCAATCAAACCAACAGCAGTAAACAGCAGGCATAGGCTTAAGTGACTAATAATTAGCCATTCTCGATTAGCAATGAATTAGCAGTTAACGATTAGCCCCAGGCTGATTATCCTGTCACGTGTAACCATTGCGAGAACGCTGAAGAGTACATCGTTTACCGCCGGAAAAGTATGAAATGATTTCAATCGTGATAGGATAATGGCTAATCTATGTTTCTCAGCGCCTTACATCTGACCGATTATACTTCGACCCGATAAGCTATGAACGAAGCACGATAAGCGTTTGCTCCTTGCCCTCTAGCGTTCGCTCAGACGGGCGAATCGTTCTTGTTCGTCACTTAGGCGAGTCAGTAGTTCTGACGCCTCCTGGAGGCCTTTACGTGTCTCTGCGACGATTTCTTTAGGGGCGTTGGTCACATATGACTTGTTAGACAGTCTTCCTTCGAGTTGTTTGATACGGACTGAGGCAGCCTGCTTTTCTTCCTCAAGCTTCTTGATGTGTCCGCTAGCCAAAGCTGGATCAATGTCGAGCCAACAGCGGTGCGGCGTACTAGTTAGGAATAGCCCTGTGCCGTCATCTACCTCTGTTACATCCTTTAGTTTGGCCATACGGGTGATGACTGGTGCGTGTTCTGCTAGGAATGGAACGTCGGAATAGTACATGCTAACGTTGCGGGCGCCGAGGGTTTTGGTAATCGCTCGAGCCTCGATGATGATTGCTTGTAGCTCGTCAAATTCCTTAGCTTTCTTGTTGTCGACGCGGCTGGTCTTTGGCCATTCAGCCGAGATTAGCAGGCCGTTAGCGTAAGGTAGCTCCTGCCAAATTGTTTCTGTTACGAACGGAGCAAACGGATGAGCAAGTTTGAGGATTTGTTCGAGTATAAAAGCCAGGACATCCTTGTTCTCGGTTGACTTACTAGCCTCAATGTACCAGTCGGCCACATCATCCCAGACAAAGTGGTAAAGAGTGTCGTAGCCCTCGGCGAAGCGATATTCGTCGAGTGCCTTGGTGATGCTGGCGGTGGCATCATTTAGGCGCGCTAGCACCCAAGCGTCAGCTGAAGTTTCGGCGTTAGCCCTACCCCGCTCCGTGTAGTCGTCGCCGAGCCTATCACCGATGTAGCGGGCGATATTCCAGAGTTTGTTGGCAAAGTTTCTGGCATCCTCAATACGACGACGGTCGTAACCGCGGTTAACTGCCGGACTGCGTCCGGCGATGATACCCATGCGGAGTGCATCTGAGCCGTATTCATCAATCACTGGCATTGGGTCGACCACGTTACCGACACTCTTGCTCATTTTTGATCCATCTTCGGCCATCACATAACCGTGGATATAAACTGATTCAAACGGCACCTTCCCCGTTAGGTATAGGCCAAGCATGATCTTGCGGCTCACCCATGGGTAAAGAATTTCACCACCAGTTTCCATTAGGCTTAATGGGTAATACTTCTTAAAGTCGTCGGTACCAAGGCCAAGCGTGGCATAAGGCCAGCTCGAGCTACTAAACCAGGTATCGAATACGTCTGGGTCGCGGCGATAAGTTTTGCCGTCAATTTCCAGTATGTCTTCGGTGACACGGTCATCATAAATCCAATCGTCGGTGTTATCGACGTTCTGGAATGCTGGAATTGGAATACCCCAAACAATCTGGCGACTGATGTTCCAGTCGCGAAGACCTTCTAGATAGCCGATCAGTTGATCGCGCTTTTGCTCTGGGTAAAAGGTTATTTTGCCGTCTTTCAGGGCTTTGATAGCTGGCTTGGCTAGCGGTTTCATGTCGACGAACCATTGTTCGCGTAGTAGCGGCTCAATAACGGTGCCGCACTTGTAGCACTTGCCAACATTATGCGTCAGCTCTTCGGTTTTGCGTAGCCATTCACCTTTTTCTAAGGCTTCGACCACGGCAGCACGGGCATCTTTGACGCTTAGGCCTCGGAATTCGTCTGGTACTTCGCTGGTCATTTTGCCCTCGAGGTCAATGACCGTTACCTTTGGTAAATCGTGCCTTTCGCCGCAGTCAAAGTCGTTCGGGTCGTGAGCTGGTGTGATCTTAACTGCTCCGGTGCCATATTCTTGCTCTACGAAACTGTCGGAGATGATCGGTATTTCACGGTCAGTCAGGGGTAGTTTGACGGTTTTGCCAACGAATTCACGGTAACGCTCGTCGTCTGGGTGTACGGCTACAGCGGTGTCGCCGAGCATAGTTTCTGGCCGCGTGGTCGCCACGACCACTTCCCCGCTACCATCGACTAGCGGGTAGCCGATGTACCAGAGATTTCCCTTTTCTTCGCTGTATAACACCTCAACATCAGCAAAGCCGGTGCCATGGAAGGTGCAGTAATTAACCAGACGTTCGCCTCTATAAATCAGTCCATCGTCCCACATTTTCTTAAAGGTGGCGTAAGCCTGATTAACAATCTTCTCATCGAGCGTAAAGGTAAAGCGGCTCCAATCGCAGCTTATGCCGAGTCGTCTGAATTGGTTTTCAAAACTTCCTCGGTTGAGTGCTACAAAGTCATAAATGTCACGGTAGAGGTCTTCGCGTGAAAAGTCGAAACGGCTCTTCCCCTGTTTTGACAGGTGCTTTTCATATACTGACTGAGTTTCAAAGCCAGCATGATCGGCCCCAGGCAGCAGTAGTGTGTCGTGACCGCGCATACGGTGGTAGCGAGTCGGAATGTCTTCTAGTGCGGCTGTCAGCGCGTAGCCAATGTGCAGGTTGGCATTAGCGTTAGGTGGTGGCATGACGATAGAATAGTGATCGCCCTTCCCTGTTGGCTTAAAGCTATCATGGCTTTCCCAGAGGTCATAGATGCTCTGTTCATGCTCTCCCGGTGAATATGTCTTGGCTAATTGCATGACACCTATTGTATCACCTCTGTTAATCACCTGCTACTTGAATTATTGCACCTACTATGCTACAATATAGCACTGTATGTCAAGTATTTACGAGCTAGCCAAAAACCCAATCGACTCCTACCGCGAGGTGGTTGATTCAGAATTGCCAAATGTCGACCTAGCTCTTATTAATACGAACTCAGCGGGGCTTGAGCAATACGCCATTAATGTTGACTCATGCCATCAGGGTAATATTTTCGTTAAGCCAGTGTATGGTGATAGCGATTTTTACCGAGTCACAAACGTATTTCGTAGCTCCGGGTATGGTCATGTAGGAAGGTCAATCGTTGCTGCATATGTAGCGATGGCTGATAATTTGGCTGACCGTGGATATGGTTTGCGCAATGACACAACTACAAGTATTGGAGCCAAGCGTGTATGGGATTCACTGGATAGATTTGGCTTGATAAGCGTCGTAGAGCCTTGGGATGGGGGTGGAGTAACTGCGCTGGGCCAGACTTTTAGTGGACATATGCAGTTTTTGCCGCGTGAATTTATTGAGAAGCCTTTCCCGATTATTTATAAGTAGCGCTGATTTTCTGCCTAGTCACTAGTGTTTTTATTGAGGATTTGTTCCGTTGTGCTGTAAGATGGACCGTATATGCTGAAACAACCAAGGGGTGTACATAGCCCGATTAGTTCGTATGGTGAAATTGCGGGGCAGATCTTGCCAGCCGTCAGCTTATCGGAGGTTAATAGTCGTCACGACTCTATTGAATACACGGTTAATTATCAGGGGACAAAGCAGGGCAAGGTTGTGTTGGGCCTACTGACAAGCACTCAGCAGGCGTTTGTTATGCCGTTTACTAACAGGGGTGCACACTATGATAAGTCTAGGATAATGGCGGCAGGATGCTTGCTTGTTGCCGATGAGTTTAGTGATCAAAGCTACGAGCTGCGCAGCGGCAAGACTGTGACGGCAGACGTTAAGAAGATCTGGGATATGGTCGCAGCAACAGGTGTAGCTAAAGTTGTTGATGACTGGAGGCCGATAGGCGCGTGCGGCATGGATCATGTTTACGCCGGCGGCGTAATTATTAATCAGCTCTCTTCTATGCCAAAGATTGGCTCAATCTACTCGATCTAAGGCGTTTGCCATAGATCGACTGTCTGCGTACATCTTTTGTTTTGCGCAGCAATTCTTGACTCATGTCTCTTGACTCTATCCCATATCTTCACGTGAAGTTATTAACAGATTACATTGATAGGTTAGGTGCGATTTCGAGCGAGTAGGGGTCGGCAGTTTCGGCGCCTAATTTATGCTTAAAACACCCAAGCGTAGCGATCATAGCGGCATTGTCGGTGCAGAGTCGTCGGTCGGCATAAGCGATGTCGATTGGCAGGGCGGCTGCTAGCGCCTCGCGCAGGGCAGGGCTCGAGGCAACGCCTCCGGCAATGACAACGCTGGCTGGTTGGAATTCCTCAAATGCCATAACAGTCTTTTCGACGACTGTTTCGATTGCGACTCGCTGGAAGCTAGCTGCGATGCCTGCCTTTTGAGCCTCCGAGAGGCGCTCTGGCAGGTCTTTGCTAGGAAACCTGTGGTCGGCGCCAATCGCATGCTGAGAGGCGCGCAGGACGGCTGTTTTGAGCCCAGAGAACGAAAAGTTATAGGAATGAGTCGGATAATTGTCGTTATTAAGCCTTTCACGTAAAGACTGGAGGGCGGCAGAAGGTTCAATCATCTTAGCTTTGGGGAATTCAAACGCATAGGCATTACCTTCTTTGGCCTTCTTTTCGACACTTGGCCCCCCAGGGTAGGGTAGACCAATAATTTTGGCGACTTTATCAAAAGCCTCGCCAATAGCATCGTCGCCAGTTTGGCCAAGCAGCGTGTAGTCAAAGTGGTCGCGGAAGAGGGCTAGCTGACTATGCCCGCCGCTGACGATCAGCGCTAATACGGGAAAGGCTGGTTGTTTTTCGGGGAAAGAGTAATCGAGCAGTGGGTAAGGGGAGTCGCCCTTATTACTCGGCCGCGCCGAAGTTAAGAAGTTGGCGTAAACATGGCCCTCGACGTGGTTGATTGCATAAAGGGGCTTGTCGTGTGCGATAGCCAGAGTGCGAGCGGTCATAACCCCTACCAGTAAGCTGCCGCCTAGCCCAGCGCCGTAAGTCACGGCAATAGCGTCAATATCGTCCCAGGTGCGGCCTGATTCCTCGATGGCCTGGATAATTACCGCATTAATGCACTCGATGTGGCTACGGGCAGCAATCTCTGGTACAACACCGCCGTATTGAACGTGCAGATCCATGCTGCTGTTAGTGACGACAGAAAGCAGCGTGTCTCCGTTTTCGACTAGTGCTGCTGATGTTTCATCACAACTTGATTCAATTCCCAGAACTATCATATAGGTCATAGTTTACCAGATAGAGCCAAACTAGTAACAGTATTGACAAAACACCGATAAAAGAGTAAAATCATGTCAATATAGGTAAAGCCTAAGTTCGCAGGAGAGTTCTTATTGTTATGAGTAAAAATCCAGAAGCTGAAGGTTTCCAGCGACAGACTCGAGAACGCACTACCAATAACCCGGATTTAAGATATTTTGCACAAGGTCCGGCAAGTATAACTAGTTGGCCAGAAGGGATTACTTCCGTCGTTGGTGACTGGTCCTATGTCTACGGTCCGACGCCAACACTCGAAGCTCCGGACTATGTGTCGTCAGATGCGACCACACTGGCGCCAATTCCACAGCCGCACGATATTCTAGCTGCGAATCCAGAGCTGACCACCTACTTACCGCTAGCTAGTGAACAAAAGTTGGTGCACGAGCGCAGCTATACTGCTCAGACCAGAAAGAGCGTGGTGTCTGGTTTTGAAGACCTGGAGATGACAGTTAGTGATGTGGCTGAGAGGGATGAATACGGCGGTAGTAATGAAGTTATTAGCTTGCCAGAACTAGGATTAACAGCAGTAATCAGCGGCGATAATGGTGATATAGCGGACCGCATCAGGGTAGCTGTTCAAGAGAATCAACACTATAATCCTACGTTGAGTCATAAAAATGCTGCTAAATTTGCTTCTAGGATTTTTGAAGAACTTCGACAAGCAAAAGATAACTGGGGTGACGGAGTCACTGCGCCTTCGGTTGTTTTCTCGCAGGTTTTCGAGGCCGATAACGGCAAGGTGGGCTGCTTGATTCGCGCAGCCGGTCAGGGTTCGGCTGCAGTAAAGAGGGTGGATGGTGTTATTGAGGAGATTGTCGAGTCGATTAAGGATGTTCCAGCAGAAAAAACACTAGCCGGGGATGGCAGCTTGGATTATTCACAGGCTATTTATCTAAACAGTGGAGAAAGTCTGATTATGTCTAACGGAGATGCGTTAGATAACCTTGGGTTACGCGGTGTGTCGAGTGACTTCAGCCTTTTTGATGG
This sequence comes from uncultured Candidatus Saccharibacteria bacterium, assembly GCA_964554245.1. Taxonomy (GTDB): domain Bacteria; phylum Patescibacteriota; class Saccharimonadia; order Saccharimonadales; family UBA4665; genus JAGXIT01. The sequence goes on along the minus strand of CAZKNP010000007.1, from coordinate 20,440 downwards.
CCATAATTGTGAAGAAATAGCTAAGGTTGTCGCCGGTAATTTTAATGAAAAGTCCAAGAGCATGGCTATATCGGATGTTGACGTCGTTGCTTTTGCTGGCGTCCCTGTGCCCTTTTTACACGCTACCGAGCAAGCGGTTAGTGAAAGCGATGGCATGCCGGTTGCCTATACGGAGGCTAAGACTTTACGCAGTAAAAACAAGAAAACTAAACAAGCTATAACGGGCACCTTAGGAATATTAGCCTTATCATTGCTTGCCGCCATAGGGCTGTCTAGCAGCACGGATAATCATGGTGAGGTGACGGCGCCTACTCCTAGTAGTCCTGCTGTCATGTCTGATGATAAAGCAAAAGAAGGTGAATTGAGCTCAGAGGAGAGTCCTGCGGCACCACTTACAGAAGAGGATGACATAGAAGAGTCTAAGGATACTAATAATGATTCTACGGATAGTTATGCTGTTGCCGAAAAGGTAACCCCCGATATTGGGCAAATACAGCCAGACACTTACCGTTTTGATGTCCAGTTTGATGACGCGAAAAATGCATATGTCACAGTCGATCCAGCGACCTGCAGTCGGGCTGAGGACTCTAATCCCTGGATGATTTCGGAAACGCTTTTTGAGTCTGCTTTTGGTCAGAGGGGCAGCAATGTTCAGATTGTCAAGCTAAACCAGCACCTACTAAGTATTAACGGACTCACGGAGGAGTCTGCGAGACGCCTACCAACTGATTTCCAGTTGCTGATAATGAGCGATCAAGAAGTGCAAGAATTTTTTGCCAATGACACTAACCCAGGACTACCTGGCGTCGGCAACTAGGCGGGTATAGAGTCATAGTCATACTTCGCGGTATACTGGGGCAATGAGTATACGATCATCTATTAAAAAAGTGCTACCAAAGCGCCTTTTTGAAGCGCTGGCTCCAACCTACCACCTCTTAAAGGCATTATTCTGGAACATTGTTTATGGTTTTCCTGGCCGCGGTCTTAAGGTGATCGGTGTCACCGGAACTAACGGCAAAACCACCACTACCTATTTGATCCATCACATGCTAGTCGAGGCTGGCTATAACGCCGGTCTGATGACAACGGTTGCTTACGGTGTTGGCCACGATATTAAAAATCAGATTCACCACTATACCAATGTGCCGATTCGGGAACTCATGCAGCGGCTCAAAGCTATGCGTCGACGGGGCATGGATTGGCTGGTGCTAGAAACTACTTCACAGGCGCTGGCTCAGCACCGCACCTGGGGTGTTCCCTATAGTGTGGCGGTCATGACCAACGTCACTCACGAGCATCTCGACTACCACAAAACCTTTGAGCGTTATGTCGAAGCCAAAAAGCTACTTTTTAAGCGGGCAGAGCGCAACAAAAATGGCTTACAGATTGGTATCGCTAACGGTGATGACCCGAATGGTCTAGCCTTTGCCCGGGAAACTTCACATTCAATGGTCTACGGGCTTAATTCTGGCGATGTGCAAGCTAAAGATGTCGATTTGGGTTCGGACTCGATCAGCTACAAAGCAGTGGCTGATGATGAAACGTACCAAATCACCAGCAACCTAGTCGGCAGTTTTAACGTGTCAAATACGCTGGCGGCAGTGTGTGTTGGTCGGGCACTAGGGCTCAGCAAAGAACAGATCGAGCAGGGGATCGTTTCATTGCCTGGAGTTGAGGGTCGAATGACGACCATTAGCGAGGGGCAAGACTACAGTGTAATAGTTGATTACGCTCATACACCAGATAGCTTTGAGAAACTTTTTGCGGACATGCGACCGGTTATAAAAGGCAAAATGATTGTCATGTTCGGTTCGGCTGGACGCCGAGATGAGACCAAGCGAGCTGTGCAGGGTAGGATCGCTGGAGAGTTTGCCGACGAAGTTATCATAACTGAAGAAGACAACCGCGATATTGACGGTGATGAGATTATGCAGCAGATAGCAGGCGGCGCTAAAGAGGCGGGTAAGGTCGAGGGTGAGAACCTATTTTTAGTTGGCGACCGAGCTGAGGCGATTGCTTTTGCGGTTGGTCGCGCCAACTCCGCCGAGGATACGGTGTTACTGCTTGGCAAGGGGCACGAAAAGACCATTGAGCAGGCAGACGGCGAGCACCCTTGGGACGAAATCGGTACAGCTAAGCAGGCTGTACAATCTAAGCAAAGGCAAGATTAGATAGAATTGGGATTTGCGTTTAGCTTCGTTCGGGCCTTCGACGGTTTAAGATCGAAGGTTCTTGAAGCATATTCAACGCTCGACTTAACAGCATTAGGGATGGCGCTGATAGCTAGTATGTTGGCGCCAACTCTTGCTAGTCGACTGGTCCTTGGGTGATTCTTTTCTTTGAGGGCGGCGCTAAGGGCAAATAGCGCAACGGCACCAGATTCCATGGCAATAGCTTCTTTACCTTCTTTGGATGGTGATAATTGACTTCCTTTTGACCATGCAACCGTGCTGATAATGGAGTTAATGCTGTGGTGTAGTGCGATGGCTCCGCCAACTTCTTTTGGCATGTCTCCGCGTTTTGTTATTGCCCAAAGTCCAGCTAGCCCGGCAACTTTATCTCGAACGGCATCTACGCCTGCTCCAAATTTGCTCTTGGTGCCAGTTATTTCTGCTATCGTGCCGTCAATCAGATCGGTTGCAAGGGCGCCAGCCATAAGCTTTAAACCCTTGGTGCGGTCTTTTGAATAGTCCAGGGCGCCCTTAAAGAAAACTGGCACACTTGCTATGCCAAGAAGATTAGCTGGAGTTATTAGACCATCGGTGGCGCCAGCAATTTTTTGCCAACGATTTTGCTCTTCGGGTGGAAGAACTTCCCAAGCGGGATTCTCTGGAGCAGTGTGTAGATTCATTAAAACAAACTACCATACATTTGAGAAACAGGCAACAGGATTAGATGAATTATTTAAGAGGACTGTGAGATTTAACTTCTCACGGACTAACCTATAGTCAGAGTGCTGCAGCGAATATAGCCGCCACCCTTAGCCAATTCGTTAATTTCAGGGGTGATCACTTCGAAGCCTCTGGCCACTAATTCGGCCGCAAATACTGGGGCATGGGCGCTCATGATGACGGTTTTGCCGGTGCTAACTAGGTTGCAAGCAAAGGCGTCACGGGCTTCCTCGAAACTTATTTCAATCTTGTCGACACCATCAAAGGCGCGCATAGTCGCCTGAGATTCTTCAGTAAAAGCGGCTGGACACCATGCAATTAGTCCGCGGTCACCAAGACCTAGTTCGGCGCTGACTTCTGGGGTGCGCAAAATTGCTAGCGCTAAGTCGATATCGTAGAAAAAGCTATCAGGCCAGCCAGATGACGGATTGATATAAGGTTGGCCGTTGTCGTCAAGCTTTGGTATGGCCTCTAGAGCGATGCGTTTGTATCCAAGTGTGTCGGCGGCAAATTGCTGAGCTTCGTCGTCGCTGCGGTAGCCTCGACCAGTAAATAGGAAGTCTCCGCAGGGCAGGGAATCGCCCTGTCCGCTAAATTTAAGCCCCTCGGGCACGTCTATAGTCTCGATGCCCAAATCTCCCAGTATTTTCTTGGCATAGGCTTCCTCGGCCTTACGTGCGTTTGGAAGCGAACTCATGACAGCTCGACCACCTCTCACTAGTGCCCAGTTGGCAGTGTAGACGCCGTCCTGGCAGCGTTCAGGTGCATCAACTTTAATAACTTCAACTCCAGCGCTTTCGAGAGCGGCTCGGATTGATTCGTGTTCTTGTTTGGCGACAGCTCGGTCAATTGCGACAGAGGCGTCCATGAATGGGTTAATTGCCGCGGCGTCATCAAACCACTCGACACCGGACATCACAACTGTTTTGTTCATCAATTAGACTATAGCACATCCGGTATGCTGCTTTATGGTGTTACAATGGTTGTAGGCGAAAAAACGTTGCTTAAAATATAAATCTGTGCTATAATATTGCAATTATGTCCAATAAAGTTGTTGATTTGCCTGAAAGACTCGGTGAACTACGACCAAGACTGGTTCATTTCCCAGAGCTCCAGTTTGAGGGCGACAACGAAAGATTCATCAAAACTATCGAAGATTTGGGTAATGGTGAGGCGATCTTGGACTACAGGTTTTTTGTGGCACTTTCCCGAACGGGATTGAGAGCCTCTTTCAAAGAGGATAAGAATAAGTTTATGGAAGGGCGCGATACAGGCGTTCATAAGTCCTATGCCGGGTATCTGGCTCTCAGGAGCAAAAAGGATCAAGAGGTCAAAAGGACGGTATTTGTGAAGCCATTTCGAGATGGATTCGACTGTCGCAATGGGCAGCCAGCACGTGACATGACTCATGAAATTGCTGCTAGCCAAGCGATATCAAAGATTTATGATTATCCTGTGGCATTTAAGACGCTTGGCATTGCCCGATCGTACAACGGCACGCTTCAGCATATAACCGAATACAATATGGGTGTTACGGCTGTCAGTAATATTTTTCGTCCAGAATCACCGTCTCCACTTCAGCCGACTGAAGACCAGGTAGCCAAAGCTATACATATAGCCATGAATCAGGCGGGTGCGTGGGTAGGAGGCTTGGGTGCAACTCATCGTGATTTCCATGCCGGAAATGTGGCTAGGGGTATCGAAAATACACCATGGTTCAATGACAACGAGACGGCACGATCGCTTCCAGATCAAAAAGATGGATCAATAGGTGATACTCGGGACAATCGCAAAAGGGTTTTATCTGATTTGAACCGATTTTTTTATTCTATTGCGGACCGTAATCGTACTAGGCGCGATGTAATTAATACGGTTCAAGGTGTTGTGTCAAACCCTCGCAGGGTCGGATCCTTTCTGAAGACTTACCATCAAACTTTAGCAGTTAGCTCAGCTATGAGCGGTATTGAACTACCGGAAAAATACTACATGTCTCAATCAAACTTCACGACATTAGTTAGGGCGAGCATCGCTGAAGGCGCAGGAGAGTAGTGCTGCAGCTTTACTCAGTCCCGCAACCTAGGCGCTGCGTAAACAGCATTAGGAAAATTTAACAAAAGTATGGTATAATATCGACATATGCGTGAGGCTCTATATGACACTGGTACTCGTTGTGGTATCGATATTGGTCGAGTAATTTTGGCTGAGGCGACAGATAAGAGTGATAGTCTGTTTTCGAGAGAGAATTATCACAACGCAAGCTTCAATCCTGGAGCATTCGAGGCTATGCGCCTGATCGTAGACATGGTCGGTGAGTCGTCTGTTTTTCTGGTATCAAAGTGCTCGCCAATAATACAGGATCGAACTTCTGAAGTATTGCGTAATAATAACTTTTTCAAAACAACCGGCGTATCTGAGGATAACGTATATTTTTGCGAGAAAAGAAGCCAAAAGGCAGAAATAGCACATCGACTTAACTTGACGCACTTTGTCGATGATAGGCTTGGCGTGCTGCACAGCATGCCGGATTCTGTCGAGTACAGGTTTTTGTTCTCGGCTGATTATAATCAGCCGTTTCCATACGAAGTTATGCGCAGCAAGTCTACTATTTACCCGGTGAGAGGGTGGCAGTCGGCAGTACTAGCTATAGAGCAAAGTATTGCAAAATAAGCAAAAGTATGATAATATGCAAGTATGGTTCCTGCTCGAAAACCAAAACAGCAAAAAAATCCAACACAATTAGTAAATGAATTCGGCTGGGATGCTCAGTTTGCTGTACCTGAGCTACTCATAAATCCGTACGAGTCATTCTCTAGTGATAGCTCTAAGCACGGGGCGATGCTTGGTAGGATTGCGAGTAGTCAGGTCGTGGTCAAGCCTCATCCGAACAGAAACAAGGCGCAGCGTGAGTTGGCTAATATCGAAGAGTTTAGGGCTATAGGCCTCAATACTTTCACTCCTGTGGGGGTTTTTGAGGGACGGAATGCGAGCTATCTAGTCACCGAGAAGTATGAGGGTCTGACGGCGTTAAACGGGTTAACTTTACGCATCGCACATAATGATCGGCATGAGTTAAAGCCGCTGAGGGTGCGTACAGCAAGAAGTGCACAGGCTGCCGCAGAGATGCACAACAAACACGCCACGCACGGTGACTATAAGGTAAAAAACAGTTTTGAAGGACCTAATGGTGAAACTGTCTTTGGAGACCTCGAGAACGCAATGGTTGGCCAGAGAGGCAGGGGTGACGCTGTTAGAAGGGCGGCTGATATTTATGAGCTGGGTGCGTCTCTGGCAAGAGGGGGTTATTTATATAATAAATCACCGTCGTATCGTGCTGGCGCGATTGGCGAGCTAGTGATTGGATCATACGTTAATGCGTTGGATACATCGCTTGATTCGCAATTAGATTTAGTTGAGGCTGCTATTGACTATACGATTAGAACTAATCGAATGGAGCCGTTTGGTCGATTTGCTGGCGGTAGAGTTCAGTTGTAGATGGTTGTGAGCGTGTGGCTAAGTGTTTGAAATACCTATAGCCGTACTATAATATTGCTGTTTGCTCATTAAAGTGGTACAATTTAATTTATGGAAAAGGCGACTCCTTTGCGTTATAGGCTGCAGCTTGATGGCGTGGACCTTGATGACAAAGTTATTTTTCACCCATCAGGCGGGCTTCGTCGTGTTGTTGAGTATCCAGCTGGCGGACGATCTGATAAGAAGATAAGAAATCGATTGATGGCTAATGGCCTTATTCTTGGGCAGTGCCTAGGATTGTCAGATTCGCGGCGAGTTGTCTTGTCGGTGCCAGATGCATCGCGCCCTGTGACGTACGATGTGGCGGTCGAAGACGTTGAACACCAGACATATGGGGACCAGCAGTTGTTTTTTGATGCAGGGCAACTACTGGGTTCTTTGACCAAGATATATAGATCTCGGGCTATCAATAAAACCACTAACTTTGGTCAGATATTTTCTGTTACTGACTTCGGGGCTAGTGGCGATCGACATTTATTCTTTACCCCTGGAATAGAATCAACTATTAATACTTTTGGCAGGCATCACAACACCAGAAGCATTTACTTGGCTCAGATGAGTTCGCAGTTTGGTGATAGATTTGCCGCACAAGAGGAACACTTTTTAAATGGCTACGAGGCCATATTGGACGTTCGCTAGGGGTTATGTCACAGCCAAGAGGAATTTCAGCAGGAGGACAGCGCCGAGCCGCAACTAATGCTGCTGAATTTGAATCAATTCTGCCAAACATCGAAAAGGTAAAGGAGTTTTTTACTGACTTTGATGTTTTTAGTGAGCCCGAACGCTTCGCCGTTAGCCGATTTATGGCTAATGAGGCAGAGCCAAATACACTCTTTTTAAACAATGATTTAATGAAGAGAATAGGAGTAGGCGAAAAGCGCAATATAGACAGCTCGACTATTGTGTCGACCACAAATAAAAAATCTAGGCATGGATTGTTTTTTAGAGACTTGAATATTGGAAGAACGACTCTTAGGCTAGCAATAAAACCATACAAAGATGGTGACGGTTGGACTCCAGCAGTAACTGAACAAATTCTAACAAAAGCATATCAGAACCTTGGGTTCCATACTCTCAATCCGCAGGGATTGCTACTCTGTGAGGATAAATCGGGAATCCAGTCTGCATATGGTCTGACGGAAGTCTATAGAGGGCTCACCACTTTTGATAGTATGGATTGGCGTGGATTTTATGACGCTCGTACGCATAATCCGGGCATGGTGGGGCTCTGGAAAGCGGTGGCCGAAGAGGTTGCGGCAGTGCACCATACGGGCAGGATGTCGCATTTGGATCTAGAAGCTAGGAATATTGCAACCTCGCCTAGGCGCGATGCATTTGCGATTGACATGGAGAGTTTTCGTTTTGGTGAAGGTGAGTCACGCGATGCGGAAGTGAGGTTTTCGTTTAGTCAACCGGATTTGGTGTCTGTCATGAAGTCAATTTGTTTGCCAAGAATCGTTCCGGGAAGCAATGTGCAGGGCTTAGGGATGATTGAGAACAATGTTTCAACTGATTGGTCCAAGGTTTATAGAGATGTCTTTCTGGATGACTATCTTGCTGAGCGTTACGTTCTTCTTGAGCAGGAAAAATCTGGCCAGAATCGAGCGGATATAGCTGAGGAGCTAGGGCAATTGTCGGTGGACCTTAAGATGTATGCCAAGACGTTCCAGGCCAGGTTCTTGGATGCAATGGGTCGCGACGGTTAGGAATTTTTATGCTAGGAGCGCCGAATACGAAGTATATGATGGATGCGCTATATTGCGTACCCGGCTTAAGTGTTAATAAGATCGAATCGATGCCCGAGCGAAGTTCGGCGCACGGCGCTTTTTTTGGCAACATCGAGGGCAGCAAAGTGGTGGTCAAGCCACATCCAAACGGCGATAAGGCGAGGAGGGAGCTTGATGGCACGAATGAGTTTATTGTTCGTGGCCTAAATACTTTTGTTCCGTTTGGACTATTTGCCGGCCAAATAGCAACATACTTCGTGACGAGTAGGTACGAAGGTCTGACCGTCTTAGGCGAGGATTTTTCCAGACTTAAGCATAATGCGCCTACTTTAGGTAGCTTTAACTTGCGTATTGAGCGGGCGGCTAGGGCAATTGCCTGGGCGCATAGTAAAGGTGTTGCTCACGGAGACTATCGTCCGAAAAATTGTTTTGAAGGTCCAAGGTGTGAGGTTGTTTTTGGAGATTTAGAGAATGCTACATTTGGAGTCAGCGCCACTGACTTCCGTAGAGGTTTCGACATATATAGCCTGGGTGCGACACTGGCAACAAGTAAATATTTGTATAATCGTCCGCCCAACTACAGGGCTCGTGCTATTAATAGGCTAATTATCGATAACTACGTGAGTGTTATGCAGTATGATAATAGATCTCATTTAGATGCAGTTGAGTTTGCGGTGTTTCGTGCGGCTAAAACTGGACGAGCCGAGCCGTTCGGGAATTTCGTTAATGGCAGAATGCCACACCAGTCTTGACCGGGAGTTGGCAGTCGGGTATGATGAGTGCTAGTGCATTGGCACTCGTTTGCGAGAAGTGCTAATGGCTAACTTGAAATTTGATTTCAAGGACAGCCTAATTGGGTTTTCCTTGGTCATCTTTTGTTAATTTTAGCTAAATTCAATCAGTAAAGGAGGGAAGTTATGAGCAGCTCAGTACCAATAACGCCACTTGCGGATTTTATCGTTTGTCAATCCGAGGAGGCGGCGACTAAAACCGCTAGCGGCCTCTATATTCCTGGTAACGCCCAGGAAAAGCCAAGCGTGGCTAAGGTTGTGGCCGTATCTCCAGCCGTCGGTATGGTTAAAGTGGGTGATAGGATTCTATACAAAAGCTACAGCAACACCGACGTTAAGATTGACGGGGTTAGTTACATTCTAGTGCGCGAAGAAGACGTCATGGCCACCGTCAAATAGCTGACAGATTAACTTAAAGATTATTACCAGCAACCAAGGAGAGTAAGTATGAGCAAAAAGGTATTTTACGATGACGATGCGCGTAGGCGAGTTCTAGCTGGCGCTGAAATTTTATATAACGCTGTTAAGACGACCATGGGTCCAAAGGGCCGTAACGTCGTAATAAGCAAAAGCTACGGTGCCCCAACGGTTACCCACGACGGTGTGACAGTGGCCAAGGGTGTTGAGATTGCTGATGTTGACGATGAAACACTAGGCTACAAAGTCGGCGCTGAGCTAATTAAGCAAGCCGCCAACAAGATGAATGATGCGGCTGGTGATGGCACTACCACCGTAACAGTGCTGACATATCACATCTTAAACGAGGCTAATAAGTTGATCGCGGCTGGCCATAACCCCATGCTCCTTAGGAAGGGTCTTGAGGCGGCGGCTGTTGATGTGCAGAAATATATCGATAGTGTTAGCGAAGATATTAAGGCCGATAAGAAGCGAGTGGCTGAAGTTGCAACTATCTCAGCAGGTGACCGTGAAATTGGTGATTTGATTGCTGACGTCATGGCTAAGGTTGGCCGTGAAGGTATCGTAACAGTCGAGCAGGGGCAAGGATTGGGCCTTGAGAGCGAAGTTGTCGAAGGCTTTACCTTTGACCGCGGCTTTGTCAGCCCATACATGGTGACCGATACGACTCGCATGGAAGCCGTTTACAACAAACCGGCAGTTGTCATAACTGACAAAAAGATTTCCAGTGTCCAAGAATTTTTACCAATGCTTGAAAAGCTTGCTCAGGCTGGCAAGAAGGACTTGGTTCTCATCTGTGAAGATATCGAAGGTGAGGCGCTTGGTACGCTAGTGCTTAACCGTTTGAAGGGTGTATTTAACACCGTGGCTGTTAAGGCGCCTGCTTTTGGCGATCGCCGCAAGGATATATTACAGGACATTGCAGTTTTGACCGGTGGGCGAGTTATCACCGAAGACCAGGGCATGGATTTCGAGAATGTTGGCCTCGAGGTTGTCGGTAGCGCCCGTAAGGTGATTGTTGACAAGGAAGCTACGACTATTATCGAAGGCGCAGGTGACGTTAAAGAAATATCTGATCGTTTGAAGCAGATTGCGGCTCAAGCGGAAGCTTCGAATAGTGAATATGACCGTGAAAACTTTGAAAAACGTCGGGCAGCTCTGAGCGGTAAGGTGGCAGTCATCAAGGTTGGTGGTGCGACCGAACCAGAGATTGAGGAGAAGAAATACCGCGTTGATGATGCCGTGGCAGCGGTCAAGGCAGCCTTGGCAGAAGGTGTTGTGCCTGGCGGTGGCGTAACTTTGGTTAACGCCGTGTCTTCTGTTAAAACCACTGATGCTGATGACGCTGTTGCTGCAGGTAAGACGCTGCTCGTTAAGGCTATTGAGCAGCCTTTCAGAATCCTGATGACTAACAGCGGTCTGAATGCAGATGAATGGCTACCGCAGGTCAAGAAGGCTAAAGATGGTAACGGCGTGGATGTGAACCGCCCGACTAAGCTGGTTGATCTTAAGGCGGCTGGCGTGGTTGATCCAACCCGGGTTACTAAAGAGGCTCTGCAGAACGCCGTGTCAATTGCCGGCACGAGCATGACCATGGGCGCCTTGGTGGTTGAAGTTCCGAAACCAGAAGCCCCAGCCGGTGATACTGGTATGCCGATGTAAAATAATTGGCTGAATTGGCTAGAAACTGCCGCGTCGACGATTGTTGGCGCGGCGTTTTAGTGTCGGGTTAATTGGGTTGGCGAAGTTCTTGCCGTAAATTTCCGAGCGTTGTTGAACATCCTCCCTAATACCAAGAGGGTTAACGCGTTTTTCCCAGCCAAGCTGTGTTTGCTGCATTTCAGTCAGCTTACCGTGGTTTTCGTATGGATTGGCCAGTTCGTGCCGTATGCGGTCATAGTTTGACATCGGCCGAGCGGGGCTCGGTGTTGGTTGGCTAGGTTTTTTGCTCGAAAAATCAGGCCGTATATTGGGCTGAAACCGATTACTACTGCCAGCATCCGGTGTGGGTTGATTAACGGGATCCTGAGGATTAAACGGTTTAATCATATACGTATTGTAGCAAATAGGCTTGACCAAGGTAGCTGGACAATATAATATATGAATATGAATTCATGTAGTTCTCATAAAACCGCCGATAGCCAACTAATGCAAGTGTTGAAGCTTATATCAGACCAAACACGCCTGAAAGTTTTGACCGTTCTCGAGTCCGGTGGACAGCACTCCGTGTCTGATTGTCGCTGTCATGTCCCCGGAACTTCTCAGAGCTTATTGTCTCACCATATTGCCGATCTCCGCCGGGCCGGTTTAGTTGAGTCTGTCAAAGAAGGGTTGAGGGTTAATTATTCACTTACGTCAAAAGGCCAAAAGTTGATGAAAATAATCAATAAATTAAAGGAGGATTATCCTATGAGTGGATGCAAATGCGAAAACTGCACGTGCCAGAATTGCCAGTGCTAAGTAGGTTAGTGGAGCTAAAACATAGCGCCCTTTTCGGAAGATTGCTTCCAGGGCGCTATTTTATATGCTAGCCAGCGAGAGCATTTTCGGCGCTGACTTGCAGGTAGACCAGTAAACCTATGCTTAGACAAAGTATGACTAATAGTATCCAAAACTTGGTTCGTTCTTTCATAATGGGGTTACCTCCACTGGTTCGGCGACAATAACTAGACGGTCTTTCGGGTTCCATAAGGGCGTGCAAGTGTAGAGGGTTAGGCGATCGTCATTTGTGGGTTGCTGGACTGACACTTCAGTAGGAGGCACTACACGGCTACTGACGACTCGGTAGGTATGCATTTCATCATTCCAGCGGATGCCGATTTCGTCGCCGGCCTGAAGCTTATCTAGGTAATAAAAGATACCCCTGGACTCGGTGTAGGTGAAGCGGTGGCCGGCAATAACGGTGTTTCCTCCATCTGTCGGGTTGGTACTAAAAGGCATCCGCCAGGCGCCTTTTTTTAGGTTGCCCATAGCCCGGCTTTCTGGACCTTCGATAATTTTAGTATTGAGCATCATGCGGGGGATTATTAGGCGATTACCAGACATGTCTTCGGTAGGTTTTTCTTCGTCTTTGTTTTTGCTATTCCCTTGCTCGGTCTTTTCGACGTAGCTGGCAACTGAGGCGGTGACGACATCTTGATTGCCTCTGGCCTGCCACCAGTACATCAGGCTCGGCATGAGCGGCAGAAAGATCGTATAAGCGTTGATAGCCACAATTATTATGGCTAGTGTGATGTTGGCGCGTCGCCAGCCTTTTTCTCGCATGTGTTTCATTGTATCCGAGCGGCTATGTAGCATCAAAATATTTACTACTGGCACTCTTCCTGGTAGCGGTCGCCCCAGTTGGCCATATGCTCGAGTATCGGTATAAGATCGACGCCCTTGGCAGTTAGGGTGTATTCAGTTCGGGGTGGTACTTCTGCAAAGGTTTTTTTGGTAACAATACCGTAGGCTTCAAGCTTTTCGAGGCGCAGACTGAGTGTGCGTGGTGCTATCCCTGTAACGGAACGCTCAAGCTCACTGAAGCGTTTCGGCCCGGTGCTGATGTCGCGGATGATCAGAGCGGTCCATTTTTGCCCTAAAACACGTAGAGCGGCAGCAATACAGCCTTTTCGAGGTTCGATAGCAACAGAATCATTCATGTAAGTAACTATACCAAATATATGTAACTATCAAAAGTATCGTGTGAAAATTGTTTAAAAATTAGCACAAAATGGCTAGAAGAACAGTCTATTTACTGGTACAATACGGCTAGAAATGGGAAATCAACCAAGAGTGTGGGGTAAATAGGCAATGGAAGAGCGAAAACTTGGGCAAATTGTACAAGATGCGCGGCGAGCGCACGGGCTAACGCAGCAGGCGTTGTGTCAGAAGACAGGCCTTAGTTATTCAACGCTCGCCAAGATTGAGCGGGGTGCTATCAAATCTCCGTCAGTTTTTACTATTCAGCACATCGCTCATGCGCTCGATTTGAGCCTTGATGAGTTAATGTCAGCAGTTTTGCCGCATGGCGTGCCCAAGAAGGGCGTTTCGAAGAATGGAGTTAAATTTGTTTACTTTGATATGAATGGCTGTCTAGTGCGGTCTAATTCAAGCGCTTTTGCACGCTTAGCTGAAGAAAGCGGCGCCTCTCAAGATACAGTCGAGACTATTTTTTGGAAGTATAACGACGATGTTTGCCGAGGTGTGAAGTCTGTCGATGAGCTTAACACCGCTCTAGCCGAACGACTCGGTATCATGGTTGACTGGGTCAAATACTATATTGAGGGGCTGGAGGCGACGCCAGGCATGAAAGAGTTGGTTGAGTGGGTGGCACCGCGCTACCGTATTGGCCTACTGACTAATACGATGCCAGATATTGTACCGAATTTAATTGAGCTTGGCCTGCTGCCGAATGTTGATTACGAGGTTATTGTTGATTCTTCAGAGGTAAACGCACTTAAGCCAGAGGCTCGAATTTATGACATTGCGGCTGATTTGGCTGGGGCGACATCGAATGAAATTTTGTTGATCGATGACGATCGACCAAATTTAGTGGCTGCTGCCAAGCAAGGGTGGCATATCATGAAATTCCACGCTTTCCAGCCATATGAAGCGATTGACGCCATTCGTGATGCTCTACAGTTCGCACGCTAAATCTGTTAGACTAGGATTAAAGCTAGGAGTTTTATGGGACCATTCTTGACATCGTTTTTCATTGCCGTCGGCGCAGGGGCCTGGATTTTTGTCCGCTTGCAGCAGCGAACAGGCTACGGTAACAACAAGAGTGCGCTAATCGGCACGGTTATTGCCGCCGCTGGCATATTCTTTGTTATTTACTTAACCCTAAAACTTTTCTGGGAATAAGAGGATCATGCTAAAGTCGCCTAAACTAGTTTTGCCAACAAAATTACTATGGGTTGATCTTGAGATGACCGGTCTGGATCCGTCGAAAGACGTTATTCAAGAAGTGTCTGTGGTCGTGACGGATTTTTCATTCCGGGAGTTAGCTCGCTACGAAACAATCGTTAATCATCCAAGAGAGCTGCTGGAAGATTTGATGGCGCAGAATGAGTGGTTTTTGGAGCATGAAGGCAATCGACAGGCCTTCCTTGATGCGGCCGGCACTGGTAAGACTGACGATCAGGTGTCAGCCGAGCTGAAGAGTTTTGCTAAAGAACATTTTGGGGATGAGCCAGCAATTTTAGCCGGTAACAGCATCTATAACGACCGTGGATTTATTAAGAGGTGGTGGCCTGAGTTCGATTCGGCGCTGCATTACCGGATGCTCGATGTCAGTAGTTGGAAGGTGCTTATGCAGGGTACTTACGGTGTTGAATATACCAAGAGCGAAACTCATCGGGCTCACGATGACATTCTGGAATCAATTGCTGAACTGCAATACTATTTGCGCTGGTTTGAAGACAGACGAGCAGAAGGTTAAGTATGAACCGATCTCTTTCAGAAATAATGCGCCGGCTAACAGCCGTTGCGCCAGCGGTAGCATTGGTTATCGTTATGTCGTCGCTCGTGGCTGTTTATGCTGTTTCGATGCACCTAACTGATGGTAGGAGGGTTGCTTTGCAGCCAACCCTGGAGCAACCTCTGCCCAAGGAGCCGATTCCGGTTACTGCTGTATCGCGAACAGCCTTTTTTGGTAACATCTATTTTAGTCGATACATAAATGATTGGTCGATGGCTAGTCCAGAGAAGTTTGCTTATCCATTCTCGCGGATGGACGAATTTGGACGTGAGAATTATGACGCTTGGATTAGTGGCCTGGAATGCCCGACTGTGGCTGGGTTCCAACAAACTTCCGCCCAGGAAGACGCCACACTGTCATTTAATTGCAATCCAGAATATCTGAAAGAGGCCAAGAAATGGTTTACGGCCGTAAGTTTGGCCAACAATCACACAGACAACCAGGGTTTGGAAGGGTTTACTGAAACACAGCGTCATTTGGATGCTAATAATATCCAGTATTTTGGTCATCCCGATCCGCGCGAGTTGTCAGATGCCTGTGATGTGGTGGCTTTGCCGGCCAGGGTGTCGATGGATGACGGAACTGACAGGGAAGGGCATTTACCGGTTGCAATGTGTGGCTACCATGGGTTTATTCGCTTGCCGCCCGATGAAGCGATTGCCAAAATTGCCGAATATGCACCCTATATGCCAGTCATTGCCATGCCACATATGGGCAAGGAATATGTACCGGCATCAGATGCCGTTAAGCAGAGGCTTTACCGCGCCATGATTGATTATGGTGCTGATATGGTTATCGGTGATCATCCGCACTGGATTCAGGAGGCGGAGGTTTATAAGGGCAAGCCAATATTTTATTCGATGGGTAATTTTATCTTCGACCAGCAGTACAGCGCGGAGGTGACTCGGTCGGCAGGTATTGGTGTGGATTTTAAGGTTAATAACGCCCAGCCCGAACAGCTCGATGCCTGGCTCAAACTAGGCTCAAGCTGTGCCTCATACAAAGACTCTTGCCTGAAAAACGCCGCCAAGATAGGCTGGAAGCGTCTGCCTTACGAATACGAAATTCATATTATCGGTACGGATAACTCTGGCAAGATCGTCAAACCGGCCTCCGAGGCTGTCCGGCAGGGGATTGAAGCACGCTTACAATGGTCAAAAGTTCGATCTGAGTTAGCCCCACCGTATTACACGCGGTAGTTTCTGCTACAATGGGCGTGATGACACACAAAGAGGTCGAAGACTATATACTTGAAATGCCTGGGTCTTTTTTAGACTATCCTTTCGGTGAAGGCACGGCTGTTTATAAGGTTGGCGATAAAATGTTTGCCCTGATTGATGAGAAGAAGACACCGGTGAACTTAAGTTTAAAATGCGATCCCCAGCTGGCTACATTGCTACGTGAGCGTTATGAGTCGGTTATGCCTGGCTATCATTTGAATAAGAAGCACTGGATAACGGTTATATTATCCGGCCAGCTTCCATGGGAAGAAGTACAGGGTTTAATAAGGCATAGCTACTTGCTAGTTGCCCCTCAGTCCGACTCGGACAGCTAGGGTCCGGCTAGCTGACTGGCTTGTTTGATTAACAGGTCGACATTGTCGTACGCCGCCTTTATAACTTTTCGGTCATTTTCGTTGCTAATGGATTGATGGGCGACGTTTAGATTGTCGCGGTAGGTAACAAGCATAGTCTGGAGTTGCTGGACGGCTGTGCGGTCGTACGTGTTCGAGGCTTTGGCGTTGGCAAGCAACTCGTCGGTCTTTGGGTCTGCTTTAAGCCCAAGTTGTTTTTCTGGCACAGGTGATTTGTAGGCGGCTAAACGGCTATTAAAAGCGGCTTGATCGGAAGATATACTCATGGAGGTATTTAGAGAAAAATCTTTATTATCATTCACCGAAAGACTGCTGTTCATTGATCCTGCAACGCGAATGATTTCTTGTTGTTCTTGAACCAAAGAAGCGAGCTGGCTAGGAGCGGTGCTCTTAGGGGTGAGTAAAGACATCACGACCGCGCCAATAATTGCAAGCACCACTAATCCGCCTACGACTATCAAGATGCGCTTCATCATGCTAGAAGGTGCCTTCTGCGGATGAGATTCATTAAAAATAAAACCATATTGGCTTTGGGCCTGTGGGTCGGCTGGGGGCTGGGCTGGCTGAGTCGCCACAGTTGGCTGCTGAGCTGCGACTGGGTCTTGCGTGGGTGGTTGTGGTGGTGTAACCGGAACTTGTCCCGGGTATTGATTTGGATCCATCTTATGCTTATGTTAGCAAAAATGTCATGTCTTCGCTATGTTTTATCAGTCTCTAGGCTGCTCGGAGGCTTGCGTGCCAGGGGCTAGTGTTCCATACTACAGATATGGATGCCAAAGAAGAGGTGCGTTCGCGCTTAGCGATTGAGGACGTAATCAGTGAATACGTTCAGCTTCGCCGCGCTGGTCGAAACTGGAAAGGCCTTAGCCCTTTTGGCGCCGAAAAAACCCCAAGTTTTATCGTTAGTCCAGATAAGCAGATCTGGCACGACTTCAGTTCTGGTCGCGGCGGTGACATCTTTTCGTTTATACAGGAGATGGAAGGGGTCGACTTTAAGGGTGCGCTAGAGATTTTGGCTAGGCGGGCTGGAGTCGATCTTGATCAATTTAAGACCGTCAAAGGAACGTCTTCCCAGAGCAAAGAACGGCTTTATGAAGCTAATGAGTTGGCGTGCAAATTCTTTCAGGCTAATTTTGCTAAAAGCTCGTTAGCGCTTGAATATGTGCTGAAGAAACGAGAGTTTAGTAAGGCAACCGCCCTAGAGTGGCGACTTGGCTACGCTCCGAATAACGGCACCGCTTTGATAGATTTTCTCAGGAAAAAAGGCTTCAAGGATACGGAAATTAAGCTAGCCGGCTTAACTAGCACTGGTAGGCGTGGTCTGCAGGATATTTTCCGTGGACGCTTAATGATTCCTTTGGCGGATGCCCAAGGTAGGGTGATTGGGTTTACGGCTCGTTTGCTCGTTGATGACCCAAATGCGCCGAAATACATAAATACACCAAGTACGCCACTATACGACAAGAGTCGACATGTTTTTGGTCTTCACCTGGCCAAAGATGCTATTCGCAAGACCTCTTTCGTGGTCTTGGCCGAAGGAAATCTTGACGTTATCGCTAGCCATCAAGCTGGCGTCAAGCAGGTTGTGGCTACGGCCGGTACGGCTTTGACTGAACATCATATTAAGACACTGAATCGTTTTACGGGTGACATTCGTCTCTGTTTCGACGCCGATAAAGCCGGTCTGAATGCGACCGAACGAGCCATCCCGATTGCCAGCAAAGTCGGCGTCAATCTGCAGATTATTAGTATTCCTGCCGGTAAAGATCCGGACGAGCTGATTCGCCAGGATGTTTCAGCCTGGCAAAAGGCTATTGAGGCGCCTCTCTACGCTGTTGATTGGCTAATCAGGCAGTATCAGAAGCAGGTAGATATGTCGACCGCTCTAGGCAAGCGAACCTTGAGCGATGTAGTGCTCAAGACCATCAGGCAGTTAAACGATCCAGTTGAACAAGACCACTATCTGACTACTCTAGCGGGCATTCTGCAGGTCAATAAACAGGCGCTTGAAGCAAAAGTATCGGGCATTGCCGACGAAACGACCGTTAGGCGTCGTCCTCGGGCTGATACAGCAAAAAAAACCGCCAAAGTGGTTAATTCTGAGGCTGCTCGAACTGAAGAGCACCTAATGGCGCTGGCATTAATGCAGCCGACTTTGCGCACAAACTTGTATAATCTGTCGCCCGAAATGTTTTCCTCTGACTCAGCACGGGCAATGTTTGATTTCTTGGCTGAGTATCCTGACTTCGATGGTAAGGATGCTAACCTCGTGCAAAAAATGGGGGACTATGGTAGAATATTGTCATTAGTCTACGAGACGTTGTACCAGGATATTGAGTCGATGGACTTGCACGCCGAAGCCGTGCGCCTGCGTAACAAGATAATAAGAACGTATGTTCAACGCCAAAAACAAAGTATTGTGCAGCAAATGCACGATGCCTCAACTGAAACAACCGAACAATTATTGAAGCAAGCAAAGGAGCTCGACGAGTTCCTGCGCATTACACAAGAGGAGGACGCAAGTGGCGCCCAAGAATAATAACGACAAAGATGTGCTTTCGCAGCACCGAGTAGACCTTCTAGAGCAAGCAAAAAAAGATAAATCAATTCAGTCTAAAGACATTTTCGCTAAAATCCCGGACGTACCAGAGAATGCTGAACTCCTTGACGGTCTTTATGCTGATCTAGCGGAGGCGGGCATTGAGATTTCGGTGTCAGAGGAGCCTAGTGTCGGCGAGTTGTCTGACGAGTGGCTGATTGATGAGGATGAAGAAGAGATAGTTATTGAGGATAAAACTTATCTAGATGACATTGCTGACGATTCGGTACGGCTTTACCTTCGCGAAATTGGGAAAATTCCGCTCTTAACCAGCGAAGAAGAATTAGCTTTGGCACAGCGCGTTGTAGCTGGCGATTTAGAAGCTAAGGATCAGATGGCTGAGGCAAACATGCGATTAGTTGTGTCAATTGCTAAGCGTTATGTTGGTCGCGGTCTAGACCTACTTGATTTAATTCAGGAAGGTAACACTGGCTTGTTGCGTGCGGTTGAGAAGTTTGATCCAGACAAGGGCTTCAAATTCAGCACCTACGCTACGTGGTGGATTCGCCAGGCGATCACCCGCGCTATTGCTGACCAAGCGCGCACCATCCGCATACCTGTACACATGGTCGAAACCATTAACAAACTTCTGCGTACTCAAAGACGGCTAACTCAGGAGCTTAACCGTGAGCCGACCAATGCTGAAATCGCCAAAGAGATGGAAATTGACGAAGTTAAAGTCGAGCACATCATGAAGATTAAGCAGGACATCTCTAGTCTTGATGCTAGCATCCGTGATGACGAAGAAGAGTCAGTCCTGGCCGATTTTATTGAAGACGAGGACACTGTTACGCCCGAAGAATCAGCGACCGGCCAATTACTTAAAGAACAAGTTAAAGACATGCTCGGTGCGCTTACAGACCGTGAGCAAAAGATCATTAGATTGCGTTTTGGTCTCGAAGATGGAAAGCAGCATACGCTAGAAGAAGTTGGCCAAGAGTTTTCTGTTACTAGGGAGCGCATTCGCCAAATTGAAGCTAAAGCACTTGCTAAGCTGCGCAAGCATAAAGACGCCCGTAAGCTCCACGATTACATAAAATAGCATGATAGAAGTTATTGGCCGAGTTCCTAAAAAAATTGAGGGGGCTGTTTTCGACATGGACGACACCCTCCTAAATAATCAGCTTCCTGGCGGCATAAATTCGCACGCCGTTTCGAGGTTGGAGGCGATTCACCAGGTCGGTCTGAGCCACGGCATAGATTATCTGACGCAATTGACGATAGAACAGAGTATGCAGGCATTTAAAGATTCGAAGGAGCATACTATTGACGGCGCTTCCTGGGTCGTTCTAGGTGCAGCAGGAATAGTGTCGTCCGCTGACCCGATCGACAGAAGTCATCCTCTTCTCATGGAGCTTGCTAAGAGGAAACATGAGGTTCACAGAAAGTTTTTGATGGAGGAGTCTCAGCCGATACCTGGTGCGGTTGA
>CAZKNP010000006.1:0-33924 GCA_964554245.1 uncultured Candidatus Saccharibacteria bacterium | reverse complement strand
TTTGACGTCCAGATACCACAGATAACCAATGCCTGACCGCGTTCTGGGTTATTGATGGCGTAGTAGAGTGCCAATGTGCTACCCCAAGAGTTGCCGACAACAACAAACGACTTGATGTCTAGTTTATTGGCGATATGGTTAATGTCTTCTGATAAGTCTTGAGTGGTGTTGTGTTGGCGCTCGCCAGTTGGCGTACTTTGTCCGCTGCCACGTTGATCGTGGAAAATAACGCGCTGAGTTTCTGGGCTGAAGGCCAATTTATTGCGGTCCTTGCTGTTGCTTCCCGGCCCGCCATGTAATTGGAAAAATACAGTTTCGGCATATTTATTACCCCAGTCGTGTACCCATATTTCGTGTCCGTCGCCAACTGGTAGCATGAATGATTGATTAGTGTATTGGTCTTCAGTCATATGGTTAATTATTGATTACCGTGTTTCGTATTACAAATATGCGCACGTCCGGTGGCTATATCTCGATACTGACTGGACAGTGGTCGGAGCCCATGACGTCTGGGTGGATATTCGGATTCTTAATGCGATCAGCTATGGAGTTGGACGCTAGCCAGTAGTCGATCCTCCATCCGACGTTACGGGCGCGGGCGTTAGCCCAGTGCGTCCACCAACTGTAGGCCTCAGTTTTGTCTGGATAAGCAGCCCTAAAAGTGTCAACAAAACCGGCCGAAAGAAAATCGCCAAAGCGTTGGCGCTCTTCGTCGGTGAAGCCATGCTTGCCGATGTTTGGCTTGGGGTTAGCGAGGTCGATTTCTTGGTGAGCAACATTTAGGTCGCCAGAGAATAGAACTGGCTTTGTTTCCTCGAGTCGTTTCATGTAGGCCAGGAAAGCTGGATCCCAGTGGTCGTAACGCAGGGACAACCGCGATAGGTCACCTTTGCTGTTAGGTGTATAAACGGTTACGACCCAGTAGTCTGCGAATTCGGCCGCGATTACCCTGCCCTCGTCGTTGGGGTTGCCGTAGCTATCGCCCGTGACTTTAAATTCTTCAATTATGTCTTGCGGTAGGCCGTCGATATAGCGCAAAGCTGGTTCTTTGCTGAATATGGCGGTACCACTATAGCCTTTTTTAACAGCGCTAAAAAAATGCTCACGGTACTGCGGTAGGTCTAGTTCGACTTGGCCGCGTTCGGCCTTGGTTTCTTGTAGACACAGGACGTCAGGATCGTGTTCTTCGATAAATTTCAGAAAGTCACCTTTTTTGAGGACGGCACGGATGCCATTAACATTCCAGCTATAGAGTTTCATGTTGTTAGTATATACCACCGCTCGTTTTGCGTGAGATTTAGCCTCTCGCTGGCGGTAAGTCTTAATTTTGACAAGACAAACTTGACAAAATGTAAAACAGGTGTATAATAGAAAATATTATGGCACAGACAAGATTTTTTGGCGCAGGCTCTAGGACGGGTATAGGCGCTACAAAGATTTCTTCTACAGGACCGGGTCGGAATAGCGGAGAAACAACAGAGTCTCAACACAAAGCGAAGGAACTCGCAGCTACAAGGATTGTTCTAGGCACTGGGGCTGCTGCTCTGCGCGAAGAGATGGCTGACTGGGGTGTAAAACTAGGCATCGAGGACGCTTTGGATTTCATTGAAGCATACTCCGTAGAGGGATAAGAATATACTATAATAAGTGATCTTGTGATAGGCCTAGCCTCTCGCGCTTTACTGTCGTACGTAGATGAAGCATACTGGTTGGTATGTATAAACGAATTCTTCTCAAATTATCAGGTGAGCAACTACAGGGTGAAAAAGACGGCGGCTTAGACAAAAATATGGTTCGGTGGATTGCTGGGCAAATCAAGCCGGTTGTAGCCAGTGGCGTGCAGGTGGCGATTATGGTTGGCGGCGGTAATTATGTGCGCGGTCGTGAGATTGTTGGCGACGGTGTAGCTCAGGTGACGGCCGATAACGTCGGTATGCTTAGTACACTCATTAACGCACTGACAGTTTCGGACGTCTTTAACGAAGATGGTTTAGTTACTCGCCCGCTTAGTAGTATCGAGGTCAACCAATTTATCGATCAATATACCTTCAGGCGGGCGCTTAGTCATTTGGCGAAAAACCGTGTTGTGATTGTTGGTGGTGGTATCGGACGACCGTTTTTGACCACTGATACGGCGGCGGTTAACTTGGCCTTAGAGCTCGACTGCGACGTTATTATTAAAACCACTAAGGTTGACGGTGTTTATGACCGTGACCCGACTAAATATGAAGATGCAAAAAAATATGACGCAATCACCTACACTGAGGTGTTAACTAATCCAGAAATGGCGGTGATGGATCATGCGGCCGTTGGGTTGGCTTCTGAGAAAAAGATTCCGGTCATCATTTGCGACCTTTTGACTGATGGAAATATCGCTCGGGCTGCCCAGGGTGATAATATTGGCACGAAGATTAGTTAGCTCGTTCGAAGTCGAATACGACGCTTCAATAAAAAGACTATCCTGTTGCGATTGAGGTCATTTTCTGCGTTTCTCTGTCCGTAAAAAGATAAACTTTTTCGTCAATTGCCTTCTTAAGTGGCTAGATCGTGTGCGTCGAGAACGATGTGGTCACCCGGGCGGACTTCGCTACGTAGAATTTTTTGGGCAATAGCGTCTTCGACCGATCGCTGAACAGCGCGGCGCATCGGCCTCGCTCCTAGTCTAGGATCGTAGCCAATAGCGACGATGCTTTCCATGGCAGCATTAGTTAGCTCAACCGATATATTTTGTGGTGATAGTGTAGAGTTGACGTCTTTTATCATTAGGGCTACCACTTGCAGGAGTTCAGGCTGCGTTAATGGTCTAAAGACAACCATTTCATCGAAGCGGTTGAGGAGTTCGGGTCGGAACTCGCCGGAGCTGATCAGCTGGTCGGTCAGTTCGCTGGTTAGGCTTTCGATATTTTGACCGGAGGCGATTTTTTCACGAATTGTGTCAGCGCCAGCATTAGATGTGCAGATGATAATACAGTCCTTAAAGCTGGCCATGCGACCACCGGTGTCGGTTAGTTGCCCTTCGTCAAGTAACTGTAGTAAGAGGTTTAATATGTTTGGATGAGCTTTTTCGATTTCGTCCAGAAGAACGACGCCGAATGGTTGCTTGCGGACTGACATAATCAAGCTGCCAGATTCACTTGTTCCGTCACTGAGTAGCCTAGAAACATCTTCGGGTTGCTGGAATTCACTCATGTCCAGCCTGGTCATGGTGGCTTCCGCGCCGTAATAGATGGCGGATATGGCTTTGGCTAACTCAGTTTTACCGACGCCGGTTGGGCCGAGGAAAAGGAAGCTTCCGACTGGGCGCTTGGGGTTGGCGACGCCTGCTCTGGCCCGCCTGAGGGCGTTGGAGACAACGCTAACCGCATGAGTTTGATTAATTATGCGTTGATGGATCTCGTCTTCAAGGTTCAGTAGTTTGTCGGATTCGGCACCGCTCGCTTCGGTAACCTTAACCCCCTTGCTTTGTTCGATGGCCTGCTGGACTGAGCGAGCTGTTACGACACCTTGGATGGCCTGCGAAACAGACTGTTCTAGTAGATTGATGGCTTTACCAGGGTATGCAATTTCAGTTTCATAGCGACCGCTCAGGCGGTAGGCTTCGCGCAGGGCATCGTAGGTGATGAGTACTTTATTTTTGTGCTCAAAACCGAGTGCAGAGTCTTCTAGGACACGCATAACATCGCTCTCCGGGGGCTCTGGCAGCATAATTGGAGTCATTAGGTTGGCGACGGTAGCATTGCTGCTCTTAAGTGACTGCCAGCCGTGTGAAGTAAAGGCCATAACAACCTGAATGGCTCTAGACTGTAGAGCTGGCAGAAGAATTTTGCTGGCGTCGAACATGCCGGCGCCCTGGCTGAAGAAAAGCTCTGCATCATCGAAGAACAGGATGATGTGACCAGCATGGGCCGATTCCCCGAGTAGTGTGCCAACAATATATTCTAGTTCGCCCGGACGAGTTGCACTGCTAATAATCATGCTGGCGTTTAGGCTGACGATTTGGCGGTGTTCGAGCCGCGGATCCTTAGCCTCGCTCAACAGTGACTGAGCTAGGGCGTAGACATGGCTGGTTTTGCCAGAGCCGGCATCACCTATGAGGGCGATAGCGCTGGCACCTTGAGAGAACGTATTCCGCATAGCCTGAACAGTCTGACTTTTAGATAGCCAGCCAAAATGGGTGCCGTGTTTTTCTATGCTGAGGCTAATATTGTGGCCGAAGCGGTCGAGGTTGGGTGTGTAGCCGTTGGCCCAGTCGCGGCCAATACCGCCGTAGTCGACACGGTTGTCGATCATGTTGACGCCGCGACCGAGCCAGTCGACAACCGCTCGGATGTCTTCAGGGCGCATTTTTTGCTGGATCAGTACGTTCGAAAATACTGGTGAGTTAAGCATGATTGCACCAACCACGTGTCCAACTTCGATCATCTCGCTGCTCTGTTCGTCAGCTAGTTGCGCAGCCGTGTTCCATATGGCATCGAGTGCGTTCGGATCTTGATTGATTGTTTGCGTTAGTGCTTCTGGCGGCAAGAACAAATGGTTCAAGATAAACCTAGATTGCCAATGTCCGCGCAGCGCATCCCAGATAGTGGATGGACTGGCTAGTGTTTTCATGTTGAGCGGCCTCAAGACTTCGCCGTGCAGCTGACCGGCAACACCTAGACTGCGGTCAATTGGCAGCGGATTGAGGTCGTATTTCCACCAGGTAGCGATAATATAACCCAAAACTGCCAGGGCTAGAGCAACAAAAGGAATAATTGATACTTTGGCGATAAACGCCGCTACGCTGACGACTGCTAGTATGATTGAGATGACGATTAGTAGCGTGTGTCCGGTTTTACCGATTGCGCCGGCCAAACGGGCCTTTCGGGCGCGGATTGAAGATGGATCGATGGTCTGGTTGTTCATCGAATAAATACCCCCATGCCAATAAGTGTCACAACAAGAGGTGGAAGCAGTGGCCAGGCTATTAGGAGTATAAATCCAAAAATTGCTGTCACCAATATCGCCACACCGGCAGCTAGTAGCACAATGCTACGTACGGAGAAGCCAACAACTCGGCCAACCAAATTATCGAGACCGGCATGGATTTGAGCATCCAGGCCTCGGCCTTTATTGGCGGTAACGCGTTTCCAGGGCGAAAATAATGTTCTAAACAGTAGCTTAATAGAAAAACCGCGACTTACGGAGTCGATTCGCTGGCCCAGTCGCTTCCACGCCAATATCCAGCCGGCACCATACCACCACTTCATAAAAGAGATAAAAAGCATAATGTAAGTATAACAAATAAAAGGTTGAAGTCTGGCTAGTATTAACTAGATGAGGCTCGCTATTGCAAATTATACACAATTGTGGTATAATTTAATGATGAGCTACGAACTTTATGAGGTTCACGATGAATATATGGGTGGGCTCGAGTATGCCGCCAGACGTCGCGGGCTATCGGCGCGTGATGAAAGCAGGCCAACAGAAGATGATCTTGCGAGATTAGTGGTTAGCGAAGAGATGTTCAGCGAGTTTGCGGACTCGGCGATTACAGCGCTAGAAGAGGCTTCAGCTCTTGGTGTCTTGAAGAGTGGGATAGAGTCATTTGTAGCATCTCTCGATCAAGATGGTCAGGAGTTGGTAGTTCGTTTAGCGAGGGACAGGAGGCCGATGGCCACGCATGGCCGAGCTGTGCGTTTGGCCAGGGGGTTCGCCCTGTTTGGCGTCGAGCAATTGGTGGCTCATGATTATGAAAATGGTTTAGTAATCAGTACGCGTATGCCAGGAGTTTATGTTGGTGAGTTGGATGCAGTAGTTCTTGCAGCCATCAGAGACGATCATTACGAGCAGTCCGTTGCATCCGCCCTAGCATTTGGCTGCAGGGGCTTGACGACAGACTATGTTGGGGACAACCGTCTTTATTGCCAAGAAAATGGCTTTGGTGAGGTTAACTTGAGATATGACTTGATTAGTCCGAGGCACTCAGCTTTAGAGGGATTGTTGAATAGCTTTAATTACAGGAGATTTGCAGGTGATGCTAATGTCAGCTCTGGCGAATCGCAAGAAACTATAAAAACGATTGCTGAAGGTTTTACGGGAGCAGTATTGGCCGCTTTGCCAGAGAGCCAGCTATCATCTGAAGGCCTTAAGGCTGTTGCAAACGCGCTAAACGGCGTTCGTGGTAGGGCTAAGCTTGAGAGAGTGAGCGGAGATGATTTTCTTAAAATCTACCGACCCCCAGACTGGGATGTCAGCTAATTTGTTTAGAAACAAAAAACACTCCCCATGAGAGTGTTTTTATTGGCGGAGAGGACAGGATTCGAACCTGCGAGAGCCTTGCGACCCAACACGCGTTCCAGGCGTGCGCCTTAAACCAGCTCGGCCACCTCTCCGCGACAGATTTGATTATAGCAGGCCGCGTCGCGGCTGCGAAGGGTGATAAGTTATTATTGCGTATTCAAAACAAAGCGCCTTGATTTTACCCTAGAACAGGGGTAGAATGGAGCATAAGTATGTCTCTTATCGAACTAAATGACGTCAGCAAACTGTACGGCTTCGGCGATGCAACTTCGGTCGCTCTCGAGGAAGTTTCTTTGACCATCGAGGCTGGCGAGTGTGTGGCGATCATGGGTCCGAGCGGTAGTGGTAAAAGTACGCTGATGAATATGATTGGGCTGCTTGATCACCCGACGCACGGCACCTACGCGCTCAATGGTCGTCCGGTTAGTCGACTTTCGTCGGCGCAGCGTGCAAAGATTCGCCGCGATAAGATTGGGTTTATATTCCAGAGTTTTAACCTACTGCCCCGATTAACGGCGCTCGAAAACGTTGCTCTTCCCCTGCTCTATAAAGGTTTGACAACACATCGTCGGACAGTCAGAGCGCGCGATATGTTGGAGCGAGTTGGCCTGCACGATCGTACTTTCTATTATCCAAATCAGCTGTCTGGCGGTCAGACTCAGTGTGTGGCAATTGCCCGGGCATTGATTAACAACCCAGAGATCATTATTGCCGACGAGCCGACGGGCAACTTAGATACCGAAAGTTCACGTCTGATCATGGAATTGTTGACCGAAATTCATAAAAACGGTAATACTGTTTTGTTTGTGACTCACAACCCAGAGCTGACGCGTTACGCCACTAGGGTTGTCTATATGCAAGACGGTATGGTGCGATACGACGAGCGAAAGTCGCTTGGCGTTGTTGGTCAGTATGCTAGGACAGCGCTTTATGGAGAGCCCCTAAGCGACGAAGAAGAAGACATTGCAGGAGTTTCAGCTTTAATGAAGGCCCGAGAGCACGAACATGCCACCAAGCATGTCGCACCCCGAGAGTCCAAGAAGTCTACTCGCTCAAGTAGTAAAAAATCGTCCTCTCGCGCCAAAAGAAAGGCTAAGAAGTAATGATTTCATTCCGAAAAGGTAACATTCGACTAGCCCTGCATAGCATTGGTTCATCAAAAGGTCGTAGTTTCTTGACGATGCTTGGTGTGATAATCGGCGTAGCCTCGGTTATTTGTGTCGTTTGTATAGGTGTTGGTGTACGTAATCAGGTAGAAAATGAGAGCGCCAAGTATGGCAAGGATGTTTTGGTGGTTCGACCTAAGGGCAATTCGCTAGCTCGCGCTGGCGGGCTGACGGCCGTTAACGTCCCGCTGACCAACAAGACGTTAGATACTGTTAGGTCGACTCAGCATGTAGCTAAAGCTGTGCCGTTAGCAACAGTCGTGGGTGCCGCTAAGGGCGACCACGAAGTAGACAATCCGCTGGTTATTGCTACGACTGCAGATTTTGCCGAAATTCGGAATCACCCGATTAGACAAGGCGGATTCCTTGATTCTGAACCCGGCAGCAAGACGGTAGTACTAGGACCTAAAATATCAGAGCAATTATTTGATGATACTGTGCCACTTGGCCAAAAATTGAGTTTTAGGGGCGAAACTTTTATGGTGGTCGGTTTGTATGAACCGTTCCCTGCTTCGCCTTTCTCGATCGAAGCAAACTATAACGAAGCGATCTTCATGCCTTATAGCACCGCGTCTGCCCTGCCTGAGGCTAGCCCGGTTATTCATCAAGTGCTAGCCAAGGTTGACTCGCCTGATGCAGTTTCTGTTGTGTCGAAGCGAATTAGTGAAGAAATAACTCGTCAGCATGGTGGGGCTCGTGATACCGAGGTTACGTCAGTAAAGGATAATGCCAGCGGATCCGAAGAAACTATGAAGCTTATACTAACCATGACTATTGGCATAGCTTTGATAGTCTTCCTGGTTGGCGGTATCGGGATTATGAATGTGATGCTCGTAAGTGTGGCCGAGCGTACTCAAGAAGTCGGTCTACGCAAGGCGGTTGGTGCTTCAAATCGACAAATCCTAAACCAGTTTTTGGCTGAGGCGTATGTACTCAGTGCTATCGGAGCTTTTGTCGGCGTGCTGGCGGCGCTTTTGGCGATGGCACTATTTAATCTGTTTACCAATTTACGTCCGGCGTTTGTTTGGCAGGCCTTTGTTCTGGCGCCGATAATCGCTGTGATTACCGGCGTTGTGTTTGGAACTTTTCCAGCGGTTAAGGCAGCCCGAAAAGACCCAATTGACTCTCTGAGGCAGCGTTAGATCATTGGTGATTGTTTAGCCAAAAAAGAATTCGCGGAAGCGGAATAAGATAGCTAGAACTAAGATAACAACTAGGCCCACAATTACATCGACGTGGTGTTTTGCCACGAAGCCTCGAAGCTTAGATTGTTTTGCTAGGATTGTTTTCGTTGAAATGTTGCGAACCGTCGTGTACCAGGCGATTGGCAGCACCGAGCCCCACGTGACCATACAGTACGGACACAAGTGGTTTAGCACAAAAGCGCTTTGGTAAATGAACCAAAACACAAATATAACTCCGCCCAGCATGCCAATTTGCAGGGCTTTCCAGATCCAGTCCGGTAGTTTTACTTTCGATAAAATTAGAACGCCAAAGGTTAAGATAACGCTAAAAGCCATCAGACCGAAGAACTGATTAGGTATGCCCAGGAAGACATGACCCTGCCAGGTGTCCATGATCGATCCGCAGCCAATGAGTGGGTTGATGTCGCAACTCAAAGATTGGCCCGGGTTTTTGAGGTATTTAATCTCTTCGATTGAAAGCATTAAGGAAGCAAGGAGACCGATTGATCCAAATACGGTCATTATGATGGCGGTTAGCTTTTCAAGAAAAGGAAGTTGTTCTTTGTGTTCTTTGGATGATCGTTTTGTTGTCATGAGTTACATTGTACTACATGGACCAGTGTCTAAAGCCTTGATTGCTGTTTTTGAGCTTTCTACACCCTCCATTACCTGAGGCAGAGTTAGCCCGTAGCCGATATTATTATTGGCGGTCGATGTCGCGAATATTATACCCCTAACAACACCACTTTCATCGATAATTGGGCCACCGGAGTTACCCGGAATCAGGTTTGATTGTAATAGGATTACATTTCTCGTGACTCGACCCTGGCTATAAATATCTTTACCCCTAGCATCGGTGGTTTTTATGGCGGAAATAACTTGCCGTGCCTGGGCGCCGCCGCCGGGATAGCCAATCGTGAGTGCGGTGGCTCCATCTTCTAGCGGCGTAGCGTTCATTCTTAGGGGGTTCGCTTTTAGGCCTTTTGTTTTTAGGACGGCGATGTCGTGCTCGGCATCGAAGTATACGGGAATAGCGTCATGTGTACCTTCTCGGCTATGTATTTTTGGATGATCTACGCCGGCAATGACGTGAGCATTGGTAATTACGCGGTCGCTGCCTATAACGAAGCCTGTTCCATTGACGATTCCGCCGCAACCCAGGCCCTGCACGCGGACAGTAGACTGACTGGCTTGGTTAAATATTCTTTCATAAGCACTTATACTTGGTAGTTGACGCTGGGCATCTGGGGACGGCTCGCGTTCATCAAAAACAGTTGGCTCACCTTCCGGCTCTACTATATGGTTCATGACCGAAAGTAGTTGGGCGGCTGGTGGTAGATTGCGATCGATAACTCCGAATATGTAGGAGTTCTTAATTGTACTTACTGCCGTTGAGCTGGGTAATAATGCGATAAGTGCGAATCCTATCCAGAGTGTTAGCCCGAATGATAAGGCTGCGACAGATGACCCGACGATATTGTCAATTTTGTTGATTGTTTCGCCGCGTTGAACCTGATTCTTGAATCTTGCTCCAACCCACTCACCGAATACCATGCCGGCAAAAATCAATATAATGGTGGCTATGCTGCTAGCTAGCAGTTTTGGTTCGTCGCTTACAAATTCGCCAACAAGTGGTGCTAGTGGGATGCTGACAATAAAACCAATAACAAAACCGAGGCTGGAGCCTAGCTGTCTGACCATGCCGATTTGATAGCCTCTAGCAAAGCTTGAAATAATCAGTAGCGCCACTAATACATCAACAAAATTCATATACCATTAGTGTAGCATTGCCTTGAATTAGGATTTGTCGATACGAACCACATCGACGACAGTTTTTAGCCTGTCAGCTAGAGCTATTGTTGAGAAGTGTTTTTCGTAGGTTGCTCTACCCTTCTGAGCTATATGACCCAACTCCTTAGGGTTATCTACTGCCCAGTTGATTGCTTCGATTAGCGCATCAGCGCTCTGCTGCTTAATAACTAAGGCATTAGATTTGTCAGTAAAATAATGAGCCGTGTCAGGGTTGTCGCCAATTATGGTTGGTACGGCGCAAGCTAGGCTTTGGAAGGTTTTTCCGGTTATAACGTGCATGGCTTGAGGTGTTCCGCCGAATGGACCCCCTAGTGTAACGCTTGATTCACGCATATATTTCGGCAGTGAGTCAAAAGCCACCCACGGTTCATAGGTTATTCGAGCGCCTCGCTTGATAGATTGTTCAACCGCTTTTTCGAATGGCTTTTTGCCTCCAACAAGCGTGAAGTGAATTCGACGGTCGCCGGCTAGGCGTTCGGCTGCTTCGAGGACATGCGGTATGCCGTGCAGCGGCTGCATGTTGGTCGTGTAGTAGAATACGGTAAAGTTTTCGTCACTTTTTGGTTCGGTTTTCCTAGGTTTGAAAAGTTTTTCGTCAGTCCCGACCGGCACCGGAAAGTATTTGCTTAGGTTAACTCTACTAAGTTTAGCGCCAAGCTCGGCGTGGGAGGGTGTGTCAGAGAATATAACCTGACATCTCCTGAGGGATACGCGGTAAATCGGATCAGTTAATTTAAATACTAGGCTAATAAGACGTTTTTTGAGAGTTTTGCGGTGTTTCTCGGTGGAGACGTAGGCACTAGGAACTACAAACTCGTCAAACCAAACCGGAGTGCGTCCGGCTATTAGTAGAATGAGCGGCAGAATCTCTTGACCACGAAACGTTAGTAAAAAGGCTTGGGGCTTATCTCGTAGTTTGGTTTTTATAACTTGCCAAAGTACTTCCAAGTAGCGCCGGGCGCCTTTGTGTTTATTTTTAATCACTAGCATATTTACTTTTGGCTGAGCTTCGATGGCAGACCTAAGTGCGCGAGCGCGGACATAGTCAGGATCGTGATAGCAGGTGATAACAGCGATAGTAGTCTTTTTCATGACCATATTGTAGCACCTCGCCAGATGGTATTCGCCAGTGTTATACTTGTGCAATGAAGCAGTCCAAGAAAGATGGTTCGCTAAAACAAAAAATTGGTAGAGTAATTGGTTCGAAGAAATTCACCTGGGCACTACTGGCAATTTTTGCCGTCCAGGCATTTGTGTTGATTGGTGTCACTAAAGTCGGCATACCGCCAGACGAGAACAATCACATTCGTTTTATTGAATTTTATGCCGATAACTCCCTGTCGCCCTTTTTTACAGAACAAACGCCTACGCATAATTTGGGTGACAAAACTCGTGAAGTCGACTATCTTTATCACTACGTCGTTAGCTTGGTGGTTCGGGTGTTTAATATTCCCGATAATGCCCTACCCTATGTTGTGCGCACCTTTTCGGTGATCTTTGCGCTATTGGCTTTTTTGGCGATGATGAATGTTTTTCGTCGGCTCGGCTTATCTAGGGCGATGATCAACGTTTGGCTGCTCATAGTCACGAATATTGTAATGGTTCTATTCATGTCTTCGGCGGTTAACAACGACACATTGGTGTGGTTGGGTGTGGCGGGCGGTGTTTTGTTGGTCCTTCGTTTGCTCGATCGGCCATCAGCCACCGACCTATTAATACTCGCCAATATCGCTCTGCTGGGCGGTTTAGTGAAACGCAACCTATTACCGGCCTGTTTTGTTTTTGGTCTTTTCGTGGTTGCTTATGCGGTATGGAAGCGCAAAGAGCTGATTGGTCAAGTTCGCCTGAAGCCATGGCTGGCTGCGGGACTAAGTTTGATGGTAATCTTGTCGGCCGGTTTGTTTGCGGAACGGATAGTCGGAAACGTCGTGAAATATGGTGGCATAACGGTGCGCTGCGAAGCTATCCATGGCGATGACGCCTGTAGCGTTTTCTGGGCTAGCAAGCGTGAAAAAAGCCTATCGGCTCAGCCCAAGAAGCCACTAATGAGCTTGCCGATGTTTGCTCTCAGGTGGTGGGATGAGAGTATTTATAACATTTTAGATATCCAGACGCAGTCCTGGCGGCACGAGGTTGCTCCGCCTCGTATTGCGAGCATGATTGTGGTCGTGGGCTCACTGTTGGTTGGGCTAGCTTACGGCTTAATTAACGACATTAGGCGTTGGCGTAGTCCAAAAGCATTGAGGCGCCTAGGAGTGGTCGCGCTTTCGTTCGGATTCATGACCTTCATTCTGTTGTTTATTTGGCGTGAATACCTTCGCTACCAAGTGTTTGGTATAGCTATAAACGGCCGTTATATCTTACCTGGATTTTTGTTGCTACTGGGCATAATTGTTTTCTATTGGGATAAGCTTCTCGGCCGGCATACTTGGGCAAAGTGGCTGCTCGCGACTGTTATTATTGGCGGACTGGTTTGGTTTAGTGGCCTTAAGTTGTTGCTCAGCAACCCACAGCTTTTTAACGGATAATAAATAAACCGTTACAAATAAAATACCGGTCAGTTGCCTGACCGGTAAATTTTGCTAAACCGTGTATTACCACGAGCGTTTGCCGCCGCGGTCGCCACCAAAGTCGCGTCGTGGAGGTCGAGGTTCTTGTGGACGAGCTTCGTTTACAACGATTGTTCGACCCTGTACCTCAGAGTTGTTCAGCTTGTCGATAGCTGCTTTTGCAGCATCGTCGTCGTCGAACTCAACAAAACCAAAACCCTTTGAGCGGTTGGTTTCGCGGTCGATGATGACCTTAGCTGATGATGTTTGCCCGAATTCGCTAAAAAGCTCTTCGAGGGCTCGGTCGTCGATGCTCCATGGGAGTGATCCGACGAAAAGTTTGGTTGCCATGTACTGGTAACACCCTTCTTCTTGCTGTCTCTGGAGGTAATGCCCGTCGAAGGGATTAGCTGCGCCTCTTTAAACACTAAACTTACTAAAATTCTCTAGAACCTGAGCGCTTCGCTTTCGCGTGCTACCCCTTTTTCGCAGCCTTCTAGTGTGCTTATCATATCACATGTCACAGGTAATAACTAGGATTAATATTGATGAGCTTACAACAACCTTTATAGGTGTTAAGTGTGAAGAAAAGTGGATTCAGTAAATAATCTAACAGAACGAAAACGATAATGATTATATGATCCTACGTACGCACCTAGCCGTATCCGACTACCCTGAAGGTGCAAAAGCAATCAAGGAAAAGGAGTGGTTTATGTCAAAACTACACAAAATCAATGAGATCAAGAAACTTCGTCTGTTTAGAAAGCCAATTAATGTCGATGAGCTGTCGGTTGATATGAAG
Source organism: uncultured Candidatus Saccharibacteria bacterium (assembly GCA_964554245.1). GTDB lineage: Bacteria > Patescibacteriota > Saccharimonadia > Saccharimonadales > UBA4665 > JAGXIT01. Next base: position 20,132 of record CAZKNP010000006.1, on the reverse strand, counting down.
GATGAGTATGAAGACAGATGGCTTTTAGAGGCTGAAAAGATTGAGACCAAGAAAATTCGTCAGTGGCGTCAGCAATTGTCTTCTTAGGGTTTTGATTGTTGTAACAGATTTTAATCAGGGTATACTACCATGTAGTGGATACTCTGCAATCAATAACGATAATTGCCAACCCGGGCAGTACTAGTGATAGTGTTGAGAAGGCTAAGGTATTTCAGGCAAAGCTGGCCAGACGCCTAACCTTGCCGCTTGAAATTCGTCTAACGGAACGTCCGGGCCACGCCGAGCAGATTGCCGGCGAGATCGCAAAACGGCCGGGCAAACACATGGTCATATCATCCAGTGGCGATGGTGGCTATAACGAAGTGGTTAACGGTGTTCTTAAAAGTGGGTCTCGCACTACCATACTTGGATTGTTGCCGGGTGGTAATGCTAACGATCACTATGCTCATATGCACCGAGCTTGGCCTGTCAAAAGAATTATTGAAGGACAGGTTGATGAGATCGACGCCCTTAGAGTAACATCAAGTGGCGGCCTAGATAGGTATGCGCATTCGTATATCGGACTTGGAATGACCGCCGAGCTCAACGAGCTGCTGTCGCAGTATGATTTTCATCCCCTGCGCGAGGTTGGTGTCGTCTTGAAGAATATACTTCATACTAAGCCGGTTAAAGTGATTATCGGTGGGCGCACTAAAACATACAGTAATATTGTTTTCTTTAACTCTGGTCGTATGTCGAAGTTTGTTAAAACTGGCCCGGACGCCTCTATCGCTGATGGCAAATTTGACTTAATGCTGGTCGAGGATGATTCGGTTGGTCAATTGGCTGGACGGGTCGTTAAAGCTGCTACATTCGGCATGGATGACGTCCCAACCAAACAGCGCTTCACTTTTACCTGCGAGCATGACACCTCGATGCAGATAGACGGCGAGAAGTTTAACTTGAAAAAGGGCGAAAAGGTTACAGTCGTCTGCCTTCATAAGAAAATCAACTGTATAATCTAAGGACTTATCAGCAGGTTGCTTTATTATCTATTTATCTCTTTTGATTTTGTCGGATTAGCTTGATTAGGCGACCCTTGGATGCGAGGTGGAAAATCAGCCAAACCGCAACTACCCAGGCAGCCGAGACCAGCCATCCGGCTAGTATGTCGCTTGGATAGTGAACGCCCAAGTATAACCTAGTAAACGCGATTATTGGCACATACAGTCCGGCTAGAATAATGCTGACTATCCGATACCGGCTATGCCAGGCTGTAAATATGACGGCTAGCGCTAACGACATACTGGCCATGGCGTGACCGCTTGGGAAGGAGAAGGTGTTTTCGGTTACTAGCCAGTCCCAAAGGTCTGGGCGTGGTCGTTCGTAAACAAGTTTTAGTACAACTGCTAAAATTGCTGCCCCGCCAACATCGATCATGATTAGCAGTGATCTGACATAGTGCTTTTTGACAGCTAGCCAGATACTAACGAAAAGAGTTGCTAGTGGCACGAAAACTATCCCGCCAAGATGAGTTATGGCTTTCATGGCGCTATCTAGTGCGGGACTGGCGAAGTTGTGAATCGACAGCAAGACCTGTCGATCAAATTTTAGCGTTTCCTCTGAGCGTACTTCCCTGCCAAGACCGATAAAGGCGATTGCTAGCCCAACGAACAGGATCAGCATGATGATCGAGTGTAATGATATGAGTCGTTTTATTTTCTGAGGTGTCTGTATCATGGTTTGTTGTTATTCTAGCAGTCTTCATGCCCAAAAACTATCTAGGCTACTTAATTGTTTTCGATGTTGGCAGCGGCACGTATAATAAAGCTTATGTCTTGGTACAAACAAACTGTCGAATCTGTTTATCAAAAACTAAATACATCCGAAGAAGGCTTGACTACTCACGAAGCACACGAGCGCATCAAGGAGTACGGCCTGAATCAGCTTAAGCAAAAAAAAGAACCACTCTGGAAAATCATCATTGAGCCATTTAGGAGTGCATTTGAGTTAATTCTTGTGCTGGCTGCGGTGGTTAGTTTTGTCACTGGCCACCATCTGGATGGATTTATTATTATTGCCATAATTCTGGTTGATATTGGTATATTTTATTCTCAACAATATGCCACTCAGCGAGTCCTGAGAAGTCTTAAGAAGCATTCGGAAAGTCACACGGTAGTTATTCGTGATGGCAATGAGATGTCTGTTTGGTCTTCTCAGCTTGTCCCTGGCGACATTGTGCTGCTGAGTGAGGGTGACCGAGTGCCGGCCGATGGTCGCGTGATTGACGATGATGTCGTGCAGATGAATGAAGCTGCACTAACCGGTGAGTCGACGCCGGTACAAAAAGACTCAATTGCTTTGACCGAAGATAAGCAAATATATGAACAAGACAATATGGTTTTTGAGGGTACTTATGTGCTATCGGGTCGAGCTCGGATGGTGGCGGTAGCGACTGGATCGAATACCGAGTTTGGCAAGATTGCCGACTTAGCTAGTGTCGAACAGTCAAAGAGTCCGGTTCAGGAGAGAATTGATCATCTGATAGGTTGGCTGGCTAAGGCGATTGTAGTCGTCGCGGTATTGGTGTTTATTTTGTCTTTGTTGCGAGGTATGCCTCTGGACGAAACTATTAGGTTTGTCTTGTCGCTGAGCGTATCGGCCGTACCAGAGGGATTGCCTGTAGCTATGACGGTGATTATTGTGATCGGCATGAGGCGTATGGCTAAAAAGAAAGCTTTAGTGCGCTCGTTTAAGGCTATTGAGGATGTCGGGCTGATTACGACCATTGCAACCGACAAAACTGGTACTCTGACAAAAAATCGATTAACAGTGGTTGATAGCTGGTCGGCTGGTGATGAAGATGCGGTTGATTTTATTCAAAAGACAATTGACATGTCGGAAAGGCAGTCAGACCCGCTTGATCAGGCTGTGCTCGACAGTGCTCCAAAGCGCCTGCCCGCCCCTGACGAAATGTACCCCTTTGATTTGTCTCTGCGAATGAGTGGGGCCTATGATAAGCGCCAGAAAGTTATTTATATCAAAGGAAGCCCAGAGCATGTTTTGGCACTTGCCAAGCCTTCTGTGTCCCTCAAGAAAAAAACTGAAGAAGCTATGCATGCCATGGCTTCGAAGGGGTTTAGAATTATTGCAGTTGCCAAAGCTAAGGATATTAATAAGGCTCCCGAGAGTCTGGTGGGACTGAAATCTTCTGTCGAGTTCATTGGTTTGGTCGGTTTTGCGGATGAGCTTCGGCTTGGAATTGAGAGTGCGGTCAGGACTGCGCACCGAGCGGGCATTAATGTCAAACTTATCACCGGCGATCATTACGAAACGGCTATGCATATTGGTCAAGAGGTTGGCATTGCGGCTCACGACAGCGAAGTAATCGCCGGCTACGATTTGCCAAAAGAAACACGAGCCTTCGACGCAGCGGTACGTGAACATACGGTTTTTGCTAGGATTTTGCCTGACGATAAATATAAAATCCTACAAAGCTTGAAAAAGACTGAGATTACGGCAATGACTGGTGATGGCGTTAATGACGTGCCGGCCCTTGCAAACGCTCATGTTGGCTTTTCGATGGGCTCTGGTAATGATATCGCCCGCGATGCTGGTGATGTGGTGCTGCTGAAAGATAGTTTTGCAACTATCATGGCTGCCGTGGCCGAGGGGCGTAAAATCTATGACAATATCCGCCGAATGATCTTTTATCTCATTGCTACATCCCTCGGCGAAGTTTTGACCATGGTTGGAGCGTTAATATTTGGTCTGCCGCTACCCGTAACGGCTATTCAGATTCTATGGATTAACTTGGTCACTGACACGGCCATGGTCTTGCCGCTTGGCCTGGAGCCGGCCGAAAAAGATCTAATGAAGCGCCCGCCAAGGCACCCTAAATCACCGCTGTTTGGTAAGGCTTTGATGTCGCGCATGCTTATAATCGCTGGCGTTATGGCCGGACTGACCTTGATAGCAGTATTTGTACTGCACCGCCAAGGTCAGGAATTGGCCTACATTCAAACAGTCGCCTTCACGATGTTGATTGTTGCTCAGTGGGCGAACGCTATTAACGCTCGCAGCGAGAAAGAGTCTTCATTCCGTCGCTTCCGTACTCGCAATCGTGGTTTGCTAATCGGCTTCGGTGTGGCGCTCGGATTACAACTGCTAGTCATGTTTGGCCCGCTACAGTCGGCCTTCGGCATACACGCCGTTCCGTTGTCGGTGCTAGGATTCTGGTCGGCACTGATCGCAGGGGCAGTACTTATTGTTGGAGAGGTTCATAAGTTTGTCACTCGACGTTGGTTTTCATCTGAAAAATATCAATAAAAAGTGTAACAGAAAACACCTTATTTAAGTAGGGCGATTATTGATCCTAGTGCCGGTGCAATGCGGCGACGTTTTTTGCGCAGGGCCCGGTGCCCGAGTCTTAGACCTAGCCAAACCCAAAAGATAAAGATGATTGTTACGACGGCCAGTACAGGAATTTGGCCAAACTCGGTCAAGGCGATTGCGGACGTAGCAGTAATGATTCCACCGCCCATAAAGGGCTCAAAGATCAGTTGTTTATAGGCGAAGGCCTCACGAGCTTTAGTATGATTACTTGGGTCAACTAAGCGGTTCATTAGTAGTCCCGTAGCTGTCATGCCCATTGATTGTGCTGTATTGGTGATACCGTTTTCGAACCAATGTTGCTTGAAGAATCTAGGAGCCAAGAAGAAGAAGGCTAGCAAAATCCAGGCTATGCCAACTATGGCCAATATAGCGAATATGCCGAAGTTGCTACCAATGGTTTTGAGTGACAAGGTGGCGATGGCCGAAACAATTAAGGCATCGAGTGCAATAGCGCTAAAGACTTTAACTGTTCGTCGTTTAACCAAATGTGCCCAGTGGAATTTGCGCAAAATTAATTGAACGATCAGCCCGCCAATCATTGCTAGTGGGAACATCGGCAAATATGTAAAGAACCTGATATCGGTCCTGCCGGCTAGGAGTATATTTTCAGCTCCAATCAGGCCTTTAAGCATCAGCCAACCGAGTCCGATTGATGCAGCGTAAAGTAGGATTGTTAGGATTATGTCCTTGGGGTTGGACTCTAGTTTGCCTACAAACTTAATGAAGTCGTAGCCATTCCTGACCATGCGTTGCTGCTGGTGTTTCATGGCGACTTTGTCGAGTGTGCGTCCGCGCTTACGATTGTAGATATTGATAATTAGGATGCCGCTAAAAATCGCCGTTACGATGCTAACGGTCGCTAACCCTAAAGCGATGTCGGTGGCTTCTGACCAGCCAAGCTTCTCGAAAGTTGGAGCTAATCCAGAGGCGGTGCCATGCCCGCCTTCGAAGCTGACCTCCATTAAGGCGCCGGTCATTGGAGGTGCGTTAAACAGTGGTCCGAGAACCAGCAACGTCAAGACGATGCCAATAACATATTGTCCCCATGCAAGTGTATTTCCAAAAGCGACCATTGGAGCGGATTTTCTCCATAATTCCCCGGGTTTAGGAATAGAGTGGCCAATAAACAGTCCGGCAAAGACGATGTTGATGAGTAGTTTTGGGTATCCTGACCATTGTTCTGTCAGGCTTTCTGGAATCCATCCGAGCAGCTGCGGGCCTAGTAGCAGTGCACCAAAACCGGCTACAAGTGCGCTCGGAATGAAATAGTTCTGCAGCAGGCGGCTGCCTCTTTTGATGAGTCGTGCGACTACCAAGACAGCGAAGAGTACGATTATGGCGTCAATCCAGATAGGCATAAGGGTTATTATACGATATCGCGACCAGTTTGATTAGTCGCGGGTTTTCCTAATCATTTCTCTGATTTGTTTGACCGCTCTTTCGCCTCGCTCTTTGGTCCAGTACGTATCCGGTGTCACTGGTGTGTTCGGGTCGGTCGGCTCCTGTTCGTACCTAGCGACAATTTCACCATCTTTAACTGCCGTTAGATCAGGCACGTAAATGCGCGGGTTACCGTCCTCGTCTTTGTCTAGGTATTCTTCTAGTATTGTGACAAGTTTTTGATAGTTTTCGTCGTTGGCCGTACGTGATTCTCTGATATTTAGATAATTTACGGTTTTGAGGCCTTCTTCCTGGGCTGCTTTATCTACGTAGCCGACTAGGTGTTGGCACCATGGGCATTCGATGAAGCCTAAAAATACCAGGCCGGTCCCGTTCTGGAGGATGTTGATAGTGTCGTTGGCATCGGTATATACGAATGGATGCTCGGCGCTAACTCGCGGGTATTCTTGCTGAAACTTTGCGTGCGCCTCGGTATCTGTCGATGATTCGCTAGAGCTGTTATTGATAACGAAGAGTGCGATCAGCGCTCCTAGTAGCATTAGGATTGTTAGTGCTAGCGCGAGCAATCGTTTGCCGGAGCCATTTCGAACTACAGTTTTCTGTACCATATATTTAAATCATATCATACTTATGCTTGTGCTGCGTACTTGCGCTAAGGTGTTGTAACCCTGTAGTATAAGGCAATGGCAACACTAAAAGATTACCGCGATGAGCGGCTGAGGAAACGTGAAGATTTATTGAAGCTTGGCATTGCGCCCTACCCTGCTAAGGGCCAGCGCACGCATACTATCGGGCCAATTCTAGATAATTTTGATGAAATGACCGGGCAAGAAGTAGTCGTAGTTGGCCGGATCGAGAATATACGTAAGTTTGGCAAAATTGCTTTTATTGTTATAGCTGATATGACTGGATCGATTCAGCTTTTTCTCCGTGATGGCGAAACCTCTGCCCTTGACGCAGATAAGGGCATAGTTGGGATTGCTGAGCTGCCACTACTCGATACGGGCGACTTTATACAGGCAAAAGGTATTGTTGGCCTAACTAAAACTGGCGAACGATCAGTCAACACTCAAGAAATGAGGCTACTTACAAAAGCTCTTAGGCCAATGCCGAGCAAGCAAGACGGATTCACTAATAAGGAAGAACGCTTTCGTCGCCGTTATGTTGACATGAACGTCAACCTAGATGTCCGCGATAGGTTTATTAGGCGAAGCCGATTCTGGCAATCAACACGCGATTTTTTGGTCGACGAAGGCTTTGTCGAAATTAACATACCAGTTCTAGAAACTGTAGCCGGCGGAGCCGACGCTAATCCTTTCGTGACACACATGGATGCGCTTGGGCAGGATTTTTATCTAAGGATTAGCCATGAGTTGCCACTAAAACGACTGCTAGTAGCCGGCTTTGAGAAGGTGTTTGATATTGGCGCACGTTTCCGTAACGAAAACTACAGTGACGAGCATCTACCCGAGCATGTTGCTATGGAGTGGTATTGGGCCTATGCTGACTGGGAAATGGGTATGGAGCTGACGGAACGAATGATTCGTTATGTGGTTGATAAGACCTGGGGAACGCGTCGATTTACTTTGGCAAGTGGTGCCGAGGTTGATTTTGGCGCCGATGGTACTCACTTCGAAAAAATCAGTTTTGTTGAAGTAATGAGAGAGCAATTTGGGCTTGATGTTTTTGAGTCGCCAATGGATGATATCCAATCAAAACTCAAAGAGCGCGGGCTTGAGGTTGAAAAGATTGACAGCCGTCAACGCAGCCTAGACAAACTCTGGAAGAGCTACCGTGGAACGCTAGCAGGTCCAGTCTTCTTGGTGGATATGCCGGCGTTCATGCAGCCGCTCGCAAAAGTGCAACAGGCGGACAACCGCTTGTCAGAGCAGTTTAACTTGGTTTTTGGTGGCTCTGAGATGTGTAAGGCCTACAGTGAGCTGAATGATCCGCTTGAGCAATATGAGCGCTTTGCTGAACAACAAGCTTTGCGTGATGGTGGTGATGACGAAGCACAGATGATGGACATCGACTTTATCGAGGCGCTTGAGTATGCTATGCCTCCCGCCTGCGGTTTTGGCTACTCAGAGCGAATCTTCTGGTCGCTTGAAGGTGTAACTGCCCGTGAGGGCGTGCCTTTCCCTCAGCTTCGTAGCGAGATTGATGAAACTACCAAGAAAATATATCCCGAACTCTATCCTGGCGACAAAAAATCAGAACCAGAAACCGAAAAATAACTTTTATACGCTAAAGTTCTTCCAGAAACTACGCCATTTTTCAACGTCTTCAGCACTCTTTAGATTGTCGTGATTAATCGACAGTGACGATTTGTCGGGCGTGTTTTTGTCGGTAATATTGACGCTGATTTTTGAATTATCTTCCAAGTCACAGCGCCAGTACGACCATTTTTCGGTGCCAGATATGCGTGGATTACCAACAATTTGTATGCCATCAAATGCTTTCCTAGGGCCAACCGCATCGATCCACATCGCTAGGGCGTTGTCGCGCTCGGCTAAAATGGTTTTACTGACGGTCACACTAAAGGTGCCAGAACTTTGCTGCCCTGGCTGTCGCCTGCCGATATGTAGTTCGTAAGCAATTGTTACGCTCTGCGCCCACCACTCTGGGCTATTTGATTGGCCAACCCTAATTATCTCTCCTAGTGCCAACCTTGCCATATCGGTGTGGGAGAGTTTTTGGTGTGGACGCAAGAACTCCAGCCAGTCTTTCCAGGAGATACCGCTACCTGTTTCGAGGGCCTTGATCTTTCTTTCTAGGCTCACGAGTCTGACTCCTCAGCCGCTAATAATTGGCCACTTTTACTTACTTCCGGAACAGTGCACATGTTTTGGTTGAAGCAACATGGCCTTCTCATGCCCTTTTTCATCTTATCGATCGACGCATCGATGCGCTTTTTTCTGGTTTCTGGGTTGACGGTTGAGCGAATCCAGCGCAACCACTCCCAGCGAGCTTTCGGTGTGATTTTCGCCCACATCTCTCGACTAATTGGATTATTTATGAAGGCAGACTTTATATCATTCGGCAGGATTGGGTCTGGCCAGTCTTTAGTAATCTCCAAATCAACCTCGACAACATCGCTTTTGTATTTTTTAGGTAACTCGAACCAGTGACCAAAGCGTCCGTCTGGTTCAATTGCTACCTGAAAACTGTCATTGTCGATGCTGATATCGGCCATCGACATCCCTCTGGTTGGGACCAATCTGTCTACCTCTTCCGGTAATCTAATTAAGAGGTGTTCATTTATGGTTAAAACTGGTGCGGTAAACTTCATATTAATCTAGAGTATAGCCTTTTCATGGAGCGTGATAATCGTCCTATTTTTTAAGATAGCGATCTTTGGCGGACATGTAATATTTTTTATTGTCTGGGCTTAGTCGTTCTAGTGAATACCTGAGGCAGGTTCTGGGCATTTCGTGGGCATGATCATCTAGGAAGTTTGTCAACAGGCTCTCATCAACGCTTTTACCAACCTCTCTAAGCATCCAGCCGGTCGCCTTTTGTAAAAGGTCGTGCTGTTCGCGCCAGAGTATTTGCGCTAAGTCTATGGTTGGTCCGACTTCACCGCGGCGAATCCAGGCAAAACAACTGACTATCGCAACGCGTTTTTGCCAGATGCCTTCTGATTTTGCCAGGGAGAATAATATATCATCACCGTGATCGCGTGCCCAAGCGCCAACTATATGCGGGCAGCTAGTGTCGATTATATCCCAGTTGTTTATATAGCCGAACTCCAGTGCTTTTAGGTAGGCTTTATAAATATCTTGCCTGCCCTTTATGTCTGATTTTTTGTACTGACCAGACATAATTATAGTAGCTGCTAGGCGATGTTCGTGGATTGGGCTGCTCAGTAGCTTCTTTATTTCATCTAACGGTAAGTCCCGAAATTCTCGGCAAACTTTTCGGGTTATCGGTACTCGGACACCGATAAATTGATCGTTCTCGCCGTACTCGCCGGGTCCAGTCTTAAAGAAGCGTTGTAAAAATATAGCATCATTATCAGAGGCGTGCATCTGTAGGGTTGATATAAGATTTTCTGCTTTCATAAAATAATAACTCCCCTTGATCTTTTGCTAGGTTAATAATACCAAGTTTTGTTGCCAACATAGCGCCTTGTTACGGCCTGCTAGCGCTAATGTAGGTGTGTACGCTATAATCATAAGTATGAAGCGCGTATGGATTACCGTACTCGTTGCACTATTTCTCGTAATTGCGGGTTTTGCTGTTTTTGTGGTCTTAAAATCTGACGACTCAGGACGATTAAACCGCGCTGAACCTGGCGTGAATACGCCTGCTTTGACTGATGATGACATTCGGGCAGCGCTGTCATGCGACCGCATGACGGCTGATTATCGTTCGACCGATCCGCTCTGCACGAATGTTGATTACGCTAGGCAGCTATTCAGAAAAGGCATAACATTCGGAATCGAAACAGCTAAGATTAAACCGAACAAAGAAAAGCAGGCGGTAGTTTTGGTACGAGGAGAGCAGACGGTAGCGCCTGTTGCTGGCGTGGAGTCGATGGTTACGATCGAGCAGGTTTCTGGTGCAAACGATTCATTCGGCGCCAAAACTGATGGCTTAGGTGTGTTAGATTTGCCTCGTCCAATAAATGATACGGGATATCTAGTTACATTCCGGATTGAAGCAGATACTTACGATACTGTCACCGAAACCGTTGCGCCTAGCCACTCTCAGCAATATTTGTTCTTGCTCGATTAGCGCTTGATTTCTATGCCGCCCATTATAATCGAACCCTCTATATAGATAGTCGGAGCATCCTTGGTTTTGACCGCGTGAGTTTTATCTTCTAGTCCACCTAGGAGTGCGGTGGTCTGGTTTTTTATGACGGCATTTTCTGGAACGCGCAGTTCGAGTCCGCCCATAATGACCGAGGTGTGAATGGTGGCCTCTTTTTTGATAGTGGCCTTGCTGATATCCAACTCTACTCCGCCCATAATGATATTGACCGATGTGCCTTTATAATCATCAGAATTGTTTATGCTAGCATTGCCGCCAAGAATCGCCGAAATATCACCTTCCGATTTTGTGTCCGGCCTAGTATGCGTTTTTCGTGATTCGGCAATAAGATTTAGGCCAATGCCAACTATTATTAGCGGCCAAATCATAGCGCCAATATCAAGATCAACTATATCGGCTGCCTTGAGTGTTAATAGAGCGCCAATTAACATAACAATGGTTGCCCAAACGTAATTTCGTTTATTGCTCCAGAGCATAAACAAGCCGCCGGCTACAATAAACAGTGGCCACCAATTGCTCATTAGATTTCTAGCGGGACCGACATCTAGGTTCGTTAGGAGCACTAAGACGCCCGCTATTATGACCAATAATCCGAGTGTAGTTTGCTTTGTGTTCATGACTTAAACTATAGCACGTATTATTATCTCGCGATTTATAAATCGGCTATCTCAAATGTCTTATAGCGACTGCCTGCGCCGCTTATAAGTTCTATGCTAGATTTTGGTTTCCCAAAGTGTTTGGCGAGTATTTCGATTGCGCGTGCATTTGCCCTGCCCTCTCGCGCCGGTGTTTTGACTCGTATCTCGTAGATTCCTTCTTGATTTACGAGCACGCCTTCATTGTGGCGACTGTTGGGCTTAACTACGGCACGTATCTTCATTGCTAGATTCTACTCGACTCTCTTGGCAAAGTATTCCTCGGTCTCGCGCATAATGATCTGGGCAGTTTTTGGGCCGACGCCGTGAAACTTTTGCAATCTTTTACTAAATTCGTCTTCTGTTTCGCTCTGTTCGAGCATCAGCAACAAGGATCCCTCGTAGAAGCGAATCAATTGCTCGGCGCAAATCTCTAGCGAGTTAGCCATGACGTGTTGATAGCGAGTGTATTTGCCTTCATGTAGCATTCTAACTAATCTGTAGTTGCCGACGTCTAAAATTGCCCACGGGTTGTCAACTTTATTATCGATAAAGACTCTCCATGTCTTAACAGCTACACTCGACTGGATCGGCTTGCCGAGCATGTAGCAGAGTAGAAACCAACGAAACATGTCGTCGTCACTATCTAGGATGTCTAGCCCAAATTCTTCGGCGGTGTGAATTGGCCGTGGTTTTTTCGGTCGCCTTTTGTTGTCATCAGCCATGACTTAACTTTATCATCAATCCGCTAGGTCTTTAAGCATGCATTCTTATGACGATTATGCTTTTTCTGGGGACTGGGCTACAATGGAGGCACAAGTAAAAACAAATATGAATATACTTCCATTTTGGTTTGTCTTTATAGCGGCTGCTATGCGTGTCGGCGCAGGGTTAGCTTACGTCCGTGCAGTCATAACCGGCAGGGCGCGCCCCAATCCAGTTAGTTGGCTCTTGTGGTCAATTACTCCAATGATCTCGTTTGCTGCTTCGCTTTCGGATGGCTTTAGCTCCGGTTCAGTCATTATTTTGGCGCTTGGCATCAGCCCAGTATTGGTCTTTATTGGCTCGATGATTCGCCAGCCAAAGGCATTTAAACTAGATAAATTGAACCTGACATGCTTATTAATCGCGCTAGCTGGCATAGGGCTTTGGGTGGTGGTAGATAGCCCGATATTAGCGGTCGTGCTGGCGATTGCGGCTGATGCGGTTAGTGCTATCCCGACTCTGGTTAAGATAAAAAAGCATCCATACAGTGAGTATTTGCCAACCTATGCCGTGAATGCCAGCGGTATGGCCGTGGCGATTTTAGCAAATGAATCATTTAACGCCCTAGACTTATCATTCCCTTTCTACGTTTTCGCCGTAAACATCGTCATTATTGGCTTCATCCTGAGAGCTAGGAGTGTTCGTCGAGCCAAGATAAGGCGTGGAATTGCGCGCTCAAGGTTGTGATCTAGAATACAGCACTTTATCGCAAAAGGTGTAAAGTAAAAGAGTAACAACAAGGAGGATCTATGAAGGGATTTTTTACCCCAATCGAAACAGATACAACTGATAATACGGATTTTCGCCGGGTGCTTTATACGGGTAATTACACACAGTTAGTTTTAATGAGCTTGAAGCCGGGTGAAGAGATTGGAATAGAGACTCATGGCAATGATCAGTTCTTTCGCTTTGAGAGTGGCTCTGGAGCGGTTGCGGTTGATGACATGACCTATGAAGTTATGGACGGAGACTGTGTAATTGTTCCGGCTGGCGCTAAGCACAACGTTAAAAATATTTCGGAGTCCGATGATTTGAAGCTCTATACACTTTATAGCGTGCCGCACCACCGCGATGGCACTGTTCATGCCACTAAAGAAGTGGCTGAGTCTGACGACGAAGAGTTCGATGGTAAAACTAGCGAATAAAACCGCCAAAAGGACTAGTGTGTTCTGGGGTTTTCCAATAAAAAAGAGGGCTGTGCTAAGCCCTCTTTTTAATGGTCGTCTGCCCTACTTTAATAGTGCGTCAACTGCTGGTGCTAGTTTGTCATCAACTTGACTCTGTTCAGCAACAGTGCCATCAGGATTAATCTGCTTAGCAAAGCCAAGTCCAACCTCAGCTCGAACATCCGGCTTTAGGGTCTTGAACGGTAGCTTAACGGCTTCTAGAATGTTTGCACCTTCGTACCAACCGTACCCAACTACCATTAATGGCTTCTCGCTCCATTCTTTGGCTAGCCAGTCGATAGCATTTTTTTGAATAGCACTAATTGAGTGGTTGTATTCAGGCATAGCCCATACAACTGCGTCAGCTTCAGTTACCATTTTCGACCAAGCAATGGCGTTCTCGTCGTGCATTTTGTGATCTTCGGCGCTAGGTGCTGTTGGTTCGTTATAAAAAGGCAGGTTTAAGCTGGCTACTTCAACGACATTAGCCTTGGCGTCGTCTCGTTTGGCGACCTCTGCTTCAACAAGCCTGGCTACGTTTGTACTGGCACTGTTTGGGCGTGCGCTTCCCGTCAGTATTAGGACTGATTTCATAATTACCCTCCGTAATTTTAAATTTTATTGATATCAATACCGTGCTTCTCTAGCAGATTGAAGTCGACAGTATAAGCTTTTTGCTTCGCCTGCTTTTCCTCAATTAACACCCCTGCTGCCACAAGTTTGGCAATATGGTGGCTGATAGTTGGCTGCGACAATGATGTCAGTTCAGAGCAGGACTGAATGATCTCGCAGGTTTTCTGCGGATCATCGCCCGTAGCAATTTTGCGCACTAAACCAAGACGAATGTCATCGCCTAGTGCTCTCAATATTTCTACGGAACTACTCATCCACCTAAGTATATATTGATACATTTCAATATGTCAATAGGTATTTTAACATTTGTTATCAACACATTTCACGCCTATGTTAAATATTATGCGATCAAACATAGAAATTTTGTTTAGGCGAATTTAATCAAAGTGACGTATTTCTCTATAGGCGCCCTAAGTGCGTGGCTGCGTGTGGCTGACTGATGTGGATGTAAAAAGATTAACTACGCCATAGGAGGCTTGGTGGTCCAGGGTATGTTCAGGATCGTACACACCAAGACTTAGTTTCGGGTCTGTTGATACAATTTGACGGCAAGATAGACCTACTGGTGCTCAGAGAACTCAATACTGTTAGAAATTTTTAGTCAATCATAGGTGCAATCGATTGGATATGTCTTGAATCGGTTCTAAGAAATTAAGAGGTTAAACTGCTGAAAAACTATCCTCAAACTTACTTAGCTTTAGCGCTCAATAAGGTTGCGGCTGCGCCATAAGCTAAGGCCAGTAACTATGGCTATGAGCGAAAGCAAAGTAACGGATATTACTGATATAGTTTTGACCGAGTCGACCGGTGGCGATGGATAGTGCGTCATTACCGAAAGATTGACAATCGCTTGGCCTAGATTAAGTAGAGGACCGAGCCAAGCCATAAAGGCAACAAATGCATAGTAGGTCCAGCTGATTGCGCCGGCTAGTCTTGGTATCGATCCAAAAAGCAGCAGATAAAGTCCGACGAAAAATAAAACTAATGGCAAATAAGACAATCCGGCCAATGTATATTCCATAAGGTTGATTGATACGCTAGATGCAGTATTGGTAGCAATGGCTAGCGTCAGGCCTGACGTGGTGAGCATGGCTGCGCTGCCGGCGACGGTGATGCCAGCGTGCCTGATGATCCATCTTAGGCGAGAAAGCTTGGTTGAGAGCAGCACCTCTAGCCTGCCTGAAGATTCTTCGGCGCACAGCTTTCCTAGGCTGTGTAGGCTGTAGGCGAAAACCATCAGAGCAATCATTGAAAGCATGGCCGCTAGGAATGAGGGGATGAGTGCTCCGCTTCCGCCCATAGATTCAATCATACGCATTAGTGTTTCGGAGTCTTCGTATACGTTGCTCATTTGTGGTACCAATATGCCACTATTGGCATATTGGTACCACAAATGAGCAACGTATACGCATTAGTGTTTCGGAGTCTTCGTATACGTTGCTCATTTGTGGTACCAATATGCCAATAGTGGCAGCCATGATCAAGCAGCCGATTAGCCATCCCGCAAATGTTCCACGCTGCAAATACCAAGTTAAACCAATTTGTTTTAAGAGGCTCGAGCGCGCAGTGACTCTGCCCTTTCGAGCAGGAATTAAACCCGATCCAACGTCACGTTTATGCACTATAAAGAAAGCTACAACGGCAAGTACGGCTAAGCTAATAGCCATGGTGACTAAGGGGCTCCAGTCGGGCCATGTCAGTGGTCTAGTCGCCTGCAGCCACCCGAGGGGACTGACGCTACTAACCCAATGTGCTTCAAAGATGCCGTCTGTGTTTTTGTGGCTCAAGAAATCACCAACACCCCGCAGCAGAAAACTTAGGCCCACAACCCCAACAAGCAAACTGTTGCTAGTGCGGCTATTTTCGCTTAATTGAGCGACGACTGCAGCAATCGTAGCCCAGACCACGCCAAAAAGGCTCATGGCGGTAGCGTAAAGCCAGGCGCTTTCCGTGGTCCAAGATTTTTCCATTAACATCATTCCTAGACCGAGCAGTACGGCAATCAGAAAGTTCATGGCAAGGGCAACAATCAGGGCCGCCGATAATCCGCTGGTGCGGTGAGCTTGTCCGGAAAGCAGTAATTCTTGAGCGCCGATTTCCTCGTTTTTTCTAGTGTGGCGAATGACGAAAAAAGTATTAATAAAGGCTAGGGCTATCCCCCACCACAGCAAAGTCTCGACATGCATGAGTGAGCCAAAGTTTGCTCCGTCCATCGGCCCGGTCATAAAAAGTCCTGCTGGGTTGACCCCGAAAGCACTGTAGATAGTGGCTAGACTGGCGTCGTCGCCGTAAACACTGCGTAGCATCGGAATAATTAACAACAGAAGCCCGACGAAGCCGACTATCAAAAGCGGTAATTTTAGGCGGTCGCGCCTGAGAATAAGTTTAATTAAAACCCAAGTACCGGTCATCTATTCATCCTCATACTTACTCAGGAATAGTGACTGTAAGTTAGCATGTTGTTTTTTAAGCTCGGCAAGCGTGTAGGTGTCGACATGTTGGCCGCCTCGTATGATGGTTACGCGGTCACAAAGGGCTTCGGCCTCGCTAAGGATATGACTAGATAGTAGTATGGTTTTGCCGCTTGACTTGAGGCTGCGGACTTCATCCTGGAAGACCTGTTCCATTAGTGGGTCGAGGCCACTGGTTGGCTCGTCGAGGATATAGAGTGGTACATCGCTAGCTAGAGCAGCGATTAGGGCAACCTTTTGGCGGTTGCCTTTGGAATAGGTGCGGAATTTCTTGGATGGATCAAGCTCGAAAGTATTAATTAAGTGAGTCCGCCTATCTTTATTGATGCCACCACGAAGCTCCCCGAGAATGTCGATGATTTCGCCGCCGGTTAAGTTTGGCCAGAAGTTAACATCGCCTGGCACATAAGCTAGTTTTTTATGAAGTTCGACAGCATTTTTCCACGGATCTTGACCAAATAGTGATATTTCGCCCGAGTTTTTTCTCAGAAGTCCTAGTATGATGCGGATGGCGGTCGATTTGCCGGCTCCATTTGGGCCCAAGAAGCCGTGAACTTCTCCGGAGTTGACTGACATATTAAATCCGTCTAGCGCTTTTGTGTGACCAAAAGATTTGCTTAAAGCGCGAATATCAATAATTGGACTGACGTTATTCATATTACCCTCATGCCTTACTCTGGGGCTATTGTAACGTTTTTGGTTAACCTTATCTAGACTGTCTGGTGTGCAGCGGCGCCAACGCGCTCAATAACGTATTCTTTGATGTCGTCATAGTCTTTGCCCAGCGCAATTGCGAATTCGCTATAAAGAAGCTTTTCTGCCATGCGGAAGAACATTTTGTCTTTTTCGTTTCTTGGCAAGCCTTTGCTGGTCTTCTCGGCGCCTCGCAGGTAGCTGGTTTTTATTAGCCGGACAATATCTTCGTGCTTACCGGACGTTATGAGTTCGGTGTAGGCGGCTTCGACTGTTCGGGTGTCGGTTTCAATCGGCTCGATGTCAATAATACGGTCTATCAGGCATTCGGCTTCTTTGCGACTGATAATTGGCCTGATTCTTTTTTGAGCTAACTCGAATGGCGTCTTGACTGACAGGGTCGGATCGCTGAGCGACTGGATGCGGTAAAAGCTTTTATCGCCCTCTTTGATAATTTCTGACACTTTTCCAAGCTCTCGACCATGCACGACATGATCCCCTACTTTGTAAATGGACATAGAATTCCTCTCCTCCGTTTTTTGATGGATTAGCAGGATTTACGCTCCGACCTGTCAGAGCTACGCGCTAGCCGTATTATACCATAGTTTTTGCCAAAATCCTAAGAACAGGCTGGGCGTTAGGCTACTTTATGCCGCCAGCTTTCAGGATGTAGGTTAGGCCATCATAGCCGCCGCTCATACCATTGGCGACGTAATCATTGGCGACAATGTATGGCAAGCCAACGACGCCTAATTGCATGGCTTTCTCGGTTATTTTGGCAATATCTTCAGCGTATTTTTGACTGCTCATGCACGATTCAAACTTAGGCACATCTAGTCCAACTGCTTCAGCGGAAGTTGTAAAGTATGACGCCGGCAACTTGTCGATTGATTTAGGGTTTGCAACGTTTTTGACGCCAATGCCCTTGTCAAAGAAATCAGTCTTGATACGCGGAACAATGTGATTGCTGTAGTCGTAGAATTTGTTTTGCTCGGTCGCACACATGGCGGCATCGGCCCCCTGTTCGGTATTGGGGCTGATTTCCTTCAGTACAGTGACAATGCGTGTTTCGAGTTGAACTTTTTTGCTGTCCAGATAGTCCTTTTTGAATCGATCATCGTTAACTGCTTCCTGGAAGTCGGCGCAGAATGAACAAAAGTAGTCTGAATACTCAACTAGCTTGTTGGCCGCCTCACTCGATCCAATAGTCGTACCTTCTGTCCAGGTGCCGTCAGAAAAATGCGGTCCACTGACAGGGTTTTTCGTAACGATACTATAGATAAGTAAGCCTCCTAGTATTAGAGCAGCTATCGCACCAACCCACTGGGCTGGATTGCCAGTATCTTTTGCTTTTGTCATGATGATTTCCTTTCTTTTTGGCCGTCCATTTCTAGATGGGTGCTAGCTACAGTACCTAGTTTATATAGCGAAAAAAGACTGAGGCCGAAAGCTACAACTAGCACTATTAGGCTAGTCGTGTCGGCGACAGCATAAGCCGATGATGAGAATAGGAACGTGAGGACCGGCAGGATTAGTGATGTGCCGCACGGGACACAGCCAAGTCCGAGGGCGGTGGCGATCATGGCAATTGCACCACCGCCAACGGCACTGGTATCTAGTTTTCGGTTGCGCCTAATTGTATAAACCAATAACGCGATAGCTATTCCTTGCAAGATTGACACAGCCAACAGCAACAAGCCTGTTGAGCTCGTGAATAGGTCACCGAAAAGCTCGCCGATCATTGTGCCGAATAAACCAAATTTGTCGACTATCGGCAGTCTTGATGCGAACAATGGTCCATAAAAAGTAATGTTGATGGCGAAGAAAATCAAGACTGCAAAAGCTAACATAAAAAACACAGCTAGTGCGGCGTATTTTGGCTTGGCGAGCGTCCCGATAATCCCCTTCCAGGCAACTTTAATACGATCTCTGAGCGCAATTTTCCTCTTTTTCACTAATCTATATTGTAGCACGAAGCCACAAGCTTGATGGCGTTAGCTCAAAGCCATTGAAATATTTTTATAGGCTTAGTTGTATTATAAAAGTAAGGCATTTTAAAACTAATGGACGATAAGCGGACAGACAATGAAATTATAGCTGAAGTGACTGCTGGTGATGCTGAGGCATATGGTATTTTGATGCGTCGGTATGAGCCAAAGCTATTGCGCTATGTAATTTACCTAATTCATGATGCCGACACAGCGAGCGACGTCGTGCAAGATACGTTTATTAAGGCCTATCAAAATCTCCATAGTTTTAGATTAGCACACAAATTTTCGTCATGGATCTACCGAATTGCTCACAATGAAGCCATGAATGCGGTCAAAAAATTGCGTCATATTTCACCTGACAGCATCGATGATCTCAAGGAGTTGGGCTACGACCCGGGTCTTGACGATCAATTCGATCAAGCTTTGCTAAAAGTCGATGTGCAGTCTTGCATAAAGCGTCTCGATCCAAAATACCGCGAAGTTATCCAACTGGTCTACCTCGAACAAATGAAGTATGAGGCGGTTGCTAAAGTCTTGGGTGTGCCTAGATCAACTGTCGGTGTTTGGTTGTCGCGCGCTAAGAAAAAGCTAGCTAAAACCTGTAAACAGAAAGGAGTCGAGCTATGAAGGCTAAGCCAACTATCGCCGATTCAGTTTTAGACAAGATTGAGCACGGGAGTGTCCGCATGAAGTCCAAGCAATATTTTGCAGTTTTATCTATTGTCTCATCTTTGTTTATCGGCCTGGCCGTGGTCGCCCTTTCGTACATGTATTCGATAATATTTTTCTGGCTGCGTATCCAGACATCCGACACAATCGCTCGCGGGGCTAGGCTGAGACTAGATGAGACGCTTAAAAATTTTCCTTGGTGGGTAGCGGTTGCCGCTCTAGTCTTGCTGGGTGCTTTGGTCTGGTTCATTAAAAAGTATGGCGCTCTTCAGCGCTACCGGGCTGGAATAATCGTTCCTGTAGTCGTTTTAGTTTCGCTGTTGTTTGGATTGTTGGCTAGTTCGTTTGGGGTCGGCGAACTGCATAGTCGCAAACCTTCTTTCGGTAAGCAGCATGGGCAGAATCAGTCGGAGCGTGGTCCCGCTTGGCGTCAAAATCAACGAAATTGAAATAATCCCAAGCTTAAATTTGTACTACCTATGCAATCAACATGTAAGCATAAGGAGAACAGAATATTATGAAAAAATTACTAACCCTTGGTATTGCTGTAGTGGC
>CAZKNP010000005.1:0-47417 GCA_964554245.1 uncultured Candidatus Saccharibacteria bacterium | reverse complement strand
CAGCTCCCGTCTGTTTTTCACGCTCATGCGTGGGAAATCTTCACGCGAACCTTCGGACCACTTCCAGACAATATTTTTAAAAGCTGGATACTGCTTTGTGGCACGAACATAGGACTTTAAGTCTTCCAGCTCACCGCCAACAGTACCGTTCAGACCATGTCGACTAACTAAAATACGTCCCTTTAAATTCAAACTGTCACAGAGAGTTTTTTGCCATAACTTAACCGCCTCAGGGTCGGCGATAGGTGTAAATTTATAATAAAGTAAAATCTTTTGCATAGGGATATTGTACGCGCTATTGCGTTTTATAGCAAAGTGTGATATAATGTATAAATACTCTTTGGCTACACCTCTATCTGTTTTATACTGTAGTCATGCCAAAAAACAACCCTTCGATCAACCGCCAGACGGTTAAGCTTTTCTGGCAAGCTGCCGCTGCCCACCCTCGCTGGCTGGCTATTTCATTCCTAACACCCCTTTCGGGCATTGGATTGTCGGTTGCAGTGCCGTTCTTTTCTAGTCGGACACTCGTTGCCGCCCTCGATCACAACTCCTCTTTTTGGATCAATCTAGCGTGGTTAGCCGCCACCGCTGGAGCCGTTAACCTCATGAACCGAATAGGTTTTTTAACATCCGTAAAACTACTAGCAGCCGTTCTGTACGATTTGCAGTCAAAAACGTTTGGAGCCATCATGAGGCGAGGAGCGCGCTTTCACAACAATACAGTCGCTGGCAAGCTAGTTTCTGACGTAGCCGACTTTCCGACGGCTTTTAATGGCCTTTTTGATGCTGTAATGAACTCAGCCGGTCCATTTATATTTACGATGATTTTTGGCCTAGCCATCATCTTCGCAGAGTCATGGCAACTTGGCCTCTATTTATTAGTCGTGGTTGGCATAACTCTAATCTGGGCATTCCGCGAAAGCATGAAAAGAAGCAACCTCCGCTCCGTCCGACTGGCTGCCGGCAAAAAACTAATAGCCCATACTTCAGATAACATCGTCAACTCTGTGGCTGTAAAAACATTTTCAGCCGAAGAGCGTGAAGCTATCGAAAACCGATCGCTGGCACGTACACTCAGGGACCTACGCATAAAAGACTGGACTCGGTCAGGCATTAGCGGCGCCAATCGAATGGCGTTTTTGCTATTTTCGGTCGTTGGCCTAACTGTCGTAGCGTACTTTTTTGTCGACACCAAAACGGCCGATGGCTTGGCTGTTGGCATCTTCGCCCTCACCTACACCATCATGTTGTTGATGCGCCTTTTTGAGATAACAAACATTGTCAGACGAGTCGAAGAATCATTCTTGCAGGCCGCACCAATGACTGAAATTCTGCTCCAGGAAACTGAAGTCATAGACGTAAAGGGCGCTAAAAAACTCGTCGTCGAAAACGGCGCGGTTGATTTCCGTGACATATCCTTTGGCTATACCGATGATGCTACCGGCAAGAAGATTTTTTCAAAACTAAACCTGAGCATCAAACCCGGCGAACGAGTTGGCCTGGTTGGACCGAGTGGTGGTGGCAAATCAACTTTGACTAAATTATTATTAAGATTTGAAGATATCCAAGCCGGATCAATTACTATTGACGGTCAAGATGTACGAGAAGTCACTCAAAGCTCGCTCAGAAACGCTATCAGCTACGTACCACAGGAGCCACTGCTATTTCACCGCTCAATTCGCGAGAACATCACCTACGGTCTACCCAAAGCCTCGACGGCCAAGGTTAAGCGAGCCGCAGACGATGCCTCGGCGACAGAGTTCGTAGAAGAGCTGCCTAATAAATATGAAACTATCGTTGGCGAGCGCGGAGTCAAACTTAGTGGCGGTCAACGACAGCGCATCGCCATAGCTCGCGCCATGCTCAAAAACGCGCCAATACTAGTACTAGATGAGGCGACTAGTGCTCTCGACAGTGAAAGTGAGGCAAAAATCCAAGACGCTATCTTCTCTCTAATGAAAGGTAAGACTGCCTTAGTGGTCGCTCACAGACTTAGCACCATTCAGAATCTTGACCGGATTGTCGTAATCAACAAAGGCACTGTACTGGAAGAAGGCAGTCACAGCGACCTACTTAAGCAAAAAGGTCTTTACGCGAACTTATGGAAGCGACAAAGCGGCGGTTTCCTGAAAGAAGATTAGATATATTAAAAACTCCCGCTATTTTAATTACGGGAGTTTTTAATAAGTGTCTTATTTAAGAACTACTCTTTAGACTCTTCGGCCTTAGGCTCTTCAGTAGACTCAGCTGCTGATTCTTCACCTTCAGAAGCAGGCGCAGCCTCTTCGGCATCACCTGCAGCTGCTTCGTTTGCGGCTGCTAACGCGCTTGGCTCAAAGACGGTCGCAAGCACATGCTCTGCGTCAGTTACAACCTCAACACCAGCTGGCAGATCAAGCTCAGCAACAGTTACTTGGTCACCAACCTCAACAAGCTTTGCGGCATCGAAATAAAGAATTGATGGCAAGTCTTTTGGTAGGGCTTTAACCTCAACAATGTCAGCCTGGGCAAGAACAATTAGTCCAGCCTTCTCAGCCGGGCTAGCCTCTTCGCCTTCATCATATTTTGCCTCAACAGGCACCTCGGCCTCTACCTTTTGGTTAGCACGAACAGCATTGAACACTACGTGCGTGATGGTATGCAACCTAGGATCGCGGTCAACAGTCTTAATGAGTACAGTAACTTTTTTGCCGTCAACAGTAAGTTCGACTGGGTGGTTGCGGCCAGCTTGCTTAACAATCTTTGCTAAAGCATTGTAATCAGCCTGAACATGCGTTGACTCTTTGCCGTGGTTATGAATAACCGCTGGAACAATATTTTCTCGGCGCAGAGCTTTTACACTCTTGCCGATTGCGTCGCGGGGTTGTACCTCAAAGGTAATTTTGTCTGACATTGGAAACTCCCTTATTCACTTTTCTATAATTCAACCTATAGCATACCACTTTAACCCCGATAATCAAAGCCCCGCCAGCCGTTTTTGTGTAGCTAAATTATTTTGGCTTGTTGGCTGAGAACTTATAAGTCATACTAGAAGCCTATGGAAGCATTTATTCACCTCATCACCGGACTGGGCGTTCTGGCCATTCTATTTGTCATTTTTGCTGAATCAGGCCTATTGATCGGTTTCATATTCCCAGGTGATAGCTTGCTGTTTACGGCTGGATATATGGTTCAGCAGGACATACTTCACCTCGGCAGCCTGCCCTTTAATATTCATATTTTTGTAGCCATGCTGTTTATCGCTGCCGTGCTTGGCGACAATGTTGGCTACGCCTTCGGGCATAGAGTTGGACGCAAGTTATTCGAGAAGGAAAACTCCAGATTCTTTAAGCGTAAATATCTAGAACAAGCCGAAAAGTTCTATGAAAAACACGGATCTCTAACTATTGTATTGGCACGCTTCGTACCAATCGTCCGTACATTTGCACCTATTGTTGCTGGTACTAGCAAAATGCACTACCGTACATTCTTTGCCTTCAACCTGATCGGTGGAGCACTCTGGACCGCTGGTTTTACTTACCTAGGCTATTTTGCAGGCAAAGCCCTGACTGACATGGGTGTAAATATCGAAGTTGCCGCCCTGATCATAATATTCCTTAGCATTTCACCGATGATTATTCATGCGCTCAAAGACAAGTCTAGGAGAAAAGCAATTTTTGATAGCGTTAAGCACCAAATGAACGTAGTACTAAAACGACCGACCAAAAACGATAAGACCGACAAAAAGTAGTCCAGCTAATAGTATTTGCCATTTATTTATGTCATAATACTCTAACTTTCAGAGGAGTATTATTTGATGAGAAGTTTTGAAAAACTAGCGTTCGGAGCGGCCGCCACACTAGCCCTAACCAGTTGTGCGCCAGCGGAAGCACCAATCAATCATGAGACTATGACGCCAACCCCAACCACCAGCCAGCCAGTAGAGTCAGTACCTGCGGCAACACCAACTCCAGCTCCGACAGTCTACATAACTGAAACTGTCACTGCAAAGCCATCGGTGACCCCAACCGAAACAGCCACAGAGCCAACACCAACACCTAGCTCTGTTAGTAATCAATCGAACGAACATCTGTACAGTCTATACTACGTCGAAATTAGCGAATCTTCAGGCAAACTAGTAGAGAAGGCTGTCACAACTGGCGGCTGGATGCGCTTTTCTGAGCTCACTATTGAATGCGCTGGAGTGAACGCACCATATCTAACTCTTAGCTACACAAAAAATGACGAACCAGGAAAAACCTTCGAGACATACGGATACCCTAACGCCTGGCCAAACCCTTGTGAAGACGGCGAAGTTAAGTTCAATGTCAAAGAGAAGCCAGGCCGCTATGCCGCAGTCCTGCTGAACGCTGCCCGCATAAATGCTGGTATCGATAAAATTGACTAGAAATATCTATTTAAGCAAAGGTTTGAGATATTTGCCGGTGTAGCTTTTTGGTTCTTTAACGATTTGTTCGGGAGTGCCAGTTGCAACCACCATACCACCGCCTGCACCGCCCTCAGGGCCCATATCAATCACCCAGTCAGCACACTTAATGACATCCAGGTTGTGTTCGATTATAACCATACTATTACCACTATCAACTAACGCTTGTAAAACATCGATTAGCTTATCGACGTCAGCCATGTGTAGGCCAGTTGTTGGCTCATCCAATATATAGAGCGTTCGCCCGGTGGCTCGTCGACTAAGTTCAGTGGCAAGCTTAATGCGCTGTGCCTCACCGCCAGACAGTGTCGTAGCCGGCTGACCGAGCGTTACATAGCCAAGTCCTACATCTACCAACGTTTGAAGCTTGCGGGCAATCACAGGAATATTTTCAAAGAATTCGAGAGCCTGCTCACAAGTCATCGCTAGGATGTCTGCGATGTTACGATCCTTAAAATAAATCTCAAGCGCTTCACGGTTGTAGCGCTGCCCGTGGCAAACTTCACAAGGCACATAAACATCCGGCAAAAAGTGCATTTCAATTGTAATCATGCCATCACCGGAACAATTCTCGCAGCGACCGCCTTTAACATTAAAACTAAAACGTCCAGCCGAGTAGCCACGCAATTTTGCCTCAGGCGTGCCGGCGAACAGCTCACGGATGTGGGTAAACAAACCAGTGTAGGTAGCCGGATTTGAGCGTGGCGTACGACCGATCGGACTCTGATCAATCACAATCGCCTTATCGAGTTCTTTAATGCCTTCGATATCATCATGCTTGCCAGCCACCGTTGATGCGCGGTGCAACCTGGCCTGAAGCTCTTTGGCTAAAATATCATTAATCAGGCTCGACTTACCGGAACCACTAACACCACTGACTACCACCAGCTCACCTAGTGGAATTTCGACTGTGATATCGCATAGGTTGTTTTCTTTAGCGCCAACAATCTTGAGTTGTTTGCCATTGCCCTTGCGCCTCTTTGCAGGCACGGCAATTGTCTTTTTGCCACTCAAATATTGTCCGGTTATACTATCGCCGACTTCTTCAACCTCCACCGGCAAACCACTGGCAACTACTCGCCCACCGTGCTCACCTGCACCCGGTCCAATATCTACTAAATAATCGGCGGTACGGATGGTGTCTTCATCATGTTCGACCACGATGACAGTATTTCCAAGGTCACGTAGATGTTTGAGCGTAGCAATTAGTCGACTATTATCGCGCTGGTGAAGGCCAATACTCGGCTCATCAAGAACATATAGCACACCCATAAGACCCGAGCCAATTTGCGTAGCTAGTCGAATGCGCTGTGCCTCACCACCAGAAAGTGTCGTGGCGCTCCGTAGTAACGTTAAATAGTTAAGACCAACGTCTTGTAGAAACTTCAACCGAGCAATTATTTCTTTAAGGATTAGCTTGGCAATTGATTCATCACGCTCGCTAAGCTTCAGCTTATCGAAAAATTCTACTGTATCGTCTATATCAAGCGCACAGATATCCATGATGCTAAAACCACCGACTTTAACCGCCAATACTTCTGGCTTAAGTCGCTGGCCATGACAGGTCGAGCAAGGCCTTTCTTGCATAAAACGCTCAATGTCCCGACGCATAAATTCACTGTCTGTTTCTTTGTGGCGACGTTCGAGATTAGGAATAACGCCCTCAAAAGTTGTTTCAAATGAACGACCGCTACCAATGTGAACAGTAAACTTTTCGTTGCCCGTGCCATAAAGAATGCGGTTCATATTCGCCTCACTAAGCTCAGCGGTTGGCACCTGCAAAGAGAAATTATATTTGTCAGCCACGGCTTGCAGTTTGCGCATATACCAGCTGTCGGTACTGATGCGGTTGTATGGTCGAATCGCACCTTCGGCGATAGTTAGACGACCGTTTGGAATGACTAACTCCGGATCGATCACCAATCGACTGCCTATGCCGGTACAAACCGGGCAGGCACCCTGCGGGCTATTAAAGCTAAATGTTCGCGGCTCAAGCTCAGGAATAACGACTTCCGGGTGATCGTTACAAGCATAGAGCAAGCTATAGGAATTAATTTCATCAGTGTCGGCATTAATAACAGTCAGCCAGCCATTAGACAGGTCCATGGCCTGCTCGATACTCTGGGCTAGACGCGTCCTTGAGTCGTCGTCATTAACTAGGCGATCTACCACTACCTCGATGGTATGTCGTTGGTTTTTATCAAGCTCCGGGAATTCATCAAGCGCATAAATAATACCGTCAACGCGTACGCGCGCAAAACCGGCCCGAGTGTACTGCTCTGGTATGTGCTCAAATGCACCCTTCTTTTCAAATATAACTGGCGCCAGAACAACCAAGCGCGCACCTTTATCACCTGTCGCCACCTGTTCAATAACATCCTGGGTCGTCTGCCTCTCGACTGCCTTACCGCAAATTGGACAATGCGGCACGCCAATGCGTGCATAAAAAAGCCTTAAATAATCATAGATTTCTGTAACAGTGGCTACGGTTGAGCGAGGATTGCGGCTAGTCGACTTCTGGTCGATAGAAATTGCTGGACTAAGGCCGTCAATCTGATCAACATCTGGCTTTTCCATAATACCCAGGAACTGACGAGCGTATGCGCTCAAGCTCTCGACATAGCGGCGCTGACCTTCGGCGTAAATAGTATCGAATGCCAGACTGGACTTACCGGACCCAGACAGGCCAGTTATTACGACCAGTTTTTCGCGCGGCAAAACTACATCAATATTCTTGAGGTTATGTTCGCGCGCACCCTTAACAACTATCTGTCCACTCATAAGCTGATTCATTATACGCTTTTTTCAGCTTTTTTTCTAGCGTCTAGCGCACAAATGGCAATAAAGTCGGGCCAAGATTGAGCCTATATCGTCTACTTGAATTTGAACTAAGATCATCGAAGAAACCAGCCAATTGACGATCCGTTGCGCATTCGTCAATCAGTGCAAGCGGCATACGCATAGAATCAAACCTCGCGAACGATTCTTTAGCGACCCTTACAACCGGCTTCATATCCTTTATTCTACCAAAGATAGCATTCCAAGCTAGCGCCTCTTCAACTAGAGCTTTTGAGTTGTTTAGCAAGAGAGAAACCTCGTGACCAGCCTTCAGTTCCGAGCGAGACATATCAAACGCCGTAGCCGTCAACCCCCCAATCTCGCCACTTGTCGCCTCCCGTTGAGCCAGCATCGCCGTTCGTAAGGGTGTGCTCTGAATCTTTAACGGCCGCTTTACCTTACTAGCAAGCTGATCGAAATCCGGAGCGCTAGAAATCTCACGCAAGTCTGCAACATACCTCACTATTGGCACGCGAAATTTATTATACTCACTAAAGCCCGAGCGACCGATCAGCTTCGATTGCTCTATATTCTCACCGTCCATCGATATCTTCCCTGGTATGAGTAGTCCACCTTGATCGAAATTGTCCGGAAAATGTTTTTCGAGCAAACCTCTAACCAAAAGGATTGCACTATTCATGGACGCACCAGCAAGAACAGGCCTAGCTATCTCAAAAGAAGTAAGATTGTTTTCAAATCCCATGGTACATGTAACGTACCACTTTTTTTGCTAAATTTCTAGTATATTCTATCGTCTGACTTTTTCAATCCAGGCATTCGCGCTCATAGTTGGCGGAGCAAGATCAACATAGGCGGGTGGATCATAAAACTGAGGAGTGCGACCCCGAACACTACTTAAGGGTAGTTTTGCGAACGTCATATGCATAATATCCTGCATATACTCACCATTCATACTGTGTTCAGCATCACGAATTCTTAGACCATCCGCTGTTCGAAAATGGTCTCTTATTGCCTCTTTCTCTTCGATAAGAACATTATTATCGTCTAAATCTAGCGCCCAGTAGATACTACGGCCTGCCTGTAGTGGGGTGATCGTGTTTGAAACACGTGCGCGAACCTGCGTCCAATCGGGAGCTATTTCATCTGTATTTACTACCAGCAAACTAGGATCGTCTTCGTCAACTTCATCTAATTTGGAATCAATATATGTAGCCGAAACATCCATCATAAAATGGTTAAACGACTGTTTAAGGCCCTTTAATATGTACTTTGTCTGGCGAAGATCTTTACCGAAGTTCCTATACACCGGCAAACTGGAGTCCTCTATAGCTGCCGAAATCGCTAAATTGCCAAAGTAAGTGACTGACAGATCCCGCGCATTGTAGACTTTTGTACGAGTTGAGCGTTTAAATAACAGATACGCCTCATCAGAAGCCTCGTCTAGGAATATATCCACGGCCGAGAATAGCTCTGAATATATGTTAATCTTACGACGCACATGAA
This sequence comes from uncultured Candidatus Saccharibacteria bacterium, assembly GCA_964554245.1. Lineage (GTDB taxonomy): Bacteria > Patescibacteriota > Saccharimonadia > Saccharimonadales > UBA4665 > JAGXIT01. The sequence goes on along the minus strand of CAZKNP010000005.1, from coordinate 38,686 downwards.
TATCTCGTGCGATATTTTGCTCTCTTTCCGGCGTCTGCCACTGGCGATGTCTTGGAGGCATCGGTTCACGTGACGGCAATTGATCGAGGTCTCTTTCTTTCCAGCCTTTATGCTTATAACCCTTATCCTGGACCCTATATCCATGCCTGCTGGTTACTGCCATGCCCCGAGCTCCTCTCTTTGTTTAAATTGTAACAAATCTCACAAAAATAGAGTAACCGTTTTTAGCATCATTGGCCGATAACCAAAACTGACATATACTAGAACATATGGGATACTGGAAGCGCAACGGTAAAAGATTCGCCACTGACGGACTTGGCTATCTGTTGCTGCTCGTATCAGCACTAACCGGGTGGTTGCCTGGGCCGGGAGGGATACCATTGGCTTTAGCTGGCTTAGGACTCCTTAGCATCAATAACAAATGGGCGCACGATCTCCGTGAATACGTACTCAAACACGGCGGTCGCGTTATAGACATCATATTTCCAAAAAACAGCGCCGTGGAATGGGCTTATGATGCCATAGCCGTTCTGCTACTGATTCTTTCGTCGATTCTTCTTTGGCAACGAAGTGCAATTTGGCAAATTAGCCTAGCGACCTTTGGCTATTTTATAGCTCTTTTCGTCGCCCTTATGAACCGCGACCGCGCTGGTGTAAAGCGTCGCAGAAAGCGCAAACAAGACGCTAAGCGAAAAAATAAAGCATAAGTACTTTTAGAATATAGTTGACAATTTATCATATTTGGAGTATAATCCGACCAATATATAAATTTGGGCGGCTATTATGGTAGAATCGATGCTACTCGGTCAGATTCCGGGCACAACATATCAAGTCTCATTCGAGCTATATATGATCAGCTTAGCAGCAATTCTGCTAACAATCCTTTTTAGTAAGGTAATCCGCCGAAACTACTTTAAGCTCCGTGCTTCATTCTTGAACCGTAAGGCCGTCCGCCTACTCACTAGCCATCATCTACTCTGAAGCAGGCATGATACTTTCAGCATAAAGCTGCAACTCTTGGAGTATGTACTGCACATCAGCATCATTGTGCAGTTGAGCCAATTGACCAAGCCGGTGCATGTACACCGCCAAGCGGCTTTTGGCGCCACCCTCCATGAGCGCTTGGTAGCAGTGAGTCTCCCAATCAGAACGTTCTTCATCAGTTAAGGACTCTCTGAAATTGCGCGCTTTATAAAGAGGTGCCAAATCCTTCAGTCGCTCATCTCTAAAATCAGATGCGATCACCCCAACCTCGTCTGATGAAGCAGCCCGGAGAACGCTCATCTTGGTCTGATCATCGCTATTGACAAAGCCATCGTAGAGTCTGGTATCTGCCGACTCTCGGCCACTCCAACGCTCCGAACGTTCTTGATCAAGAATTTCGACTGCCTTAATAACATTTTGTATAAATTCGGGATATTCACGAAGTTTCTGACGATGAACTGCGATTGTTGCCACATCAATACTTAGCCTCGCCTGACTGGCGCCGTCCAATACACTAAGTGGCGCCACCGCCGGACAACGATTAAACTGAACCGTTTTAACAGGCAATCGTTTTGGAGCCGATTCATCCCTGGTCCAGCGCCAACGCTCAACCAATTCTTCCGGCGAAAGTGCCACAAACTCACTAGGATCGTGCCTTAGGTCATAAACAAGCGCACCCGAAGATCCATTATCCGCTATATGGACGGCGATGGTAGTTTTTTCGTGAGCACCGTCATATTTACCAGAAGTATAAACAAATGGTTCGCCGCGGTTTATTAATTCAGCAACTCGCTTTTTATTGCGCATCTCAAGCAGATAATCGAATAGCTTAGGCTGTGCCTGGCGAATAAGCCGCGCCACTTCTATGCAGGCCTGAACATCACTTAGAGCATCATGTGCGCTTTCATGTAGCAGTCCGTTCTCTTTCGTAAGCAGCTCCAAACGATTCGAAGCCCTTCCGTCAACCAACGGCCACTTTATACCCTCTGGTCGAAGCGCCCGAGTCATGCGCACAACATCAAGCAAATCCCAACGGCTGCGACTTTCTTTCCATTGCCACGCATAGGCATCATAAAAATTGCGCCAGTGCATAAAACGCATAAACTCATCATCAAATCGCACCGAATTATAGCCGACAAATATTGTCCCTGGTGTCGCCACCTCTTCGGCAAACATACGCATAAACTCAGCCTCAGTTACGCCGTCCGCCAGCGTCATTTGCGGAGTTATGCCCGTTATAAGAACTGCGTCTGGTTCCGGCAGAATGTCGGGCGTTAGCTTAATTAATACATTGACAGGTTCACCGACCGGCTTCAGGTCAAGCGTGGTGCGTTGTCCTGCAAACTGCATCACTCGGTCGTTTCGCGGATTAGTGCCGCTAGTTTCAAGATCGTACCAGAAAAAAGTCTGCTTCACACTCATCGTAACTCCAGTGTAGCACGCTCGCCGGCCAGCGCTAGAGTTCGAATGATCCGTTCTTGAATTTAATCACCGATCCAGCTTCAGCGCCTAGGCGAATTATCTCATGAATAATTCCATGCTTCTGCAGAATTGTGCGCAACCTTTGAACCGATTCTTCGTTATCAAAATCAGTTCGAACTGAAAAGCGATCGGCGACACCGCCAGTAACAATAAACTCTCCTTTAACTTTCTCAACTTCCCATTTTTCGGAAGTATCAATCGTATGAACCGGCAGCTCTTCCAACTCTTCAGCTTCAGCCAGAGCCTCAGCCCTAGCCGCTCGTTCGGCTTCGACGATTTCCGCCAACGCAAACAAAACTTCCCTAGTCCCCTTGTGTGCTTGCGCAGACATCGCAAACAGTGGAGTGCCCTTTGGTATGATCTTAGACAAAGCAATCTGAATATCTTCAACCTGCTCCGGCAAAAGTAAGTCAGTTTTAGTCAGGGCGACAATCTGCTTCTTGCTAGATAAATCTAGTTTGTACTTCGAAAGTTCTTTCTGAATAGTCTTATAGTCATCGATGACCGTATCTGACATAGCATCAACAAGATGAAGCAAGACGGCCGTACGCTCAACATGACGCAGGAACTCATCTCCCAGACCCTTACCATCTGCGGCACCCTCAATCAATCCAGGAATATCTGCGATCAAGAAGTTTTTGTCTTCAATTTCAACCACACCCAGGTTAGGAACGAGCGTAGTAAAAGGATAGTCAGCGACCTTTGGCCTGGCATTGCTCACAACCGCCAAGAAAGTAGACTTACCAGCATTCGGTAAACCAACTAAACCAACATCGGCAATCAGCTTTAGTTCTAGCTGCAACTCCTTAGATTCGCCCTCCTCGCCCGGTTCAGCAAACTTCGGAGCCTGCCTAGTAGAGCTAATAAAGTGAGCGTTCCCGAAGCCTCCACGGCCACCTTTTGCAATAATTGCTCGCTGTCCGTCGATAGCCAAGTCAGCCAAAATTACGTCTTCGTGTGTGACTACAGTTCCGACGGGTACGGGTATTATTAAATCCTTGCCACTTCGACCGTGTTTTTTTCGCTTATCACCAGCCTGGCCAGGTTCAGCTGCCAGTTCTTTTTGAAAGCGAAAAGACACCAAGGTATTTTGATTGCGACTAGCTTCAAAGACTATGTCACCACCTTTGCCGCCGTCACCGCCATCTGGTCCGCCTCGGTCGACATACTTTTCGTGACGAAAGCTAACCCGACCAGCGCCACCATCGCCAGCTCGCACCAAAACAGTTGCCTGATCAACAAATTTCATAAGACTTATTATAGCGTGTCAAGCTAATGAGGTAAATACTCCGTACGTTTGTTCTTAGCGCTTGATGTAATTAGGGAAGGTTGAAGCTGGCACCCAGTTGCTGTAGCCAACTCGCCCAAAGCCAGCCAAACCATTCATGTCACTATATCGAATCATCGATCCATCTTCAGAAACTTCGTCAACAATCCCCACATGACCCCAGACGCCACGTGGAGTCTGAAAGATGGCACCCGGCGCTGGCACAGAACTAACATTCCAGCCACTCAACCTTGCGTAGTATGCCCAGGTGTTTGCGTTACCCCAGTTCGCTGGAGCGCCTGACTTGGCGGCAGCATAGTAAGTACACCAACCGACGTCATAGCCGTTATAACCGTAGACCGGTCGATAGCCAGAACTAGAGCCAGACGAACGAAGAGATGCCGATACTGCTGGAGTTATTGATAGAGGTGGGTCAACCTGTCCGTTAGCAATAAAAACCTTACGACCAACCGGCAAAGCTGCAATTTCAGCGTCGTTGTCGGCCGATATACGATCTGCATTAGCGCGGTATTTTGTGGCAAGTGACTGAGGCGTGTCTCCGGCTACAACCGTATGGACAACCCCTTCTGCTGGAGGAATTGATAGCTTATTACCAACAGTCAGCGAATCACCACGCAATTTGTTTGACCAACGAACACTGTCTGAAGTTATGCCGAATTTCTGCGCTACCGAAGTAACAGTGTCACCTTGGACTACCGTATATTCTTTAATGTCACGCCAGCTCTTCAGTGATGTCTCAACAATCTGAGGCTTGGCGGCGATTGGAGCATCGCTAACGCTCATCATGATAGTAGCTCGATCAGACTGGGCCTGGTTAACAACCGCCCTCGACTCATCGAGTTTAGTTAATTTAGCAACTGTTACAGCTACATCTGATGCCGTAAACCGATCAACCGGATTTAAAGCCGTCGGGATCTGATCGTCCTGGACGACCATCGACCCGTGGGTTTGGGTTGGTGATTCGGCTGTGACTAACCAAACCGTTAGGCCAAGTACTAGCACATTGACACCGACGATACCGAACCTAAGAAGGCGCTTACGAACAATTTTCTTGCGAAGCATCTTTTCAAGCCGGCTACTAGCCAGCGCGCGACGCTTCAGGAGCACTGATGCTGATGAAGACTGTTTGGTGCTAATAAAATTCTCCTTGTAAGTCGTGTCATTGGCGCTTAACAAAACATCAACAGGAATGACACTTCCGGTACATTATAGCAAACGAGCATCCTCATGCAACCTTTTTTCAACCTTCACCCCTGTTATTGGCACAATGTCGTGCAGTATTTTCGGGTCAATTCTTCGTGCTCAGCCAGGGTTTTTGAGAAGTACGTCGTGCCGTCATCACCCGAGACAAAGAATAGCCAATCTGTTTGAGCAGGGCTAGCGACGGCATCGAGTGAACTCGCGCTGACGTTGCTTATAGGCGTTGGCGGCAATCCAGCATGTAAGCGGGTATTGTAAGGTGTATCGTAGTTAATCACATCGCCAAGCCCAGCTTTTCTCGAACCATAATAAGCCGTTGGATCACTGCCAAGTGAGACACCTTCCCTTAGACGCTTAATAAACACCTGTGCGGCCTGCTTTCGTTCTTCCTGGTCGACAACCTCGTTTTCGACAATCGAAGCAATTGTTATAGCCTCATAAACACTTAGGCCCTGCCTTTCAAATCCGGCACGACGTTCGGCCGTCAACGCGCCCTCCATCTCTAGTAGTGCCCGTCGAACCACGTCTACTGCCGCTGTATCGGCAGCACGCTCGAAAGTTTCTGGAAAAACGTATCCCTCTAGGCTGGCTCCAGCCGGCTTACCAGCTAACACCGCCAAGCTTTCGTACTGGACAGGATCGAGCGCCTTATCTACGTCTGATTCCGAAAAACCTTGACGAATGAGAGAATCCCTAATTTGGTCAAGCCTCTGACCGGGCAAAATAGTAATCATACTTCGACTAACCCTACCCTCGGTCAAAAGCGAAACTATCTGCGGCGTACTATACGACGGACTAGCCGAGTATGAGCCGGCTTTCAGGTCGCCCTGAGCCCTCTTTAGCCAAACATACTGCTTAAAAGCCCATTCACTGCGAATAACATCTTTGTCTTTTAGGGTAGCGGCAATCTCAGATAAGCCCGACCCTTCGGCCACAACCACTTCTACTGCGATCTCCTGACCGCTAACCGGCCGAAGTAAAGATTGATAGTACACAAAACCAGACATCAGTGCCAAAACCGCCAAGAACGCTAATCCAAATAATATCCATTTAAGGCCCTTCCTCGACCGACTCTTGCCATGCTGAAACCTCATTGCTGATATCCCCGTTCTTCGAGGAAGCGCTCCAAAATAGTAGCCGCTGCGACCGCATCAACGCCAAACGCTTCGACCTGCTTACTCCTCTCAGCTTCTACGCTAGACAACATCTCTTCTGCCATATCTACTGGTAGCCTTAGCGCATCTTCAAGCTCTTTTGCAAACAGCTCACAGGCTTCAGCCTGAGCACCCAATGATCCATCCATATTCCTCGGTAGACCCACCACCAATCGGCCGACGTCTTCCTTGTCGACGACCGAACGAATAGTTTCCATGAGTGAATCATCGTTTTGTACCGTCTTGAGTGGCTGCGGCAGCTTGGCGATGTCGTGTGCCAAAGCCAACCCAACCCTCTTATCGCCGTAATCAATTCCTAAAATATACATTCTGCTCTTCCGGTCGGTGAATTTAACAAAATCCGACTACTTTGTTTCCCCATCAATAATGACAGTTATCTTGTCAGCGTTTTTAGGCACAGTATTAACCCAGAACGGACTAAAAGCCACCTCGACACTCTCTACTCCTGTAATCGATTCAATGTCAGTCTTAACTTCGTTAGATTTCTTGCCCATGGCCTGTGTCTTAATATCCTCAACATTCAAAACGGGACCGGCCACCGATCGAGTTTTTAGTGCTACTACAGCGTTCGTAGGAGTAGCTGGACTCTCCTGCGAGAATTTCAAGCTATCCATGCCGTCATCGATAATCTCTTGCTCGCCGTTCTTAAGATTCTCTTTGATATTTGCCAAGACCAAGGTCTTAACGTCTTCTTGATTAACACCCAGCATCGTGTATGGCACGGTAACCGTAACCTTGACCGTATCGGCTTTATCGCCGGGATTAGCACTAGAAGTTACCTGTTGATCACCCGCAAGTAGTGTAGAAGGTACTGGCAATAGGTTTTTATTCTTAAGTCCACCTTCGAGATCGGCCTTTACGCCAGATGTGTCTTGCTCGGTAATCTTGGCTTTTGCACCGTCAATATCCGCCTGGGCCACAATCTTCGTTATCACATCTGTACCGCCAGTGATAGCCTGGTTAACCTTGGCATTAACGGTCGAGGCGCCGCTTACACTAGATGACAAACTGGCATTAGTTCCACTAGCAGCATTAAATTTAGCACCGGCGTTCATGGCAATAACTTTAACCGTGCCAGACCAGTCATCCTGATAGTCCGATGGATTACAGGTGCTACCCTTCTTGGTGCTCATCAGCTCTAGCTTGCCCTGGGTGATATAGATATTGCCCCCAACACTAACACCCGACCCAGCCGGAATTGTTACTTCGTCCACCGAACAGCTCTTATCGAGAGCAAAGTAAACTGTACCCGTAGCTTTTTCTCCACTATTTAGCTCGCCGGTAGCTGGAACCTCTTGAGTGTATGTCTTTGAGAGAGACTGGGCTGTCGCCGGAAGAATGGCGTTTTCTTCGTCAAGCTCCTTAACCGTCGTGTCTAGCGTTAAGCTCATGTCGGTTTCGACCGTCGTACTATCTGTAGCGATTGCGATACCGGCTTTTGGCAAGATGATAGCCGCAAATATCCAGCCCGTCACCAAAAGTATAAGCGCCAAGACACCTATAACAACCCCCCATCGAAACTTGTTGAAGCTAGGCACCTTAAGTTTTTTGTCCTTTTCTTTGACCGGTGCAGCCGGGGTTTCAACCGGAGCCTCCTCAACCGGATCGTCAGGCATCAAAATTGAATCATCATCAGCCGTATCGGCCAACACTCCAACCGGAACTGCGGCCAAAGACTCAACGTCAAAGTCTTCCTCTCCTTCGGCCGTACTATCATGTATGTCGATAGGTTCGTCGATTGAAGGAATCGATTCGTCAGCCATATTTGGGGCTGGCGGAATAACTGGTTTACTAGTTGGAGTCGGCGACACATGTAACCCAACCATACCTGCTAACGGCAGAAGACCAGATTCGTTGGTCACCAAAACAACATTTTTACCGGACGTATCGGCTGCCCGCTTGAGCAGTCGCATATTAACCGTACTCTGCATAGTCGTAGCGCGCTTCGGTAGAACTAGAGCCACAACCTTGGCTTCAGTTTCGGTCACACGGTCAATAATTGAAGTAATTTCATCCTCAACATCAACATAGATTGTCTCTTTGGCTTTTACATTGGCTTGTTGCTTTATTTTAGACATTCAGAACCCTATCTATCTTTTCTTTAACGCTATCGCCCGTAACCCCGGCTATCTGAACCGTGTCTAGACCAACCCTCAAAAGACCGAGTGCAGTGATATAAGTATGATCATTAACAGATCCAGTTACATCCGTCATGCCAACAACCTGTTCGGGCCTGACATGCTCAACTACCGGCTTTCGCGCAAACGGCAAGTTCCCATACCAATCAGTAGTGTGCATGCGGTCAATCAACATCTGCAAAGATGAGCCACCACCACACAGGTAAATATGGTGAGGCAGATGATCGAGCTTCGTAAACTCAGCAAGCGCTAATTCAACGCCGCCCATCCAAACATCCAAAGTTTTGGCTACGGATTTTTCAACAACAGGCGCTCTTTTATCTTCTAATGTACCTTCACTAAGCTCGATTTTTAGAGATTCAGCCTCTTCATAATCGATATTCAGATTACGCTCAATACTACGAGTAAAGGCGCGCCCACCGATGCCGAACATCTTTGTGCCCTGCACTCCACCGTCGCGAACAACCGCGATGTCGGTCGTACCGCCACCAACGTCGATAATAATCGCATTAAGGCTCCCCGTCTGATTGTTGCCAATCATCGACCTAGCCACTCCAAATGGCTCGGCTGCCACGGCCACAAGATCAAGGTCTAGCTGCTCGGCCGTACGCTCTAGTGCGCCTATGTGTATCAGCGGTGCAAAAGCCGTGTAAAGCTGCACCAAAACATCACGGCCCTGGAATCCAACCGGATTCGTAACTGCATAGCCGTCAATCTCCATGCCTACAAGAGCGCTGTTAATAAGCTTAACTTCGATGTCCTTGCCGCCAAGCTCCCACTTCAGCTGTTCTCTGGCTTTTTCTTCAGCTCGCTCTTGAACGAGGGCAATGATTTTTTCAATCTCCTGCGAGTCAAGTGGTTTATTTGGCGTTTTTCTGGTGACTCGAACTGAGGCCGTCGTGCCCTTAACAAGCTCACCGGCAATACCGAGCACACTGCTACGCACGCTAACGCCAGCCTGCTGCTCGGCGTCGTTCAGGGCCTGATCGCAGTTCTGAACCACACTTGCTATATCAGCGATCGCGCCGGCTTGCATATCACCCAACTCTTGCTTAGCGCGACCCATGCCAATAATGTCAATTCCACCATCCTCCGGTCGAATGCGACCAATCAGGGCCTTAATGTTTTCGGTCCCGATATCAAGTGAAACAAGGTGTTTTGGAGCCTGAGCGCCAGATGAGCCCTTAACAGAGGCGACCCGCGTGGCGACAGACTGCTTAAGATTTTTTAGTCTATCAAGCATATACAGTTTATTGTAGCACAGACATCTACCCCATAAAAAACACTCTTCCGATGATATTATTCGACACACTTTTGACATAAATCTTTTTATGTGATATAATGGAGAAATGAATATTTTTTCGCAGCCGCTAAGGGCGACAAAAGAAGAGGCCCTGAGGCTTTATGACTCCATCCATGATGCTATTGACGTCTGCGAAGCAAATCCATTCTATATTCCGGATCAAGTAATCGATGAGTTTTCGTTGCCGAGCAAATACTTTAAAAACGCAAGCGGCAAAACCGCCCTAAGCGGAACTATCGACTGGCGCACCAACCCAAAGGGCAGATTATACCCAACCGATAATCTGCCCCAAAGGAGTGTGCACTCAGCCGACATTACACTCCAAGTATATAGCAGCGCAAAAAACACCAACACGACCGTCAATTTCAAATATAATCCGACCGAAAACAACTGGCTAGCTAGCGCCCTTGGACAATCGCGCAACCCGGCAGAGTCTTACGAACTCGGTGCTACGATTGCCGGCCAAGAACGACAAGCTGGCAGACTAGCCTTGGCGCTAGAGCATCCAAGCCTCACCAGCACGGCGTCGGTGCTAGAGGCTATAAGCGATGAAGCCTATTGCCTACCCGGAGCAACCTTTTTCAAAACCACTATCCACCGGACCACTAGAAGCCTCGACCAAGGTGACAACCTGGTGCATGTGGCCGAGTTGCAAACAACCACCAAAAAGACCGATCCATCTAAGGGCTCAGGTTTAACAGGAGTTGTTCTCCGGGCAGTTGGGATTGATCGGATAAACAACCTGTCTCAAATAGTCGAGGTAGTTATGCCTGCATCAGGACTGCGTGGAGATCGTAGTAGAGGTGGTGCAACCGCAGTCTATCTAAGTGACCGGTTGTCGACCAAAGACCTCCAGCACATATCTGAAATAGAGGGATCGACGCTTGACTGGCATATCGATCGACTCGTACTCGCCGCCGAGGCAATCAAAAACAACGCCGAAAAGGCAGGCTACAAGTCAACTAAAAACTTGTAATAACTGCTTTGATGCGGCGAATGCCAGCCGAGCTAGCCTCTTCTTTGGTTATCTTAAAACGTTTATTGGTTTTCTTGCCGTTATCATCTTCATTTAACTGACCGGTGTGATCGACGTGAGGACCACCACAAATTTCAAGACTGACAATATTATCGTCATTACCCATTTGGTAGACCTTAACCTCTTTATCGTAACGTTCACCAAACGGGCCAATCGCACCCATTTCTAGCGCTTGTTCGGTTGGGTAAAGCGTAAACTTAACTGGATGATCTTCATCAATCCATTTGTTGACTAGTTCGTTGGCTCGTTCCATCTCTTCGGCTGTCATTTTGCGGTCGAGATTAAAGTCAAACCGCAGCCGTTCTTCGGTGATATTACTACCGTGCTGGCGTAGTTCTGGTCCAAAAATCTCCCTAAGAGCTGACTGAAGTAGATGCGTGGCTGTATGGTAACGTTTATGCTGCATGGTCTGACCACCTAGGCCACCCTTAAACGTACCTTTGGCGGCGGTTTGGCTACGCTCGCGCTGTTCGGCCATTTTAGTCTCGAAAACTTCACGCCAATCAGCATCAATTGGAATATCTTGACGATATGCTTCCTCGGTGCTGAGCTCGACTGGGAAGCCATAGGTGTCATAAAGCAAAAAAACCTCTTCACCAGTCAGGCCGCCGCCTTTAAGCTTATGTAACTCGCGGATACCTTTGCGTAGAGTCTGACGAAAGGCCTTTTCTTCCTTTGCTAGCACCGCAATGACTGTTTCGCGCTGTTCGGCCACCTCAGGGAAATCAGCATGGTACATATCAGCAATAATCGGCACCACTTCTTCTAGGAAGTTCTGCTCGATACCAAGTTCGAAACTGTAGCGAATCGCTCGCCGCACTAGCCGGCGCATGACGTAGCCTTGTTCTTTATTGCTCGGTACACAGCCGTCAACTGCCAAAAAGGTTGCGGCCCTTAAATGATCAGCAATCACCCGCATACTCTCGGTGTGCGACTCGTATGATTTACCACTGAGCTTCTGTAGCCTTTCAATGATTGGCCACATTAGACTGATCTTAAAGACATCTGGGTCGCCTAGTTTGGCGGCCGCAATCCGTTCTAGGCCTGATCCGTGATCAATATTCTTCTGTTCTAATTCTTCAAACTCACCTTCCGAGACTTTGCGGTAGGCCATGAAAACATTGTTGCCGATTTCCATGAACCGTCCACAGTCACAGTTTGGATGACACTTCTCGCCGTAAGCAGTGTCGTGTTCCGTTCCAAAATCATAGAACATTTCACTGTCTGGGCCACAGGGGTCCCCAACCGGAGTAGTCTCTGGCGATCCGTTGCGACTCCACCAGTTCTTGCTGCCGTCGTAATAGAAAATGCGCTCACCATCGTTCATGCCGCGCGCGTAACCAGACTCTTCACTACCTATATCAGCCTGACCGGCAGTAAGGCCAGCTTCAGTAAACAGCTCCGCCCAAACTTCAGCTGCCTCCGTGTCTTTTGGTATACCATAGCGCTCGTCACCGATATAGCATGTGACATAAACCTTTGACATGTCGAGCTCGACAACGTTCGAGAGAAAATCCCACATCCAGCGAATTTGTTGATCCTTAAAATAATCTCCTAAGCTCCAGTTTCCAAGCATCTCAAAAAAAGTCGTATGTCGATTGTCGCCAATGTCATCGATGTCCTGAGCGCGCAAACAGGTCTGACTGTCGGCTATTCGATTACCGTCATCGTGATTTTTACCGAGCAAGTATGGAATCATCGGCTGCATGCCACTGCCTGTAAATAGAGTAGTTGGATCATCCTTTAAAACCAGGGGTGCGCGCTTAATAACTACATGTCCGCGGTCTTCAAAGTATTTGAGGTAAGCGTTTCTTATGTCTTGTGCATTCATGTCTGTTAGATTGTAACAGATGAAGTGTTCGTAATGAATTATAATCTTGTGATTTACTATTGAAAATATACTCTTGTGGTGTTATAATAATTAAATGAAAGCCCCAGCAATGGAAAGTGCAGTAACAGGCATCTCTGTTTCTAAGCGCTGGGCGGTAGCCATTAGCGCAACCTTATTAGCGCCATTTGCAGTCGGCGAAGCAGCTGATCAATTGACACCCGACGAAAGTCCAGTCATAACAAGACTGGACAGCAATAAAACAGGCGTTAACTACGACAATAACGTATTAACGCTAACTACCAGAGGCTTCGGTCGGCCGATTAGCTGCGAAATTGCTGAGCAGTTAAAGCCAACAGCAGAAATCTACGGACAAGTTGCCTGCCTTGAATATGCCAAGAACAATATTCGCTCCGATCTAATGATTGACGTGATGAAAAATGAACTAGTTGAAGATGACCCAGTTGACCTAGTTGTCTACACCCAAAGCGCTGGTGCTAAGATTTTTTTACCAACTTTAGTGGATTTTATCGGCCAAAATCCTAACGTTATCCTAAAAGGGCTGGTCATCGACAGCGCACCGGAAAACTACAGTGATATAAAATATCCAGCCAAGACCTTAACCGATCTTGGTCCTTTAGTGTTTGGTGGTGACCCACTTGTGGCCGGCATCCAGTTCGCGTCACTTTCTATAACCTACCCCGATAAGACTTTCGAAGAAAATTCAAACGACAGTAGCTACCTAGCTAGTCTGATGAGCTTACGCGGCCTCAAGCAGCAAGCTGAGGCACTCAAAAAACCAACGCCAGATCTATCTGACTTAAAGGCTAATGGCGATCCTATAGTGTATATACTCAAGCCGTCAGATCCAGGTAATGATGGTTTAATCCACACTGACGAATCTTCGGAGAGATGGCGACAAGCCTTCGAATCTGCCGGCATAACATCATCAATTCACACAGTCGACACCACCGTACATGCCGGCATTATTCATGGAACAGAAAACTCGACAGCCTATCAAAAGGTTTTATCTAACCTGTTTGGTGAAATTTTCGAACCTACAAGTGAGTAACTATACCGCCACCAACCACTTTATTGCCGTCATAAATAACGGTCGATTGACCTGGTGTAATCGCCCTAATTTCAGAATCTAGCATAACCTGCAGAGTACCATCAGGTGTCATTTTAACCTTGCATGGCACCAAATCGGCCCGGTGACGAGTACGCACTTGATAGGTCTTACCCTCTTCTGGCTCGCCATTAATCCAATGTAGGGCACTTAGGTTAACTAACGAATGCCAAAGACGTGAATCCTGCAGATCGGTTGTCACGTAAACTTCATTTTTTGCCATATCTTTGCCCGTCACGTAATATGGCAAGCCTCCGCCAACACCCAAACCCTGCCTCTGTCCAATGGTGTAGAATATGGCACCGTCGTGTCGGCCAACAAGCACGCCATTTTGGTCAAGAATGTCGCCCGGCTCTTGCTCGCCAAGTTCGTGCAACAGAAAATCACGTATTCCGACCTTGCCGACAAAGCAAACGCCTTGGCTGTCTTTTTTTCTAGCTGTAGCTAGTCCCCGCTTCTCGGCCTCCAGCCTCACCTGCTCTTTAGTCTCAAAATCACCAATCGGCATCAAAGACTTTGCCAGGGCGTCTTCGGAAACCCTATAAAGAAAGTATGTCTGATCCTTGTCGGCGTTGGCTGCCATATGCAGTTCAGCCCCAGACTCAGAGTGGACGACCCGCGCATAGTGACCAGTCGCAATCATGTCTGCGCCGTCAGCCAAGGCAGTTTCTAGGAATAACTTAAATTTCACCTCTTGGTTGCACATTATGTCAGGATTGGGCGTAATACCTTGCTTATAGCCATCGAGCATATAATCAACTACACGCTGGCGATACTGATCCTGAAAATCATACATCTTAAACGGTATGCCAAGTTCCGTGGCCACACGCTTAGCATCCTGATAGTCTTCTTTCCATGGGCAAATCATACCAGGTAGGTCCTTGCTCCAGTTCTTCATATAAACACCGGTGACATCATAGCCCTGTTCTAGCAGAATAGCAGCAGTCACCGAACTATCGACACCACCAGAAAGACCAACATAAACCCGTTTCATCGGCCCTCATTGTAGCACAGCTAGCGCTGAATCTCGCTCTGATACATCATCGCCTGCTTCTCAACTCGTCGACGAATCGCGACACCCTCATAACGGCGACCTATCCAAAACGCTACTAGAATAAATGGAATTAAGAGCAGTACTGGCCACCAGATGTAAATATACCTAACCTCGCCAGCTCCGGAGCCACCTTGCGAACCGGTCGCTGCCGCATCACCATTCTGCGAAGCTTCACCATTCCCGACTCCGACGAGCTGTAGATAAGCAGAAACGCCGTTCGCGTCAGTTGCTTTGACAATAACACGGTAGATACCAGCTGTCTTATAAATATGCGCGATATCAAAAGACCCCGCATTAGCGATGCTCTTAAGATCTATCGCTGAGCCATCTCCCCAATCAACACTAATTGCATATGGACCAGTTCCACCACTGATGACAATTGGCCAAACCAACTGAGTACCGACGTTGGCGCCGTTTTTAGCCAGATTGCTGGTTAAGCTAACGCGCTGAGCGAAGGCCGAAAAAGTTGCGTCCTGAAAAGTAACTGTAGAAGTATTGCTATCTGGTCCAGCTTGATCCAGAGCATCAAACACGCGAGCTACCAGGGCGTTTTCTCCACTAAAAAGATCTATTTGTATACTGTAGCTACCACTTTCGCACTGAACAGCGCCCACGAATATATTATTGCTGAATATTTTAACCAATAAGCCGGTTGTACATAGACCGCTAACCTCTACCGGAGTTTCCGTAAATGTCCTGCCATTGGCTGGCTGAGAAATTGTAGCAGCTGTCGTTGGCGGAGGACTTGGTATCGTCCCTTGAAGACCGGTCGCCTTCTGCTGGACAGGCTCACTACTACGTTCCTGAGCCGACGACAAGCCTCCGATTAGCATCGAAACACAAATAGCCAATACTGCCGCTATGAGCAGTATTGGCTTAATGACTTTAATTTTTTCTGTGTGTTGTTTTGACATTTACACCCCTCTTGGATGTCGGGGTAGAACACCTAGCGCTTGTTGGCTCGGCGGACTACTCGCTTATTGTAGTTCTTGACAGCACGTGGAAGGCCAAAGATAAGGAGCAAAACCAGGACAAGACCAACGACTGCTGCGATAATCAAAGCTAGAGGAATTACCCAGAAAGAAGTCTTGGCAGTAAGAAGCTGTCCGTCAGAACCGTAGCCGAAGTTGCCCTCTACGGTGTATTTACCAAAGCTTCCTACTTTATCGAGTGGAGTTGAGAAGCGGCGAATACTATCTGGCAAAACGTTTGCTTTTGTGTCGGAGGCGTTGATTTCAGTTTCCTGAAGAACTTTACCATCCTTCAGGAGTCGAACTTTACCAAATGGCTGTTCGTGAACATTACCCTTGTTTTCAAATCTAACGACTGAGAAGAGATCTTTGTTGGTCATGAAGATGCTGCTACCACCAACCCCGTCAGAGCCTCGACGAACGTCAAAGCTGCTGATTGACATGTCTTCTTTGATGTCGCCAGGAACCTTGACTAAGAGCAAAGGAGCAACACTAGCCGACAAGGTAACATTGCGCTCACCCTGTGAACCTGCAGGAGTAAAGCGAACCGCACCGTAATAACCACCACCGGCTGCATCTTTAGGAATAGAGATCGTTACCTTAATCTCACGACTCT
The DNA here is from genome assembly GCA_964554245.1 of uncultured Candidatus Saccharibacteria bacterium. Classification (GTDB taxonomy): domain Bacteria; phylum Patescibacteriota; class Saccharimonadia; order Saccharimonadales; family UBA4665; genus JAGXIT01. The sequence goes on along the minus strand of CAZKNP010000005.1, from coordinate 22,482 downwards.
CGCCAGCTGGAATATGTGTATTTGGAATTGGCGTAATATAACGCTTAAGACTGTGGCTTGGTGCAAATTTATCAGCGTCTAGAATTAGGGCTGGCTGGCCTTCCTCGCCATTAGTCACGAAGTCGTTAATAATTGACTGGTAATCCGCAGATGTTCGAGTGATATTCTGAACAGTCAAAGTGATAGTTCGGCTCTCGCCCGGATTAATAACCAATTCGGTCCTAACTGGAGAAGCCTTAATACCATTACCCTCTACCCCCGACTCCTGTGCCGAGATAACTGATGGTACAAAAACCGGCGCAAGCAGAGCGGCAGCGGCCGCAACGCTTGTCACGAACTGAATAATTTTTCGCATTGAAAATCCCTCTTTTTAAGCTGTTATGCTTATGTTAGCAAATAGCTTATAGCAATGCAAAGGAAAAAATTAAATGCTACGACTCGCTACGAGCACCTAGAATGTAGCAGTAGCAATATAATTAAGCGTCGTTACGTAAACGCCAGGACTTTGATCGCGACTAATATTAACAATGTAGTTAACTGTGTACATTCGGTAGTCCTCAGGTCTCGGATTTGATGCAATCACCTCTCCCGGAACAAACTTATAGGTATTTGGGGTGTTGTAGCCATTTGAAGGAGATCCGATGCCTGGCCCTGATGGGTTTGACCCGGAAGGCGGTGCATTATTAAGCCTAAGATTCAACCCAAACTGGCTAGTTCCTGGGCGCGAGACATCTGCGGTCGCCATGCCTGGAATGGTGTTCGTACCGGATGCAAGCGTAGGGCCGGACGCGCGAATGGTATAGCCAAATTCAGCATTTGTGGCAATCAGAATTCTTGTGTGAGCACTAGCTGTACGCGTCGGAGAAAATTCACCAAAATCAATATAATTACCGCTTGCAGTTGCACAATCATAAGGCTGAATAGTGTTTCCGATGCACATCAGCATATACGGCGGAACATAGGTTCGAATACTAACGTCACTGGGCGTGGTAGCGATAGCCATACCACCGGCATCCAATGAGGGGCCAGATGCATCGCCAGAGGCGAAAGTCTCCAGCCTAACATAGGTAGTTCCGGCCGTTGTGGAGTTGGTAATTTTATCAATTTGATACCGCACAGTTCCGGTTGCACTACTCGCTGGAGAACGTGTCAGAACTACCTCGTTCCATGTTGTACTACTATGGACGCTAAAACCCGTCATTCCGGACTGCGACACTAACTCAGCCTGACTAGCGTCCATTCCAATCGGAGGCGTACAAGGATAACCAGGAAAAGGATCGTTAGCACAGAACTGAAGACGGATAGAGCCAACAGTGCCAGTGCTTTGACCGTTAAAGCTTAGATCGTAAGTGACATTGGTAGCGCCAGCTAGGTTATCGCTAATATGTAGTCGGCGGTTAGTCATCTGCCCTGCCTCAACCGCCTGGCTAGATAAAACTATGCCCACAAAAAAGCCGAGGACAATGACTATTAACCATCGTCCTCGTGCTTTCATGAAACCAAACTCCTTTTCTATTCTAGAATGTTCCTACTGCAATCAACGTGAAGTGCTGAGTGTAGATACCAGCTGGGGTAGTTGGTGCAGACGTGGCAGCAAACTTGTAAGAGTTCTTAACACTGTTAGCCTGCTTCGGATCTCCACCGGTCGTCTCAGCAACCTTACTACCATAGACTACACTAGTTCTGACGTTATCGTCACCAGTTATTTCGTCCATGATGTAGTTATTTGCCGTAGATGGATTCCACCTAGCGACTGCTGTGTTGGCACCAATACCACCAGACACCGCTGTACCGTTTTCAATATCAACACCGAAGGCAGCTACACCGGTTGTGTCACCTGGCTCCATTAGAGAAGCTGTTGCTGCACCAGAGTTAATGGCTGGGATGCCACAAGTTGTACCATTGTCTCGACTAAGACCACCACCACAGACGTTGTGAGCGCGCATGTAGATTGCGTAACCGTTTGATGCGTTGGTTGAAATCAGCGAGTAAGCTGTCTCGTCCCAAACCGTGTCTGATGTAACTACACCGTTAACATCACCCAAGCTAATGTCTGGAACTGTAGCTGTTGGACAGCTGTTGGTGGTCGTGAAGTCATCAGCTGAAGTACAGAAAGTCATAGTTTCCATAACCTTAGCTGTAATCTTAATTGGTCGGGTGGTTGAAAGCGCAATACCACCATCATCTACGACTGTACCTACGGCAGTAGCTGGTGATGCAGCCGTCCAGTTAGGGGTAGCGCTAGCATATGTATAGATACGAGCGTAGAAAGAACCAACAGTTGAAGGGTTAGTAACGCCGTTGAATTCTACTGTTACAGTTCCAGCTGTCTGTGATGCGCTGTTAGCGAATAATAGATGTGATGCACCTGGAGTGATTGTCCAGCCAGTGTTACCGGCGGCAGCAGTTAGAGTAGCACCACCAGCGCTGAAACCAGTTGGAGCAGTACAGGTATCACCAATCAGTGGTGTTTCTGCACAAAAATCAACAATAAAGCTTTGCATGTCGCCGGTCGTCGTAAACGATACTCTGTACGTTACGGCTGTTCCGCTACCTACACCACTAGTGATCGTGCCACCAGATGGACCTGAATCGCTCATTTGAATCGAGCGGTTGATAAGTTGTTCGGCCGAAGCCTTACCGAGTGACAACATTGGCAATGCTGCACCCGCGAGTATCGCCGCAGCTGCAAATAATGCGGCCGGGCGCTTAAATGAGTTGCGAGTAATACTCATTTTTATCTCCTTTGTTAAAGATATTTTAATTTTGTATTTTTTAGAAATACTGCTTGAAGTTTACATAACCGTTTTCGAAAAAACAAGCCCCCTTTTATCGGGGGCTTGTTTGCCTGTGGATAAGTTCGCTGCGAACTCGCAATCGCTAGAACCGACCCGCTGCAATTAGGCTAAAATGCTGAGTGTAAATACCGGCTGGCGTAGTTGGTGACGCTGTTGCCGCAAATGTGTATTCATTCTTAACACTGTTGGCCTGAACTGTCGACTCAATAATGTGGCTGCCGTAAACTAGGTTAACGTTATCAAGTGCTGTAGTCGTGTCCATAACATAATTAGGACCAGCCCACTTAGTAACCGCTGTGTTCGTACCAGTACCGCCCGTCACAGCCGTTCCGCTACCAATAATTGCACCGAAAGCCGCTGTACCAGATGGTAAGTTGTTACCGATCGCATCACCGGCTGCCACTGCTGGAATTTCACAAACAGTTCCACCGTTCTTACTAAGTCCACCCTCTGGGCAGGAGTTATGACCGCGCATGTAGATGTCGTAGCCGTTGGCTGCATTGGTCGAAATCTGTGAGTAAGCCTTAGCGGTACTCGTAATGTTGTCCCTAAGTACTTTTGTACCGTTAAAGTCTTCACCGATGCTAATGTTTGGAGCGGTCGCACCTGCACAAGCTAAGGCAGTTAGATCCGCCTCCGAAGTACAGAATGACATAGTTTCCATAACTTTAGCCGTGATGCTAATTGGCGTAGTAGCAGACAAAGCCACACCACCGTAGTCGACCAAGCCACCCGCATCGAGTGCAGATAGACCAGACCTAGTTGATGTCGCTAGAGCCTGAGGATAAGCAACGTCCATGTTCTCGGTCGTATCAAATGTCATCATTCGTGCGTAGTATGAATAGCTAGTTCCTACTTGGTTAGCCGTATCTGGGTTAGTAACACCAGTTACTGTTATGACGATTGGCGTAGGTGAGCCGGTTGGAGCTGCTGGAGTTGCGCTAGAAAGACGCAGGATTGGGTTGCCGGTTGTACTATCGCCAGTTGAGGCTGTTGCCGTCCAGGTACCTGATAGTCCTGAATCAACAGTTACCGTTGGTGTTGCGCCCCAGTCAAAACCACTAGGTGAAGTACATGTCGTATCGCCGATGATCGGGTTGTTGCCACAAACATCGATGACGATACCACCGATAGCCGCAGTACTCGATGGCATAAATGAAATCTTATATTCTACTAGCGTGCCACTACCGACTCCGCTCGTGATCGTGCCTCCAGACGGCGCAGAATCGCTAACCTGGATTGATCGACTTGGCATTTGTTCAGCCGCACTAACGTTAAGGCTGAGTAAAGCTGGCACCGACACCCCGACAGCAAGTGCCAACGCACTCACCGCCGCAAGTGGTCTTTGCACAAGCTTCGATGATAACTTCATACTTTTCTCCTTTTTGAATTATATTTGGGTGTTATCGATACAGGCTCAGTCTATCACGCTACTGTTTAGCTATGCAAGGATTTTAATCATAAATCAATGTTTTATTGTTGTTTTTACACCACACTCTTTGCGTCAGTTTTGTATCAATTTGAAATATTTTTGACAAATTATGATCGTGTTTTTACATAAGATATCCACAGGTACTAGTACGTGGCAGTCGAAACCAATACATGGTTCATTGTATAGACGCCGGCTGGCGTAGTTGGCGAGGCATTAAATAGATACGAGATGGTATACAGAGTGTCGCTTGAGCTTCTAGGAGAAAACGCCACCACATCCCCGTCAACATATCGGAAGCTATTAGCCGTCTGATAGTCGGGGTCAACCTCACCAAAACCAAAAGGATCAGGCGTATAATCAGGGAACTGCTGCGGCGAACCACCGAAAGAAGAAACCGAAGTTAGAGGCGTGCCAGTCATCGCACCAGCTAAAGTATTGTTTGCCGCTAAATTGAACCCGAACTGTTCAGTGCCAGGCACTGACGCAAAAGGCGTAGCAGCGGTTGCTAATGTATGACCACCGTTCGATGGTGGTCCGCCGTAAGACTGCACTACATAACCATCTGCCAAATACGCCTTCACCCAAAACTGCGACTCACCGACATTGGGTCGGCCAGCATCAAGCACACCAACATCAACATGCGTCGTTATGGTAGCCATAGCGATATACGGCGTTCGGTCTGTATTGAAACCAGCTTGCGCCGAGTACAGAGTGCTCCTAATGGCGCCGACCGCTAGTTCGCCGGCACTTTGTTTTGACCGGTAGTTTGTTGACGAAGCATCCAACTCACCGCCACTACCAAAGAAAACTTCGTTGACCGTATAGTTCGGGGAGGATGACTGCTGAGCGTAGGCAGTTCCACTTTCGATCAATGCACACGACACGAACGAAAGAGCTACCGCAAAAACTATACCCAATCGAAGCTTATTGAAACTGCCCTTCATGCTAACGGCTATTTTGACGGACCCCGCACAAAATTGCAACCAGAAGCCCCTTCCGATTTTTTAACATAAGTAGTATTATTAAGCGTAAGAAGATTATATAGATTTATGGAAGATAACAAAGACGACGCAACACTCGAAACTATCTCGGACTCATCCGAAGATACTTCATCACTAGAATCAAGCCCAAGCACAAGTAGCCTGGAAGGTGTTGAGCACACAGATAAGATTATTGACCATGTTGCACCTGCCAAAAAACCACCGCTACTAAAGCGCCTGGTGCGCGGGGTTAATATATATCTACTGATTTTCATATTTCTATTGATTATTGCCGGCGTAATCGCAACCATAGTCTACCTATCAAGCAAGAAGGCCGCCGACGACACAGTTCCAACCCAGACCCTGTCGCAGGATGCACTAAAGTCGCTAGCCACTAGTGATGTTACGGTCGGGCAACCAAAGCAAGTTCTCCAAGTCCAGAGCAATGCAGTTTTTGCCGGCAAAGTGCTCGTCCGCGACAGCCTTGAGGTAGCAGGAACAATTCAAGTTGGCGGATCACTTAATGTGCCCGGAATTACCGTTTCCGGAAATAGTATTTTTGAGGAAATCCAAATCAATAAAGGCCTAAGTGTAGCCGGCGACACTTCAGTTCAGGGTCAGCTGACCGTAGCAAAGAATATAACGGCTGGTGGCGGCGCGACTTTTGGCGGAGCAGTTTCGGCCCCACAAATTAATGTCAACACCCTTCAGCTCAACGGTAACTTAACACTTACCAAGCATATAGCTGCTGGAGGAGCAACACCGTCACGCACCAACGGTAATGCGCTTGGTAGCGGTGGCACTACTGCCGTCGGCGGATCAGACATTGCCGGCAATATCAATATTAATACTGGCAGTGGGCCTAGTGCCGGCTGTTTCGTAACAGTAAACTTTGCTCAACGCTACAACTCCACGCCGCGTGTCATCGTCACTCCAATCGGATCAGGAGCTGCCAGTGTTGGTTATTACGTGAATCGAACAACCACCAATTTTAGCGTCTGCGCCAGTCAAGCGCCGCCCGCCAATACCAGCTTTGGATTTGACTACTTTATAGTCGAATAGACTTGAAAACTACACATCTAAGAAAACAACGACGTCGTCAGCCTTGACGTGCATCATGCCGCCACTAATCCTAATGGTGTTTTGTTCGCCGTTAGCGGTTACTACAACCGCATCACAGGGTTCTAGCAGCGTAATAAAGTTATGATGCTTAGGTAAAATATCAAAAGGGCCCGTTGCGCTTTCGGCGCTAATACTCCTTGCCTCAGCGTCAAAGTAAACCTTGTAGGGCGAATATATCTTCAGATGCATTGTCGGTGAACCGGTCGGAGCGCCAGAATCGCTAGAGCTAGATTGGCTAGAATTATCATCTCCTGCCATGTTAGATGATTATCTCCTCGATGCTCTTGAGTGTCTCTTCTCGGCTAAAGAAGTCTCCAGGGATGCCATTGTGTTTAGTCATAACATTCATATTCTGGGTGAAGTTTGCAATCAATTTCTTGGCCTTGGCATAGTCAGCACGATCTGACGGTGACAATTCGTTCTCGCCAATAATGGCGATGATTCCCTTCAGTGATTCGTATTTCTGCAGCAAAGCTTGGACCTTCACAGTCAAGAGATAATGTCTTTCGCCGACAACCTCCGGCGTCAACAAACTCGAAGTCGTCAATGTCAGGTCAACGGCTGGACGAATGCCCTGTTCGGCCACTTTACGACTAAGCACGATGATTGAGTCCATTTCATGCTGAATCAACTGCACAGCTGGGTCAGAAATGTCGTCGGCCGGCACATAGATGGTTTGCACTGATGTGATTGATCCGTTTTCATTCGAACTCAAGCGATCCTGCAAAACCTTAACGTCAGAGAAAATCGTTGGCTCGTAGCCACCTTCGTTAGGCACTTGGTCTAGAATAGTCGATAGCTCGTTGCGCGCCTGAACATAACGGAACATGTTATCGGCAAAAAATAGAATATCTCGCTTTTGTTCATCCCGGAAGTATTCCGCACCAGCCGTAGCCGAAGTGCCAATTAGTGCGCGCTGGACAGGATTTTCATTCATCTGCGCGAAGAACATACAGGTGTTCTTAAGCAGATCGTTCTCGCGGAGCGTATCCCAAAGCTCATGTCCTTCACGAATGCGCTCACCAATTCCAGCAAAGAAACTTAAGCTATTGCCGCTTTTAGCCGTGTTATTAATCAACTCCATCGTAATCACCGTCTTGCCCACACCAGCACCACCGATTATGCCAATTTTTCGACCCTTAACGAAAGGGGTAAAGAAGTCGATAACCTTAATGCCTGTCTCAAGGATTTCTGGCTGCTGAACAGAAAAGTTCGTACTCCTGGGAGGTAACTTTAGAATATCTTTCCTGGGCGCTTCATCGGGGCCGATTGCCTCAATTCCGTCAAGCGGATCCCCTAAAGCATTCAAGATTCGCCCAATGGTCTTTTCGCCAATCGGTATCTCAATACCCTTACCAGTGCGCTCAACACCCATACCCTTCTTTAGGCTGCGATCCGTCCGTACATTCAAACAAAAGGCGATTCCGCCAGGTTCGAGGTGATCAACTAGGAGCTCGGTGTTATTGTCATTGTCTGTGCGAATTAGTTCGTTGACACTTGGCATATCCTCATCGAACTGAGCCAGAACCACCAAATCTTTAATCGATACAATTATTCCACTCATACTGTCGCCCTCGCCTTGGCACTTTTGCTTTTTTTGATTCCGTTAATAATTTCCTTCAGTCGCTCATCACGCACGGCACGCTTAGCTCTGTTATAGGCAAGATGAAGTTCGGTACGCGCTTCGTCGGCACGCTGATGCGAAGCGCTCATGGCGCGGAAGCGTGAGGCATACTGCGCAAGCTTTGACTGCAGGATTAACTGGCTGAGTGCAATTTTAAGCATCGACCGCTCAAGGTGGGCCGCCACCGCATAACTTGACGGCTCAAAAATATAGTTCTGTTCGGTAATCAGATCTTCCTTCTTCTCTTGTTTTGCCCCAGCAATCTGAACAGCAGACGCTAGTTCGATGCGCTTAACCTCCTGCGACATAAGGGATACATATTCCTGATAAAACACGCTACAGCGACGATATTGCTGAACTTCACGAATAATCGGCGTTACATTAATGTTTCGATCTTTTTCTGGAAGCTTATAGTACTTCCTAAATGAAACACCCCGCTGCGACAACTGCATAGCGCCGTGGCGACCAATCACAATAATATCGTTCTTATCTTTATCGAATGTTTCGAGCATTAATTCAACGAGTTTTTGGTCAATATCACCGCTAAAGCCACCTTCAGCTGTAATAATTATGTATAGTTCCTTATCGAGCAGGCCTTCCGTGTTCTGCTCCCTACCAAGCCCAAAAAGAGCATCGACTCGCAACTGCAAATAGATTTGCCAGATCCTGTCAAAAAAAGCCGTTGATTCTAGCACCTGGTTTTTTGTCTGGGCAATCTTCATGCTAGCAATGCCCTCGAAGACGCTTGTCAGCTCAGCCAGTGTGTTCATGGCCATTTCGTCGCGCGCAATTTCGTTTGGCCGCCTCACGCTTTCGCCTCCTCGTTTTCGGCTTTGCTGGCATCTGCTTCGGACTTATCAACATCAGGCTTACTGTCAGCTTCTTGGCTAGAATTATCAGAACCGATAGACCCATCCGGCAACTTCAAGTTGTCACCCTTCGGTTCTTTCTTGGCTTCTTTTTTGTCTTCCTTAGCCTTCTTTTTGTCAGCTTTTTCTTGTGCCTTTGGATCCTGTTTATCGTCGGCCGAGTCTTCTTTTTTGTCTTCCTTCTTTTCGACGACCGGCATGGTTACACACTCTTTAATCAACATGTCCCGAACACCATCAAACTCTTCATCTTTGGTGATCTTTGCCGCAAAATCGTTAGCGTTCAACTTCAACGCCTCGACATCAATTTTAGCACCATCTGGCAATCCAAGGACTATATCCATCATCAACTGCTGCGCATAGAACGAATAGGTATCAGTCGGACTTTGAGTCAAGATTGAGAAAATATATCGACCAGTCGATAGCGCCCGCTTAGCTTCTGGACCAAGCTCAGAACCGAAGTGAGAAAACTCCTCGGCCTGCCTAAAGTCTGCCAGAATCTTAAGCGTACGAGCCGCTAGATCTTTCTGCCTCTTAGTGTGACCAACGCCACCGGCTCGAGTCACTGACAAGCCCATACTGACAGCTGGACGAATACCATTTCTAAATGTATCCATATCCAAAATCCACTGACCGTCAGTGATCGACATAATATTGGTTGGCAGATAAGCAGTAATATCACCGTTAGCCGCGTGAACAACCGGGATAGACGTTAGGCACTTGCCACTTTTATCAAGTCGGCCAGCTCGCTCAAGCAAGCTAGAGTGAGCATAGAACATGTCACCAGGGTAGCTGTCCCGACCCGGGCTAACACCGGACAAAAGCGCAACTTCGCGATAGGCATGGGCGTGACTAGTCAGGTCATCGTAGACAATAATCGTGTCCTGATCGCACTTTTGCCATAAATACTCAGCCATCGAACACGCCACATAAGGCGCAAGATAGCTCATTATCAATGACTCAAACATAGTACTCACCACCACTATGGCTGACTTGAGGCTGTCGGTTGCCTCGAGTCGACTAAGCAGCATATCGACATCACTACGTCTCTTGGCGATCAAACAATAAACCACGATTTGATCAGTATTTTTCTGATTTATTGCCAATTGAGTAACGACCGTGGACTTACCTGATTTACTGTCACCAAGCAAAGCCATGCGCTGACCGCGCACCAACGGGAAAAGCGCATCAATAGCCGTCACACCACTTTCCACCTGATCCACCACCAAACGGCGCTCGTAAATACTGGGCGCTACATTGAAAACTGGCCAAACAGCGTCGGCCGCAATCGGCCCCTTGCCGTCAAGTGGATCGCCAGTAACCGACACGACTCGTCCGACAAAATCTTTACCCACCTTACAGACAAGTTCTTGGTGTTGAACAACCGCCACCATACCGGTTTTAACTGATTCACTGCCAAGATGTAGAATAACTACATGATCAGGGTGAATTTGATGCACAAAGCCTTTTGACCCATCTTCGAACATCACCAAGGCGTGAATAGCACACGGCTGAAGCCCATTAGCCTGAACGAGAAACTTATCAACCGCAATCACTTCGCCAACCGGGTGACCGGCTTTAACTAAGGCATCAAAATGCCTGTTGCCGCTATCCATTTTGCACCTCCGTTTGAGGTGCTATCGGCTCAACATGGACCATATTGGTAGACTCAGCGCTTGAAGGTGAAGTGACGTTGGCTGGATTTTCTGACGAGTCCGGCGATATCAATACCTGAGATGGTGTATTTAGCGGCTCCATCCCGAATGGTGGCGCAACAACCAAGTCAGGCTCAGTAGACCCTGTCGCCCGCCTGAGGTGCTCCATAAGCATCGGACGCTGATCTTTAAGATGATGGATGAGCGAAAAATCAAACATCTTATTCGCCGTCCTGACCACACTACCGGCAGCAATATTCGGCTCAAGACCTATCTCGATCAGCATCTCTGTATCATAATTCGAGCGCAGCCAAACAATTAATTCAGTCGTAAATTTTCTGGTCGCCTCCGATGCGAAACTAATATGCATAATTGGAGCTTTCTTCAGTACATAATCCACGAATACTTTTGCATGATGTCGATCGTCTGGCATTAAGAAATTAAGCCTATTGGTACTAGCAAACTCTTCTAGCGCACGACTTAGTCGTGGCAGCTTGGCAACCGGCGCATTTGTTCTAAGTCGAATTGCTTGAATGGTCTCTTCGAGCTTAGCCAGATCGCGCTGTAAACGCCGCGCATCACCAGCACTAACAATACTGGTCGGAAGCTTAATCGGCTCCATCTGCAGTTCGCGGCCAGTAGCAACTACGCCCGTATCCATAGATTATGCTCCATGCCTTAAGTCTTCAAGAATGGCATCTTTGTTTATTTCTAGGTCGTTGAGAATGTATTCCAGCTGATCGGTCAGATCAATCTGATTGCCAATTGCAGCGACTACGTAGTGATTAACGATATCACCCATATTTTCCTGGAACTGCTTAATGTAGCGCTCTTTTTCCCGAGCTAGCTCGATATTGAGCTGCTCCGACAGGTGGTTACGCTGCTCATCAATCACATCATTCGTCTTCTTAAGTGCCTCGATCGCCATCTGTTTGGCATCGGTAATCGACTGCTCATACTTCTTAAACTCGTCTTGGAGCGTGCGAGTAATCTCACCCTTCATATATTCGTTCAACTGACTAGTCGTCAGCCTAAGGTCTTGCTGCAAGAACATGGCATTCTCGCTAATTATCTTTTCGAAGTGTAGACGACCGCGGTTCCTCAGCTCCTCACGGAAAGTGTCGTTAAAAATATGCTCAACGTCATCTTCGGCAGCCTTCACAATATCATCTTGGTTTTTTGGGCCCTTCTTTTTATGCTTCGCTCCACCCAAACGAATGCCCATCCAAACAAAAGCAATCGTCGCTGCAACCAATGCGCCGATTGTTATACCATCGGTCAAAGTCATCGTCATATGTTTATCCCACCCTCTTTAAGACCATAGTGCTTTTGCTTATAACTTCAGTATTAAGTATATACTAAACAACCCAATCACAAAAATAATCACCCCAAAAAGTATAACTTGCAAAAGTCCGCGGTTAACTGATTTTTTAGCTAAAGGATTTCGTCCGATAGCCACTAAACTACTCCTGACACCTCCATACAGAAGACCGCCACTGACAAACATAGTAAGTAATAATACTACTGCCGCTATGTATAGACGAACAGTACTAACCGTCTTGCCAGTAATTGCTTCTCCTGCTCGCTTGAAAAATGCTGGCACCGGCGGACCCTCTACCGACACCTTAATCGGGTTATGGGCAATTCCAATATCTACCAGCACCTTGCCGATTGCGACAGTGCGCGAGCCAGAGTTTGTTTTGACCGACATTTTACTGCTAACATTATTTTTGCCATCAAAACCACTTAGAGCCTTACCTAGCACAACCGACTGGTTAGTATCAACCTTCATACCGATGCCGTCTAGTGAAGAAATCGTAATAATGTCACCCTTTTTTATAGGACCATTTTGATTGCTAACCAACACCTCATACTTGCCGTTATTAGCCACGTAGACCTGAGATGTAGTACCGTCGCCACCAATCGACATGATCGTATCGTTAGCCGCTACCACCACACCATGCATAGCTGGGTCGTTGCTATTCGTTAGCGGTTTAATCTTTTTGCTGTTTTTGTTGTCGAGCATGACAATCATGCCTTTTTGGATAGTCCCATCGGTATCATAAGCTTGCGATATAGCCTGAGCGGAAATAGAGGTAGAACTAAAGGCAAGAACCGTGCTAGTTGCTACTAGCACGCCGAGAGAACGAAGCCAGCGTATTTTCATAAGCATAAGTATAGCGCCTTAACGGTCGACACGCTAGCGCTTTTCCCCGTGAGGACAATTCTCACAAAGGAGTAGCCATACTGTTTGAATGTGAGGTTAGTCTATCTTGAGTTTGATGTGATTTCGACAAGCCTGTCTACTACAGCCTCTACGTCGCTTTCGGTTGTCCCTCGTCCCATCGTAAATCGCAGCGAGGCCCGGGCGTCTTCGTCACTAAATCCGATCGCTCGAAGTACATGGCTTGGCTCATCGTCGCTAGCACTACAAGCCGTACCAGCAGAAGCAAGAACGCCCGCTCGCTCAAGCAATATTAAAATTCGCTCATTGTCAGTACCAGGCAAAGTAATGTGAACATTACCCGGTAAACGGTGCTTGAGATCTCCGTTTATTACAGATTTCGGCAACCGAGTGCGGAGCAAGTTAAAAAACTTTTTCTGAAGATCACTCAACCGCTTAGACTCTTCATGCCTTAATGATTGGGACTTATCTAAAGCTAGCGAAAATCCTACAGACCCGGCCACACCTTCGGTACCAGACCGCATACCACGCTCTTGACCGCCGCCGTAAATAAGCGGCTCCAGTTCAACATAACTCGCCACATAAAGAGCGCCCGATTGCTTAGGGCCGTAAATTTTGCCACCATTAAGCGTGATCATGTCAACGCCTAGACGCTTGGCCTGCAGGTCAAGCACTCCAGCCGCCTGACATGCATCGGTATGAAGATACAGTGGCATTGAATTGCCCTTTAGCTTTCTGTCAGAGCGGATTTTTTCAATTTCGTCGGCTATTTGACGAATAGGCTGAATCGTCCCAATCTCGCTATTGGCGTAGGTCACACTCACCAAAACCGTAGTGTCAGTTATTTTTGATGAAATATCCGATACATCTGCCCTGCCCTTCTCATCAACAAGCAGAACGGAGCAGTTAAACTTTTCGGCAGTTTTTAAGACCGAATCATGCTCTACCCCGCTAACCAGAACGGAGCAATTAGGAAAACGACGCATAACGCCCTGAATTGCCAAATTATTCGCCTCTGTCCCACCAGCCGTAAATATCACCTCCTGTGGCTTAACCCCCAGAATCATAGCCACACTAGCCCGTGCATCATCAAGCGCCCGCTTTACCTTCTTGGCTGGTAGATAAGTCGATGAGGGGTTGAAAAATGACTCCGAGCCATAAGACCTCATCGCTTCTTCAACATCCTCATCCAGCGGCGTAGCTGCCGCATAGTCCATATAAATCATAGTTCTATTCTAGCAAAAGCCTACCGCTGACCGAAGTCAGGGATAAGCCGAGACAACTCGCTGTCGATGAGTCGGTTATATTTCTTAATAGCCGCTACTAGGTTCCTTGCCTCATCAACGGACACTGGCCGATACGGCTGATCGTTCTGAGTCTTAAAAATGCCATGCGGGCGCACGTCATATCTGGTAGTCTGAGCCTTAGCTTTACCATCAGCGCCCTTTATTTCTTCATGCCAAACCCAAGTTGTATCGTCTAGGCAGAAGAATTCGCGCACAGTACCTTCTGGCACTGGCCCAAAAACCTTAGCTCCAACCTTAGCCTCTTCCTGGATAGCCTCTCGATATGCCTCAGCCCTAGCCACCTCTGGGCTTTTGGGCATAAAGAAGCTAAGTAGTTTTTTAATATTCATCTTAGGCCGCCCTTCCAAGGGTAATATCGCCCAGCGACTCCGCGACAACTCCACGAAGCTTTTCTACATCCCTAACTGGCCCACTCATTGTCTCAAGAGACCTAAGTGACCGCTCCGCCTTAATCTCGGCAATGTAGCGAACCTCTCTTCGCTCAACATTGGCCTGAATGGCCAATTCGCTTAAGCGACTCTTTGGAGTAGATTCAATTGATTCTTTTGAAAATAGAGATGCGTTCATATTCTATATAATAATTCTGCATTTTTAGTTGTAGCTTGCGCGATATCTTCCAAAGATTCACCCCTTAGCTCAGCTAAAAACTCAGCCGTCACACGAACGTGCTTCGGTTCACACACTTTACCACGATAAGGAACTGGAGTCAAGTAAGGCGCATCCGTTTCTAGCAGTAGTCGATTTAGTGGAATTGTGCGGTAAATCACTCGCCTTTCTTCATCTTTGGCAAACGTCACTATACCATTCACTCCGATATTCAAGCCTCGCTCTAAACCCTTCTCTAAATTCTCCAGGTTATCGGTGTAGCTATGCAGAACACCTTTTATACCCGAATAGCTGTCAAAAATTGGCCAAAAATCATTGAAAGCCTCACGGACATGAAAATTAATTGCCAAATCGTGTTTTAGCGCCAGCTCGATCTGAAACCTTAGCATATCCTGCTGATCCTCTTTGGGAGAGTGTTCATAATAATAGTCCAATCCACACTCGCCTATGCCAACGATTTTGCGCTGTCGGGGGCTACCACGTAGCAGGCCCTTGAATTCATTTCTGGCATCGTCGCCTTTATGACTCTTGGCTTCGTGTGGATGTATCCCTACGACCGCCCAAACCTCTGAATACGCCTCTGCCGCCTCTACGGCCAGCGCGCTGTCAACATTATCAGTGCCGATGCAAACAATTCTATTCACGCCAGCGGCCTTAGATCCGGCAATCACATCCTCGATATTGCGCGGCTCATCGTCACTAGCCCATCGATTGTATGTCGGAGTTGGCGATCGACTCATCAGCTCTTGAGCGTGACAATGCGAATCTATCAAATCTACATGATTGACTGTTTTAGCCATGGCTTAAGCCTCAGTTGTTTCCGTAAGCTCGATTCTTGGGAATAACGTACCTTCAATGGGCTGAATAACGCCCTCGGCAAAAATGTGCCTTATCTTCAAGGCCGACTCGGGCAAGAACGGTTCAAGCAGTTCAGATATCTGCAGCAGGTCACCGACCATACCCGCCAGAACCTCACGCAAGTGCTCGGCATCATTCGTTTTTGCGATCTCCCAGGGCTTAGTTGTTTCAATAAGCTGGTTAAGACTCTTGATTTGCTCCCAGACCGCATCGAGCGCCCTGTCAAACCGACAGTCAGCCACCGCCTCATCATAAGCACCAGTATCGTGACTACTATCTTCTGTTGCGCCGATAATTCCATCTTGATATTTCTGCACCATCGCCATCACTCGCTGGACAACATTACCTAACTCATTGGCTAGCTCATTATTGTAGGCAGCGTTAAATACTTCCCAGTTGAAATCACCGTCATCGTAGCTTGGTACACGCCTGAGGAAATAGTAACGGAAGGCGTCGCTGCCATATTTACTGATCACTTCGCTTGGCGAAACACTATTGCCAAGACTTTTACTCATCTTCTTGCCATCTACCGTCACGTAGCCGTGCACATAAAGGACCTTTGGTAATGGCAAACCTAGCGCCAACAAAATACCCGGCCAAATGGCGGCATGGAACCTAAGTATCCCCTTACCGATTACCTGTACATTAGCCGGCCAAAATGCCTTAAAATCTTCGTGTTCTGGATATCCAAGAACAGTTATGTAGTTCAGAAGCGCGTCAAACCAAACATACATCACCTGTTTTGGGTCACCAGGAACTGGTATACCCCAATCAACCTTTGCCTTCGGACGAGATATGCTGATATCTTCTAGCCCACTGTCAATTAGTGACAAAATTTCATTACGGCGAGTCTCTGGAACAATTTTAAATGTGCCGCTGTCGATAGCTTCTCTAATCTGCGCGCTATATTTACTGAGTGCAAAAAAGTAATTTTCTTCTTCGATCTTCTCATATGGACGATTATGATCTGGGCAAACGCCATTATTTTCCTTAACAACCGTTTCGGTAAAGAATTCCTCGTCTCCAGTACAGTACCAACCTATATACTTATTCTTATAAATATCGTTGGCGAGAGTTCTCCAAACCAACTGAGCCCGTTGCTCATGACCTTTGTCCGTAGTGCGGATAAAACGATCTGGTCGAACGTTAAGCTCGGCTATCAAGTCCTGAAACTTTTTCGACATTTCGTCGGACAGTTGCTTTGGGGTTTTAGATAGCTCAGCCGCCTTTTCGGCAATTTTGCTTCCATGCTCATCTGTACCAGTACTGAATATAACTTCTCGACCCTCGATCCGTGAGTAGCGTGCCAGCACATCAGCCATAACAAATTCCATAGCGTGGCCAAGATGTGGCTTGCCGTTGACATATGGAATTGAAGTAGTAACGTAGTATTTCATCTGTTCCATTGTAGCGCAATCTCAAGCAGCCGTCACTTAATTAGAGCGCCGGACACAGTTAACAGATATTTTATTGAAATCGCCTTACAGGGGCATTACTATAGCTAGATGAGTGAGGCAAAACGGGTTCCACCTGAGATTTTCGATGCACAAACAGATCCGGAAGAGGAAGCTTTTTGGGAGGCCGAGGAATATTTGTATAGATATGCACAGTTTCTTGGCGGAAAAGACTGGGTAAAAAACAAAATACCCTCCATCGGCGCCAGCGCTGAGATAATAGTACCCCTTAGGAGTAAATCATCATTGCCAAAATATTTCATATCCGATCCACCGCTAGAATCAGACGAAACCACTGCCAATCCTACCGAGACGATATCCGTCTCGTTTCTGGCGGAAAAGAGACGCGCGCCCAAAAAAGACACTGACGAACGTTACCGAATATCAATTAGTATTGGCATACCTTTTGACCTACAGGTAGCTAGCAATGACAATCTACGCGGCGTCGGCTGCGTTCTTCTAGATAGCTATAGTGATGATTTCATGTCTGCATACAATTCTCAGCTAGACCAGATGGACCTTACTGAAGGTGCAGATATCGACAATGTTCATGACGCGATCTATAGTATGGACCCCGATACATTACTCAACCTATGCCTTTCCGTTATTAGCGAAAATGAATTGAACAATCTGCAACAATTTCGAAAAACTGAATACACCCTCGGAAACTTGGCTATGTTTTCAATTTCAGAAACAAATTACATATCAATCGGCCACCTAACACTAGGTCTGTATGATTACGATTCAAGCGATAATTTTTATGCATATCGCCCTATCCACAGCAAAGAGACAGACGACCATGCCCGTGAATATGCGCCCGCGCACCCATATGGCAGCCGGCTGCCCGAAGAGACTGGGGTAGCTCCAGACGATGCGCCATTTGAGTATTTTGTACATAACGGCATATGGCAATCCTTTCAGTTCGACAATATCATCGACAAAGCCTTTGACGAAGACATCTTTTTAGGCGGAGACCTCTTGAGTCACCTGAGAAACATAAAAGCTCTAGTCGGAAGACTGCCAGGCGGCCAACACATTAAGCTCTAGAGTTAGATTCGATATTTATTTCAACAACTTACTAACCTCTTTGGCTTCTTTTGCGTCAAGGTCGGCAAATAGTTCGGAATCATACTTTTCTGATATTTGATAGATGTAGTCTTCCAGAGCCCGCGGAATCAGGTGATAATGAACATGGTCAACCTTAAGCTTGCCTTGTTTTAAGAATGGACGGTAGTTTTGGCGCACATCCACCCCATCACCCAGACCGCTAGTTATTATTTTTTGCTCAATGCTATTTATTAATTCAAATATCGCTAGTCGTTCTTCTTCATTAACATCCCATGGCTTTTCAACATGACGTTTGGGGACCACTAGAGTATGCCCTGGAACTTTTCTCGGGTTACTTAAAAAGGCCACTGCTAAATCGTTCTCCATCAGCAGGGTGCGTTTGGCGTCACAAAATGGACAGTTGTTATCAGACATATTCACTATTATACATACTCTGACGAGGTAGAATTGCAAAAAAACACAACTTTATAGGTAGTGCTTTTTGTTTGGTGGGCGAGGTGGTGTTAGCTTTCGAGAATGAGCTATCAAACTTTAGCCCGACACTGGCAGCCCAAAGCAAGGGTGCCGGGGTTTGCCACTGGCAAACCCATTCAAATCCTGCCACGAACCAGAACCCAACTAAAAAGCCACCTTGCGGTGACTCTTTAGTTGGTGGGCGAGGTGGGATTTGAACCCACAAGCCTTATTCAGGCAGAGGATTTTAAGTCCGCCGTGTATACCGTTCCACCACTCGCCCAGACCACAGGCGTATTTTAGCAGATAGATTGCCCGCTAGTACAATTTTTACCAACCGCCACTGGCGCCACCACCTCCGGAAGAGCCTCCACCGAAGGATGACCCACCGCCAAATCCACCAAAACCAGAACCTGACCCGCCGCCAAAGAAGCCACCTCCGCTATGCCACCAATCTGTTGGATTGCCACGGTTTTTTAGTTGCTTATAGTTCTTGGATAGTGAGTAATCGAGCGCCAAGCCCAGTATCGCACCGCCCACTAAAGCTATTAGTCCAATCTTCGCATTAGAGAACATCGCAACTCCGCCAGGAACAGCACCGATCACGCCACCAAGCCACCAGCTCTTGCTGCGTGCCAAAAATGACCCAACGTATGCCATCAAAAATATGCCGAAAGGTAAGAAATTCGCCCACAAAGGAGCACTACTAGAATCTCGTTCGCTCGGTGAGGCGCTCAGCCTCTCTCCGCCGATAACCGCAATCATACTATTTAATCCGGCATCAATACCACGCGTATAGTCACCTTGCCGAAAAAGTGGAGCCATTTTCTGGTCGATTATTCGCTTTGACTGAATATCAGTCAGCATCGGCTCTAGGCCACGACCAACATGAATTCGCATCTTGCGGTCATCGACCGCAACAACCAATAGAGCACCGTTATTCGCCGCCTTATCGCCAATCCCCCAATCAGTAAAAACACGTTGAGAGTAGCCAAATATGTCTTCACCTTCGAGTGAACCAATAGTCAATATGGCGATCTGGTTGCCGGTCTGTTTTTCATAGTCAAAAATAACTTGGCTCATATCTTTCTCGGCCGCATCCGTAATCACCTTTGCTTGGTCAAGAATATGTGTCTGCACTGGTGGCGACGGCACAGCCAACTTAGCCGTCACTATTTCAGGTAGAAACATCATCGTGGACAACACGAAGACAACCCCAACACCAATAAACCGAGTCAGATTCCTGAACACGTCCTCAAAAGCCCTATTCTACGAGATCGACTTTAGGAGCGGTTGAGGCGCCAGTGTCGGCGGTATAAAGATCTTTTTTCTCAAATCCAAACATACCCGCCAGAATATTGCGAGGGAACCTTTGGATCATCGTATTGTAGTCAGTCGCCACTGTACTGTAGTTGTCGCGTTCAACCTTAATTCTATTTTCAGTACCTTCAAGCTGAGTCATGAGATCTTGAACAGTTTGAGTACTTTTTAGCTCTGGATAGTTCTCCATCACTACCAGTAAACGACCGAGCGCACTTTCATATTGTCCAGTTGTCGCCATGCGCTCTTCAGCAGTTTCAGCGCCAGCGTATTTAGTACGTGCTTCCGCCAAATCACCAAACACCTCTTGCTCTTGATTCTGAGCACCCTTAACACTCTCGACTAAGTTTGGCACTAGGTCAAATCGACGCTGATACGCACTATCTAACTGAGCCATAGCCTTATCTACCTGGTTCCTCTGTCCAACCAAGCTGTTATAACCACTGACAGCCCAACCGACAAGTCCGAGTACAATTACTCCAACAGCGAGTAGCGCAATAAGCCCTTTTGATAAATTCTTCATACACACTCCTTATGCCTTACCACTTTATTGTATCGTGTTTTTATGAAAAATACCCGAAGCATTTGCTTTCGGGTATTTTTGGAGGCACCTACGGGTAACGCTCCCGTCTACACGGTTTTGCAGACCGTTGCCTAACTTCTCGGCCAAGGCGCCACACCAGCCAGTATAGCGGAAACTAACTGTTTTTGTATATGCCACACCTGTAATTATGTTAATATAACGTCCTAGTGATTACTGAGACCACACCCACAACACTTGAGAGACTCAATAACAGCAATAGCTACAGCAGTCCATTTCCTGATCCGCTGTCTGTTGGTGATGCTTACAGACTCAAGAACGTAGGCCTAAAATCAATCGGACGAGTTCTAGCTATAACAACTCTTGATGGGCTATTGCTCGTAGCCGACCATGACCCCGATGGCAACAATGGCAAGGTTGATACCGGATATACCCTAGCCCCCCTCTCAGAGACAGTAGCCGGAACGTTTGATAAGGCTGGCAGATTAACCAGCGTGGAGACCTTTCATCAGACAATCATTCGCTGCCTACAAACAGAGCTCGGCATTAAAGCGGATGAATCGCTTCCTTTGTTTTGTGGAAGAAAGCGACCACCAGTAGCGCTGCGTGGTGGTGATATGTATGGTGAGACGGCAATTCTTTTTTTGCCGTCATATTTTACAAAAAGAAGTCGAGACAAATTTGTCAATTCGTTTAAGCCTACCACCGAAATTCGAGGAATCGAATTTATGCCAACAGATAAGCTCTTATTGAAGGGTAATTCTCGCCCCTACGTGCATCCGTGGCTTGTGGCACTGTCTGAAAAAGGAGAGTTTAGCCCAAACCGCCCACTCGAGAGAATCTTGCTGCCCGCTCCTCAAGATGAAACAGACCTACGCGATATTAAGTTAGATGAGCTAAAGGCTTATGACCGATCAGCCTGATAATGAATTGATCGTCCTATTGGATGATGAGCTAAATGAGATTGGCGTCGCCCCAAAACTAGCGTCACACCACGGTCAAACACCGCTCCATAAAGCCTTCTCTTGCTATATTTTCGATGAAAAAGGCCAGTTTTTGGTGACTCAGCGCGCTCTTAGCAAAAAAGTCTGGCCCGGCGTTTGGACAAACAGCGTCTGTGGACACCCTGCGCCCAGCGAATCATTCGAAGACGCCATTAGACGACGCTCGAAAGACGAGCTCGGCATGACCGTTACTGATATTAAGGTTATGCTGCCCGACTATCGTTACGCCACCCCACCTTATGAAGGAGTTGTTGAAAACGAGTTCTGCCCTGTTTTTATCGCCCGGATCGCCGACACCTCTGAAGTAAATAATGATGAAGTGGAAGATTTTTCGTGGATGAGCTGGGAAGATTATGTCAGCCAAATTACAATACGCCCCGAGGACTTCTCCTACTGGGCCAAAGACCAGCTTAAGCATCTATCTAAACACCCCCTCATAAGCAACTATTCTCAGAAAACTAATGATTAGATTTTAGTGACGTTGAGAAAATAGCCAGGTATTATGCTCGTAGCTTAAATGTGCGAACTCCTTAATCAGCCTAAGTAGGCGTAGCGCCCTAATGCCACGCATAAATTCAATCATCTGCATCGGAATGGGTATCGATGCTAGCAAATATATCCAGTGCTGCTTCCAATAAAGTTTTTTGTCTTTAGCATGGTGTAGCTCGAAGAAAAATTCGGTAGCGAAGACTAGCCCGACCAAAATCTCGAACACATCCACCCAAACTAAGTGATGATGTTTGTGAATATACTCAAAGTGTTCAAAAACAGACAGCCCAATTCCAATCAAAGCCAAGGCGATCATAACTATATCCTTAGCCAGGAGAAACCCCCGAAGTTTATGCTTCTGTTTTTCAGTATGCATATTTCACAGTATATCGCTTTTGCCTAAAACAAATCACTCTATCTAAAACTGTTGCAAAAAGCATCCCCACCCCCTATAATGTCACTCATTACTTGCTTATGCAGGTGTAGTAAGCCCCATGGGACAAACCAAAGGTTTTTCTCATTGCGCCGCGCGCGGAATAAATCCGCCGCTCGGGCTGCTCTTTTCCAAAGAGCCTACTCACTTGCCAGACCAAGAAAGAACATTTAAAATTATTTTTGCGCTAAGATTTGTTAAATCATGCGGGTGTAGCTCAGTTGTTTAGAGCGCGTCCTTGCCAAGGACGAGGCCACGGGTTAGAGTCCCGTCACCCGCACCAA
>CAZKNP010000004.1:0-52215 GCA_964554245.1 uncultured Candidatus Saccharibacteria bacterium | reverse complement strand
CGTCGAGTTCGTCGATCTCGTTGCCATCAAAGACTTGTTTTAGTCTATCGAAAGCGCCGGCTTTATCATCGACCTCAAAGTTAGTTTCTTCGATACTGGCGTAGCGAGTGTAATGTTGGCGGATCTCCGATAGTTTCATGCCTTTTAGTCCAGCTACATACAAACCAATCACGGCGGCAATTAAACCGGAGTCGGCGTAGTAGTTGTCGCGGAAGTAGAAATGGCCGGAAACTTCGCCGCCAAACGGCGCGTCTTGTTCGCGCATGACTTTCTTAATGAAGCTGTGACCAACGCGGGTGCGGATGGCTTGTCCGCCGTTTTCGGCAATAACCTCTGGTACAGCACGACTTGAACGTAGATCGTAAAGGATTGGGCTACCAGGGAAGCGACCAAGGAAGTATTCGCCGAGCATAGCGTTCATGACATTTCCAGGTACAACCGTGCCGGTTTCGTCTACCAAAAAGGCACGGTCGCCGTCGCCGTCAAAAGCGATGCCAGCGTCTAGCTTTAGTTCTTTGATCTTGGCAATTAAGTCTGCCAGGGTTTCAAATTTTAGCGGATTCGCTTCGTGGTTAGGGAAGGTGCCGTCGAGTTCAAAATACATTTCTTCAACTTCCCACGGTACGTAAGGCTCAAGTTCAGGGAAGATTTTTCCGGCCATGCCGTTGCCAGCGTCAACCGCAATACGCATTGGCTTTAGTTTGTCGGATTCTATGAAGCCCAGCACATGTTGGATCCAGTTCTCGGCTATGTCTTTTTCGGTTAGGTTGCCGGGTATTTCGGATTCAGGTTTAAATTCGTCGGATTCAATAATTTGCTTAATCTCCAGTAGGCCGCTGTCCTGGCCGATTGGACGAGCGCCTTCTCTACAGAGTTTAATGCCGTTGTATTCACCGGGATTGTGACTGGCTGTTACCATGGCGCCACCGGCTAGGTTTTGGTCGCCAACCGCGAAGTAGATCATATCTGAAGTTACTTGGCCGATATCGATAACTTCACGCCCTTGGGCCAGTAAGCCTTCGATTAGTGCGCTAGCCAGCTCGGCTGAATCGGGGCGCATGTCACGGCCAACTGCTACGGCGCCACCTTCCGGCAGCCAGTCAGCCATGGCGCGTCCAACGGCTCTGGTTAGGTCGGTTGTTAGCTCGCTGCCAACTTTTCCGCGGATATCATAGGCTTTAAAAACTTCACTGACGATTTGCATAAAGTACCTCCAGTTATGTATATCCTATTGTACCCTAGGCGGGGTAGGATTATCGAGGTAAAGTGATTGGATAGACCAATGGGTGCTCTAATAGGTTTATTTTTACCTGTAAAGACGTATACTTAAGAGGAGTAATTTAGCAAGGAGAACTTTGATGAAGATTCTTATTGTCGCTGGTGGACAGGGTACAAAGCTTTGGCCGTATAGCCGTCAAGATAAGCCAAAGCAGTTTCAGCCAATCATTGGCGATAAGTCATCATATCAATTTGCTGTAGAAACTCTACTGACAGCCTATAGCCCCGAAGACATTTACATATCGACTAAACAGAAATTTATTAAGTATGTCTCCGAGCAGTCTCCACAAATTCCTTTGCGTAACTACATAGTCGAACCGGACGCAGCCAAAGACCGCGGTCCTGGTGAGGGTTTAGCTTTTGTTAGGCTCGCCAAATTACATCCAGACGAACCGGTCTTTTATGTTCAGGCAGACATGGTGCGTGAACCAGGTGAAAAATTTATAGCCATGATTAAGGCGGCCGAGAAAATTGTTACCGAAACCGGCAAATACGTAACAGGTGGACTTAAGGCGACAGAAGCCAATATGGGTGCTGACTATTTGGAGTTGGGCGACCGAGTCGATACCGGTAGCGACGTTGAAGGTTATGACCTAACAAAGTTCCATTACCGCAAGAAAACCGTCAAAGAAACTCGTGATTTGATCGAGAATTTCCGTGTTGTGGCGCACTGGAACCACTTGTGCTGGTATCCGAGTAAGATTCTGGAGGCCTATAAAAAATATCGACCAGATTGGCACGAGGCATTAGTAAAGATTGGCGAAGCTATGGATAAGCCTGGCGAGCAAGAGGAAATCCGTAAGATCTACGAGGAGATGGAAAAGGGTCCAACGGAAGATGTAACGCGCTATGTTATGGACGGCGGCGAGGCGGTTGTGCTGCTACTGCCTTTTAGAAATACGGATGTCGGCACCTGGGAATCGGTTCGACGGTTCTCGGAAGACGATAATGGCAATCATATCGACGGCGACCACGTGGTTGCTATTGACACCACAAGCACGCTTATTAAGACTCAATCGCCGAATAAGCTTATTACCGTGGCCGGAGTGAAGGACTTAATTGTAGTTGATAGCGATGACGCTTTGTTGATTATTCCAAGTGACGACATTGATAAAATTAAAGACATTCAAGCCGAATTAGCCGAAAAAGGAATGTCAAGATTCCTCTAGAATAGTCATATGAAAATACTTTTTGTTACCCGAAAATTCCCTCCGGTGATTGGTGGTATGGAGAATGTTGCTTCCAAACTCTATGATGAACTTTCGGCACGCACTGATGTTCGGCTGATTGCTTCAAGAAGTAAAGCTGGTGGAAAAAGTATTGGCTTGCCGTTCGTGTATTTATCGCTATTTATTCGGGCATTTCGGGCTGGCAAAAAGCTTAATCCGGATATTATTTACGTCCAGGACGGGGTATTAGCTCCTCTGGGCAGGATGCTAAGGTTTTGTCTGAGGCGCCCTGTGGTTGTAACGATCCACGGCACAGAAGTTGTTTATGGCAACAGGCTGTACAAGAAGTTGGTGCTGCCAAGCCTAGGCAAAATGGACCAGGCGGTTGTTATTAGCGATGGCACTGCCGAAAAAACACGCTTGGTCTTGCCCAAGCTACCAATCACTAAGGTTATCTGGGGGAGTGACGACGATTTTTTTATAGATCAGCCAAAAGCAGATTTAAAGGCTCTTTTGTCTCAAGAGATCAATTTGGATTTAAAAGGCAAGGCAGTTTTGTACCATTCGGGACGATTGATTGAGCGCAAAGGTGCGTTTTGGTTTGTTGATAATGTTATGCCAGAGTTAGTTAAGGTGCTACCAGAGGCAATACTTCTAATTGGTGGCGGCGGCGAAGATGCTGAAGCCATAGCTGATGTTATTGAACAAAAATCCCTCGAGAGCAACGTTAAGTTGCTTGGATATGTACGCGGAGAGTTGCGCAATCTACTCTATAATTCTGCTGATATGTTCGTTATGCCAAACATACCTGGCTATGGCTTTGAGGGTTTTGGGATGGTGGCGGTCGAAGCTAGTAGCTGCGGTACACCGGTCGTGGCTAGTCGTTTTGAGGGTATAACCGATGCTGTTATTGAAGGCAAGACCGGCTGGTTTGCCGAAACGAAAAATGTAGACTCATATATTGCGCGAATTGAGAGCGAAATTAAACACCCGACGCTAAAAAGAGATGGCGTTCGCAGGGCAACGATTCAAAAATATAACTGGAAAGCAACAACAGAAGGTTATTTACGGGTTTTCAAAGAAGTTTCCACCAACTTTAACGGTTAGTTATCGTGTTCTTTGAGTGACTTGGTTATGAATTCGGTCATATTCCTTCGAAAGGCCTCTTTGCTGAACTGCTCAGCGAAGCTGCGGATTTCTTCGTGGTTATACTTTTTGGAGTCGAAGGACTTTATGGCATCCGTGAGTGAAGATGTCGTTTGCTCATCAAAAAACTCGCCGGTCTTACCAGGTTTTATGTAGTCAAGTGCGCCGCCAGCCCGAAAAGCAATGACGGGTGTGCCGGATGCCATGGCTTCGACTGGTGTGATACCAAAGTCGTCCAGGCCTGGAAATATTAGTGCACTAGCACTGGCTAGTTTTTCTTCCAAAACCTCATCAGCAGCTTTGCCGAGAAAAGTGACATTCTTGCCGGCTAATTTACGTAGACGCTCGTGGTCGGGGCCGCCACCAACAACTACCAGTGGTTTGTTTAACTGCGAGCAGGCTTCGATGGCGAGATCAAAGCGCTTGTAGGGTGTTTGTCGCCCGGCGATTATGAATCCAGACCGCTCTAGGTTGTGATTGGACGGCTTAGTGAACCGCTCAATGTATACAGGTGGAAATATGACGGTGCTGTCACGCTTATAATACTTTTCTATTTCTTGTTGGATGTGCGTTGAATTGGCGATCATAACGTCTGGGCGACGAGCGGCTTTAAAATCCCATTTACGCAAGGGTTTTAGTAGTAGTCGTAAGAAAAATCGGCCAATCGGATTAAGCGCACCAAAACCCGGATTCTTCATGTATTGGTCATAACGGCTCCAGTAGTAGTGCGTAGGTGCGTGGCAATAATTTATATGTAGGGTTGAGGCAGGGGTTTTCACGCTCTTGGCTTCTGCGCCGGAACTGCTAATAACTAAATCGTAATCCTTAAAGTTCAGACTACCGTACCAGAATATACGCAGTACCCCAGTTAGTCTGTGGATTTTATTAAATGGCCACCTACCTAGTATGCCGGTTACGACCTTGCCGTTAAGTCTTTCGCGCCATTCGGGCGTGGCAAAAGTACAGTAGATAGGTGCATCGGGAAAAAGTTTATGAAGCTGCTCAACAACCAACTCAGCACCACCTCCATAAATCCAGTCATGAACTATGGCAACCTTCAAATCTTTCAGATCTTTACTCACCATACATCTACCATACCACTAATAGCGGGCGCCTTTACGAAAAAGCCTAGCCAAAACCACTCTGACAGTCTTGAGCATGATTACTAGGTCGAGTAAAAGGCTCCAATTTTGGACATAGAATATATCTAGCTTACGTCGTTCCTCGAAACTAATGCCCGGTCGACCTGATACCAAGGCCAGGCCAGTAAGACCAGACTTCACATTCAAAATCAGGTGTTTTTTGGAGTACTGTTCGATCTCAAATTTGTCGAGTGCTCTTGGACCAACCAAGCTAATGTCTCCTTTAACGACGTTGAGCAGTTGAGGTAACTCATCAAGACTGGTAGCTTTTAGGAATTGACCAATTTTTGTAATCCTCGGATCTTTCTCTAATTGGTCACCGTTGGCGCGGTATTGTTTGAGCAGGTCGGGGCGGTTCATCTTAGCAAAGCCTTCCTCTGGAGACATATTGTTGTAGGCCTGCTTGAAAGTGCGGAATTTGTAAATGTTAATTGGTGCCCCAAACCTAGTTAGGCGCTTGGCGGTATAGATGACTGCGCCCGATGGATCGGAGATTTTGATAATTAAAGCGCACAGGGCGAGTACCGGGCTGGCAATTATTAGAGCTATTGTTCCAAGTACGATATCGACCAATCTTTTGATTATGCGACCCCAGCCAAACAGTGGTGTATGTCTAACATGAATTACGGGTATGTTGTTTCTGAAGAGCTCGACATCAATATTACCCACAAACAAACCAGAGTTTCCTGGTACAAAACGGTAACTGACGTGATTGTGCTGAGCGTAGGCCAATATTTCTTCGTTGCGTTTTTCGTCGGCGTAGAGTTCGGTTTGAATAATGCCATGTAGTTCTCTTTTATCAGCTTCCATAAAAGCCTTTAGGCTTGGGAAGCTAGGAATGTTTTCGGGTAACTTTTTACGGTAGCCGATCACTCCCACTAGATCATAACCGGACGCCCTGCTGTCTTTAACAGAATGGATAATCTCACGAGCAATATCTGTATTGCCAAGTATGACTATGCGAGTTAGGCCGTAGCCGACGCCAAAGAGAGCAATTCTTAGCCAGCGTGCTAGGTTGCGAATGATGACCAAAAGAGCGAAAGCTATTAAGAAGCCATAAACTGGCACTAACTTAGAAGGGAAGATTGGCTTGAGACTCATGTAGTCCCAGGCAATGATAAATAACATGCCCACGAAAGAGCCAACAAAGAGTTTGCCGATTTCAGCGAAGCGTTTGTCGTATAGAGTATGGTGGTAAAGTCCGATTAAGCCGAACACCAAAATCCACAGAGGTAGTAACATGAACATGATGAATAGGTAGTCGGAGGCGGGCATCGGGTTGGCGACGCTGACTGAGCTATTTGAGCGGATAACAAAAGCAGCTGCAAAGCCGGCCATTAGGGCTATGATGTCGCCAACAACCAAAACGAAGTTGTACATCAAAGAAGAGTTGTTTCTCATGTGGTAGAATTATACCATCTATGGGAATAGTCAGTCGCTCAAAGCGTGCAATTGAAGACTATCTGGTTGCGGCGGTGATTTTCCTGGTGCCATTCCATGCTTTTTTGACGGTGTGGCTGTCGTCTTTGGTCGGTGGATACACTTGGGTTAGATTATGGCCATCATATATAACTGTTCTGGTGGCGGCCATTCTGATTGTGCCGATGGTTGTAAGCCGCTCTCGCTCCAATAATTACCGAGATTCAATCCTGGTTAAGTTAGCCCTTGTCTATGTGTGTTTGGTGGTGCTACTTGGTGCGGTGGCTTATTTTGGTAGTGAGGTTGGCCTGAAGGCGTTGGCCTATGGCGTGCTGATTAACACACGCTATCTTATCTGGTTTGTTTTGGCATTCTTGTTAGCTCGTCGGTCTTCGTGGATGAGTGATCGTTGGCGCAAAATTGTATTTATACCACTAATTGTCGTAATGCTGTTTGGTTTACTGCAGTTTTTTGTTTTACCACGTGATTTTTTAAGCAATTTTGGATACCAAGAGGGCGTCACTATATCACCGGCAATCACGCTTAACCAGGACAACGATACGCTGAGAGTCCAGTCATTACTGCGTGGTCCGAATCAATTCGGCATGTACATGATGTTTGGCATAGCTATGGTGATTGGTGTGTTGACGCGCACTAAACAGTCTTTAAGAGCTAAGGCTGGCTGGATTTTGTTATTGATAGGCCTAGGACTGGGTCTATTATTGTCATTTTCAAGGAGTGCTTTACTGGGAGTAGTTGCGGTCGTTGGCGTATATTTGTTGATGGTTGTCGGAAAACAAATATCGCAGCGGTTGTTATGGGTGTTCATATCAGTACTTATGCTTGGTGGCTTGTTGGCGTTTGGCGAGCTGCAAAGTAATACAAAATTTCAACACTTAATATTTCACAGCGCCGATGACTCAACCGCCGAAATAACATCAAACGATGGACACCTTCATGGCATCCGGACCGGAATTGAAGATCTGGCCAGTGAACCACTAGGAGGCGGACCGGGAACTGCTGGTCCAGCTTCGGCTTACAATACTGAGGGTGAAACTCGTCTTAGTGAAAGTCAGTATCTTGGTATAGGGCAGGAGTTGGGCTGGCTAGGGCTTGGTCTATTTATTATCTTGTCGTTATTTGTGTCGCTGAAACTTTATGCTGCCTCGCAGTCGCCGTTAGCATATGGTTTGTTTTTGTCGAGCATTGGCATGGCCGTGGCTAATCTTTTTATGTATGGCTGGTTTGATGAAACTCTATCTTACGTTTGGTGGGGCTTGGCTGGGTTTGTGGCGGCTCGGGTATTGGCGCGTGATCCATTGGAATCAATCAGGCGTGGATTTATTAATATTAATAAGTGGCTGTGTGTTAAATTTGATGAAATTTTCCTGCCAAAACACTGGAGTGTTCATGGCCTTAAGGATTTTGCCGAAAATATTGTCCCGATTCGTATACCAGCGAAAGGTGTCGTTTATGATATTGGCGGTGGCAAGAGACCCTTCTTGGGCTCAGAGATGTCTAAGCCGGAGGCTGTTAAAGTTGTAGGCGTTGATATCGATGGCGAGGAGCTTAAGCGGGCGCCGGCGGGCGCATACGACAAGACCATTGTTAGTGATATAAGCTCGGATTCCGGTGTTCCGGTCAAGATAGCCAAGGCTGATGCGGTGGTGTGTGAAGCGGTGCTTGAACATGTTAGCGATACCGAGCGGGCGCTGGCAAACATTGTTAGTATCACCAAGCAAGGTGGGGAGATGTTGCTTTTTGTGCCTGGGCGTCTGGCGGTTTTTGCTGTAGTTAATCGCATGCTGCCAGAGAAAATTAAGCGAAAACTATTGTTCCGCATTTTTCCAGAAACGTCCCATGCACAAGGTTTTCCGGCATACTATGACCGATGTACTCCTAGGGAGTTTGTTAAAATGCTGGAGGCTAATGACTGTCGCGTCGAGCAAATTAAGTGCTACTACCAAAGTTCGTATTTTACTTTTTTCTTCCCGCTCCACTTACTTTGGCGGCTATATCAGTTGATCGCTCGACTTGCTGTTGGTAAAGATGCCTGCGAAAGTTTTAGCATGGTGGCCATGCGCCGCTAAGGCGTTACAATAAACATTAATATTGTTATCAACGAGGGAATTTTGATATGACTGATAAATTATTTACGAGCGAGTCGGTTTGTGCAGGCCATCCGGATAAAATTGCCGATGCGGTGAGCGACGCGGTTCTCGATGAGCTTTTACGTCAAGATTTAAACGCTCGTGCCGGAATCGAGGTGGTGGTTGGGGGTGATCAAATTAACATCTTTGGTGAAACGAAAACCAGTGCAGTGGTTGACTTAGAAAAAATCGCACGATCAAAAATTGCAGAACTTGGCTATAATAATCCGGCTTGGGGTTTTTCGGCAGAATCTTCGGTTTTTCAGTCATTTGTTCATGCTCAATCTCCAGAGATTGCTCAGGGTGTCGATGTTGATGGCGCCGGCGATCAAGGGATGATGTTTGGTTACGCCTGCGACGAGACGCCTGAGCTTATGCCGCTACCGATTGCTTTTGCGCACAAAGTGACGCGCACTATTGATGACGTGCGGGCTAATGGTGTGCTGGCGTGGCTTAGGCCAGACGGCAAAGCGCAGGTGACGATTCGTTACGATGATCAAGATAGGCCAGTGGCTATCGAGAAGTTAGTGGTGGCGGTGGCTCACCACGAAACAACTTCGGCCGAAACGGTGCGAACAGACATAATTAATCACGTATTGAAACCCGTGGCCGATAGTTATGGTTTTGAACTTCCAAAAGACGAAGACATTATTGTCAACGGCACTGGACAGTGGTTTATTCCGGGACCGGAATCAGACGCTGGTTTAACGGGTCGTAAGATTGTAGTCGACACTTACGGTGGCTACGCCCGAGTTGGTGGCGGCGCTTTTAGCGGTAAAGATCCGAGCAAAGTGGATCGTAGCGGTGCCTATGTGGCGCGTTATATTGCCAAAAATATTGTAGCCAAAGGTATTGCCAAAAAATGTGAGGTTGGGTTGGCATATGTGATTGGCCGCCCGGAGCCGCTGATGCAGACAATTGAAACTTTTGGTACGGCAACCGTATCGGAGGAAGAGTTGTATCGATTCAAGGAATCGCTGATCGATACGAGTGTGCGGGGAATAATCGAGAAGCTGAACCTTCGACGTCCAATCTACAGTGCTACCAGCGCTTATGGCCATTTTGGCAAACCAGATTTGCCCTGGGAACAAATTGTATAAAGCATCGTCTCTTGAGCTACTTCTTTGAGAGGACTATCCTCTGGGTGAGTTTTGGGTGCTCAAAAAAAACGCTTGTGCTATCATTAAAATATGAACGAAAACCAAACAGAAACACCTCCAGTTGTCAACGCTATTCGCCCAACGAAAAAACAGAAAGAAATCCTGGAGTTTATTGAGAAATTTATTGCTGAGCACGGCTACAGTCCGAGCTATCGTGAGATTATGCAGGGTCTGCAATACACCTCGGTAGCAACAGTGGCTTTGCACGTTAAAAATCTCATCAAGCGTGGGCACATTATCAAGCGCGGTAGCTCGGCCCGTTCACTGGAGGTGGTTAGCCCAACTCTGGATACAACTTCCGCGCTGCCAACCAACGAGGTTAAGGAATCGGAAGAGAAGTGGCTAATACGTAAGGTGGAAAAGCTATTTATTGACGCTGAATCCGAAGCCTTGCCAGCACCTGGTCAAGTCGATGACATTACGATTGTTCTGGCGGCCATGAAGGTGCTTGGGCTTGAAGCTGGCGCTCAGAGCTTTGTTGAAAGATTGGCGACTTTAAAGCAGGCTGGTAAGCATAAGCACATGCTAGAATCATAATAAGGACAATACATGTATCACGTAGGAAAAAAACATCATCACCATCGCCGAGCTAGGCGTCGAATCGTAATTATTATAATCATCCTACTATTAATTGCTTTGATTTACTGGCTCTTCAATCTTAGGATTGAGCCGGATAGTGAGATAAAAAACTCAAAACCAGTAAATAATGAATACTCTGTTTCAACGGAAGCTAATGTGACCTTCGACAAACCTGAATTTATCGTGCACATGCCCGGAGGGTGGGAGGAGCGTCCAACTCTTGGATCGCCGACTGGCCCGAGATATACATTTGTTTCAAAAGTGAGTGAAGCCAGGCAGTTAGATATTTATATAGATAATCCGCCGACCGGGTTGTCGCTAAACAGAGTGGTCAAAGTTATGGCTCGTGGCAACGCCATAACCAACGAAATGATATCTGATAACTGTATGACCTACACTGACCCTAAGAACAAAAATCCAACCACGGGTATCGCTCCGGCAAGGTGGCAGGAGGTTGATTTCTTATGTGACATGGGTTCACCAACAAGGCAGTTGGTGGGCATGATATCGTCAGATGGCCTCAATCGTCTGCATATTACTGGTCAATCAGGCCGGACTTACAAGATATTTATTACGTACACCGACAATTCAATCTCGCCAAACTATACTTTGCTCTACGACACACTCAAAGACATTCGTTTCAAATAGTCGGTGCCTTGTGAAAATTACTATATCTAGCGCCGCGTGGACGTGCTAGACTCTAGATGTAAGGACAACCATTAACAATTAACACGCTGGAATCGGGTGTAATTCCCGAACTGTGCCGCAACGGTAATCTAGGGAATCTAGAAAAGTCCGGAACAGCAAGAAAAGTCTTCCGAGCAGAAGCGCCTCGATTGTTTTTCGATGCCTCTGTTTAGATGATTAAAACAGAGGTATTTTTATGTCAGTGGCCGTTGCCGAGCAAGCACCCACATCATATCTTGGAGAGGATCTTAAGCAGCAGGAGTTTTCTGATGTTTATTTCTCGGCACTTGATTTACCCGGTGAGATTTTAGCCAGAAAGAGAGCCGAGCGATTGGAGCGATCGGTTGGCAGTGTGGCAGTGGAGGGGTTTATGGAGCAGCGTCAGCCTGCCCATTCGACGATCAATCTTCACGAGGCTTTAATTGCGGCCAGCAAAGGAGATGTCCAAGCTAGGCGAATGATCGAAACGAATGTGCAGACCGATATATTCGAGAGGACCGTCAAGACAGGGTTTGTATCTACGGTTAGACAAGAGGTTAATGAGCAGGGTCAGATTGTTCAAGCTGGACAAACAAACGAACAGATTCACGCTAACACGCTCAAGTTTCTTGGGAGTGATACCAAGATGATCGCCAGATTCCAGGCGGAAACTAGAAATACTTTTCGACTAGAAAATGCCCTCAGACAGGGAGTTTTAGATGATTATTGGTTCGTGGTTATTTCTCGCTGTGCCGATGACATGACAGCCGATGAGCTGGATTCGCGCGGCTTCTTTTCACCTACTAAGTCAATGTCAGTTCAGGCGACAACCAGTGATGAAAATGGTGTTTTGACCTCCACAGCCTTTCTAGCGGGCGTTTCAAAGCAGGGTGGTCCAAGACACGACTACGATTCTATAAAGCGCTTTGGGGGCCAAATAGGGGTTAGTTTTGACGGCGACGCTACCAAAACCCTAGACACACCTCTGTTAATAAAAAAATCAGCTATGCCAAATGGGGTGATTGATATCGTCGAGATGATTGATAGTGCTGCTGGCGGGACTTTTTTTGGTGAATCTAAGCCGCAAGGTAGCTATTTAGAAGTAGCCAAACAGTCAGAAAAGCGTATGCGTGAGATGGGGCCGAAGGTGGCAGAGATTACCTCCCGGCTAATTGCGAGCGCCAGCCAAGTCTCGAGTCCGATAGAAGCCAGTCAGCTTCTCGACAGGGTTGTTGGTCGGGCGATGGTGGAAGTGGCAGTTTCCGACAGCCGGATCGATCCGCGTGTTTTTGGCCAAGAGTCAGCCTTTCTTATTCAGGATGCTCGTGCTCATATGATGATGGGTGATTTGCAGCGTGCCCAGCAGGCAACTTTGCGTGCTCAAAAACAAGAAACGTCTAGTTCCTGCCCAGGCGGCGTCCGAAGTGAGTCGGCTGATTCTCCCGGAGGCGTAGAGTCCGAAGAGGGTGACTCAGGTAGTTCTAGTGATAAACTAGAAGACTGTGAATTTGTCTCTAAACAGTGTCCGAAATGCGGCGCCAAGAATGTCAAAACTGTCTGTAAAAATGGCAAGTATACAGGCTCGTGCGGTTGTACTAGCGGCTAAATAGTTGCTAGATACTGCATTGTGAAGATTACTACATCAAGACGTTGACCGCCACTGTCATTTTGCTTATAGTAAAAGGTACTTTACCAGTCAAAAAGACTGTAGAGACAAAAACATTAAATCAAACAAAAAGAAAGGCCTGCGCTGGCCGTGGTGGGAGTGCCGCGGAAAGCTCGGGGTAGGTAAAAAATTATGCCAATCCCAATCAAGCTCGTACATAGCGATGAGGCTATTGTGTCTGTAAAGGTTTGCCGACCTAGTTGGCAACAATTCATACACTATTAGTTTCTCTTTGGGGAGATGCTCCCCGTGTCCCGCGTTAGTTCAGCACTGGCAAGGGTAACAAAAAAGCGACCACGTGAGGGGTCGCTTTTTGAATGTATCTGACCAAATTATTCAGTAGGAGTTGCTTCGGCCGGCGCAGTTTCTTCTGGGGTGGTAGTAGCTTCTGCTGGAGCTGACTCAGTGCTAATACCAGCCTCTTTTAGGTATTTATCGATCACCTTACTGAAAGATTCGAGCGTAGCGCTATTGTTTTCGTCCGTGAACTCGCTGAGTGGAATATTTTTGCCATTAATGAAGAAGGCGGGGGTGGCCTTTTGAATGCCTGTTTTGTCGAACTCCGCGATATCAGCATTAATAGTATCGTTGGTGACGGGGCTAATAAAGTCAGCCTTGAACTTTTCGAGATCAAGATTTAGCTTCTTGGCATAACCTTCAAAATGTGTGTTTGGGTTCTGGGCATTAGTCCAGATATTCCAGTTCCCCATGTCGAACAACAGGCCATACATTTCCCAGAATTTGCCCTGATTGCTTGCGGCTTCAGCGGCCCTAGACGCACCAATGGCATTCGGATGCATGCCAGCTAGCGGCAGATGGCGATGCTGGAACTTAACACGGTCGCCATACTTTTCTTTAACTTGCTGAATAGTGCCGCTGTAATATTGGCAGGCGTTGCACTGGAAGTCGGCATATTCCATGAAGGTGACTTTGCTGTCAAGCTTGCCATAAACGTGATTGGTTGGCTTGGCATCAGTGGCGGTGTTGTCTTTTTGCTTGGACTGCCAGAAGAATAGTCCACCAAAAATTAATACAACTACTGCCAGAATCATCATAAATCGTTTATCCATCAACTGCTCCATCTCTTACTAACATGTAGTCTCAATAGTACCATAAGTGTATAGTAGAGATATGATACTTTTTGTTCTTGGATGTTTGCTTGGTCTAGTTGCGGTAGCGATGTTTGTTGTGGCTAAAGCTTACGGCAGTGTGCCGCTCACCGAACTTCGTCGTCGCTCGCGCAAAGGCGATCAAGTAGCAACTTTGCTATTCCGTAGCGCCTCGTACGGCATCGGTGCAAAGGTTGTATTGGGCTTGATCGGACTGATTTCTTTGTATTTTGCTTTTGTTTGTTTGGTTGAATCGGTTAGCGAGTGGCTGGCAGTTCCGGTTTTGCTAGTACTAGCTGTTTTTGGCTTCTTTGCTGTCCAGTCGCGCGGTGGAGTTCACGAAGCCAGTGTGCTCCTGGCGGCTAAAGCTTCGCCGGCAATTGCTTGGCTGGTTGAACGAGTCCATCCATTAGTCGATGCCGTCGGTCGGGGGATTAAGAAGCTGTTGCCGATTCGTTTCCATAGCGGTCTTTATGAAAAAGAAGATTTAGTTAATCTTCTGGAAGCTCAAAAGAAGCAGCCGGATAACCGCATTAAAAAAGGCGAGATCGATCTACTCATTCATGCACTAAGCTTTGGTGATAAGCATGTGTCCAATGTGTTGATTCCGCGCCGAGTGGTCAAGAGTGTTTCGGCGGATGAAACGTACGGTCCGGTGTTGATGGGGGAGTTGCATGCTACGGGCTTTAGCCGATTCCCGGTCTACGAAGAAAAAGAGGATAAGGTTGTCGGCACGCTCTATATGTATGACTTAATTGCTCATAAAAACACCGGTAAGATCCGCGATATTATGCGCCGTAAGGTCGTTTATGTGCACGAAAATTTTACGCTCTACCAGACCTTGCAGGCCTTCATTAAAACTAAGCATCACCTGTTTGTGGTAGTTAATGACTTCGAGGAATATGTCGGCATAATTACCATTGAAGATGTGCTTGAAGAGGTGATTGGCCGACCGATTGTCGATGAATTTGATAAATACGATGACCTCCGGGCGGTGGCATCGGCTCTGGCCAAAAAGGAGCACAATAAAGCGCCGCATGCACCAGAATCCAGTGACGATACAAAGAAGTAGTTTCTGCTAGAGGTGGCAAGGTGTTAGAATGTATTCCATGCGAACACATGTAGAAAAAACCCCAAATTGTATTGGTGAAACGGTAACTGCTATGGGTTGGGTGCATTCGCGCCGTGATCATGGTGGACTAGTCTTTATCGATCTTCGTGATCATACCGGACTGCTACAACTTGTTTTTAATCCAGACAAACAA
The DNA here is from genome assembly GCA_964554245.1 of uncultured Candidatus Saccharibacteria bacterium. Classification (GTDB taxonomy): domain Bacteria; phylum Patescibacteriota; class Saccharimonadia; order Saccharimonadales; family UBA4665; genus JAGXIT01. Next base: position 37,466 of record CAZKNP010000004.1, on the reverse strand, counting down.
GATGCGTTTAGTTTGGCGCAGGAGCTACGCGATGAGTTTGTTATCAAAGTTACAGGATTGGTTAAAGAGCGTGAAGAAGGACTAGCAAACGATAAAATTAGCACCGGCTCGGTTGAGCTAGTGGCTGATTCGCTTGAGATTCTTAACCGAGCTGATACCTTGCCAATTCAACCGTTCGTTGAGGCGCAGGCGGGTGAGGAGCTGAGGCTTAAATATCGTTATCTCGATCTACGTCGTCCGAAAATGCAGCATATGCTCAAACGACGCGCCGAAATGTTCAGTATCATCCGTGCTTTTATGGAGGAGGGCGACTTCACTGAGGTATCGACGCCGATTTTGGCTAACTCTAGTCCTGAGGGTGCCCGCGATTTTCTTATTCCATCGCGCCTGCAAGAGGGGAAATTCTACGCTTTGCCCCAGGCACCACAGCAATTTAAGCAGCTTCTAATGGTTGGCGGTGTGCCGCGCTACTACCAAATGGCGGCTTGTTTCCGCGATGAAGACCCGAGGGCGGATCGACTTTACGGAGAATTTTATCAGTTGGATGCGGAGATGAGCTTTGTTGAAGACGGCGAAACGGTTCGTTCGACTTTTGACCCACTCATCAAAAAGCTGTCGACTGACTTTGCCGGCAAAAAACTACTCTCAGAAGACATTCCGCGCATTCCTTATGTGGAAGCGATGGAGCGTTACGGCTCCGATAAACCTGACCTCAGGTTTGGTATGGAGTTAGTTGAACTAACCGACGTGTTTGCTAGCACTGAATTTGGCGTTTTCAAGAATGCTGAGTGTATTAAAGCTATTTGTGTGCCCGGCGGCGCAAGTTTAAGCCGCAAGCAGATCGATGAATTTACCGACATCGCAAAGTCGGAAGGTGCAGGAGGCTTGGCTTATATTGTTTACGAGAACGGTGAAGTCAAGTCGCCAATTGCTAAATTCTTGTCCGACACAGAGCTCGCGGCTCTAAAAGAGCGCATGGGTGCTGGTGACCGTGATGCCATCTTCTTTGGTGCCGACAGGCGCGGCGTGGTCAATGCTGTGCTCGGTAAGCTTCGTAGCGCTTTTGCCACACATTTTAACCTTAAAGATCCGGACGTGATTGCCCTAGCTTGGATTGTTGATTTTCCTTTCTATGAAGTTAATGAATCTACCAACAAAGTCGATTTTGGACACAATCCGTTTAGTATGCCAAAGGGTGGTATCGAAGCTGTCCGCGCTGCTAAAAACGATGAAGAAAAACTTTCAATCGTGGCTGATCAATACGACATGGTTATGAATGGATACGAAATCTGTAGCGGTGGCGTGCGCAATCACAACCCAGAAGTGCTCTACGAGGTTTTCTCGGTACTCGGCTTTAGTCGTGAATATGTTGAAGAAAAATTTGGCGCCATGATTAATGCTTTCAAGTATGGAGCGCCACCACACGCTGGCCTGGCTTACGGTGTTGACCGCATGTTCATGGAGCTAATGGGTGAGGAAAACATCCGTGAAATTATTGCCTTCCCTAAAAACGGTAGCGGCGTTGACGTGATGATGAACAGCCCGAGTTTTGTTGATGATGCTCAGAAAAAAGAACTTGGAATTAAGTAATTAAACTAGTAGCTTGGGACTTAAGTTGGTCTGAGGTTATAAATTCCTGTTCAAGTTTCAGATAATCGTCTTTTAGGCCTTTTGAGTCGGTGATAATCTTTTGAACGGTGCGCGGCTCGCGGTAGCGTATAAGGTCTGCAACCGTAATGGCGGCATACATCGGCAGCGGCGTGGTGCGGGCTTCGAGTAAACCGGTGACTTTATCGGTAAAGTCTTTGACTTGTTGTCGCTGGGCCTTGGTGATTGAAGTCGGATAAATGGCGCTAATAATCATACGAACTGTTATGTATATTGCCACCGCCAGTCCTGCTAGTGCCATGATTGGTATGAGTAGTAGCCACCACCAGGGACTGAAATTGTAGGCTAACAGTGCAGTTATGGTAAATAGTATTAGCGCGGCCGCTAGGGCAATTAGACCAGCGATGTTGAGGGCGCGACTGGCAATATTGCCGGAAATAGCTCTAGCTAGAGCAATCTTTGGTTTCATATGACTAGCCTAACACGCCACCGCCTAAAAAATGTGTAATCCACCCCACTTTTCCCACAATGTTGTAAAACTACAGAGGACTGTCCTCTCAAAGCTCAAAGGAGGGGCTACAGGGGTGTGGTTTGTTTTAGCGGATGATATTGGCGATAGCTGGAACTAGGCGCTCGTCGAAGACACTTGGGATTATTTCGTCGGCACTAGGACTATCAATTAGCCCAGCGATAACCTCGGCTGCAGCAATCTTATGATCATCGGTGATTTTGTTAACACCATTATCGAGTGCACCACGGAAGATGCCTGGGAAGGCCACAGCGTTGTTAACCTGGTTTGGGAAATCGCTCCGCCCGGTGGCAACGACCGCCGTTCCGGCTTCCTTGGCTTCATCTGGCATGATCTCTGGTGTTGGGTTGGCTAGGGCAAAAATAACCGGATCTTTCGCCATCGTACCAATCATTTCTTTGGTTAAGATACCTGGGCCTGATACGCCAATAAAAATATCTGCGTCTTTGACAGCGTCGGCCATCGTGCCAGATATATTATCTGCATTTGTGAACTCTAGGAGTAATTGCTTCGATTCGTTTAGGTCGGTGCGATCGCTCGACAAAATACCCTTACTATCGACGGCAATGATCTGTGGGTTGGCATATTTTTTCAACAATTTTGCAATTGCGACACCGGCAGCGCCAGCACCAACTAGGCAGATTTTAGTATCGGCCAAGTTTTTGCCAACTAATTTCATTGCGTTAATTAAACCAGCTAGGGTGACCGTGGCGGTACCGTGTTGGTCATCGTGCATGATCGGAATGTCTAGCTCGGCCTTCAGTCTTTCTTCGATTTCAAAACACTGGGGTGCAGCGATGTCTTCTAGGTTGATTGCCCCGAAGCTGGGTGCAATTGCTTTAATGGTAGCCACAATTTCATCAACAGAATGAACATCTAGGATAATTGGCACGGAGTCAATGTCGGCGAAGTGTTTAAAGAGCAGAGCCTTACCTTCCATGACCGGCATCGAGGCCTTGGGTCCGACGTTGCCTAGTCCAAGCACGGCAGTGCCATCGGATATGACGGCGACCAGGTTGTTGGTCCACGTCAGCTGGCCAAGTTTTGATGGATCGGCTTCAATCTGTCTGCTAATTTCGCCGACCCCTGGGCTATAGTAGGCAGCTAGCTTCTCGCGCGTCATTTCATCTGTGTCGCGCAGAGCGGTGGTGATTTTTCCGCCAAATTTAGTGTGTAGTTCGATTGCTAATTCGTTTGGTTTCATATAGCCTATCCTACCTTAGTTTGATTGTTACGAGAAACACCACCACTGTTAGTGCTAGCACGGACTTGGACAATCCTGTAGAATGAGCGTAAGCATCATGATAAAGAAGAAGCAGGCACCCACTCCTGAGCCCGTGCGCGATTTAGAGGCCGAAGAGGCCGAACGCAAGGTGGTTGAAATGATGGGTCCCGCTTGGAGGGATAAGCCAATGTCTGAAAAGCCGAAACAAGAGCCGAACCCGGATCCTGTAGAAGAACCAGGTAGCGACATCGAAGAGTTGAATAAACAATTAGCGGAGCAGATTGAGTCTAGTCAACCTGTCGGTGTTGATCGAGCCGAAGATGAGTTAGAATTGCCGTCGGACCAACCATCTGATCAGGCCGAACCGCCAAAGCACGCAGATCCAATTGACGCTATGCTTAAGACTGACAATGACGACCGCAAATTTGATGGTCCGGCGCCGGTTATCATGAAAAAGTCTTTCTGGGATAAGATTGTTGACGGTTATTACCGTTGGTGGGACAACCGAGTCGCTAGGTATATAACGCTTGGGGTTATCCTTTTGATCATCGGTTTGGTAATCGGTGTCAAAGGCATTCGAACGGCGGCTATGAATCTGGTTGGTTTTCGCGGCAGTGTGGCAGTGACGGCGGTTGACGGTGCGAACTATATGCCTCTCAAAAACGCTCGATTGATTGTTGATGGCCGAGAAATTAAAACCAACGATAAGGGCAAGGCCCGATTGATGGACGTCCGACTTGGCAACCAGACGGCCGTTGTTAAGAAAGCCGGTTTTGCCGACCACACTCAAAAACTACAGATCGGTTTTAGGGTGTCCGACCTCGGTGACGTTACCATGAAGCCAACTGGGCGTCAGATGTCCTACAAATTTGTTGATTTTCTGACCGGTAAACCGGTCACGGGCGTGGAGTTGTCTAGTGGCGATGCTTCCGCAATCGCCAATGATAAGGGCGAGGCTGTTATTACCTTAGCGCCAGGTTCGGATAGCCCAATTAAGGCCGAGAAAACATCCTACCGAACAGAAAAACTAGAGCTACCTGATGATGACGCTAAAAAGGTTGAGGTCAAACTCGTACCAGCAAGCAAGATTAGTTATGTCAAGGATGAGGGCGGGCGCCTCGATATATTCTCGAAATACATCGACGGCCAAGATGACAAACGCATCCTCGAAGGTACTGGTCTGGAGATAAAAGAGCGTATTTCGATATTGGCTAACTCTAGTAGTCAGTATGTGGCAGTTGAGTCGACTCGCGATGACCTCAAAAACCCTGACGGTTATCTTTTGTCTGCCCTGACAATAGTAACGACTGACTCAGAAGCAAAAACGACTATCGAGCATGCTGAGGATATTGAGTTATTGGGATGGCAGGGCGACACCTTGCTTTATAAACAGGTTGTAGCTGGCACTTCGGCACGCAATCCAGAGCGTCAGAAAGTTATGGCCTACGATGCCAAAAATGATAAGCGTTTCACAGTGGCCAGCGCCAATGATTTCCTGGGAGTTTACTTAATTAATGACCGAGTTTATCATGTTTCGGCTCCGGCTGGCTTGGTACAGTCGAATATTGACGGCACAGGCAAGAAGACGATAAAAGAAGGTGAGGTGTGGTCAGTATCGCGACCAGGCTATGGACTGCTGAGATTGCAGCTAACAGACGCTTGGTTTGACTACCGCATCGGCCAGGCTAATGTAGAGACGGCCAAAGCAACAGTCGAGCAAGTTCGGCTGTACGTATCAACTCCTGATGGCAAGCTGAGTGCTTGGGCGCGTGGCGATGTTCAGAGTCCTCTGTCTATACATACAGTTGCAGCTGGCAAAGACAAGGTTCTTGTCGAAGGCTCAGCTGCCCATCAGCCAGTCAGGTGGCTTAACAATAAAGTGGTGCTATACCGTGCAGTTGCCAACCAGTCGGTCGAATACTTCGTAGTTAACGTCGATGGTGGCGAGGCGGCGCTAGTGGCTGACAGTGTTGCCGGATAGACTTCTCTAGACATTTGTGGTATAATAGAAAATTCATGTCTAATAAACCTCAGCATTTTAAGTCTCTAAAAGATCCAGCTCTATGGGATCTAATTAAAGCTGGGGCTTTGGGTGTAATTCCAACCGATACGGTTTATGGATTGGTCTGTAGGGCGGCTGACGAAAAGGCGGTCGAACGACTCTTTAATATTAAGCCCCGTGACAAAAAGCCAGGTACCTTAATTGCTTCAACGACTGACGATTATCTTAAGATTGGTATCACGCCTCCGGCAGATGAGTTGACGGCAAAGTTTTGGCCCGGGCCGGTCAGTGTAGAAGCGAAGCATAGTGTTGAATACTTACATCGTGGTACTGGGCGGCAAGCGCTTCGACTGCCGGAAGGTGATGATTTAAGGAGTTTGTTGGCCGCGGTTGGCGCCTTGCAGACGACCAGCGCAAATCATCCCGAGCAGCCAGTTGCTACAACAATCCATCAAGCTGAGAATTATTTCGGGGACGAAATTGATTTTTATGTTGACGGTGGTGACTTTTCAGATCGACCACCCTCAACGATTATTGGCATTGATGAACTCGGCAGGATAGTTGTCTATCGTCAGGGGGTCTACCATTTTGATGACGAGGACTTGAAATAGTGCGTAATAATGTTATAAAATATATGTAATATGTCAGAGCGATTTGCAAGTTCGACCGAGGACGAATCACCAGTCCATGAAAACATAAAGGATGATGATGAAAAGTCTTCAAAAAAGAAGAAAAAGTCCTCGAAAGCTCTTGGAAAAACACTTGTCAGAAGCGAAGCTTCTGCTGATGATCAGCAGAAGGAGTCTGAAGATAAGCGAGGTGATAAATGGGAGTCATTTTTAGCTTCGATAGCATTAAAAAAAGACAAAGAAGGGGCTAAGGCTGAGGTGGCCGATTCGGGTGCGGACAAAGAAAATGCCGAAGCCGAAGAAATACCTCAGGAATCACCCGAGGGCGAAGGCGCGGAGGCGAGATTGCCGGAAGCGTTGCCTGAAGTAGAACCGGATTCATCAATAAATCACATCGAACAAAATTCTCTTGAAGGTAATTCGGAGCAGTTTGCTGAGTGGCGGGAGTTGTCGCCGCAGGAGCTGTCTGGCGGGGAAGTGGTGATTAACTTACGTGAACCGATTAGGCACGAGGCTGGCGCTGATGATGTTGTTCAAGAGGGTGAATATCTAGAAGGTGAAGGTGCGGAAGGCGCTGAAGATGCGGAAGTTGAAATCGAGCCAGACTCGACTGGTGAGGTGGTCGATCAAAAGATGACGGATGAAGATATTGATTATTCAGCTACTCCATCATCTTCTGTAGTCGGTGGGGTCGGTTCGTCGGGCGGTACAACTCCACCCGGTGGTGGTTCGAGCGGCTCTGGTCCGAGTTCTACGCCTTCATCTAGCGGCGGATCGTCGTCTGGTGGTACGGGATCATCATCGACTAGCTCAAGTGGTGGATATGGGCCTGGTGGACCATGGCCGACTAGTCCGGGCGGGTATTATGGAGGCGCGCCGACACCAGCTCACGCACCAGTGTCGCCTGGGGTCGCTCCAATTCCAGTTGGGCCGCCAAAGCCTTCTTATGAGGACTGGCGTAGAGGTCGCAAGCGTGGTCGCAGAGAAGGTTTGTTAGCGGGCGTGATCTTGGGTGGTGGCATTGAGCACCTTAGGCATAAGTCGCGTGAAAAGAAGATGGAGAAGGCCTCAAAAAAGGTGGAGCAACAACACCAGAAAACTATGGCAGAGACTGAGAATAAGGTAAATCACTTGAGTGCTGAGCAGGAAGCGCTTCGTCGCTCGTTGGCCCAAGAGCGTTTGCACTCAGATCAGGCGCCAGCTGAAGTGAAGAAGCCTACTGTGTCTGAGGCACCGGTTTTGGCGCCATTGTCGAAGTTTAGTGCTGAAATACCTATGCCGGTAAGGACAGAGTCAGTTACACAGCATGTGGTGGCGCGCAGTGAGACTTCCGTAATTGCCAGTGCTGCTATGGCGGAAAAGGCTAAAAAAGACACTGAACAGGCTAAGGCAGATTTGATTGAGCGTTTGAACGCCGAGGCAATGCGGCAAGAACGAGAGCGTGAGGCCGGCGCCAACCGGCCAGATAACCGAATTGAAACTAGCGCTTGGCATGCAATTGAAGTTGATGATTCAGGGCACGCTGTCCAGGAGTCGACTATTGAATATGGCCATGAGTATCACCACGAAAAAGCCCAGGAGGTTGGACCTTCTCAGCAGGCTGGCGCTAAGGCAATTGGCGGCGCAATCGCTACGGCTATGGCTTCTGGTGGCATCGACACGAATACTAATCAGTCAGCCCATGCTCAATCGGTGCTTCCAGCCGTTTCCTCGACCCAATCGGTTCCGACGCCAACCCCTCAGCCAGCTTCAGTTGTTGATGATTATGTAGACGAAGACCATGTGCCGCTAAAAAGCCTAGTGCCGTGGCTTGTGGTACTTGGATTCGTGGCGGCGCTGATCGCCATGTTTGTGTAAATAAAGGGGGAGGGCTCGCCCTCCTCGCTATGAATAAAGAAATAAATTCGCTATCCATAGCCCCACCCCTAAAGGCTACGCTCTACGCTGTGGCTTGCTGGTCGCTTACAGCTCCCACAGGAGGAAGCTGTAGTAGACTACAGACAAAAGATTGGGTCTGATATCTGATGCTTGATAGATTTATGCTATGAAACTCTACACAAACTTCTTGCGGAGCCATTCGTCCAAGCTGACACCGCCTCCAGCTGTCAGGCAAAGCACAGTGTCGCCAGCTTCAAGATGGCTACGGATGGTGGCTTCTAGGTCAGGATCGAGTTTTTTGGGTGAGGATTTGCTCCTTGAGACCTCAGAAAGACCATCTACTAGCATTTGGGGTGTGAGTAGTGTGAGTGACTGGTCCTCGCGCGCAAGGTAGCTGGGGACTATGTAGAGGCTTTTAACGCTATCGAACAAGCTGGAGAGTTGATCGCGAATGAAATGCTGGCGGGTGTTATGGAGCCCTTCGTAAACTACAACTAAGTTGTCGCCGGCAACCTCGTGACCAATCTGGACCGCGCCCTGGATTTTTTCGATAGTATGGGCGTAGTCACTATAGAGGCGGTCTGCAATCTTCTCGAAGCGCCTAGACACACCGGGAAACTTCTCGAGGTGGGCGAGCGCTTCATTCAATGGCGTCTTGCGCATAATTCTGAAAGCCTGGGCAACTTGCCAGGCATTGCGGCGATTAACTCTACCGGCCAAACTGATTGATTCTATGGCAGGGTCGTCATCTTCGAATACCGTTACATGTTCTGGCGCGCCGCTTGGGAAGATTTGGCTGGCGTCGCTGCGCCACATGACAACCGTTTTGGACTGATTTACGAATTGCGCGAAAGCCTGGTCATAATCTTCTCTGGTTGGGTAGATGTCTGGGTGATCCCATGAAATACCGGTAATAATGCTAACTTCTGGGTAGAAGTGTAAGAAGTTTCGATCAAATTCATCACATTCATAAATAAACTGCTGGGCTCCGCTCGGGCAAGCGCCCATCTCTGCGAAGCTGCTTTTGGCGGGCAATATGTATCCGGCCGGGATATCTAGCTGCTTAGCTAGCCAAACTGCCATGGCTGTAGTGGTGGTTTTGCCGTGTGTGCCGGCAATAGCTAGGAGTGGCAATTGTTTATTTTTAAGTATTTCAGTCAGCAGCTCATCACGCTTACTCATCCGAATATTGTTCTCGCGGCAAAATTGAAACTCGGGCGCATCTGGTTGTTCGATTGCGACTGCAGAGCTGTAGACATACCAATCAATCGGATTATTTTGGTGGGTGCGGGCAATATTGTCCAAATCTTGACCGATGTTGATATTCTCCAGTCCATGTTTTCTTAGGTGGGCGAGGTAAAGAGAGTCCTGTTTATCTGATCCACTAATAGTGTAGCCGGCCTCTTTGGCGACTTGGGCAAGCGGCCCGATACCGGTCCCGCCGATGCCTGAGAAAAATATATGCATGGGTTTATTGTAACAGGTAGAGAAGTGTAAATAAGACCTAGTTGTGCTTCAGCCAGCGCCTGACGGCCGTTACCGCGAAGATTACAGCGCTCACGAGTGTGATGACAATGCTCCATCCAGCCAAGTCCGGCGACCATTTAGCGGAAACGAAGTCGAATTTATAAATTGCATCTGGGACTGTGCCTAGTTGCACGCCGCTTTCTGAGGCGTGTCGCTCAATACAGGCTATAATGGCCGATCCGTCAGCTCCGGCGTTTTCTTCCTGGCACTTCTGCTGCGCATCGTGATAGAGATTGGCGTTGATGGTGCCGAGCTGTTTCTGTTGCTCGGCCTGAGCTCGTTCATAAGTGTGTTGTAGTTGAATCGGCGGATACACGCCGTTGTTGCCGGAGGCCAGGCTGGTATTCATGTGCGAGAACACGTAGCCACGTAAATCTCGCAGAGCTTGCTCGATTTGTGCCTGGTCACCACCCTTGTCAGCCTCATAGACGGCATCGCGGTACTTGGCCATCGTTAAGTTGTTATTCCTGAGCGCAAACAAGCTAATAGCCCCAAAAACTATGGCGATAATTAGAAAATACCAATATCTGAACCAAGTTTTTTTACCTGTCGTATTCCGCATATGTCTATCATTATAGATAAGTCAGGTGGCTATAATCAACCAGCGTTATTTTTAGTTTAAAAAACTCCCGGCGGACCGGGAGTTTAGTGTATGTACTGACGTTAGTAATTAGCTTCGCTTAACAGTCAGGAAACCGTTGCGTGGGTTTTCGTTAACAACGAATCCCTTTGGTAGGTCGGTTGCCTCTGGTCGCTCATCCTTACTGAAGTAGTAAATTGTCTGCTCTTTACCACCGCGCAATGTTACAAGCTTTGAATTAAGGTAGTATTTAACGCCCTTTGAGTTTACATGGCTGTATCCCATATTTCGAACCCTCCATTAAGTTGGTGTACCCCTAACATACCCTGAGGGCATTTTGTTTGTCAACACCTTAATCCACAACCTGCACCCCTGAAATGAAAAATATAAGCACTTCACCTCTTGCGGAAACGTTATAGTTTGTATTACACTTATGGTTGTTAATAAGGTAACAAATAGTAAGAGGTGGTAGAGTAATGGACTTTAGACAAGGCTTTCAAAATTCTAACAACAAGACAACGGAGCCAACTGTGGTTGATCCAGCCCAGAACGATAAAAAGAACAAAGAATTAGGAGCTAAAAAGGCTAAGCCAGCAGCTCTAAATGTTATCGGTACAATTGTTTTGACCGGCGTTGTATTGCTGCTCCTCTTGGCGGTGGCTGCAATGGTCTTCACTAAGTCTTCTAAGATTGCTCAGGAAGGTGACTATGTTGACACTAAGGGTTACCAAGCGGTCTTCTTGAATAACGGCCAGGTTTACTTCGGTAAGGTTGGCGCGCTCAACAGCCGTTACATTGACCTACGAGATGTCTTCTATCTAACTCAGAACCAGACCACTGAGGCTGCTCAGGCTGCTGACTACACTCTAGTCAAGCTCGGCTGTCAGCAAATCCACCATCCAAAGAACCAGATGTTAATCAGCCGTGAGCAGGTTACTTTCTGGGAAAACCTCGAGAACGAGGGTAAGGTTGTTAAGAGTATCGAAGAGTTCAAGAAGCAGAATCCAAACGGTGAAGAGTGTAAGGAAACTCCAGCTCCAACTCAGAGCCCAGCTGAAAATGTTCCATCACAGTCAGGCACCAACACGACTGGCGCTGGCGCCAACAACGCACCTGCTGCAAATAATAACCGCTAAATATAAAACGGTTTAAGAAATTAACACCCCGCACGCATGGGGTGTTAATTTTATATTAATCAACTAAGTAGTTGTTAGTTGAGGTAATTGTCGCTGCATAGGATCAACTTGTGGCACTTGCATATATCTAGTGACTATCCAGATCACGTTAGTCTTTTGGCGGCGTACAGGAGGCTTTGGGGTTTATTCCAAAACTATGCCAGTCTCCATTTTGCTACGAAGCTTGCGGTTTTTGAGGCCTAGTAGAACAGCTAGTGCAATAGCCATTAGGCTGGCCGAGACCAAGAAAACGCTGTGTAGGGCTTTTGTGAAGGCGCCTACTACTTGTTGACTGAACGAATCTTGGAGTTGTCTCAGCGGCCCTAGGATCGACTCCTGACGTTCTTTTGGTAGGTCCTTGACGCTGCTTTGGGTTTCTTGATAGATGCGCTCCTTTTGAGTGTTTAGGTTAAGGAGCGTGTCGGTGTTGATTGGGTCGCTTACCATGTGTGATCCTGCGGAGTTTTTGAGTGTTTGTATATAGGCGTTTTTGCTTGGTTCTCCCATGGTGTTGATGATGCCCGATGTTAAGACAGCGCTCAGGATTGCGATACCGATTGTGGATCCCAGTCCCCTGAAGAGCTGGACGCTAGCAGTAGCGGCGCCGAGATCTTTCTGTTCAAATTCGTTCTGGATGGCGATGTTTAAGACTGGCATCGCCATACCAAATCCAAGGCCAATAAATACCATGCTGATAGCTTCATGCCAGTAGGGCGAATCGGCCTGAAGTGTAACTAACGACAGCAGTGCGGCCGTACCAATTGCAAAACCAAAAACAATGAATGGCTTATATCGTCCAGCTTTGGCGATTAGCTGGCCGGCGGTGATCGATGAGGCTGTCATACCGATAACCATCGGTAGTAGCATCAGCCCAGCCTCCGTTGCATCAGCACCGTAAACCTGTTGGTTGAACTGGGTCAAGTAAAGTATTGCGCCCATAAAAGCGGCTCCAAAAAGCATGGTAACGGCCGTCATCCGCACGTAAGTATTATTCTTGAAGAATCTAAGGGGCAGTATGGGTTGTTTGGCTTTTCGCTCTGTTATCACAAAGGCGATGGTGGCAACGGCAGCAAGCCCAAGGAGTAGGCTTCGAATTACGATTAGCGATACGCCACCGTCAATTACGCTGCGGAAAATTGCTTCTGTGTTGTCGACTCCGAGTATCAGTGCCGCTAGGGCGACAGTAACAAAAAGTGCACCTAAATAATCAGGCTTATGAACAGAGTCATGTTTGATGGTTGGGCAAAAGCGAGCCACGATGATGCCTGCAACGATGCCGATCGGCACATTGATAAAGAAGTTCCAGCGCCAGTTAGTTGTAAATCCAAGCAGGCTGTGTCCATCGGTTAGCCAGCCGCCCAGCAGTGGTCCAAGCACAGAACTTAACCCGAAGGTTGCGCCAATTAAGCCTTGCCACTTACTGCGTTCGCGTGGCGGAAAAAGGTCGCCGACAATCGTGAAGGCGTTGGCCATGATCATACCGCCACCGATTCCTTGAATAGCTCTTGCGGCAATTAACATGTTCATGCTGTTTGCTTGTCCGCTCAATAAAGAGGCGAGTGTGAAAACTATAATTCCGGCCAGCAGTATTGGCCGTCGCCCATACATGTCACTTAATTTACCGGCCAGAGGGACTGTGACGGTGCTAGTCAGCATGTAGGCGGTGACAACGAAGCCGAGGCTACTGAAGCTTTGAAAATCTTTAACAATGGCACCCAGGGCGGTCGAAATAATAGTCTGATCAAGGGCAACAAGGAATAGCCCGCTCATGACGGCTAGCATGACGATGACTTTTTCACGCTTGGTTATTTTGTGTAGCGACATGTTCGGAGACTTCCAAAAATTTTAGTTATTTCTTAAACAGACACGATTATATATGGTATACAAATCGTGTCTCAGGTGCAAACATTGACAAAACGTTAACGTTTATGCTATAATGTTCTATTATGCCCCCACGACGTGAACATCCAAAGAGACACGAACCCAATCCCGATCAAGGGGAATTATTTCGTATAGAGGTTGGCACAAATGGCGCTAATGATCCAGATAACTTTGCTATAGAGGTTACGAGTGTAGAGCCGGTCGAGGGTGGGTACTTTCCCGACGAGGAGCCAGATAAGGGACGAGGAAGTCTTTTATTATATAAAATTTCGGAAGAACACGGTAGGAGAGCAGAGCAGACAGTCAATAGACGACGCGGCAATCGTGGCAAGCATACGCCCAACAGACATGAACTGGGGGGTTTGGCTGTGGGTGATGTGTTTCGTGACGCAAATGGCAAAAATGTCATCGTAAAACACTCAAATTATGATGAAGCGAGTAGGCGTTATAAGCAAGTGCAAGATAGTGCGGCAGAGCGCAGCCCTGCTTTAGAATATGACGCAGAGCATGATAACCCCCAGGTTGATAAGACCGAACGCCCGCAGTTAACATCCAGGGAAAAGCTTCTTGCATTATGGCTATCGGAGAGAGCTGGCTTCCTTCCTAAGACCGATGGCGAGAAAAATACTGCCATATCTATTTTGAGCTACCCTATGAGCGATCACGATACATTCGATTACCTAGAGGAAACAAGGATTCACTCTATCAAGGAGTCTAGAAGGGCCGGGTCATCGCGTGGTGATGCGGGCGAAGACGGCGCAAGGGCGGTGCAAAGCCGTGTTTACGAAATGGGTGATTACCTAGAGGATGCATATCAGAGCTTAAAAAAAGCCGAAGATATGCTAGACAAAGTCGTGCAGGAAGGACTGCCAAAACACCTTGCTACAGATATATTTGGCCCAGAAGATCCCGCTTACGCTGTAGTTGTTCGCTACAAAGATATCAAGACTTTCATGCGACTTGAAACCATGCCTGGCTTTAATATTCTACGAAGTACCGAATATAGGCCTGCAGAATGGTCAACTCGTGACAAGCACAAGATAATAGAAGATCCTTATACTGCACAAGAATCTAGCCAAGAAGTTGAAGATCACATTGAATCTGCGTTGGCTAAAATGACTGTTGGCGAACTGAGAGCAGTCCTGCCTAAGGTTATAGAAGATGAGAAAAAACGAATTGGTTTTTGGCGCAATGCTCTCAGTCACGTACGTGGTCGATGGGCGCCCTTGGCGCGAGATCTGCTTAACGATGATGTATCATAAGTAGGCTATGGGTTTTTATGAAGATTTAAATAGGCCGTTTTTTGCGTTGGCGCCAATGGACGATGTCACCGACACGGTTTTTCGCCAGGTGGTAGCGAATCAAGCCGCACCAGATTTGTTTTTCACCGAATTTGTGAATGTTGACGGTTTAGTGAGCGCCGGTCGACCGAATCTTCTGAAAAAGCTTCGTTTCGCTTCAAAAGAGGGCAGGGTGGTAGCCCAGCTCTGGGGGCTAAAGCCAGAAAACTTCAAAGCCGTGGCGGAGCAAATTGCTGACGGTACCCTGGCGCGCGAACTTGGATTGTCTGATGGTGTTAATTTTGCTGGCGTAGATTTGAACATGGGCTGTCCGGCGAAAAGTGAAGTTAAGGCTGGTGCCTGTTCGGCGCTAATAAAAAACCGACCATTGGCGCATGAAATCATCGAGGCCACAAAAGCCGGGTTGGCTGGGCGTCTGCCGCTCAGTGTTAAGACTCGAGTTGGTTTTAGTGAAGTTGACATGACGTGGATAGAGTTTTTGCTGGAGCATGACCTAGATATGTTGGTGGTGCACGGCCGAACTCGCAAGGAGATGAGCAAAGTGCCCGCAAATTGGGATTTGATGGGCCAGGCGCGTGAACTGCGCGATGCTTGTGGCGCAAAGACGTTGATTGTTGGCAATGGTGACGTTCTGAATAGGCAGCACGGCGAGCAGCTAGCCGAGCGTTATAAGCTAGACGGAATTATGATCGGACGCGGCGTGTTTGATGACCCTTTTGTGTTTGCGGCTGATTCGCCTTGGCGAAATTATCCTCCAGAAGATAAAATTGCACTATTTCGGGAGCACGTTGAGCTGTTTGCCAGGACTTGGCAGGCTGGTGAGCGGCCGATTCATGTGTTGAATAAATTCTGCAAGATGTATATCAATGGCTTCGATGGTGCTAAAGAAATGCGCGAGAAGCTAATGAGCACTAAGTCAACCGACGAGATTCTGGAATTGTTGTGAGAGTAGACCGCAGAGTAGATAACATTTGGCAAAAATCTAGCAGATTTCAGAGGACAAATTATCCTATGACGTATTACCTGCAACCTGTCACCTTGAATCAACCATTATCCTGCGACAATTCGGCTTCTTTTTGTTTATCTTGTAGCTAGTGCATAACTCGTGACTCCAAGTCGATACTTAAATATGTGAGCTAGGTTACAGAACCGCTCCGCTTAACGGGTGTAGTCTTAGGGCATTACAAACCTATAAGGAGTCTAATTATGGACGACCAGAGAACTGAAGAAACAGTAACAACAACCCAAACAGCCGCTACCGATGTGCGCGATGAGCGACCGGTCACACCTCGTCAGGACCACACAATGAACGTCGTTGGACGTGTTGCATGGTTGATTGGTGGCATCATTATCGGCTTATTGGCCCTAAGGTTCCTTCTTAGGTTGCTCGGCGCTAACCCGAACAACGGCTTCGCCGACTTTATTTACACAATCAGCGCACCATTTGCAGCGCCATTCTTTGGCCTGTTTAGCTACACGGCTGAGCTTGGTCAGAGTCGATTCGAGTTTGAAACTCTCATCGCTATGCTTGTGTACGCACTAGTTGCATGGTTGATTGCCAAGCTTGCAACTATTGGTAAACGCTAATATTTAGAAAATTCGCTTCCGTCTACCAACTGTATATGCGGCAGCCGCCAAGAATAAACAGGCGATCATAATAGCAATAAAAGCTCCATCGGAGTCCATCCCAGGGAGCTTTATATTCATGCCATACATACTAAAAAGCATGGTTGGGATGGATATGAAAACTGATGCGAGGGTTAGGATTTTGATTGTTCGGTCGAGACGGTAAGAGTTAACGAGGGTGTGGGTGCGGCGAATTGATTCAAGTGACTTAAGGTTGCTCTCGCAGACTTTCATTGACTGTTCGTTATTCAAAATAACAGTGTCGATCAGCACGCTGTGTTTAGTGAAGCCAGCAATGCTACCGTTGCTACGCAGGTGTTTCAGGCTGGCATTGGTTGGTTCGAGGCTAGAAATAAAGTCCTGCAAATCATCTTCAATGTGGACATATTTTAAGAAAGTATCTATATCAACATAGCGCTTGGCAATATTTTTTCGCAGTGTGCGGATTTTTTTGCTGATCTCGTGAATGAAAATGTCGTATTGGGCGTCAATATTTAGCAAAATACGGAGCATTACGAGTGCCGGGTCTTTAATAGGTGTGCCATTTGGCGATGCTGTAACATCCACAAAAGTCGGAATTTCTTCTAAGCTTATGGTGATAAGCTTATCTTTGCTGAGGGCAAAAAGGATCGGCGCAGTGTCGATAGCTCCGCGCTTAGATTTGTGGGAGAAGCGAGTGATGATGTAGGTTATGTCATCTTCGGTGGTGAAGTGAGGAATTTCATTGCGGTCAAGTGCATCACGGACCATGGTTTCGTTAAGCCCGTGTTTTGTCACCAGCGCGATGATGTCTTCTTCGCTGGGGCGTATATAGTTGATCCAAGGATGATTTTCAATTGTCATATTGCTTGTGTCTAAGTATAAGGGGCGTCAAAAACTAGCGCAAGCAGTATTGCGTGGATAGTGACAAACAAGTCTATACTGGTTGGTATGAGTAATAGCGATTTCAATTCTGGCCCGATTATATTAGAAAACAAATCCAATAAGCCGAAGATGGGCATCATTGTTGCGATAGTAGTATTTGTGGCTCTGGCTGTAGTTGTCGGCAGAGTCATGTGGGATATTGTTGGACCACATCCACTAGAAGGTGAGGGTCTCAGAAATCTATCGAGTGACATTAAGAAAGTGCCTGGAGTTTCATCGGCTAATGCTAAGGCGGTTGCCGCCGATGGTGGCCTAGGCAAAACGCTTTGGATTGAAGTCGAGGGAGAGGCGGGTCGAGCAAGCGAACACATAATGACAACTCTTTATGATGTGAGGGGCGTACTAGAAAGTCATCTGGCAGAGTACTCCTATCGTCTTATCCTCAGTCAGCCCTATGAGGCCGGCGTTATGAAGATTCAAGCAACTGGCCCCGATAATTTTGGTGAAATTGTTAAAATGAGCCACGATCTCTTGCTGGAGTTGCAATATGGAGCCGTGGAGGCGAGCAACATTAGTTATACGGGCTGTAAAGCAGATTATGAAGGTGGATTAGTAACTGGCGTGACTCGTTTTAAGCTGCCAGCGCCTAGTTGTAATAGCATGACAAGAGTCTGGACCTCGCCCGAAACTTTGCAAACGCTTTGGGTGCATGTTACCGGTACGGATGGTGCTAAGACTATTGCCTTAGACCAGTCTTTGGCTATGCAGCCTTACTTTCAGTCAATGAGTCTTGATGATGCTCGTAATGATTACTACCGCATTAAGCCCAATGCCGATATGAGAAGTGGAAGCGCGACTAATGAGATGGTGCAGTTGGTTCAGGCGGTGAAGACCAGTGGCTCGCCAGCAACTATTTTAGTAGAGGCTCAGTATGAGATTCGATTTGATGTGAACGGCGATTTTTCAATCCGCATATTTGACAATATTGAACCGGGTTTGCGCCCTCAGGCCGAGGCACTAAAAACTCAGTTTGAATAGAGCATATTAGCCAGCAGGTTGGGCGTGCAGCCTACGGCTTGGTATATTATTTAGCAAATGGATTGGAAAGAAATAACCGTCAATACTTACGACAAGTCTGCAGAAAGATTTGCCGAGTATTTTGGTAGCATTGGAGCTGGCGTTGAAAATATTAAACTCGGGATCAGTCTGAGTGGGTCTAAGGATAATATTAAAGTTTTGGAAATTGGATGTGGCGAAGGAAGGGATGCGTCTGAAATCGTGCCCAGAGTATCAAGCTATGTTGGCATTGATCCATCCGAAGGATTACTAGACATAGCTCGTAAGAGGTTGCCTTCAGTTAGTTTTGTGAAGGCTGATGCTTTGAGCTATGAGTACCCAGAAGATACGGACGTTATCTATGCTTTCGCCTCTTTACTGCATATAAACAAATTTGATATGAAGAAGGCTCTAGAAAAAGCGAGCAGAAGTCTGCGCCCTGGTGGTGTGTGCTTCATGACTCTAAAAGAGAGGGATGCTTACAGCGAGGAATTAAAAGTAGATCAGCATGGTGAACGGATGTTCTATTATTATTCAATAGGGCTTATTCGGGACCTATCTGCGGAGTGGTTTGATGTAGTGCATGAAGAACATAAAAACATGAATGATACGCCGTGGTTAGCAATGGCCCTGAGAAGGCGGTAGTTGTAAGTCGTCATAAAAAAAATGACGCAAATTCCGATATGGATATATCTGCGTCATTCTGATTAACATCATTCATTTGTGGTGGGGGTACTTGGACTTGAACCAAGGACCAATCAGTTATGAGCCGACTGCTCTAACCACTGAGCTATACCCCCATAGCAAAACGCTAAAATTCTAGAAAGAACGATGCTAACAGCGTGATTATACCAGATGTTGGGAGTGTTATACTAGTGAATAGAAATGACAGAAGAAACAAAGACAACAAAACCCAGTGAATCTCTAAAGGAGAAGGCGACGGCTCTAATTGGTCGCTTTCGTGATGTTCGCACGGTGGGCGTGGCGGTGTTTGCAGTGCTACTAGCGCTGGTTGTTTGGAATGGGGCTAAGGCGGTGCAGGCAAACTATGAACTGCAAAAACAGATCGCAACATTGCAGACCACGAATGAAACAAAGCGTTTACAAAATGCCAACCTTGAACTAACAAATCATTACTACGAAACTAGCCAGTATCTTGAAGTGACAGCCCGCCAAAATCTTGGTTTAGCGGCGCCCGGTGAAACCGTGCTTTTGGTTCCGGAATCGGTCGCTAGGGCTAACACCGTGCCAGATGAGGGCGGCCAGTCGGAAGAAGTGGTAAATGAAGCCGATCGACATTTTTGGCAGCGCAATTTCCGGGCCTGGATGGATTTTTTCTTTCACCGCAATAACAATCAACCTGTCTAGTAAGCAGTCAATTAGCGACTGTTATTGACAGCTGCAGCTGTTTTTGATATGGTTATAAGGCTCTAAGCTAAAGCGTACGACGCGGGATGGAGCAGCGGCAGCTCGCGTGGCTCATAACCACGAGGTCCCAGGTTCGAGTCCTGGTCCCGCAACCAAGAAAAGGCGGTCACGAGAGTGGCCGTTTTTTCTTGGTTTCTACGGCAATAACAAGAACCCGGAACTTTTGCGTAGCAAAAGCAGGTTTGGTGTAGCGAGGTAAGAAAAAGAAAGGACGAAGTATTTCCTTTTTTCGCCCGAACGGAGCAGGTGAAGCCGCTGCCCTGGTCCCGCAACCAAGGTTTAACCTCCCTTAAACAATAGATAGTCACATACTATAAATAATACTTGACAAAGCATAAACAATTTGCTATACTGTGATTAGTTTTGCAGAAACAAACACACGAAAATTTTAGTTCGCAAAACTACCACCAAACGAAGCGCTTCAAGTTGTGGTTTTAGATGCACTAGGACTGAGTGCAAAAAACAAAAATCTACAATTACTATCATTCATTCGAGGGTACCTTCGGATTAACAAGAAAGGGGGCTAGACTATGTCATTTTCCATCGTTCGCGGGCTGTCTTATGAAGTGGTGCCGTGTTCAGATGAGGCTATTATGGCTATCGACCGTGAGTTCGGCTTCTAGCATTGAACAGACCTTAGATAACCACGAAGCAAGCGCGTCCCGCAGCGAAATTACCAAGCGGGGCGCGTTTTTTATGCGAAAATGAGCTGCGTTAGGCTTCAAACTGAGCTGTTTTTGACGTACAATATACGAAGCTTATGGCAAATGAATTCGACTCGTTTCAGCGTCGTCAACGGACGGCAAGTGTTGACGGCTTTTTGAGTGGTAGCGGACAGGAGCCGCGGAGGCCGAGCTTCAGGCAAGATATGCCGGATAGGGGGTTTAATCAGCCTCAACAAGCTGCACCTAGACCAGTATCTAGTCAGCCGCCTCGGTTTAGGGAATATGGATACTCGAGCGAGCCAGCCAAGCCGGCCCAAGGTGTCCCGGCAATGTCCAGGAAGCCGGTACAGGCTCAGTCACCAGCTCCACGAAAAGTTATCCACGAGAATCCGGTGCCTGCAGTTGAAGATGCACCTGATAATTCTTATACGAGGTCAACTCTAAAGTCAGAACCAGTCCAAGCAAGCGAGCAGCCAAGGCGACCACTGGGTGGATCTAGGCCTAGTAGGCTTCAGCGTAGCAGTAAAGCCTCGAAGGAAGAGCCGCCGCGGGCAAAAAAGCAGAAGAAAAAAAGTTGGCCAAAGCGAATATTCAAGATACTTGGCATACTACTACTTCTGGCCGTGATTGGCTTTGGCGTAAGATTTGCTCTCGATTTGGCCCGCATGACCGGTAGTAGCAACCCGTTTGCTTTCCTTGGCGCGCTTCAGCGGACACCTCTCAAAAACGATAATGGGCGAGTCAACTTTTTGGTAGCTGGCAACTCGGCGGACAATGTTGGCCATGCCGGCGGAGAGTTAACGGATTCAATCATGCTACTTAGCATGGATACCAAAAAGAATACTGCCATGATGTTGAGCATACCGCGCGATCTTTGGGTGGATGTGCCAGGCTATGGTCACAGCAAAATCAATGCCGCTTATGCTCGTGGCGGCATGGAGACTCTAAAGGATGTCGTTGAGGATAATCTTGACCTGGAGGTTCACTACACGGCTTTAATTAACTACGCAGCCTTTAGGGACCTTGTTGATGCTGTTGGTGGAATTACGATTACGATTAACAGTAGCGACAGGCGTGGTATTTACGACTCGAGCCTTGATTGGACTAGTCGAACTTGTTGTGCGCTAGCGAAATATCCAAATGGTCCTGTGCAGCTGAATGGCAAGCAGGCACTTAATCTTGCAAGGGCACGTGGTGAGGGTAGGGGGTCTTATGGTTTCCCGCAGGCAGACTTTACGCGTACCGAACACCAGAGATTGATGCTCCTCGGCATACGAGAGAAGGCTATGAGTAGCTCAACGCTACTCAACCCGGTAAAACTCAGCAATATGATGAGCGCGATTGGCACAAATGTATCAACCGACGTGCAGCTTAAAGAAATTCAGTCAATGATTGAATATGGTAAAGAGATAGATGTTAATAAGATTGATTCGTACAATATCAATACTTTGGCGGGCGCCAATAAAACCATGCTTCAGAATGATATGATCGGTGGCCAATCGGTGCTGGTTCCGGCCGCTGGGATCGATGATTATAGTGAAATTGCTGCGCAGCTTAAGAAAGTCTTTAATGCTACCCCGGTTACCAAAGAAGCGGCCCGAACGGTGGTGTTAAATGGCACTGATGCTGTTGGATTGGCTCGCCAACAAGGCAGTCGCCTGAAGCAGATTGGTGTGGACGTAGTGATTGAGAGTGATGCGACCGTGCAGCCAAAGACAACAATTGTCGATAATTCAAAGGGAAAAAAGCCGGCGACAATTGACGAGCTGAAGAAGCGATATTCTGCCACGGTTATCACCGACAGCGCTATGTCGGCGAATTATCCAAATGCCGACATCATCTTGATCTTGGGTCAGACGGCGGTGTCTAATACGACCGCTAACGAAACTCAGCAGTAAGATCTTTGCCAATAGCAGGCGGTTCTGGTACAATCTCATCTGTTGATATTAATGTTGTCAACGGTAATGACATGTAAATTAACAAATTTAGAATAATGTATGGCGGCGTAGCTCAGCTGGTTAGAGCGTGGGACTCATAAGCCCGAGGTCAGTGGTTCAAGTCCACTCGTCGCTACCAAACAAAGAATCCAACCGTAGGGTTGGGTTTTTTGTTTGGTAACCGTTCCTTTGTAGACGGGTTCACATATTAGTTTGTGAGTGTAAGGTATAATAACGAGTATGAAAAAGTTATATCGAAGCAGGACGGACAAGAAGGTAGCAGGTATTTGCGGGGGTTTAGGTAAATACTTTGGCATTGATCCGGTTATATTCCGTATTATTTTTATTTTCTTGTTCATTCCAGGTGGTGCACCAGGTTTGTTGCCATATCTCATTCTCTGGCTAATCATGCCTGAAGAGCCAAAAACATAAAGGTTTAGTTTCTAGCTTGTTGAAATTGCCGCCCGGACGATCAGGTCGTATTTAAAGGCGACCTCATTCAGGCTTCCTGAGGTATCGAATGTTCCCTGGGGTAGGTTGGCCATGGCTATTACTCGTTCAAATCCAAAGTGTTCTCCTAGCTCTGATTGATCTTGAGTGTTCATATCTTCAATAGTCTTTGGGGTACTGTCTGGTCTGCTGCGACGTTTCAGCCGGTCTAAGCGCATCTCGTCTGGGCAGGTTAAGACCGTGGTAAAGTACTTGTTGGGGCCGACTATCTCTTGAAGTTTTTCGGCGTGGCTATAAACACGCAGACCATCTAGTACGACTTTGCCTCGTAGACGGGTGATCTCATCGACCATAAAATTTGGATGCTCTCTCGACAGTGTGTCGTGCACTTTAGCATAATCGGCGCGAGATGATAGTGTAACGCCAAGACGATCAGCGTTCTCTCTTAACACGTCGCTAGGTCGAAACACAGTCCATTCTGAGCCGAATACACTCTCAATAAGCGAAGTTTTTCCAACACCACCACGACCAGTGACGTTCACGATTACCTCAGGCCTATATAACATAATTGCATTATACCACACTTTGGTAAATTATGCAAACAAATATGGTAGAGATTTCCGAAGGTTGGTCCAGCACGGCTCGAAAAGGTTATCTGGCAAATTTTTGATGGTTTTCCAAGCAAATTCTGGGGTTTTATCAGGCTCGGTTATTTGCGGCTCACCTCGTATATAATCAGCTTCCATCCAGATAGTGACATAGTGTTTGTCGGCGCTAAATATATCATTGGTAATCGCTATAAAAGTTGGGTTATCAATGATAAGGCCAGTCTCTTCTTCGACTTCACGTTTGGCGGTTTTTTCCCAGGATTCGCCTTGTTCCAGATGCCCGCCAGGTACCGACCAGGTGCCGTCACCATGCGAGCCAGCTCGTCTAATCATCAGAAAGGAGTCGCCTTTGCGCACAAAACAAGCAACGCCAACTCTAGGCTGTGGGTTATCCATGATCTTAAATATATACAACCCAAAGTGGTTAAACAAGCTTTATGGGCATGCCAAAGGGCAGGGAAGAGTTCTTGCCAGCGACAAATTCATCAGTAAATGGCCGGCTCTCGACGGCGCGGGCGAAGGCGCGCCCAAAACAACTGTGACTAACTATTAAGACGGTCTTCTCGGACTTGCCTTTGGCATAGTCAAGCGCTTTTTTTGCACGTTCTTGTAGCATTTCAATAGTTTCAGCGCCTTCGAATTTATCAAAATCAGCATAGGTGTACTTGGAGATAAATTCCGAAAAAGAAGTTCCTTCAAGTTCGGGCCCAACCTGGATTTCTAGAAAAAGGTCATTATATTCAATTTTATCTAGGGGGTAATTCAAGATGTTAGCATAAATTTCAGCTGTTTCGCGGGTGCGCTTCAAGGGCGAACAGATAATGATATCTGGTTTTATGAACGATGTCTTGGCTTGGTTGGCGCCTTCTTTAGCCTGGGCTACTCCGGTTTCGGTTAGACCAAGATCACTGTCCGACCCCGGAAGGTCGGCCCAGGTATCACCGGTGTTAATAAAGCTCTGGCCATGACGAGTGTAGTATAGGTTAATCATTCTTTATCCTTTAAAAATTTGGCTAAGGCTTGCCACCCTTGTGAGTACATGGGCATTCTTTCCTGTGAGTATGGATTACCGGTGTCGTAGACTTCGCTAATCGTTAGGCCATTGTCGTGGGCGAGAGTGACGACTTTCATGATGGTCGGCCCATAAGAGCCTTTGGGCCTATCGACTAGTTTTGCATAAATAGTGTCAGAAAATAACTCGAAATCTCGTCCGTCGAAGTAACCAAGATGAGTAATAAGTTTAACCGATCGGTCCTTTTGCCCGTGCATAAGGCGCATAAAATCGCCAGGCGTGAACCAGTGATTGATTGACTTCATGTATGGGCCCGGAAAGCCGTTAAGTGCCGCTAATTCCCACCAATCATCGCTGACTACAACTGGTTTGCCCAGCTGGCGGTAGGCTTTCTCGGCTTTGTCTCTGACGACCGTGTGAGCATCTTCACCCTGAATTTCTTCAATACCTAATTTGACCTGAATTAGCTCAATGTCGTGCCCAGCTAGTGTCTTTTGGCCGAGACCAAATTTATCAGCATTAGTAGTCGCACAGAAAAGTCGCATATAATCAGTATATATGAGGTTGAATATTCCGGCGGGAAAATACGTTGTGGCTGTCAGTGGCGGGGTTGATTCGGTAGTGTTGTTAGATAGCGTGTCTGTGCTGCCTGAGGTACAGGTTGTAGTAGCGCATTTTGATCACGGCATCAGAGATAATTCGTCAGAGGATGTTGGTTTTGTTGAAGTGCTGGCAAATAAATATGGCTTAGCTTTTTATTCGGAAAAGGGTGATTTGGGTCGTGGCGCTAGCGAGGCTAAGGCTAGGGAAGTGCGCTATGATTTCCTGAAAAGAGTCCAAGAAAATACTGGCGCAAGGGCTGTTTTAACAGCTCATCACCAAGATGACTTGATTGAAACGATGATCTTAAACTTGGTCCGCGGAACCGGCCGCCTGGGTTTGCATTCACTAGGAGATCGTCCGGGACTACTTAGGCCGTTACTTAACTACTCGCGTTCGGATATTGAAGCCTATGCATCTAGAAATGACATAGCGTGGCGCGAAGACTCAACCAACGCTGACCAAACTATCCTGCGCAACTACATTCGTCACAAGTATGTGTATAATTTATCTAGTGAACTTAGAAAGCAATGGATTGATATTTATAAAAGGACTGCCGGGTTAAGCTCTCAAATTGATATAGCCCTACAAAGCCTGTTTGGAGATTTAGCGCATGTCGATCATTTGGATAGATATCTTTTTAGGCTGCTTGACCATGCGTCTTCAAAAGAAGCGCTAGCTGTGTGGTTGAGGCGTAGAGCAGGCTTGGAAATATCGCAGAGTCTCATTGAGCGATTAGTGGTCTTTGCTAAGCTTGGTCAAATCTCTTCCGTGGCTGATGCAAAATCTGGGTGGAAGGTGTCGCTGACGGAAGATTTTATATATTTAACGAAATAACTTTATTTGAGCCGTTCTCTTCGTCTGGCTACTTATTTACGTTATACTAAGTTGTTATGAAGCAAGACAGTATACCACCGAAGAAATCATCAGGACATCATCACAGACCACCTATGCCTAGAAAATCCAAGCATCTTGGCTGGATTGTATTGGCGCTTCTAGGAGCGCTCATGGTTGTGGCTGTTATCAATCAGCCTAAAGTTATTAAGGAGATACCGATTACACAGGCGGTTACGGAAGCTAACTCTGGTAAGTATTCTGAGATTCAAGTTAATGGACAAGAGCTTTTGATTACCAAAAAAGGTGAAAAGACACCGAGCCTCAAGGCTTTTATGGAGCAAAACGCTACCACTACTGACGAAGGCATTAAAAAAGATAAAGTTAAGATAATCGCAAAGTCGGCCAGCCGTACAGCCAGTGACTATATAGTAATCTTGCTGTCCTCAGTATTTCCTATCTTGATAATTATTGGCGTATTAATTTACATGATGCGTAGTGCTCAGGGCCAAGGCAACCAGGCTATGAGTTTTGGCAAGAGCCGCGCTCGGCTTTACGGTAACGAAAAAGACAAGGTGCTATTTGGTAGTATCGCCGGTCAGGCAGAAGCTAAGCAAGACCTTGAGGAGGTTGTTGAATTCTTGAAATTTCCAAATAAATTTGCAGCTCTCGGTGCTAAGATTCCAAAAGGTGTCTTGCTGGTAGGCCCTCCGGGCACAGGTAAAACAATGCTTGCTCGAGCTGTAGCCGGCGAAGCAGGTGTGCCATTCTTTAGTATATCTGGATCAGAGTTTGTTGAAATGTTTGTTGGTGTCGGTGCTAGTCGAGTGCGCGACTTGTTCCAGAAGGCGAAGAAAAATGCACCGTGCATTATATTTATTGACGAGATTGATGCTGTCGGTCGCCGCCGCGGCTCTGGCATGGGTGGTGGTCATGACGAGCGTGAGCAAACTCTCAACCAGATTTTGGTGGAGATGGATGGTTTCGAGCAAGGTCAAAATGTCATTGTGTTGGCGGCAACTAACCGAGCTGATGTGCTCGATCCGGCGTTGCTACGTCCTGGTCGTTTTGATCGCCGTGTAAATATTTCGCTTCCAGATAGGCCGGACCGCAAGGCTATCCTTGATATTCATTTCAAGGAGAAGCCGCTCTCTAGCGGCGTTGATATTGATGCGCTAGCCGCCAAGACGGCCGGTTCTTCGGGCGCTGATTTAGCAAACATTGCTAACGAATCAGCAATTATTGCCGCTCGTCGGAATCACAAAGCGATCACTTCGGCTGACGTGACGGAGGCTTTCGAGCGTGTCGCCATTGGGCCTGAGCGTAAGAGTAAGGTTATGAACGAATCCGAAAAGGCCATGACTGCTTACCACGAGGCTGGTCACGCAATTGTTGGTCATGTTTTGCCAGATAGTGATGTCGTCCATAAAGTGACCATTATTCCACGAGGTGGTACAGGTGGCGTAACTTGGTTTATTCCACCAGAAGATCGTAGCTACCACAGTATCATAGAGTACAAAGATATTTTGGCGCGTATGCTCGGCGGTAGAATTGCCGAAGAGGTTAAGTATGGCCGTGACCGCGTGACTACTGGAGCGGGGTCGGACCTGCAGAAAGCCGCTGAACTAGCCCGCGATATGATCGTTAACCAAGGAATGGGCACAAAGCTGCGCGATCAAGTTTTCCATGTCGAAGAAGGCATGATGATGGAGCGCATGGTCCATGAGAAGCAGTATTCTGAAGAGACTGCTAAGCTGATCGACGAAGAAGTTGAATCGCTAATTAGTGAGGCCGCCAACCGTGCCCGCGAAGTAATTAATGCAAATATGACGGCTCTCGAAAAACTCAAAGAAGCGCTGCTTGAAAAGGAAACAGTTGAGGCCGAAGAAGTTGCAGAATTACTAGGTGATACCTCGTTGCCGAAAGCTGCCGCGCTGTACTAGCATTGGTAGCTAACATATAGCAGACTTAAGTAATTAGCAAGAAGATTATCCTGTCACCTTGGATTAACTATTATCCTGTAACGATTAGGCTTCATCTCCTGATTTTCTAACGTTAAACGATAAGCAATAAACTACAAACTACCTCAGCGTCCTACTAGCCAATTATTTCGTTTTCGGAGTCGGGGCTGTTTATTTTTGTGTCAGCGGCGGTATACTAAAGAGTAATGTTAGAAGCCATTCCACGGAATCGGAAGCGTATTAGTTTTGGCAATGCCGCCTTTATATTGGTGGGCAGCTCTTTGCTGGCGCAGGTTTTGGGATTTTTGCGCACAAAACTTATCAACGCTAACTTTATTGGCGTTGGCGTTGCGCCAGACCAAAACGCCGGTGTGTATTTTGCGGCTTTCGTATTGCCGGACTTCTTCTTCTTCACGATTGCCGCTGGTGCGCTTGGGGTGGCTTTTATGCCATACTTGTCCGATCGTCTTGAGCGAGGTGATAATAAGGGCATATGGAAGCTTTCGTCGAGCTTAATCAATGTCATGTCGATTGCACTTTTTGCAATTGCTGTGCTGATGTTTATATTTGCTGACTTCCTGGCTTCTCGATTGGCGCATGGCTATACACCAGATCAGATTCATAACGTTGCAATCATGATGCGCATTTTGGCGCTTAATCCAATGATATTCACCATATCTGGCGTGATAGCAGCCGTACAGCAGGTACATGGCCGGTTCTTTTTCTACGCAGTGGCGCCAATTTTTTATAACCTGAGCATTATTATCAGTATTTTTATATTCAAAGATACCTCAATTGGCATAATCGGCCTTGCAATTGGTGCGTTGGTCGGCGCTTTTGCTCAGTTGGTTGTCATTTGTTTCGGCAACCGCGGGCTAGGCTTCCGCTATCAGCCAAAGATTGAATGGAAGAGCCATGATTTCAGGAAGATGCTCAAGCAGCTGCCCGCTCGCTCTCTTGACCAGGGGCTCGACCAGGTGCAGGTTATCGTTGACACTAACCTAGCGTCGTCGCGGGCTCTCGGTGGAGCTACGGCAGTTAGTAACTACAACAATGCTTACGTACTACATACGGCACCGATTTTGCTCATTGGCACAGCTATCTCGACTGCCTTCTTCCCGCGCATGAACGCTAGGATTAGCCAAGGTCGTCCAGACCTATTCAGGCGTGATTTCCTGCGCACGCTGCGGCTGATGATTTGGATTACACTACCAGTGATTGTAGTCAGCTTCTTCGCTAGGGGTTATTTGGCTCGTTTAATTTTCTCAAGAAACTCAACCGAGATTTCAATCATATTTGGATCATTGGTAGTAGCCGTATTGTTCCGCATTATCTTCGCCATTGTGTCGCGCTGGTTTTACGCTCAGAAGGACACGCGCACACCCCTACTGGTGTCTGTTGGTGTGATCGCGCTTAATGTGGTGTTAGCGTACATTCTCTCGAGGCCACATAATTATGGCGTTCAGGGATTGGCTATTGCTCAGTCTATTGTGGCGGCGGTTGAAGTTCTAATTTTAAGTACAATTATGATTATCCGCGATCCAAAACTATTCGACTTCAAATTTATATCGGGGATAATCAAGATTGTTTCCGTGACAGGCTTTAGCTTAGTAGCTGGATTCATTGCTATCTCTTATTTTCCGCTTGGCAAAGCAGACGTTGGCCCACTAGTCCTCGGCACTAAGCTAACAATTATTACGGCTGCCGTATTTGCTACGCATGTCACGCTTTCATGGATATTTAGGCTCGACGAAGCAAAGGTCTTGGTCAACATAGTCCGTCGCTTCATCTATCGAACGGTTAAGATAGAACATTAATGTCATCACCTCAGGGTTGACACTAGTTAAATACCAGAATGCAAAATTTTGCAAATAACTGCTTCTACAGATATAATCTAGCCTAATGGATCAATCAAATATTCGTAATTTCTGTATTATTGCGCACATCGACCATGGTAAGTCGACGCTAGCTGATCGTCTACTCGAGATTACGAATACGGTTGAGAAGCGAAACATGAAAGCCCAATTACTCGATAAGATGGACCTAGAGCGCGAGAAGGGCATTACTATTAAGTTGACGCCAGTAAGGATGGAATATAACGGCATTGAGCTGAACCTGATTGATACCCCTGGTCACGTTGATTTTAGTTACGAAGTTTCAAGAAGTCTTCAGGCCTGTGAAGGTGCGCTTTTGGTGGTTGATGCTAGCCAGGGTATCCAAGCACAGACACTGGCAAATGTGTATTTGGCGATGGCGGCTAACCTGACTATCATTCCGGTCCTGAACAAAATCGATTTACCGGCTGCCGATGTCGAGAAAGTTAGCCGAGAGATCATATCGTTGCTCGGCTGCAAAAAAGAAGACATCTTGCTCATTTCCGCTAAAACCGGCATTGGCGTCGAAGCTGTGCTGGATGCTGTTGTTGACCTAGTACCACCCCCAAAGGGTAGCGTCGATTCACCAACTCGGGCTTTGATTTTTGATAGTTATTATGATGATTACCGTGGAGTTGTATTGTATATCAGGATTGTTGACGGTGAGATTAATAAAAACGAGAATATTTACATGATGGCGACCGAAGCTACTGGAATAGCGCTCGAAGTTGGTCGATTATCGCCCGGCATGGTGCCGCTTGATTCTCTGGCCACCGGCGAGATCGGCTACATTGTAACCAACCTGAAGACCACCCGTGAAGCAAAGGTTGGCGATACAATAACACTTAAGAAGTATTTCTCATAGGATTGTAATGATTCAATACGAACTAGAGTGAATGACGAAAGGAAGGTGAGAAATGGCACTTATTAAAATCTATGGCGAAAAAGACCGCTTACTTGACCTTCGTGATCATGTTGCCTATTCGGTTAAGCAAATAGGCGCAGCGGCGCTTAATGTTCCGGGTGTAGAAACAACGCCAGGAACCGTGGAGACGGTTCTGGGTGAAGGGCTGGACTTAGTCGGAATAGACTACATATGTGAAATCATTGCCGTTAAGCGACCGGATGAACAGGCCATCGCTGATAACTTTATAAGCGGTTTGAACGAAGTATACCCAGATAAGCTTTTTAGCGCATATTTTGTTCATATCGATGAAGTGGGCATGGCTAACACTCCTAGGCAGAGCACCTCATCTGACCCGGTTACCATGGCAGAGGCCATATTGCTTGCAAGAGAAAATATAGAAAAGGTATCGGCAAAATGAGCCAAGACAAGGTTATTGTTGAGCCACTGCCAGGGTACAGAGATGTTCAGCCGTTTGTTTATGCGGGTTTTTTCCCGGAGTCAAACGAGTTTTATCAGGAACTGAAGGATGCAATCGAGAAGTTGTCTTTGAGCGATTCAGCCCTGCAGTTTTCTCCCGAGAATTCGCCGGTCTTAGGTTTTGGTGTGCGAATCGGTTTCCTTGGCCTGCTACACATGGACATTGTTCGCGAGCGACTGGAGCGCGAGTATGGCCTTGAACTTATCGTCACTAACCCCAGCACAGACTACAAAGTGAGCATGATTAACGGTGATGAGATTGACATAAAGTCAGCATCGGATTTTCCGAACCCGGCACAGGTTTTGGAGGTACGCGAACCTTGGATTAAGGGTGAAATTGTCGTACCAAAAAATTATGTCGGGCCAGTTATCCAGCTTGTTAGCAGTAAGCGCGGCATCCAGAAAAACCTTAGCTATATTGATGAGCGAGCCATGGTGAGCTTTGAGGCGCCGCTAGCAAACCTACTGACAGATTTTTATGATGAGCTAAAAAGTATCACTAGTGGCTACGGTAGCTTCAACTACGAATTAGATGATTACCGAGCTGAAGATTTGGTAAAAGTGGATTTTTATGTGGCTGGCGAGATGGTGAGTGCGCTAAGCGTAATGGCTCATCGTTCTGAGTCGCAAAAACTCGGCCGCGATACAGTTAAGAAGCTTAAAGAAGTCATACCGCGCCAAAACTTTGAAGTGGCTTTACAAGCAGGCATTAATGGCCGTTTTATTGCGCGCGAGGATTTGAGTGCTTACCGCAAAGATGTAACGATCGGGCTTTATGGCGGCGATGTTTCGCGCAAGAAGAAAGTCCTCGCCAAGCAGGCTAAGGGCAAAAAGCGCATGAAGCGCTTTGGTAAGGTCGACATTCCCGCCGAGGCGTTTACAGTAATGTTAAAACGAGATTAGGTGTCATGCTTACGCCTGAAGTAATCAGGAACAAACTTAGTCCTGTGGCCGATGAAGTGCACTCTGCTATTATCGACCAACACCCCAACATACATGAGCTCCTAAATATAAATGCAAGGCTTGTTGATTTCCCTGATGTTTTTGGAGTTTTTAATCTGCCAAACGGTGATGACGGTAGCCATCTTTTGGTTATGAGTACCTCGACAGCCGGTATTGAGAGATATGATTCTAGATTCAGCCGCGTAGTTAAGTTTGATAATCCTAATTTATCTAAAAAAAATAGGCTTAAGCTTCATCAGGCGTATGTGTTTGGACATGAATTAGCGCACTATATTCAAGGATCTCTAGGGCATGAGCTGGTTTATGGCGCTCTGGAAACGCACTCTGGTGATGAGGATTATATTAATTCGGACGAGGAGATCAACGCTGACTATATATCAGTAAGGGCACTGGCGAGCACTCGTTCAGGCAAGTTTTACGGATTAATACATCCATCTCATCCCCCTTGCGACTGGAGAAAATGGGGTGCTTTGCTATTGGATCGCAATTAAATATCCTCGGGACGCGCAACAGCGTCTGTTGTGAATAAATTATGATTATGGAACTGGCAGGCTGCGTTTTATTATATGAATAAGGTAGGATGCTGCTTTTGCATCGTAACAAAAACGGGGTGAAGCATTGGGAAATGCCAGGTGGAAAGATTGAGTCGGTTGAATTTCCTGAGCAAACGGCGATTCGCGAAACTGAAGAAGATCTGGGGGTGAAGGCAAAGTTATTGAGTTATTTGGCAAAAATGGAGTTTATATCAGGTGCAACAACTTGTGTTTTTCATTGGTTTACAGGTCGAACCACCGAAGGGGTGCCGCGCTTGCTCGAGCCGCGTCTATTTGACGAGTTAGATTATAATAATGTTGTTGAGCTTGATGTTATAACTTTATCTCCAAACTTACAAAATCTAGTCTCTTCACTAAAGCCGGGTGGCATTAGTCTAGCCTAGGCCATTCTTGTTATTTTTTGAACCTGGGCGCTAAGTCTGTTATAACTAACGCATGGAAAATGATGTGCTTGATCTTCTAAAAAACTATCGACCAAATGATGACGTTATTGAACTGCTGAAGTCCAGAAAGATTGTTATCGTAGCCGGAATTACTGGTGCGGGCAAAAACACGATTATGACTGAGCTTTTAAAAAGCGGTGAGTATTATGATCTTGTAACGGCAACAACTAGGGCGCCGCGGGAAAATAATGGTGTGATGGAAACGGATGGCGTTGAGTATAGTTTCCTGACAAAAGAACAGGCGATCGAAAAAGTGAAGGCCGGCGAATATGTCGAGGTGGCGCCGGTGCACGAGCGTATTAACGGGCTGCTAGTTGATGAGCTGAAGCGTGCACGCGAAGAGGATAAAATAGCTTTAATTGATGTTGATGTTAAGGGTGTGGCGGTCTACGAGGAATTGTCGGACAAAGTAATCTCGGTTTTTGTTTTGCCACCGAGCTACGAAGAGTGGGTGCGACGGGTTCGAGCTCGCTATCCAGACGAAGCATCGTTCAATGAGGCGTGGCCAGTTCGCAGTAGGAGTGCGATCATGGAGTTAGAAGAAGCGCTGGCTAAGCCTTACTACCACTTTGTGATTAACGATAAGATTGAAGATGCCGTGACGGCCGTTGATAAGATTGCCCACCACGATGATGAGTTTACCCAAATTGATAAAAGCTTCCATGTTTGGGCGGAGACAATCCTCGAAGAACTAAAGAAAAACAGATAAAGACCGTTTGGCACTCTAGACAATCGAGTGCTAGTGTGCTATACTTATGCAATGACTGAACGTCAAAAGCAAATATTACATGCAATCATCGAGCAATATGCTGAAGTGGCTGTACCAGTAGGTAGCAGCCTGCTGGCAAAGGTCTTTGATGTATCCAGTGCTACCATTCGCTCTGAAATGGCAGAGCTGGAGAAAAAAGGTTATATAACCCATCCACATACTAGCGCAGGGCGAATACCGACCGACAAGGGCTACAGGAAATATGTTAATGAGATTTCTGAAACAGAGACAGGCGAAGCTAAAGAAACTCGCGCCGAGCGAGCGCTAACGGCTCGCTTGGAAGATGGCGGCTTGCCAGAGCGAGCGATTCGCAATGCTGTTGATACTCTAGTTGAGCTAACTCATAATCTCGGTATTGCTACCATCGGTGAACAGCTATACATTAGTGGGCTAGGCAATCTCTTGGGTCAGCCAGAATTTTATGGTGGCCGCGAAGCTCAGCAGGTTGCAAGGTTGCTTGATAATCTTGAGCCTTGGCTCAGGGAGGCGGCGCCCAACCAGCCGTTGAGCGTTTTTATTGGCTCGGAGAACCCAATTGGTCGCAGTGCTGACGCCAGTTTGATTATCAGCCGTTTCAGGAGCCCGTTTAGCGACCATAGCTACATAGGTGTGTTGGGCCCTACTCGTCAGAATTATAAAGATGTCATGGCACTAGTTGGTCATGCCGGTAAAAGCCTTGAGGAGTATCTATAAACATGGCAAAACAAGTCGAACGGGATACTAAGATAGAGAAGCAAAAGCAGCTAGCATTGGTAACTGGCGCTAGGTTGGCAATGATTGGAATTATTGCCGGAGCAGTGGCCTTCGCAACCAATATCGGTCTGAACGCAGTAGTTTCTCCGACGGGCATAACTGACGAAGTTATAACAAACGCCGGTATCCTGGGGCTATTTTTGGCGATTTCCATGACGACCGTGATGTTTATTCAAAGAAACAGAGCTAGGAAGATGACAGAAGGAGTAGGCGATGACAGCAAAAAAGGACGATAAAAAAGCCAAGGTTGCGGGGAAGGTGGCGCTAAATAACGATTTACAGGAGCAGATTGCACAGCTAACAGATGCGCTGCAGCGTGAGCGTGCCGATGCCGTCAACATCCGTCGTCAGCACGACGAAAAGATCGCTTCCTTGAAAACTCTCGTCAAGACTGACATTATCCAAGATTTTCTACCAGTTGTTGATAATATTGAGCGGGCGCTCAAGCATGTTCCAGCCGATTTAGAGGGTAACGATTTTGTGAAGGGCGTGCAGGCGATTGCAAAACAATTCGAGAAGACCTTTACGGATCTTGGCGTCGAGCGTATTGCAACAGTTGGCGCAGTATTTGATCCAAACCTACACGAAGCGATCAGTATGGAAGAGGGTGATGGCGATAAAGAAATTATCACCGAAGAGTTGCAAAGTGGTTACAAAGTCGGTGATGATGTAATTCGACATGCCATGGTGAGGGTTAAGGGTTAGACACATGTCCCGCTCTATGGAGTTGCCGCCAATTAACGTCGCAGCTCCAGTTGCAAAAGTGGTTATTGAAGATATACGCCAGGCTCTACAGGCTGGCAGTAGTGTTGAGAGCTTGTTTGGCGATACGCCTACATCATGTCGTCAATACTTGCGGGATTTATCAGAGCGATCTGGTATTGAATATAACTACCCTGGAGAGGATCCGCAGCGCCGCCGAGCGTTCGAACGTTATGTTATGGGCGGATTGGCAGGGCGT
The DNA here is from genome assembly GCA_964554245.1 of uncultured Candidatus Saccharibacteria bacterium. GTDB lineage: Bacteria > Patescibacteriota > Saccharimonadia > Saccharimonadales > UBA4665 > JAGXIT01. The sequence goes on along the minus strand of CAZKNP010000004.1, from coordinate 2,389 downwards.
TTCGTGGTAGCGACTCAATCTCGCAAACAGCCCCAAAAAATCAGAGCCTTTGAATCTTTGGTTGATGATATGCGAAGAGCATACTTAAAAAATACAAATTAGCACTCTTGACACATGAGTGCTAATTCGTTACAATGTACTCCAGTTGGCACTAACATGAGGGGAGTGCTAATAGTTTGAAAATTTATGATAGATAATAAATCAAGGAGATAGAAATGGGTAAGATTATTGGTATCGACCTTGGCACGACTAACAGTGCGATGGCGGTCATGCAGTCTGGTAAGGCGGAAATTATCGCTAACTCAGAGGGTGCGCGCACCACGCCTTCAGTTGTGGCTGTTAACAAAAAAGGTGAAAGATTGGTTGGCCAGGTGGCGCGTCGTCAGCAGGTGACCAATCCTAGTAACACCATTTACGAAGTTAAGCGTCTGATTGGTCGTAACTTTAACGACAAAGAAGTCCAGCGCGACCTTAAGTTAATGGGTTACAAGATCGTTAAGAGTGGTAATAGTACTAAGGTGAAGATGGGTGATAAAGAATATAGCCCAGAAGAAATTAGCGCTATGATCCTCGGCAAGCTGAAGGCCGACGCCGAAGCTTTCTTGGGCGAAACCGTTAACGAGGCAGTCATTACAGTTCCAGCATATTTTGACGATTCACAGAGGCAGGCTACCAAAGACGCAGGTAAGATCGCTGGGCTAGAAGTTAAGCGAATTATCAACGAGCCGACCGCGGCCGCTTTGGCTTACGGTCTGGATAAGGCCAAAAATGACGAGAAGATTGTTGTTTACGACCTCGGTGGCGGTACCTTTGATGTGTCAGTCCTAGAGCTTGGCGACGGTGTATTCGAGGTTAAGAGTACGAATGGCGATACTCACCTCGGTGGTGCCGACTTTGACCGGGTGATTGTGAATTACTTTGTTGAGGAGTTCAAGAAAGATCAAGGCATTGACATCACTGACGACAACAGTGCTATGCAGAGGCTGCGGGACGAGGCTGAGAAGGCCAAGATTGAGCTATCAACGGCTCAGGAAGTTGATATTAACCTGCCGTTCTTAACAGCTGACGCTGACGGTCCAAAGCACTTCGAGCTCAAATTGACACGTGCTAAATTAGAAGACTTGGTTGGAGAATTGGTTGATAAGACCGCCATTCCGTGCGAAAAGGCCCTTAAAGATGCAGGTCTTAAGGCGAGCGAGATCGACAACGTTGTGTTGGTAGGCGGAATGACCCGCATGCCAGCAGTTGTTGAGAAAGTGAAGAAGATCTTCGGCAAGGATCCAATGAAGGGCGTTAACCCAGATGAGGTTGTGGCAGTTGGCGCAGCTATCCAAGGTGGCGTCTTGCAGGGTGACGTTAAGGACGTATTACTACTCGACGTGACACCGCTTAGTCTCGGTATTGAAACTATGGGTGGTGTAATGACACGCTTAATTGAGCGCAATACTACCATCCCGACCAGCAAATCAGAAGTGTTTAGTACGGCTGCCGATAATCAGCCGCAGGTTGAAGTACACGTGCTCCAGGGTGAGCGCGAAATGGCCGAAGGCAACAAATCGCTCGGGCGATTTATCCTCGATGGCATTGCACCGGCTCCACGTGGTATCCCGCAGATTGAAGTGACTTTCAACATCGATGCCAACGGTATATTGAATGTGACTGCCAAGGACAAGGGAACTGGCAAGGAGCAAAACATTACCATTCAGGGATCAGGTTCGCTTGACAAGGATGAGGTCGAGAAGATGGCCAAGGACGCCGAAGCTCATGCCGACGAGGACAAGAAGCGCAAGGAAGCAGTCGAGGCTCGTAACCATCTGGACTCTGCTGTCTACCAGGCTGCCAAACTTAAGGACGAGGAAAAGGTTAGTGACGACGACAAGAAGGCGATTGACGAAGCTGTCGAAAAAGCTAAAAAGTTGGTTGATGACGAGAAGGCTTCAAAGGAAGATCTCGAGTCGGCTACTAAGGAGTTGAACGACGTGCTCATGCCAATTGGCGCTAAGATGTACGAAGAGGCTCAGAAAGAAGCTCCAGATGAAGATGATGAAGCCAAAGAGTCTAAGGGCAAGAAGAAAAAAGACGATGATGCTGTAGAAGGCGAAGTTGTCGACGAGAAGTAAACTCTTGTTACTGATCGAAAAAAAGAGAGCCACCAATTGGCTCTCTTTTTTTGATGATCTATGTGCAGAATGGACGTTTTGGACTATTCTTCGATAACTTGAACAGCTATTTTCCCCGACATCTTATCTTCGTTGGTGTCTAGGCAGATACTAATTCTTCCGCTAACTTCGCTGCCTAGCCGCACCGACGACCCAGCTTCGTTAGTACCCTCTTTGGCCGTCAGTATACTGAAATGGCTCAAGCCATCGAGTTTCAAAAGGTGCGACCT
>CAZKNP010000003.1:10102-55933 GCA_964554245.1 uncultured Candidatus Saccharibacteria bacterium | reverse complement strand
CGGCGATCTCCTCCGTGACAGGGAGGCGTGATAGGCCTCTTCACTACGGGCGCACATCTAACAGGGGTAAGTGTAGCAAACCTCGTTATCTATTGCAAGAAAAACGCATCATAGACATGCGCAACAAGCCGCAAACCCCTGCCAAATCTTATTCAGCTGGCTTTTCCAGGTCAGAGATATCAATAAATTTATGCACTTTGGTTTTCTTGGCAATTGGATCAGTATAGACTTCAATCGGCTTGAAGTTAATCTGTATGTGAGCGGCCTTGTACTTGCCATCAGGCATCTTTTCGATCAACTTAACTATCTCGAGCGACGTAGCGGTACGAATTACTTCTGTGAACTCGCCTGGTTTCATCTTGGCTAGTTCGCGCACCACCACCGGAGACACCTCTTGGCTGCCGACACTGACTGGCGATTCATACTCACCACCCTTTTCTTTGGTTGCATCATCCTGGGAATGTTCTTTTGCAAGCGCCGCAAAGTCTGCGCCACCCTCGAGCTGAGCGACAATACTGCTCGCCAGTTCATTGGCTTCGGTATCCAACGTTGCCGCAACCTTTTGAGCCAGAAGCTCATCCCTAATTTCTCTTTCGAGGTCGCCCACCGACCAGTTATAGAATCGCTTGGTGACACTCTCTAAGTCCTTATTCTCGCGCAGCATATTTTGCGCTTTTAGCATCGACACAGCATCTTTAACCTCCGCACCACTTACACGGATTTTATTGTCCTCTGCTAATTCTTTAACGTATGCTTTTTGAATAACTTTATCTAATGACTTCGGCTTCTGCCCCTCCAACTGTCGCTTGCCTGAATCAGTTGAAAAGTCTACCTGCTGCTGGGTGCGATAGTAGTACATATACCGACGCAGCTCAAAAAGATAATTTTCATAAGATATAAAGTGATCGCCTGCTTTTGCTACCGGGAATGGCACCACCTGCGTAATCCTGTAGGCGATATTAGATGTCGCTTGGTTTCGGTACAAGCCAATCATGGCACCGACAAAAAGCACAATTAATGCTACGCCCATCAATATCGAGGTAATGATAATGATTTTATACTTTGAATGTTGTAGCGGGTATTTATACTTACGCGCACCCTTAAGCACCTCTTCTCGGTGCTCCGCTACAGTTTCGTTGGTTATTTTAGGCACCGCGCTCAGGGCTTCTTCGGTCTTCGCCATAACTGACTGTTTCTTAAACCTACTGGCGACCGGCGGCACAATTGCCTTGACCTTTTCTTTAGTGCTTAGACCAACCTTGCTAGTCTTCTGTTTCTTCTTCATGATGATTTAATACTCTCGTGTTAATTGGATTCGTTAAAGGCTTTACGCCAACATCTTTCATAACGTCCACCAATCGTCGCTGGGTCCGTGCCGGGTTATGAATCTGCTTTAAATATAAGTCCCCAACGTAAGTTTGCATGATAATTGTACCATAGCTAAGTAGTGTCTGCTCAACGCCATCAATGTCGTAGTTAATCGACTGAATCAGATTTAGATTTAAATCCGATACATTGCGATGAAAGAAACCCTTTTGTGTGATCTGAATAAACCGCTTGTCAGTCATAATAAACAGGCTAAAATACCAACTAATCCAGGACGGGAAGAACAACAGCATCGACAATAAGATGCTCCCGACAAAACTTAGATAGAAGAAAGTCATTGTCGGCGGATTATCAAGATTAGAATAAGTCAGAATGAGCGTAATCAGCGGTCCGACCAGCAGTCCTATCGAACCCCATATCAAACCTTTGCGCATAGATATGACATGCTTGCGAAAAACTAGTTTCACGTCCTCGTCTTCAAACTGATCATCGAAGTACTTTACGTTCTCTGAATCCCAGGATTTTGATTTCTTACTCATAATGCTTACGCCCTATTATAGCAGTACTATATTCAGCCGTTAACAGGTAGCCTTTTCATTACAACAGAAAAACCCTGCCGATTAGAGCAGGGCTTTTCTGTGGTGCCCCCACCAGGATTCGAACCTAGAGCTCCTCCTTAGGACGGAGTTATTTTATCCATTGAACTATGGGGGCACGACCGACACAAGAAAATATCTGGTCGGTCTTTAGTATATCAGACTAAGTCTTCAACCAAACTCTCATCTACCGGATGAGGCTGGGTAAATTTGTTATGCACAGCATCGTAACGACAAAGCTCTGGCTCGTCGAACCATAGTGCAATCTCCGCCTCCGCCTCTTCCTTGTTGGCTGAAGCGTGAACAATATTTGGCACACCCATACCAACCGTTGCCGGCTGAGCGTAATTAACGTGTGCATAATCACCGCGAATAGTGCCGGGCTGTGCAGACTTTGGCTCTGTTGGGCCGACCATCTTGCGCACAAAATCAATAGCCTCGACACCTTCTAGTACCATAGCAATGACTGGTCCAAGCATCATAGTTTTTAGCTGACTATCAAAGATCTCCTTACCCTTGCGCGACTCAAGAGTCCCAATACCTTCGTAGTGGTTATGTAATCGGTCATAGTCTGGCTGCAACATCTTCATGCCGATTATCTTCAAGCCGGCTCTTTCGAAGCGAGTTAACACCTCTCCAACGATTCCACGCATAACTGAGTCTGGTTTGAATATAATAAGTGTTCGTTCCACCGTATGTTCTCCTTGTTATGCGCCTATTGTACACTGATTTAACACCTTACAAAAGTACTTGTTTTTTGTGTATGATAGATACATGCAATTTCACGATGCCCTACAGCAATTCCTACAGTATCTCGAGATCGAACAAAACCGATCGAGAAAGACTATTCGCAACTACGAACACTATCTAACCCGCTTAGCTGATTACGCTGGCGATATTACTGTTCAGGACATAAACAGCGAACTGGTCCGCAAATGGCGACTGTGGCTAAACCGGCTGGGCACTAATGTTAGCGACGAACTACAAAAGATCACCGTCAACTATCACCTGATTGCTCTACGAAGTTTCTTAAAGTTCTGCACCAGACGCGACATAGAATGCATGGCGCCAGATAAAATTGAACTGGCTAGAGCTAAAAGACCTCAAGTTACATTCCTGAGCGACGAAGAATTGACTCGCCTGTTCGAGCAGCCGGACGTCTCCACTGAAGCCGGCTTGCGCGACCGCGCCATATTGGAATTATTATTCTCGAGCGGACTACGCGTCAGCGAACTCGTCGGATTGGACCGTGACCACATAAACCTCAAAAGGCGTGAGTTTATGGTGCGTGGAAAAGGCCAGAAAGACCGACCAGTGTTCATTAGCGAGGAAGCAGCTGGATGGATCGAGGAATATCTAGAAAAGCGCGGAGATAACACCAGGCCCCTATTCAAGCGCTACAGCGGGCGTAAAACCGTTGACCGCAGCGGAAACTTTCACAGATTGTCGGTCAGGAGCGTCCAACGCCTAGTCAGCCAATACGCCCTACTAGCCGGCATAACCAAAAAAGTTAGCCCCCACACCCTCAGACACAGCTTCGCGACCAATTTACTGATGAACGGGGCTGACTTGCGCTCAGTACAGGCTATGCTTGGCCACAGCAATATTAGTACCACGCAAATCTATACCCATGTTACCGACCCGCACCTAAAAGCCGTCCACGAAAAGTTCCACAAAAAGTAAACCTTAGTTTGAGCCTATTCGGCCGGACAAGAATTTTCGACAGTCGATCCGCCCGCCGGGTCTGGTACTATCGTAAACTTTTTACAGATTGTCTTACTAGACCAAAGAGCGTATGGCGGCAAGCCGGCATCTTTACCTGTAGAAATAGGATAGCGGACCTGAACGCGCTTTAGGACATCCTGGGCTTTGCCAGTTGAATCTATTTCAATCTGCGCCCCTTTAAAATACATCACGTTACTAGTGCCACTAGCAAGGTAGTCGCCAGTTATCGTAACATCCTCCGCATCCCAATACATGGTGCTTAGTCGGGCATAATAGACCTGGTTCCCGGCCGGGTCGTTCAGCGTAACCGAAGCACTACAGCTACCCCCTTCACCCTCAGTACAGGCAGCGTTAATTAAAACGCCCTTCGGCTCTGTTTCAAAACCACTCACGGTCTGAGATGAACCGCCGCCCTTTGTTGGCACAAGATAGAGCGTCTTAGTGCTTTGTGCAAGAGCATCGGCGTTTGCAGCTGAGCCTTCGTTATTCCACTTAAGTAAATCTACCCTAAGCAAACCAAAGGAACATTCACCACTGTCCGTAATATAACTTGGTAACAATGTTGAAGAGCTAGCTGCACAACCATGCTTAGATACTGCCCTATCTCCAGGCGCAGCTGACCACGTGAAGGTCAGAGTTCTGCTTTTAGCAGGTGCATCGTTTCCCGATGAATCAGCGGGCTGAATCCTTACTACCGAAGAAGACGTTGTGCTAGCAGAGGTCTTAATGCTATTTGGAGAGTCATTAACCATGACGCAGGTTACCTTAACGCTATTAGCCGGATCAGGATCGACATCAAACTGCAAATCCTTATTGCACTCATTGGCCTTAAACTTCTTAGCGGCAGCAGGATTAGCCATACCACCCTTAACAACCTCGATAGCTTTGTTTACTCCTGACTCAGCCGCATACTGAGCCTGGGCGGCCAGTTGTCGATCCATAGTTTCACGCTGAGCGCGCATAACCACTTGAGTAAATCCAATAACAATTAAGGATATTACCAATATCATAACGAGTGTTATAACAAAGGAAACCATGCCCTTTTCAGACCTATAGTGTTTATGCATGTAATTCATCTTTATTCCTTCCATCCCTATATTCTTCTACCAATCGTAGCCTCCAGCTTAGACATGGCGCAGTATTCGTTACCCCGATCGGTCGTGCAGCGACTATTTTCCGAACCAGGATCAACTATCAACTCGTCGTCACCGTATATAACGCTAACCTTTAGTGTATTCATGCCATCAGCCACCTCTGTCAAGCTAAAATCAGTTAAGCGCATATTATTACCTAGTAGCTGCTGGCTTTTTTCTGACTTGGGCGCAACAGAGCAGCCATCCTTGCCCTGGGGCTGCATATACATCCCAGTTGCCGCAGCGTCATCTTTGGTATATTTTTCGTGCAACTTATATACAAAAACGTAGCCACCAGCACAAACAGCGCTTCTATCGTCTGACTCCATATAGTCAACCGAAGCTGCTCGACTAGGACTGTATTTTACGGCGTTCGAAACAGCATCAGCAATATTTCTCGCCGCGTTTTGCGTAGCCGACTCGTGAACACCCTTGTAGTAAGCCTTTGAAAACTGGATAACAGCTACTGTGATCGCTACCAGTATGACAGAGAAAACTAGCGTGGCAATCATTAATTCAACTATAGTAAAGCCGGCGGATTTATTATTTTTGCTCTGCATAATAGTACGACATCGACACAGTCGATTTACCGCCTCCTAACTTATCCCACTCTGCACTAGCGCGATACGTCTTGGTGTCAATACCAGTGATAGACACAGTATATTCTGCGCCCCCATCGACTTTTTTGCAGCCCGCACCGGTAGCGCTCACATTCACCTCACTAAGACAGCCGCTCGTAGGTATATTATCAGCATCCGTTAGTCGCAACATTTCAATTTGCTGCTCAACTAGCTTCTGGGCTTGAGCCTGCTCTTTAATACTCTGCATATTCTGACGGTTGCGGTTGCTCAACATATAGGCCGACGTTAGAACCAAACTCACCACCGCTACCGCAATCAACACCTCAACTATCGTGTCTCCGCGTTCAGATCTATATTTTTTAATCATGCGCCACACCTATCGCCGCTCTTAATATCCGTTGTCACAGACGTACCGCCAGAACCACCGACCGTCACCACAAATGACTGATTAGTACCGTCGCTATCAAAGCATAAGCTTACTCGCTCTCTCCTAGGATAGGGGTCTGTAAGGCCGGCCTCACCGTTGACAGTTCCCGCTAGGGCCTGAATATCTCCGCCACTACTCATTGGTGATCCGTAGCCGTGAATATTTACAACTTGAGAAGCCACGGAGCCATCCCCAGCAAGACTACTAAGCGCAGCGAAGCCATAGCGACTAACGTCAGAGACCCCGAAAGAACTTGCATCATGAGAAGCTCTGAAAAGCTTTAGGCCAGCCGGCAACTGGTAGATCTCAGTAGCCTCCGGGGCATCACCATTCTGCGGGCTCTGAGCAATTGCTGTAATTCTAGCCTCCTTAGGAGTCGACACTTCATTACCTGAGTTATTTAACCTTAACCCAGCAAGGGAATATATGTACATCTTATCACTATCAAACACGAGCGCTTTACCCACAAATATACACCGACTATTAGACCCCTGCTCTGACCCTGAATTGGTTTGTTTTATCGACAAATTATTACCCCCAGAATATGCACAAGTGAATTTTGATTGGGTGGGATAATAGCCGTTATTCACATCTGTAATAACTTGTTGGATTTTGGTCTGAACATCACGGACGCCGATTGAAAATTCAGTCCTGGCCTGCCTTCCGCTTATAGTGACAGCAATCATTAGAAAAAGCAAAGCCGATACCGCCATAACGATCAACGTTTCGATAATTGTGAAGCCGTCTTGTTTTTCTGTCATTCCCTGCCCCATAAAGTTACTTTTAGTATAGCATAAGCGCTGTCTAGAAAAACAACTTTGTGTACCACTCAATAATCTGGTCGCCCCAGAAGTAGACTATCGCCAGTCCGGCAATTAAAAATGGGCCGAACGGCACCTGAAATGACAGGTTTTTATGCCTTTTGATTATGGTAGGCAGGCTAACTAATGTTCCAAGTAATGACGCTGCGAAAAGCACCAACAGCGCCTTGAGCGGTCCGCCCGCCAAGAGCCCAAGCGCAATCCCAAGCTTAACATCGCCAAAGCCAATCCAGCGCCCTTTCGACACTTCAAATAAAATCCAGAACAAGCCGGCGATAACACCTACAGCCATCAAACCACCCCAGAGTATACCGATATCCTTGGCATGAATAGATAAGAGCACCTGTAGTAGAGCCAGGGCGTTCAGTGGCCAGACAATCTCATCTGGTAGCTCTTGCCAGCGAATATCGTAGACAGTGAGCACCATGAACCCAATCACAAATACCAACCAAGCAGCGAATAGAGCGATGCCGACAGCGTCAAAACCATACGGCCAGAATACATAAGACAAAGCAAACACCAAACCTGTTACCAGTTCGACTACCGGATACTGCCAGGAGATTGGCGCCCTACAATAACGACACTTGCCACCAAGACTCAGCCAACTAAAAAGCGGTACTAGGTCTTTAGCCGCCAGCACGTGCTCGCAATGCGGACACATACTCCTGCCTCTAAGGATTGAGTACTTTTCTTTTTCGGCCGCCAGCTTCTTGGCACTCGCCTTCGACTTCTTTTCTTTCTTTGAATCAACAGCATGCGCCAGTTCGTCCTGTTTACGCAGCCGCCAAACCCAAGCGTTAATAAAACTTCCAAAGATAATACCAAAAACAGCCAATGCTACGATAATCATTAGCTTTAAGTATAGAGCATGATAAATACGAGACAAGTGGCTTACCCTAGCGCACTCCGTAGCTACCCTTCATCGTTGATTATCGCGATTAAAAAAGAGCCCTTGAGAAAGGGCTCTTTTGATAAAACCATGCTCTATCCTAAGAATCTGCACATTGCGGTACGGTACCGCCGCTTGTTTCGATTACATATAACGCAGCAACGGACCTAGAGTTAGTCGTAGTAGCAACACCCGTTCCAGTACACTTAGCATTGAGGACTATGTTAATGTTGCCAGTGCTAGGAGCGCCACCAGCCACAGCTACCTGAGTGGATCCCTGTACGTTTATAGTTGTTGTATTGCTACCCGTACCACCCGTATATTCTACAACGCCACCAGACGTAGTAGTTTTAATGGCTGTTGGGGTTTTGCCGTTGTTGGCTGCCCGATACTCGGCTACACCACCGAGGACGTTCTGGACGTCATTCTTGATAGTAGTGTTGCGTGAGTTACGCTGCAGGGCTGGGACCGCCAGGAAGACAATCATCAATATAAGTCCAGCTATAGCGATAACAATAAGAACTTCGATGATAGTGAAGCCCTTTTTATTTGATAATGTTTTTTGCATAATTTTGTGCCCTTTTCCCTCTATTACATTACTCTTATGGTTTAATAATACGTCTCTGCTGTTCATTTTGCAAGAACCTTAAGCCGGCTAGATTGAGAAATTGCTACTGCCTGCGAGACCATAAACTGGCAGCAATACAGCCGCAACAATAACAAACGCAACAACACCGAGCGTTATCATCATTACTGGCTCGATAATTGATGATATATTCTCAACCTCTGTGTCAACTTCTTTTTCATAGTAATCAGCCACCTTGGACATCATCTCCTCGATTGCGCCCGACTGCTCACCAATTCGGATCATACCGGGCACCAGTGCCAAGAAATTGGGGTCATTTTCTATAGAGTCTGCCAAGCTTTTTCCGCCCTTCACCTTCTCGGAGGCGCGCAAGATTGATTTTTCGATATGGACATTATTCACAGCCCTGGAAGTAATATTAAGCATCTCGAGCAGTGGCACGCCGCTAGCCACTAAAGTGGAGCCCGTTCTAGTAAAGCGAGCCATATAAACCTTCATAAAGAGTCGACCAATTGGCCAAACCTTCATCTTCGCTTTATCAATCACTTCCTTGCCAGGGCCAGTTCGTGCCCATTTAGTCGTAACAAATACTAAGACCGCCAGGATAATAACAAGAATATACCAGTAGTCCATTATGAAATGCGCTACCAGTAGCAATACACGAGTCACAAGCGGCAGCTCGGCGCCAGGCATGCCTTTATAGAGCACCTCAACCTGGGGCAAGACCTTGACGATCATAAATATTACAACCGCCAGCATTACCACCAGCACGACCGCAGGATAGACCATAGCCCCACGAATCTTACTGTTTAAGTCAGCTTCCTTTTCTTGCTGTATAGCCAGACGGTCAAGCGAACGATCGAGCGTACCCGACGATTCACCAGCGGCAATCATACTTGTATAGACCTGGTTAAACACCTTTCGGTGCTTCATCATAGCGTTGGCCAGAGTCGATCCACCCTCCACATCGCCAATCACCTGCGACACAACTAACTGAAGTTGTTTATTCGTGGTTTGTTGATTTACGCTCCGAAGTGCCTGTAGAAGTGGTAGACCTGCGTTAATCAGCGTGCTTAGTTGACGACTGAATAGCACACGGTCTTTAGCGCCCACGCGCTTACGAAGGCTGCTCAAAAATCCATCGGACCCACTAGCCTTAATGTCTGTAGGCACTAGGCCTTGAGCGGTGATAAGCTTAGCGGCAGCGGCCTCACTATCGGCCTGCACAGCAGACCTAACGACTTCCCCGGTTTTGGGATTTCGTGCCTTATAGTTATATGCAATCATACTACCTCCGCCTAGTCCCTCATTAACCTATCTAGTTCATCCGGATCAACAGCAAAGCTCCTCGCATCATCGTAAGTAATCGTACCAGAATGAACCAACTGGACGAGTTGCTTGTCCATACTCTGCATACCAAACTCTGCGCCAGTCTGAATCACAGCATCTAGCTGGTGGGTTTTTCCCTCGCGAATGATATTACGCACAGCTGGGGTAGCAATTAGAATCTCTGCCGCTGCCACTCGACCGCCACCAATTGCCGGCACTAGCCTCTGGCTACAAATCGCCATTAAGATGTTGCTAAGCTGTGCACGAATTTGTGGCTGTTGATGCGGCGGAAAAACGTCCACCATGCGGTCAATTGACTGAGCAGCGCTGTTGGTGTGGAGCGTCGCAAAGACCAAGTGACCAGTTTCAGCAATCGTAATTGCACTAGCAATAGTTTCGAGATCGCGCATCTCACCAATCAGAACTACGTCCGGGTCTTCACGAAGACTAGAACGAAGAGCAGCAGAGAAGCTATAGGTGTCGTAATGCACCTCTCGCTGAACAATAACACTTCTTTTACTCTTGTGGGTGTACTCAATTGGATCTTCGATGGTAATAATGTGCTTAGATTGCTCGGTATTTATCTTATTAATCAGGGCTGCCAGACTGGTTGACTTACCAGAGCCAGTTGGACCAGTAACAAGCACTAGGCCTCTAGGATACTCAGAGAACTTTGAGACAATCGGCGGCAAGCCAAGTTGCTCGATAGTCATGATTTCATTTGGAATTAAACGAAGAGCGGCCGCTAGGTTGCCACGCTCATGAAAAGCGTTAACGCGGAAGCGCCCCAGATCACCAAAGGCAAAACTGAAGTCAAACTCTTTATCCTTGAGTAGGATTTGCTTCTGATCTTCGTCAAGAATGGCAAAAATTAATGTCTCAACAGTTTCCTCGGTCAGCGAATCAGCACCAGTCACCGGAACCAGAGAACCATCAACACGCAGAATTGGAGGTAAACCAACCTGCAAATGAAGGTCTGATGCCTTTTTCTTTACGACTTCTTCTAGTAGAAGTTCGATTCTAGGTTGTCCTGTTGCTGCCATATGCCCTTCCCCTTTATTTATGCACTGTTTGCCGATGCAACTCGGTTAATCTCTTGAACCGTTGTCTTGCCGGCTAATGCCTTTAAGAACCCGTCTTGACGCATAGTGACCATTCCTTCTCGCTGAGCCTGTTCTTGGATTTCGGCACTAGTTGCTCGCTTCAAGATCAAATCCTGGATAGCCGTACTAATATCGAAAACTTCGTATATGCCCATTCGTCCTTTATAGCCTCCTGGTGCGTCTGGGGTGTCATTACCCTTGGTTAAAGTATAAGCGGTATCAGTGGACAAAGGCAAGCTTGGATAACCTAAATCGGCTGCAATATTTGGCATGCTGGCTGCGTCTGGAGGCAGCAACGAACCAAGAGCAGCCTTAATAGCCGCCGTCTCAGCTGCGTCGGTAGAATACGTCTCTGCATTTTTAGAGACACGGCGCACAAGCCGCTGGCCGATCACCGTATGCACAGTGCTTGCAATCAAGAATGGTTCAATTCCCATATCTAGAAGTCTCGGTAAAATTCCAGCCGCGCTGTTGGTGTGGAGAGTGCTAAAAACTAAGTGACCAGTCAAACTAGCCTGCACAGCTAGTTCAGCTGTCTCGCGGTCACGGATCTCACCTACCATCACAATATCCGGGTCCTGACGCAGGATAGACCTTAACCCACTAGCAAAGGTCAGTCCAACATCGGCATTAACCTGAATCTGGTTTATGCCCTCCATTTTGTATTCAACCGGATCTTCAAGCGTCACGATATTGACAGCATCACTCTTCACCTCTTGCAGAAGCGCATATAGACTTGTCGATTTACCAGAGCCAGTTGGACCAGAAGTAAGAATCATGCCATTTGTACGCGTCAAACCTTCTTTAATTGTCCTATGCGCCCTACCCACATATCCCATATCCTCTAACCGAAGGCTCGTACCGCTCTTATCTAGTAAACGGATAACAACCTGCTCACCCCAAACAACTGGGCTAATCGCAATACGCAGATCAATATCCTTACCGGCAACACTTATACTAAACTCGCCGTCCTGCGGAACGCGGTGTTCATCTATCTTTAGGTTGGATAAGATTTTTATACGAGAAACTAGTGGCGGCTCCGTACTCTTAGGAAGGCTCATGATCTCCCTAAGAATTCCATCGATGCGGCAACGGATCTTGAGCCCTGTTTTGAACGGCTCTATATGAATATCGCTGGCGTTATTCTTGGCAGCATACTCAAGAATCGTTGATAGAGCTTTGCTAATTGGCGAATCCTGAACAATAGTTTTAATATTCGCCTCATTAGTAACACGCCCCTTTAGAGCACCCTTGTCCGCCTTAGTATCGGCAGCCGGAGCGCTGCCAATCTGACTAATCTCACCTACCAAAGAATCGGATATGCTCACTTCATATTGGTGCAATACCTGGCGAATACCTTCTTCGCTAGCAGCATAAACCTTAAGAGGTCGGCCAATCCTATTGCTCAGGAAGTCAACAGCCTGAACGTTGCTCGCATCGAGCATAGCCACAACCAATCGTTTCTTCATTTCGCCGAGAGGTACAGCCATGTACCTTTCTGCCAAGTCGGCCGGCAAGAGCTCCAATACCTTCGGATCTATCTTAGCCTCAAGAAGATTAACATACGGAACCTTAGCGACGTGTGCCGTCGCCTTCGTAAGCTGCTCGTTCGTCACTTTGCCACTTGTCACTAAAAGAGTAAATAATGGTGTCTTTGTATCTTCAGCCTGCTTCTTTAGCTCCGCCAAGTCAGCACGAGTAATAACTTCTGCCTGTAGAAGCTGTTCTTCGAGCTGGGCAGCCGACTGTTCAGATAGAACACTCATGGGTATCCCTACTGACCAGAGTCGTTAAATGGCGTCTCGTTTGTACCAGTAGCGGTAGTGTTGCGGGTTGGATTAATGCTTTCAGCGTTAAAAAAGCGCTCATCAGGCATAGACATTTCAGGTCTAATAGGGTCAATTATCTGGGCAGTTTGAGTGCGACTCTTATCATTAACAAATACTTTGTTTGCGACAAAGAATGAGAGAAAAGCCGCAAAGCTTGCTACAACAATAATGATTGCTATATCTTTTTGTTTCATTGCTTAACAACCTCCGAACGAAGTGCTAGTGACTTGGCTGGTTGATAATACGTCAACGCCTTTACTTTTAAGGTAAGCTTGTCTTGAGGTCCAGCGATGTCAACTGTCTGAATCTTGATCGGACGAATTGAGCGCTCAAACCCACCAATAACCGCCTGAACCTTTCCGTAGTCAGTCTCGGATACGGTCAAATCAAACGGCATCTCAACTGGTGAAGGATTAGGGCTGTTCAGATTCTCCGACTGGGCTACCTCATCATCAAATCCCGAGATGCTAGATATGCCCACTCCCTGATCATTAACTAGAGTCTCCATGTTTGTAGTTAGCGCTGGAAAATCATATTTACTAGGAAGTGCATCGAGCACAATCTTGGCATTATCGCCATCTCTAACATCAACACCAAAAGTGCTGCCTCCAATAACATTGGTAGTCGTACCGACAAAAGCGTCGTATGAGGGCTTCAGCTTGTCCATGGCTTCAATATTCTTTTTAAGCTGGTCGGAAGCTTTTTGCTTCGCGCCAATCACCTTAGCCTGGTAAGATGCCTGATTCCATAAGGTCCTAGACGCTACCAAAGAGAAAACTAGCAAGAAAGCCGCAATACTAACCATCAGCACCACTCGAGCATTGGCCTTATCTATCATTAGATGCTTTATCGATTTACTCGGTCCAAGTTTTGTACTTTTTGCCATTATCGCCGCTCTCCTTCCGTGGTATCCTCGGGCGCTTCTTCAGCGTTAAATGGCCCGTCGCCACCCTCGCTAGCATCGGCTATTCGAGCCAGCTCTACTTGCTTGGTCGTATCAAACAAATCTGGGTTATATTTTGCGGTAATTGTGTATGTAGCCTTTGTGCCATCCCGAGTAAAACTACCGAGAACCACGTCCGTGAATGCACGGCTATTCGATTCATTGCCATCCAGCTTATAAGTCGACCCTTTAAGCGCGTCTGCATAATTTTTTACGTCATCCAAAGTAGGCGCAACGCCGCCAAACGCGATAGTGCCGGCCTCGAAATCAATCGTGAGCTTGTTTATGCTCACACGATCTGGAGTGGTTTGTTGCAGATAAGTAAACACTCTAGAAACTGCCGGCTTTGACTCGTGTAGACCAGTCAAAGTGCTAAGCTGGTTCTGTACAGTTAATATCTTATCAACATCTTCTATGCTCTCTAATTCGGCATTTGATTTTTTAATCGAAGTGTCTAAGCTACTAATCATCTGCTTCTGAACAAAATAAACAGTAAACAGCGCCATCGCTAGCACTCCAAGTGACGCTAGGCTAACTATCACAGAAACGGCCGTAACCATCCTCTTAGTCTTCTGGGACTTAATGAATTTAAGCTTTACATCAGGCAAAAGGTTAAACTGTACCATCTACTCGCTCCTCTCTGCCAATCCAGCCGCAACCGCAAACTGATTAGAAACTGCAAGAAGTTCGTTTTGCCTGTCGGCTGTAAATGAGATGTTTCGCCAAGCGTTACCTATTTCAACATTTACTCCAAATTTGTTAGCGATATAAAGCGGAAGCTCGGGAATAATGGACGCTGCACCAGAAACTATAATTGATCCGATGGTATTCCCAGGATATCTCGTTTGGAAGAATTTGATTGACTTATCGATTTCAGTGACCAACATGTCGATTGTGCCAATAATTGCCTGGTAGACCTGGCCTTCTAATTTATCCTTACTTACTCCGAACCTAAATACAAACTGGCTCGCCTGCTTGTCATCAATATTAAGGTTCTGTGACGCAGAACGAACAATCGCCTCCGATCCTGTTGGGATCGAACGAGTCAAACGAGGAGCTTCATTCATCACAACCACCAAGTCAGTGCTTTTTTGACCAATATCGATAATCATCTGTGCGGCGGTTGTGCCTGGCGCCACCAAAGCCCTTGTTAACGCCAAGGAATCTGGCTCGAAAGCAATCACATTAAGACCTATCGATTCAATCATATCTAAGCGAGATTCTATGAAATTATTAGGCACGCTGCTCAGGAGCAATTCAATCTTTGTCGTATCCTTAGGAGACTGCCCAAGAGCGACCCAATCAATCTTGCTCTCTGCAGGAGGTGTCGGAATTAATGAGTCAGCTTGATATTGAATAGCTTTTGCCAATTCGTTCTGTGAAAGTTGATCAAAATCAACCACAGTAGTAAACACGTGACTACTAGGCAGTCCGACTGCAACGTTTTTAGTAGATAGCTTCGACTCAGCAATAAGCTGCTTCAGGGTTTGTGCTAACTTTTGTTGATCAACCTTGCTGTCACTTTGTGAAATCTTAGACTCAAGAGGAACATAAGCGTACTTGACAAGCGTCTTCGATGCTCCGCTACCACGCAGCTCAACCAAACGAATGCCGGTCGTTCCTATGTCAAGTCCGAAAAACGATGATACCCCACTCAGTATTGCCATAATTACTTATGATTATAGCATGAGCGTAATCGAAGGCAAGCAAAAAATGAGATTACGCTGCCAAAGTTTTGCGCACCGAACTAAAGAGTCGGAGGGAGCCCTATGTAGCTATCATATGAACCTGCACCCACGCCGCCATAAGGAACAGACAGCCAAGTCTCTGGTCCGTGCATGAACCTCTCGGCAGGATTAAGGTTGGCGCCACCAACCCATGACCCGCTGGTCCTACCTAATACAATTTCATCTGCCATAACCGTGCCGACGACCTTCAAGCCTGTTCCGCACGAATGCTCTCCCAGCTGACTATATTCGTAACCAATTATACCCTCGGCATTACGCACTCCACAGGTGTAAACCTTTCCGCCGCCAGCACCACTGCCTTCGGCAGCAATCACACCATGCACCTCGCTTACGTTCGATCCAATAACAATATTGCCGTTAGTGGTAATAAGATTAAGCCTTGGCACTGTAGCTAACGTGTAAGCTCCATAGGTAATATTACCTTCGATGTAAATATCGCCACTAACTATTATTGTTATGTTCTTCCCCGACCCGACAACCCCACTGATAATGGCATCGCCAGTTATGCTATAAACTCCTGATTCCAGCCCTCCAAGATTAACCAAACCCCCGATAGATCCACCAGAGTCGCTAGCAAAAAGTTCCGATATTGCTTGTTTTGTCGGTGCAGCCTCAAATCCACCACCATACGTTGGGTTCCCGGTATCGTTTGCAAATGACAAGCCCTTAGGCGGATTACCACCCTTCTGAGATACGAAGCCATCTAAATCACCCGTAGCGATTGCAGCTAGATTGCCACCAGCACCGCTCCACGGACCTTCTCCTTGGTTCCAAGCGATCACACTCGCAGGGTCTTCACTGCCAGAAGATGCTATCCCAGCCAAGATATCCCCACCGTACACGTCAAAGTAAGGCCGGGTACCTGCCTTCACCTTTCCGCCACCACCCTTAGCCCCACCATCACACACAACGTTTACGCTTGGAGTGTTACTACTGGTAACCCTCCAAACTATGTCGTAATGGCCCGCTACAGACGGAGTAAGCATATGCACGCCAGTCAATGTAGCCCTACCGCCGTTCAGAGTTACCGAGTACCTAAGAGTATGATTAGTAATACTTCCATTAGGCGCCTTAATCGACAAGACCATTGTCGGGTTCTGCGGCGAAGAAGAAGCGCTAAACGGAGGGGTTGACCAACTACTTATTATCACTTTTGGAGATATAGACACCTGACTCCCGATAACAACAGTACTGCCTATGCGCTCACCACAAGAAGCGACCGCACAGCTACCGCCACCTACAGATTCACTGTCCGAAACGTAAGAAGTTGTTGCCCTGCCGTCAAGACCAATATTATACGCCCTGACCGTAAATGTTGTCATCGCCGACGTGTATGAAGAAATATTAAAGCCGAATTCCTTAGTACTAGTATTACTAGTAGTAGTTGATCTAAGGACTCCCCCTATATAAAGCTCGACCCTTACCGCCACGCCTGGTGCGTTTCGGTCAGTCACCGTTCCTCTTAATTCATTACAGTCAGCGACTATGCTCAAATCTGGCTGTACATCACTCTGGCAAGGTCCAAACCTCAAAACATTTGTAGCATAAGAGGAGCCTAGCTCTCTACCACTAGAATCATAGCTAAATACTTTGACGTTGTAGCTCCAACTATTTCCCATAAATGTCGGGTCGTTGATATTAAATGAATATCTACCGTTTGTGCTAAGTGCATAGCCCCTAGATTCGCCTCTAGGGTAGCCAGGAATTATCAAGTGAACTTTCATATTGTTGCCACTTGGCCAATCTGGATCAGAAACGGTACCAGAAAGGGTCTTGGTATTACAGCTTGCTGTTATTGTAACTGCTGGCTTATTATCGGCGTTCGGTAGGCTCAAGTATCCTAGAGGGTTAGCGCACGGTATTTCTAGGACATAAACAACCTTTCCGCCTTGCGAGGCATCGCGAAAGACCATAAGACCTCGACTGCCTGAGTTATAGCCCGTAAACAAAGTATCCCCATCTGTTGTTGAATAGAACGACACTCGACCATAGTTATTTGGATCTGCATTTAAAAACCCAACGCTAATTGATGGGTTCATGATCCTAGCCCTCAAGCTAGTCCACTCCGCTGCCGTTACGGCCTTAGATTTTGGAGCGGCAGTACTGGTCGCTCCAGACTGACCCAGCATCGTTTTAACGATAAATGCTATACCAGTCTTGTCGCGAGAAGAGGTTGTCGATAAACCATATCGATACTTTATCCAGTTATAGAACTCCTCCTTGTCGTTGGCTCCGGCTGTTCCGGCATCATCTCTACCGTTATAGAGCTGTACCGGTATCGCTTGGCCAGCACCTGTACTGTCTCTGCCAGATAGCACGTCGTGCCTATATGCAATGCTACTTATGGTTATCGACCTTCCAGTAAAGTATCCCCTTCCGCTAACTGATGCCGCTTCGGCCTTAGGGCCAAACGCGATAGAGAGTGCCACAGACGCCGCAATCAAGAACAGCCCGACAACAGCGCCGAGCTTAATATAACTATGTTTTGATAATTGAATATTTTTGATCATCTGACTGGCGCTCCCCCAAGCTGCTGAAGCTTACTTTCTAAATCAACTAGTGTAGTCTGGTTATCCGCAAGTTGCGCAAAAGATATTGCTGCCTCGTATGCTTCTACTGTAGGCCAAACCTTAGTCGCTTCGACTGCATATTCAAGCGCCTTAGCCCTATCGCTGCCTACTGAGCTATTCGCCAGTAATATATACGCCCTACCTTTTTCCTCCGGCGTCTTTGCTTTCTCGAGCTGCGACTGAGCTTCTTCCAGTTCTGCCTTGTTTAGCTTATCCAGCACCACTTCTGGCTCATCTGGCATCTCACTCTTCTTTAAGTTAGTGGCGTCAGCAGGCTTCAAATCTTTATTGCCACCAATCAGGTTCCAAGGACTAAACACTAAAGCCAGAGCAATCGCACTCACTATTAGACCGATTATTACGAAGGTTTTTGTATGCTTAATTGGGGTTTTGCTAGATTTACCAACAACAATAGCGCCGCCATCTTTCCCTTGAGACTTTTTATCTATTGACTCTGTCATCACCTACCCTTCTCTTTTGGACTATTGTAACAAAAAGCATAACCTATGTGTATCTTGCGCTAAAGAACTGGTGTTAGACTGGTGTAGCTATCAAATACGCCGCTATCACTAGCTCGTGGGGCACTCAGCCAAACCTCTGGTCCATGAATAATTCTCTCGGCCGGCCTGGGAGTGCCATCCTTATAGTGTCCAGTCGTCCTGCCTAATACAACCTCATCGGCAACAACCGTACCGTAGATCGTCAGCTCCTTTTCGCAAGGAGCGTCCGACACAGCCCTATACCCATTCAACCCAATACCACAACTATAGAAGTTCCGGTCCGCAATAAAGTTACCGTGAATTTCATCAACAGAGTTTTGAACAATAATGTTGCCCGTGGCATAAATAGTTAGCCTGGGCACATTATTAATATTGTAGCCGCCATAGTACACACCACCCACCATAACATCACCATCAACAAAGAGTTTTATGCTACTACCTGCAGTAACCTCGCCCGAAACAATCACATTACCCTCTCTAGTAAAGCTACCACTCTTCCCGTATACATTAAATGAGTCACCTACCGACTCTCCAGCCATCCTCGGATTTGAAAAGGTTGGAATCGCCTTAAATTGGCCACCATACAAACCCGACCCAGTCGCTAAATTAGCAAACCCCAGTCTACTCCCTGGATTGCTATCACTTCCCGGTACGAAATTTTTTATACCTCCCGTAGCTATAACCGCTAAGTTATTATTCCCACCCCGAAAATCAGTCCCGGCGCCGCCGTTGACGTTCCAAGATTCAACATCAGCCTTAATAGCTGATCCTGCTATACCGGCCAAGATATCACCTCCTTGTACGGCAAAGAAAGGCCTGCGTCCAACGAAGAAATTAACATCGCATAGTTTTTCAGTATTATTATCTGTATTTTTATACACCCAGATTAGCTTGTATTCACCTTCTGCAAGATTAGGCAAGTTTAAGTCCCTAGACATCAATTGATTAGATGTTAGCTGAATCGGGTTGGGCATTACCGAACCAAACGAGCTAGGAGATCCCAGCCTACCCCCAGTTATGCTGGCCGTCATTGTCATTGAGCTATTGACGGGAGCACGAGGTACGACACCAACCTTGAACTTCTGTGCTTGGCCGATCTCGAAAAACTTATCCCCGATTTCAGAAGGATACACACATTCAGGGACCCCTGTTATAGTAGGAGCGACTATTTTGACACAGGCCGGCTTTGAAAACCTCCACTGACTAGAGTCCGTCGGCGTAGGATTAGCTATGCGCTGACAAATATATTTATTAATCTGACTTCCAGGAGCTTTTACTCTCATAGTCTCCGGCCCTGGCGGACCAGACCTTACGACAGTACCCCCATAATTAATCCAGTAGTACTTTACTGAATCACTAGTACCCTTTGACCCATACTGACCACTAGATAACACATTACCAACGGGCGACCAGCCCGACTCTGGGGGCAGAGGTGCCTTAGGATTTTTCAGGTAGCCAATATCCGGAAATCCATACCCAACATCTCCATCCCTCCAGCTATTTGGATTTGTCGTGTACCACGTCTGTATTGCGGCACTGATAGGACCAGGTGTGGCGACAGAGCCCACATTTTCAACTTTGTGCATAAAATGCACTTCTTTTCCGACCTCGACTGTTGTTCCTGGCATATTCTCGTACTGAGAGTAGACACCTGAGACTGTCGTGCCAGCCGGCACGCGAGCTCGACTCTCCTGTCTCAAATCCCATGTGCCACTTTCCTTTTCGCCGTGACAGAACCATCCAACATTATTTCCCCAAGTCAATTGGCTCGCGTAAGGTTTACCGTAAGGTGTACTGATAAACTTGTCCCAAGCATTCTTGGCGTACTGATCACTGACGTGAATAGCCCCACTCGGATAGGTTTTTATGTTTTCAGGCGAACTTAAGGGCCCCGTGTATAATCCAGGATAAATTCTACCCGCAGTATACCGATCTACACCTTTGTAGTTATAGCCCAGGCTCCAGGAGCTACTTACACCCCTACCGCCATACCACACATAAACATGTGCGCCACTAGTATAGTCCTGGCAGGCAGCTCTAACCTTGCGCCAAGTCATATTTTTATCAGCAAATCCGCCATCAAGATTTCCAGTGGGCCCATTAGAACTGAGAGAAAAATAACGCCAGCCATTGCCATTCTGCTTGCCGGCCGGTGAACCTCCTGGACAAGCATAATAATCGCTAGAGCAGGAACCAGATCCACCTCCAGAATCACCACCACCGCCAGCACCTCCACCAGACTGCGCCAAAGCGGTTAGACCCAGAGACACCGAGAACGCCAACACTAGCCCAGCTGCAACCCCCCACACATGCAGGCGCCTGGACGGCAACCAACGATACCTTACGGCTGAAATCACCCTTTTACATCCCTTCTTCCGAATAAAGATTCGCGCCGGCTCGAATACTATTTATCACTCCTTCCATTTCTTGTATGGAAGATGCGTGTCTAAAATTCGGGTCTATGAACACACTCTTGTTTCGTAGCCGTTTAATTGCATCGAGAGATTTTTGCATATTATCAACATCCATATCATTCGCGGCTATGTGAAACAGGATTGCCTGACAAGTTGGGTCCTTGGATTCTGTATCTGTAGCTCTCACTTCTTTGTCTAAACTAGCTACACGTTTTGAATCCTCGTCGTTGAGCGGATACGAAAAGTAGTTATAGCGCGAAATCATACTATCGTCACACGCTCGGTTCTGCAGAACCACTCGTTCGTCTGATGATTTTATGCCTGCGTACAAGAATCCGGTTGCGAAGGCAGCAAACACACCCCCTACAACAATTAGTATTATGAATATTATTAATGCTACTGGTCTCTTTTTCATGCTTATGATTATAATAATACACCTAAGCTACTTAACGCAAACCACAAGTGATCAATTGTGCAAAAAATGTATACAAACAGCATACAGTCTACGTTTATATCTTAGATATATAAAGCAGTTCAATGACTGCCCGACGAATAATCAACCGACTAAGCATTCGGTCTTACCCTGTTATGGTATGCTGTTTATTATGAGTTTATCAATTGGAATTGTCGGGCTGCCAAATGTCGGTAAAAGCACCCTGTTTAACGCCCTGACCAACAGTAAAATCCTAGCCGCCAACTATCCCTTCGCAACTATTGAACCGAATACCGGCATCGTGCCAATCCCAGATGAGCGTCTAGCTATTTTGAGCGACCTGTACGGCGGAGCACCGGTCAAACCAGCCACGATTGAGTTTGTAGATATTGCCGGCCTAGTAGCTGGCGCTAGCGATGGCGAAGGACTGGGAAACAAATTCCTCAGTCACATCAGACAATGTGATGCGATCGTTCAAGTGGTCCGCGCTTTTCTCGACGATGATATTCTGCACGTCGACACCGAACACAATCCGTCAAAAGACATTGGTGTTATCAACACAGAATTAGTTCTTGCCGATCTCCAGACTGTCGAAAATCGCCTGCCAAAACTAGCCCGTGAAACTAAAGGCAACCCAAAACTAGCCCCGAATATGGCATTTCTGGAAGAGGTTAAGGCCGTGCTAGACACTGGCCAGCCACTCTTTGGTAACGAATCAATCATGTCGCATGAACTAGCCGACTGGCTCAAAAAAGAACTCCAGCTCATAACTCTGAAACCTGTTATTTTCCTATTTAACGTTGACGACAATGAGCTAACTGATGAAGCCAAAAAATCTACCATGGCCGAACTAGTAGCGCCCGCCCCCGCCCGGTTTGTTTGCGCCAAGCTCGAAGCCGAACTACGAGACTTAGACCAAGCTGACGCCGACGAAATGCTGGAAAGTTATGGAGTTAAAGAGTCAGGCCTAGTTGCGCTCATCCAGGCCTCTTATGAACTACTCGGACTACAAAGCTATCTTACGGCCGGCGAGAAAGAAGTGCGCGCTTGGACAATACTGCAAGGCGCAACCGCACCTCAGGCCGCAGGAGTTATTCATGGCGACTTTGAACGCGGCTTTATCGCAGCCGACGTCGTAAACTTTGACGACCTAGTTGCCGCCGGCAACATAACCGGCGCTCGCTCTCAGGGCAAAGTCCGCACCGAAGGAAAAACTTACGTCATGCAAGAAGGCGACGTAGTCGAATTCAAGTTCAACGTTAGCAAATAACAATCCTGTTCAGCTAACACATTGGTCAAAGACGATTGATCTGAGTATTAATCTGACGGGCAGCATCAGCCATGGCACCCCAGGTGCTACCCTTAGTGTAGATTGACATCGTATACGTTCCGCCTGGAGCATATACGATGGCTGAGTCATGCAGCATACCATCCAAGAATCCGACTTTATCCGCCACCGATACCCTAGTGCCGGCCGGTATACCACTTCGGTAAACCTGCCTCTTCATAACACTTAGTAAGCGATCCCGCTCGGCAGGCTCAAGCAAAGAGCCGTTCTGTAGTTTCATTAGGAATAATGTCTGATCATTAACGGTTGATGATTTTGTGCCAAAGCCCATATTAGTGCTAGACATACCAATAGCACGACTCTCGCTAGTGATGGTGTTCCAGCCGATCTTCGAACCGAACCATTCGGAACAAGGATTGTCGGAGTTCACGATCATGACATCAAAGCACTGGCTAACATTTTTGCCGCCAGTAGCTGCATCAGTCCACTTGATCTCATCCCGCGCAATTCTAAGCAACAAAGAATAAGCAACCGATAATTTGTAGGTGCTAGCAGGGTGATAAGCTACCCCACCGCGCGCACTGACGACCGAGCCGTCAAGGAATCGAACGGAGATAGCATAATCGCCTTTGTCCATAACAATATCGTTCAGCATAGCCTGAAGACCATTTTTGGTAGCTGAATAGCTACGCTCGTATGTAGCTGGTGGCTGAATAGCTACAACTGTAGCCTTAGCAGTACCGTCGCCGTCAAGCACCTGCTTCTTTAGTGCGTCAGCGGTGTCGGTATGATTAAGCCCCCGCCCCGGGCCACCACCGCTCCGGCTAACCTCAACCCCATCTACCGTCTTAATAACCGTTGGTGATGGTGCTATGTAAATCTTCTTCTGCATTTCCGCCACATACTCGCGGACGACCTTTGTATCTACGTCAACTATTAGTTTTTTCTTGTCCTTTGGATCTTCCTTAAACACCAACCATGAAGCGATTGTTGAGCGCGGGACCGCCACCTCTTCGTCGATTAACTCCAATTTGATTGATCGATTAACAATCTTCTTGGCCTCCTCTAGTTTTCCTTCAACATCCTTGTCTGTGCGATCAGGCTTAATGGTCTCTACCGGTATTTCGGCAACCATACCGCTTTGTTTAATAGGCGCACTCAGTAGCGCCCTTCTAAAACCTTGTTCGTTGCACTTTTGCCCGTCCTTCGATGGCGAAAGCTCTACCTTCTCTTGATCAATTTTTACGCCCGCGTTAACTGGAGCAACCGCACACTCCTTAAGCCGAGCTTTTGCATACTCGCTAAACTTCGCATCATCAATTTCTGGTGTTACCGCCTGATTATTAAACATTCCGGCGAACACCAACGAGAAAGGAATAAGCCTCTGCCACCAACGATACGACTCCAGACCGGAAAAAACCTTATCAGCATCCGGCGATAAGCCAATTGCTGTAGTCTTGGCTGTGTGCGATGATTTTTTAACCGGGCCAGCAAACTCAGTTTTGACCGAAACATTGCTATATTTGTCGATCAATAACTGAGTGATATCGGTTTCTGTCATCGACCCAACCCTCATACCATCCAGCTTTGTAAATGGCAGCGATCGATCCTCCGGATAAACAAACTGACCAACTATCACCAAGACAAAACTGACAACAATCAGCAAAAAGAGACGCTTATTGCGCTGTCGCCATGCCTGAAAACTTCCTCTCAGCCGTTTTACCATATCCATTATGGTACTCTAGTTCAATAACTTTTGCTAGGTATTCCAATCTGTTAAATGTGTCATTTTAGTGATAGAAAGCAGGCAGCCTACGCCGATATAACGCATTAACCTGTCGGCTATATGGGTTAACCCCTCGAGTAGATGACTTCTGGGAAAGTAGCGGTGATACAGATTCTGTTGGCGCCAATTCAGCCTCAGACATTGATACGACCAAGCTCGCTAAGTCACGCCTCAATCCCTCGGGCACACCGAGATGCCCTAGATCCAAGATCTCACCATGACCCACGCCAGCCTGAGCATTATGGGCGTCTAAAACATGCTGCTGAACATACCGCATTGCCCTATGCAGCCTATCCATAGCCCAGCTACTAAATGATATAGTCCTGGTCGGGATGGATATATGCATCTGAGCTATTATAAACCTTGCGCCAAAATTGACTTCAGTTATCATATCGTAGCGCAAGTCCTCAACATTAAGAGTAAAGGGCTTCCTGTCTATTATTAGCACCCTGTAATTTGTTGCTACCAGCAAACCGAAGCCCCCTGAATAATAACCGTTGATCGCTACCGCAATAACCTCGTCGCCTAACAAGAGACGCGGGAGAGCTGCCACCTCAGTACTACCCCAGGAGGTGTAATTACATCCAACTCGTTTAAGTTGATTAGCGACCTCATTTGGTGATATCATCGCAAACCTCCTAGGTTATATCTCAAGTATGACGTTATGAGCAAAAGCTATCTGTAACGTTATTTACTTTTTTTCTGAGATTTATATCACACCAATTTTCTACTAATTGGACAGGGATACTGTTTTCTTGTATATTTGCACTATGCTTAGCTCAAGCGATAGCCAACAACTCTTGATCGATTTTTTTAAGACTGGCGTGCGACTTGAGTTTAACAAGAACGACTATATCATTGGCCCCGGGGAAAGTCCGCGCGGCGTGATATTTATTGAATCAGGCATGGTCAAGTCGTATGACATCACTAAATACCACGAAGAAAATCTTCTGATCATACGGAAAGCCGGGGAGATAATTGGTCTCACCTGGGCTATTACCGGTGAGCCAAAAGAAGTTATAAACACTGCCCTGACGGCCACAACCGTTTGGTTGGTACCACGTCCAAAATTTAACGAGTTTCTAAGGTCACACCCAGATGCAACCCTGCCAGTCCTGGACACAATTACGCGCATGTACAAGATACATAGTGACCGTATTATGACTCTCGCCTATCGAACAGTTAGAGAGCGTCTGGCTTCATTTCTGCTCAGCATGGCCGACCGCTTTGGCAAAGAAACTAGCGAGGGAGTTGCGCTGAACGCGCCCCTAAAACAACAAGATATTGCCAGCTCAATCAGCGCCACCAGAGAAACCACTAGCCGCACCCTCAAAAGTTTTGAGAATAGTGGCCTAATCCGGCTTGATCAATCAGTAATCGCCCTTACCGACATCGATGCCCTGCGAAACATCGTCAGCCGATAAATAAAAGATAATCCCAGGCGGCAATCTACAGTAACGAAGTAAACCCAAGACTAATCAAGATTCAGTGTTCAAGAACGTACAAAACCCTACTGCCACTTCAATATAATATCTTCCATGATTTTTATGACCTTTTCTTTAGAGGGTAGAGAAGCGTCATCGTAATAATGATCGATTGAAATTATGTCATCAAGTACATTTAGACAGATAATCTGATCGGCCATAACGTGCATTTGATCAACCGCCGAAACGGTAGCGAACGGTGTGGCCATGATTACATTCTTCACCTTGATTGGCTTGAGGAAATCATAAGCAGCCCGCATCGAGAAACCATTTTGTAATCCGTCCGAAACTACAATAATGTTTCGGCCATATAGCTGATCCTTGTCCAAAATACCGCCCTGTCCAATCATGCGGTTCATCGCAAAAAGCTTCTCTAGCTTCTGCTGCTCTAGATAGGAGAAGTATTCGCTACGAAAAGCTTCAAGCTCACCTGGACTAAATTTATCATTGAATGTAACTCCTCCAAGATGGTTGATAGTGGCTAAAACTTCGTGCTCCCTAGGCAACTGAATCGGCTCAAGAATTAATAGATTAAGCACACAATGTAAGCGCTTGGCAATCGCCGCCCCCACCAATACAGCACCATCACCTAACGCCAAAACGGCGCAGTCTTCATAGCGATACATTGGCTCAAGCTTGTCGGCGATCAAATCACCGGCATCCACCCGGCTTGGGAAATAATGCATATGCTTATATTAGCTGAGAAACCACAAACATTGAAGACTTATTAGCTGTTAGAATACCCTAGTGTTTAATATGTGCTATAAGTTTAGTTAGGCACCTTCTTTAGTAAGTAAAAACGTTCTTTATTGCCTTTTGCGCCCGGTACATCCGAGTCTTTTTTGTCGACTATCTTATAGATTCTTTGCACCCAGGCCTCAAATTCTTTCAAAATCTCACGTCTGGCCGCGTCATTTTTTATAACACCCTTGTGCTTGACGCTGGCGTGGCGAGATTCAAACTGCGGCTTAACCATAGCTATCACCATAGCCGCTGGGGCTATTTTCGATACATGCGGCAAAATCTCACGCAGGCTGATAAAACTAACGTCTCCCACCACAATATCTACCGCAGTTGAAGGTGTGAAATCTCTAATATCTGTTTTTTCGTGAAGCTCAACCCTCTCATCTGAGCGCAGACTCGGGTGGAGCTGATCCGTACCAACATCAACTGCCAAAACTTTGGCCGCACCGCGCGTCAGCGCATACTGTGTAAAACCACCAGTACTGCTACCAACGTCCAGAACCGTCTTACCTTTCCAGTCAATGCGGAATGTCTCGTCGGCACTCTTTAGCTTCAGCGCCGCCCGGCCAACAAACTGCTCTTCATCTGCCACCGCCACCAAAGCATCCTCGAGCACCAAAAAACCTGGCTTAGTTATAACCCTGCCCGAAACCTTCACCTTGCCAAGGCGAATATACGACTCAGCCTGCGACCGACTTGCCATCAAGCCTCGCATCGCCACCAATCGGTCTAGCCGTATTTTCAACTAGCTACTCCTTCACGCGCTCGCGGTAGCTACCGCTTTCTGTGTCGACAGATATAACATCACCAACCTTAATGAACGCTGGTACGCGGATGTTTATACCCGTTTCAAGCGTCGCGTCTTTCATGACAGCACTAGAAGTATCACCCTTCACAACACTCTCCGTATAGGTAACTTCCAGGGGAACGTTTTTGGGCAACTCTAGGTTGATTGGATTGCCGTTAAAGAACTGCAGGGAAACCGCGTCACCTTCTTTCATATAGCCAGAACCGTCACCGACAGTTTCAGACGAGACCTCAAACTGCTCAAACGTTTCTTGATTCATGAAGAAAAAAGTCGCACCATCGTTATACAGATATTGCACAGATTGAGTCGTCACATCGGCAGTCTGCAGAGTTTCATTGCCTTTGAATGTCTTTTCTAGCACCTTGCCGTCAAGTACGCTCTTGATGCGCACATTGACAATTGAACCGCCCCGGCCCATTACCTTCTGGTTATACTCAACGACGCGGTATGGAATCCCATCCAGTTGAAATAGGGTCCCTTTTTTCAAATTCGTAATGTTTAAATTAGCCATAGCTAACCTCCTTCTTTTGCAGCATTATAGCATATTCACCCCTGTTAGGATATCCTATGAGCATTGGCTGCGAATATCTTCTAGTATGGCGCTCAGATGAGCCACATCCGCCGGTCCGAATATCGTCACAAGGCTCACTAGAGCTTGTTCCGTTTGCCTTAGATTCTTGTGGAGTTTACGTGCGGCATCTAACTGCTCAATCCTAGTTTGAGCATAGACATAGCCGCGGAGCTGTTGCTTCGCCTCTGCTATGTCTTGCTTCATCCGCTTGATGGTTTCTCGGTCTTCTTTAGTGATGTCTTCCACGCCAAGCAAAGCCGCTTTATAAAAACGGTCAAAATCAGCGAACCGATCAACAATATTCACTTAAGCAATCAGTCCTTTAGAATGGAATGTCATCAAGATTGATAGGTTCGTCACCGATATCATCAACGACCGTGTCATTCTTCTTAGCAGCCGGCCTTGACGATCCGCCGCTCGCGCCACCGTCGCCCTGGCCACCCGAGCCATTGTCTCCGCCCGGGCCACCGAGGAATGTTACATCCTGAGCAACAACTTCAACCTTGCTGCGCTTCTGACCGTCCTGCTCCCAACTCCTAGACTGCAATCGTCCGTTCACTAGGCATGGTCGTCCTTTGCTAAGATATTGTGCTACACGCTCACCTAGCGGACCCCAAGCAACAACATCAACGTAATCGGTAGCCTCTTGCCAGTTGCCATCCGCGCCCTTGTACGAGCGGTTCAGAGCCAAACTAAAGCTACAGACATTCTGCCCGTTCGGTGTCTGCCTAAGCTCTGGGTCTCTAGTAAGATTCCCCATGAGAACTACTTGGTTAAATGATCGAGCCATAATGGTTACCCTCCTTATAGGAACTATGTCCTGCTCAATTTATTAGTATCCTAACGTTACGTCTATTCTTGGTCGACGTCAATAATATTTTTCATAGAACACGTTTAATACAACGATTACCAGATACCCATGATAGTCGTTCTTGGAAGAATACTAAGCTGTTGCAACGAAAGGCAGCAAACCAATGTGCCTAGCGCGCTTAATAGCAACTGCTAGTCGGCGCTGCTGAGCTTCGGTCAAGCCAGTCTTCTTGCGAGTCTCGATACGACCGTACTGATCAACATATCGCTGCAAAGTCTTTACATCTTTGTAGTCAAAAAACGCAACGTCTGTTCGGTGTTTAAAAATCTTAGCCATGGATTATTCCTCATCCTCATCTTTATCGTCATCTTCACGCTCGGCCCGCTTTGCAGCCTGCTCGGCCTTGCGAGCCTTCTCTGCATCTGCTTTAGCGATAGCCTTCAGGTCTGGACGGACCACCAAGAAACGAATAACTTCGTCGGTAATATTCAAGATGCTTTCAATCTTCTGGACGTTTTCACCTGGAATCTCAGCCGTATAGAAAACATAGACCGCTTGGTCGTGTTTTTTGATGGTGTAGGCTAGCTTGCGCTTACCCCAGTTATCGGTGTTAGTAATTTTAGCGCCATTGTCGGTCAAAATCTTCTCGACACGGCTAGTTGCCTTCTCTAGATCAACCTCTAGATCTGGGTCAAACAAAATCGCAATCTCATACTGATTAGTCATCAGAGATACTCCTTTGGTTAAAGCCTGTACTCACTTCTTAAACTCGGATACAAGCTGAGTTAATAGTGAGCATATATTAACATGCCACCCCTGTTGATGTCAACCAACTAACTTAAGCCTCGCTTCAGCAGCCTGTGCGCGCATACGCTCGTTTCTAGATACTACCCCAGGACTTGAAGCCAAAGAGTTGTATATCGCCCTCTTATTCAAAGCCAAAATAGCCTCATCCATCACCCTTATATCCGTCGCCGACGGCACCTTGCCGTTTGCCCTGAGCTTAAGATGATGCGCCATTATAAAATCCTCCAATCGGCGCAGAGGCGATGTTACTCGACAATACGGGTCTAACCCCAACCCCTTATGTAGGCCCGGGGTTCGTCTGTAAACCGCCTTATCACTATCTATCACTTCCCTAAGAGATACATCAGAAGAATCATGGACCCTGTATATTGCCGGCAGGTCCTCGACCGACAACATCTTTCCTACTAGGTGATTTGCCGCTACCATAAAAGCCTCATTCAGGCGCGAACCCTGTCGCCACGAAGAATATGATGTATTGGTCATTTGTCTTTCGTTAGGGCCGTTCGTTTTTTTGGAAGAGTCACCACCCTGCCTATACCCTAACTTTTCATTAATTAATTTCCCGACCCTCCAGTACATTTCAAGCGGTCCGCCAGATTTACTTCGTGCGCTAAACTCTTTATAGCTCAAATTTTTTACCACCTCTACCTTGCCGTAATCTACACTCACCTCAGATGGTACAACCATGCGACCAACCGTAAATGATATCATGAGCGCATTTCTTAGCTTCCCCTCACTAAGCTGTAGATTATGGATATAGTCCGGGTCAATCATCGGGTCATAACCCCTCTCGTCGTTAGGCAGATCCCAGTAAGCCGCACTAACGTTCTCCATTGCCTGCTTTCTAGCATCGCCGTTGCTATATAGCTTAGAAACATCAGCTACACAGACGCGCACTCCGTACTGCTCCGTACTTGTATCTAATTTCTCAACAAACAGACCGTCATCAATTTCCTTAGGCGAAGACCCGTCGGCCGTGTAAATCATGTATGGTTGTTTCTCGGTTGAAGATGCTGGGTCTAGTTCAATCATTTTTTATCTATGGTTTTTTAAATAATAAAAAATCCCAGCTTTTTTAGCTGGGTCATTTACATAGTTTCCTTGTTGCTTGCATGCCGGGTGGAGGAAGTTGACGACCGCCCTTTCTACTGTCTCTCGGAGTAAATTGATTAGTCGTCACACCGCCTCCATTTCGGCCTGTTTGTTTTACCATCATGGTAATGCTCATTCATTTTTATTGCAAGCTAAATGATGTAGTAAAAAAGTAAAAATGACCATTGTTGTATTTATTAACAGATGTAAGCAGCTCAATAAAATAGATACTGTTGTCATTTTTCCTGAACAACAAAAAACACCTATATTTACTTGGATAGGTAGTCATCGCGAGGATCGACATCCGGGATACGAGCGCCGAGATCGGCTTCATCATCACCCATGTCAGGCCCGCCAAAGACGGCATCCATTGAGCTGACTAGCACCTCGCGCGGACGAGACCCATCAGCCTGGCTAATTATGCCCTGCTCTTCCATCTCTTCCATGATGCGAGCTGCTCGGCCATAACCAATACGCAAGCGACGCTGCAGGAGCGTAGTCGAGGCCTTACCACTATCAATAACTACCTGAACGGCGTCACGGAACATGTCATCGTCACCACCACCAGAACCACCACCAGCGTCAGTAACAATTCCGCCCCTACCATTCAACTGGACTGGTTGACTAACTACCTCATCGTTGTATTCTGGAGCACGCTGCTCACGAATAAAATCATTAATTTTGCGGGTTTCTTCTTCAGTAACAAAGGCTGCCTGGATTCGCTTCGGCTCCGACATATCAGACGTCAGCAGCAGCATGTCACCACGACCAAGCAACTTGTTCGCACCAGCCTGATCGATAATCGTCCTCGAGTCGATCTGGCTTTGAGTAGTAAAGGCAATTCGCCCAGGCACGTTAGCCTTGATCAATCCGGTAATAACATCGACACTTGGTCGCTGTGTCGCGAGAATCAGGTGGATTCCGGCTGCACGCGCCTTCTGTGCAATCCTAACAATTAATGCTTCAACGTCACGCGCCGCCATCATCATCAGGTCAGACAACTCATCAATCACCACGACAATAAATGGCATCTTATCTATATCAGGCAGATTGTTATATTCTTCAACATTACGCTTACCAACACCAGCCATCGTACGTAGTCGGCGCTCCATTTCTGCTACCGCCCACTTAAGCGCGGAGATGGTCTTCTCTGGCTCATTAATAACCGGTGTCAGCAGATGCGGCAAATCGTTATACGGCGTTAATTCGACCTGCTTCGGATCCACCAGAATGAGCTTGAGCGTGCTTGGGCTATTGCGGTAGAGCAAGCTGGTCAAGATATCATTGATCATAACTGATTTACCTGAACCTGTTTGTCCAGCCACCAAAAGGTGTGGCATTCTGGCCAAGTCCGCCACCACCGGTTTACCTACAATGTCTTTACCTATAGCAAAAGTTAGCTGACCTTTTGATTCAGCCCATTCTTTCGACTGGAAAATTGAAGCCAAACGAACTGTAGCGGCTTTAACGTTTGGCACCTCTATACCCACCGCCTTCTTGCCCGGGATTGGTGCTTCCATGCGAATACTAGTAGCCGCCAAATCTAGAGCTAGGTTGTCCTCCAGAGCTGTGATTTTTGTTAATTTCACGCCTGTTGGTGGCCTAAGGGTGTATTGTGTGACGCGCGGGCCAATATTAGCCCCCTCCATCTCTACATCGATACTAAAGTTGCGCAAAGTTTCTTCGATCGTACGAGCATTACCCTCAACATCACCGGCATCTGCTCGGTCTTGTTTTTGATCAAGCAAATCCACGCCTGGGAATTTCCAATCCGGATCACTTGCGGCAGTTAGGGCCTCATGGTTTTCAGTCGTAGTTAGTTTGTGAGCTGTATTCTTAAGACTAGATTGCCTCGGCTGCTCACGTTTGTCTTCGCGGTGGTGCACAACGGGCACACCTTCGTTCATCTTGAAGCTCGATTCAGCTCGTGCCTTCAGAGCCGCCAACTCACCTTCTTCGCCCTCTCGTTCGGGTCGCTTGAACACATCTTTTACCTTTAATATCACCTTAGGCGACACGCCAAAAGCGAAAAAGAAGGCCAATAGAGTGAATACAAAAAATAGTGTGCTGGAGAGTAGTTTATCGAGCACGCTCGAAATTGCACCGCCCAGCGCGTTACCGATCGCCCCGCCGTGCCCACCGACCACTTCGCCCGTCAGCGAATGATCGGCGAAGGCCGCAAAGAACCAACCGGAGGCAAAAATCATCAGCAAATACATATTAATAACCTGCCAAATAGGCAGCTTCTGTTCTTCGCTCTTGAATTTATAGATTCCCCAGTAGATTAGACTGACTGGCACAACCCAAGCACCCCAACCAAACAGCCAGTAGCCTGCACCGAACAAACCTTGGGGCAAACTACCCCCGGCGCCAAAGCCACCAATAGCCATAAATATACCGGCCAGAATTAAAACAACTGCCAGCACGTAGCCCCAAATGGGCGACGGAGCAACCACCTCAACCTTGGGTGATTTCTTCTTCGATTTAGACGATTTTTTCTTTTTTGCCATACTTTTTTATTGTACCGCTTATTGTTGTATATGTCCAGTTTCTTCAGGGGCGGCTAAATCCTTCAACTGACCATTAATCACAGACTTCCAACTAGCTATCCTTGCTGCCTGTTCTTGCGGCGCACCTCGCCACTGTTCTGTCTTCCCTGTCTTTATATCATCTTCCATCACCACTAAATCAGCTGGAGCCCCACGAAGTTCTGCTTGACGATTTTCGTCAACAATAGCAGGATTAAGGACGACCTCCGCCGCCGATGCTTCAGTATTCTTTAGAGCTTCAGGATTTTTACCAGTGTTTATTTTTTTACGCTTCACTATACTATATTAGCAAATTTTACAACTTTTGTCAAGTAATAGAGCCCCTCGTTTTCTATCGAGCACCCCGCCTACCCGGCGTCATAGACGACAGGCTGACCGCTGCCGTTCTTCTGCTCATACTCAATCGTGCCATCACTCTTAACTGTTAGCCCTGTGACAGCTAGGTTAGATCCAACAACCCTAACCCCATGACCCATTGACATTGTCTCGGCAATATTCTTGCCGTCTGGATTATCGCCAGCCGTAGAGCAAGAATGAAGCACTATGTCGAAACTCTTACCCAGATGCCGAGAATAGTCGTTCCTGCTGGCGCCAATTTTATTGGCATTTACCTGGGCTTGCTCGTAGTCCGCGACCTCAACCATCTCCCCTGATGAACCCATCAAAAAGCCCGAAGGTCTACCGTGAGCATGGATAATGAAGTATTTAAGATCAGGAGTACGGCCATTCAACCTCTCATGCCGACCAATCATCACTGCCACCCGAGCAATTTCGGTCCCTGAGTTAGCCTCAAAAACAAATACCCCGTCATTCTGACCCTCTTCCATCGTGGCGTCCGCTTTGGTGAATGAATTCCAGTCAGCTCGAGTATTAACTATGGCCGTCCTAACTGGATCGCCCTTGCGCCAACGCTCCAACTGATCATGTAATTCATCAGCACCATAACGTGAATAATTATAGATACCAAATGTGTTAACAATTTCCGCTAACTCATCCTTACCATAGCGCTCAGCATAAGCCTCGATCGCATGGAGCTGCGCCATGATAGCCTTAGCCTGATTTCTGGCAATATCAAGGCGCAAAGACTCGCTCAACTCTGAATATTCAGCATCACGATCCCAGTTATGTGCACGAAAATGGCTGACTCTGTAAGCATCATAGGTAGCCCACGACTTACATACCTCAGCTGCTAGCTCCTCACCAAAACCAATCTCGCTAAACCGTTTTTTGAGTTCTGGCAGTTGCCCTAAGTCAGCCTTTTCGTAAAAATCTCGGCTGGATGCAGCGAGCGGAAATTCAATTTTTGAATATGACTCAGTGTACGCCTGCATTGTTTGATATGTTAAGAGTGCGTTGCTGCCATAATTTTTATCACCACCGATCATTCTATTCACAAAACCTATGATACTAACTTCATTAGCTTGCAATATGCCTGGCAACTCTTGCATGGCATAGCCCGACCTTTCCAGCAAACTCTTAATATCTGAGCAGTATCTAACTCTGTCAGTCACTGAAGCATCTGGGAACGATGACAACACGCTCAGAATTTCTGAAGATGATTGCACATCTTGGCCTAATTGTCGCAATCCTTCAGCGACCCCTTCTGGATCGAATCCAATGCCACCGTCTTCGTGCTTGGCCGCAAAATCTCCTGACAATCTTGCGTTATTAATGATTGCGTCCGCCTGCTCCGGAAATTCTTCACTTAAGGCAATCATCTTAGCGGCTGCCTCTTCATCAAAAGTCGACAGGCCTCCTTGGTTGTTCTTTCTTGCAAACAACTGCGCTGCGGTCGAAGCACCGATATTTAAGGCAGAAGCTGTTTCCATGACTACGCGTGGCTTATCTGTCTTTAGAGCAGCAACTACTTCAGCGTTCTCAGATGCCTCTAATACCAAATCAATTATAAAGTCTTTGCTGAACAAAGCGTGTCGACTTGGGTCCTGATCTGTTTGTTCGGCTAAAGTTGACGCGAACATCCAAGTAGACCGAATCTTGCCCATAATCTGCTCAAAATCATAGGGGCATGCTGACGATTCAGCGGCCGCCATAATGTTGCGCACCCTGTCCCAGGTCGACACATCCATAGACGTTAGATCGTCTAAGTCAAGTCGCCTCATCTCTTTCAGG
This sequence comes from uncultured Candidatus Saccharibacteria bacterium, assembly GCA_964554245.1. Classification (GTDB taxonomy): domain Bacteria; phylum Patescibacteriota; class Saccharimonadia; order Saccharimonadales; family UBA4665; genus JAGXIT01. The sequence continues at coordinate 20,910 of CAZKNP010000003.1, read as the reverse complement.
GTATAGTTTATTTTCTTGCCTGTTGCATAAGTGAGCAGATCATCCAGCCCGCTCGTATTCATAGGATTATAATTAGGTTCACGCGTCGGGCTCACGGCTACTATATTTTTACTTCTTTGGGCAGCCGCCAGAAGCTGTTCGGCCAAATCATTCCTGACTGCCGTGCGAAATGGCGCTAGGTCCTTTCCCCTATAGGCACTGTTGAGTATTAGTAGCGACTCCAAGTTTTCAATTGTGCCCTGCTCATCTCCATTAGCCTTCGTCTCGCGGGCAGACGCTATCGCCACCTCGAAGGCACGTTTATAAACAATGTCCCGCTCTTTCTTCTCACGCTTGTCACGTTGACTATCGGCTTCGGCTACCTTAGGGCCAAACACTTTTCCTTCAGCGGCAAGACTATCGTGAGCCTTAGCTAACATATCAGAGGCGCTTGTTAGTATTCGCTCTACGTGCTCTTTACCATCCTGGGCCGCCTCTACTGCCTCTTCTGAAAGCCGGCTTAGATCATACCCCGGCTCCGTAATGATCTCATTAAAATTAGGCTCAAGGATAGTGCGCTCATTGTAGGTACCTTTCCCAAGAACTCGCTCCTCGACGTCAAACTGCCTGACATCAGACAATCCTAAGACGAACTCGCCAAACTGCTTGGCTAAATGAGGTGGCAAACCCTCAGGGCGGTAGCTATCTTCGGCTGCGGATACAGTAGGTGATATTTGTTCGGTTGTCATCGTTTTTGTGTTTGCTATTTTACAAGCTAATTGTAGCAAAAAATTGATTTTTTGTCAATAGTGGTTGTGTTTACTTAGCGGCTTCACACATCAAGGACAGAACCACTTCCGGATCGTCCGATGACTTCATAACAGGGCTAGGCCCGTCCCATACAACCGTGCCATCAGACAAGCCTTCAGCTCCATGGTTGTCCCACGAAACAAGCTGCAATTCCCCAGAGCTCATAGCTCCCAGGACAGAGTTTACATCAATGACATTAGGCACCTCGGTAGCCTTAACTGACATGAGGTAAGTAGTGCCATTATCTCGACTTTCGGTTATCGACAGCCAGCTCACATCGCCTGCGGTGTGTCGCCTGAAATAAAAGCCCACGTTAGTCATAGCATCACCCAAGCATAAGCTGGCGATATTTTTGACTAATCGAACCTGCTCACTGTTTAATCGGTGATCCGATATATCACTTCCGCGGAATTCTGGCGAGGTACAGCCCGTCAAAAAACAGGCACCTGTCATAACCGACGCGACAACCTTCTTCATATAGAAGATTGTACAATATTTTCAATATTAATCAACCCTAGCGTCTTGATTCAGCAGACGTTCACGCATAGCCTGGAACCTTGCCTGCTGTTCGGCTGCAATTTCCTCTGGCGTCTTTTGCTTTTCAACTGGCTTTTCCTGGCCTTCGGCGTTCTCGGATTGGCCTTTCTTGTCTTTGCCGGCACTACTGCCACCAACAACATTGATAACAGGGATAACAATTGGGCTACGACCAGTCTGATCGTACAGATAGTGAGTAACATGGTCTTTGAGTTCTGCCTTGAAGCGATCAAGATCGATTCGCTTGAAGCGCTGTCCGACAGCTCGACGAACCTCAGCCCTAAGACCGTTAAGCATATCCTCTTGCTCGCGCATATAAATGAAACCGCGACTAATGATGTCTGGGCTAGTCAGTAGATTGCCGGTCTTCTTATCGACGGTTAGAACCACTGCCACCAGACCTTCTTCAGCAAGCAGCACACGGTCCTTAACAACGACGTTATTAACCACCGCCCCAGTCTGGTCAACTAAAATTGTACCGACTGGCACCTGACCAACGACTTCCATCGACTCCTTAGTTAGCGCAATCACCTCGCCGTTCAAGGCATTAACAGTGTTCTTGCGCGGAATACCCTGCTCGATCGCAATATCGATGTGACGCTGCTTAGAGCGGTATGAACCGTAAATCGGAATAAAAAATTTCGGCTTGGTTAACTGAATCATCTCAGCGTATTCGTCCCAGCTAGCATGACCCGAAACGTGCAGTGGACCAATATGATCGAGGTCGTGGTGGCGATGTTCGAAAACATGCACGCCGTTCTTGACCATGTTATCGACCATTTGACCGATTAGCGCATCGTTGCCACTTTCAGGAATTGGCGTACTCGAAAGAACCACAGTGTCCTGCTCTTTCATCTTAATGTGACGATGCTCACCGTTGGCCATACGCTGCAAGGCGCTACTTGGCTCGCCCTGGCTACCAGTACAGATAACGACTAGTTTGTCTTCTGGAATGCCTCCAGTCGAAGCAATCGGCACAAACGTACCCTTAGGAATGCGCATGAAACCGTGCCTAACAGCCATTTCGAGCGTACTAACCATGCTGCGACCATCAATACAGACCTTTTTGCCATGATGAACAGCGGCGTTCACAATCATTTGGATTCGGTTCATGTTAGTACTGAACACACCGATCATAATTCGGCCTGGCGCCTGCTTCATGATGTCCACGAAACTTTGTTCAATCGTGCTCTCAGACGGAGTCCTACCTAGTCGCTCGGTAGTTGTAGATTCGCTTAGTAGCGCCAGAACACCTTCGTCGCCTAGTTGCTTCAAACGCTCCATATCAGTACGTTCGTGATCTAGTGGATCTGGGTCGAATCGGAAGTCACCAGTGTTAATAATGCGCCCAACCGGCGTATCGACTACCACAACAGTACTGCCCGGAATCGAGTGTGTTACTCGTACTAATTCGACATAGAATGATCCAACCTTCAGGCGTTCGTGATTATCCTCGTTCATGATAACCGTCTGCAACTGGAATCCTTCTGGCATAGGTGTGCCGAAGTTCTCAAAAATCTCCTCAACACGACCAATTGTAAACCTAGATCCATAGATTGGCGCTGGCAGATTTGGCACAATGTGCGGCAAGCCGCCAATGTGGTCAAGGTGTCCGTGAGTAATCACATAAGCTCGTAGTTTATGGCGAATAGTTTCGACGTAAGCAGTGTCGGCAATGCCGTAGTTAATGCCCGGCAAGTCAACGCTCAGATCGTTACCAGCGTCAATAATAACGGCATCATTCTGATACTCAACCAGCATCATATTTTTACTACCACCGCCGTCCATACCACCAAGACCAATAATTTTTAGTCTTGGAGTGTCGTCAATGTAGTTGGCCCGTTTCTTGGCTTCGTCATCGACAAAAGCTGGCATAAACTGATTGGCGATACGCTGAGCATCCATCTGGCTGCGCTTCTGTGCCCTAACTGCCGCACCGCGACTTGCACCACCTCGGCGGTCAGACTGTTGTTTCTGGCCATTCTGCGGACGAGCTTTTTGGTTCGAACGCCTCTGCTGGCCACCATTCTGACCGTTTGAAGTTGCTTGATTAGTTTTTGGGCTGCGCCCAGGTCGACCCTGTCCACCTTTATTGTTTCTTTTTTCCTCCATAGTATTCCTTTCGTTTTCTAGAATGTAGAAGAGAGTTAATAAATAATAATTACAAAATTCAGGAGAACCAGAGGTATTAAAATGATAAAACTGCTATTTGTTTCCTCTGATAGTCATGTTGGATTATACACAAGAAGCCTGACGTGTGCAATATTCTAAAGAAATGTTCTTGCAATTTTTTATATTTTGTGCTAATGTTTAAAAATAGACAACCTAACATAAAAATTATGCCAAAAACAAGAAATTACCCCACAAATACCTAATGCTTCACGGATGGAAACTAGCTCAGTTCCAGATAACCACGAAGTTCCCATCTCAGATGCGATAATCTCTACCCTGGGACAAACAACAGTCCCTAAACCAGAAACAATCGTCCACCCCAAACATGAAGCCAAATTATGGATGGAAAAGGGTCGATATGTAGACTTGGCGTCGCTGAAAGAATTTGGCAAACTGCCAGCCTCAACCGAGACCCTACCCGTGCCAGACGACCTGGTCGATGTTATAACTACCAACCCAAAAAGCCTAGGTATTGATACCCTCAACAACACCACAGAGGCACCGATCTGGCAGAAGAAAATATTAAACGTTGTCAGATCCTTTTGCGCCGGAACGCCTGACGGACGCAAAATAATCGAGGACCTTAATATTACCTCTCTCGCTCACCTCACCCCCCACCAGGCCGCCGGTCTTAGTACTCGCCTCGTGCAAGCTCTCTCCAAATATAGCTATGTTGACCTTGAATCCCGAGGAAAAACTAGAGCCGATAAGTCAACCGCTATGGAGTTGCTCCAGGAGGGTCTTGAGCGGAGAGATAACCCGTCCTGGCAAGGCAATGGTGTTTGCCGCAATATCGCCTGCAATACTGTCGCCGTTTTTGAAAGTCTTAAGGCCAACCAAGGAGAAGATTCACTCCTCAAAAATACCTACTGTTCCTATGATTTTGGCATGATGGGCGATGGTTACGAGCACAAGCGAAAAGAAATACCCAGATCATACAAAATAGGAAATAGGCCAAATATAGAAGGACATGCCTGGAATAGGTTCGCGCAGATTATCGATGACAAAGGTTCAGCCGAGGTGACAATTGTTGACGCCACCTGGTCAATCGGCAGAGATTCCGAAGTTAGCCTTGACCGCACCCTAGAGCGCGGAGGCCGCCTGCTAAGAAAACTGTCCGAAGGAATCGAAGACCGAGAGTCTGCATTCATTAACCTCAGTAGCTATTACGACAGACTCGCGTACCATGGCCTTCGAAATGACGATTTAGGTAACGTTGATCTGCGCAACTTTGCTATGACTGAGTATTTAAAAATTGCTCAAGAATTCCCAGACGGCATCGACGGCTTTGGTGTGCCAAAAATGATCATGGGTGTTGCATACCGCATACGCGATCGACTAGACCCACTAGAATTAAGGATTTTGCTCGACCATTGTCAGGCCGGAGATGATTTAGAGATTGAGGAAAATCGATTGCAAAGCATCATACACGGTCAAATTGAAGGTGATTCCTTGCTCGGAATTAGCCATAAAGCAGATCGCCTTGTTTTTCGCGACAAGCCAGAGTTGCAAGACCTAGTACTTAAGTCATTCTCGGACAAAGAGTTACTGGACCTGGCTAGCGCAAGCGGTGCATTTAGGGTTGCATTAAGGTCCGGCAGACCTGATCTGCTGCCATCTTTCGACCCGTCAACCTCCGCCGATGACGCCTCTGAGCTGCGCGCCCTAATAGCCGAAACGGGCATGAATGTCTTTGGCGCAACCGCAAGAGAGACCGCTAAAAGAATAGCCTTAAATCTTCTAAGATCAGCTGGGAATGATCAATCAATAGTCGACGCCCTACTGGCTGCGCGGTCCGACTATGACATCATAAAAAACGCCCGTGAGCTATCTATTCATGCCATACTACTCAGCCAAAGCAAGGATTAATCATTCGCCCCTCGCATAGTCCGCGGCTTTAATGAAGTCGTCGATTAGCACTTGACGCATCGAGCCGTTATAAAGTGCGGCCGCTGGGTGATAAAGCGGAATCACCACATATTCGCTAGCCCCATGCTTAACACGGCGCATCCGACCGTGGTCGCGCGAAATCACTAAATCTGAGATAAAGCAAGATCCGCTATGTCGGCCTAGCGTGATCACAACGCGCGGAGCAATAATATCAATTTGCTCCATCAGAAATGGCCAGAATTGACGCTTTTCATCCGTTGAAGGATCGCGATTGTTTGGCGGACGGTATTTTACGATATTAGTAATGTAGACATCCGTCCGATCGAAACCCGCCTTTGCCAACATCTCATCAAAAAACTTACCTGAAGCCCCGACAAACGGCCTGCCCTGCAGGTCTTCTTGTTTGCCGGGAGCTTCACCAACAAAGACAATATCAGCATCTGGGTTGCCTTCACCAAAAACCAACTGCGTCGCTTGAGATTTTAATTCGACAGCAACATCCGAGGCTTCAATGCTAGCCTTTAGGTTATTTAACAAGCCTTGCTTGTCGTCTGTGCTTAATTGATCATCGACCATCGATCACTGATCCTTTAAGTGGTTTATAGAAACTTGTCAGATTCGGATCTATTTCTCTTCGCGCTTGGCGGCTTTCATAGAAAGCTGCAAGCGGCCACGGTCGTCAATAGCGACCAACTTAACGGTAACTAGGTCGCCTTCCTTAACAACGTCTGAAGGCTTTTCAACGCGCTCTTCACTCATTTCTGAAACGTGGACCAAGCCATCTTTGCCAGGTAGAATCTGCACGAAAGCGCCAAAGTCTAGTACGCTCACGACTGGTCGATCATGATAGATCTTGCCGACTTCCGGCTCCTCAACAATGCCCAAAATCCACTGTTTAGCCTTTTCAATCTTCTCACCGTCCGGGCTAGCAATCATAACCGTTCCATCGTCCTTGATGTCAATCTCGGTTTCAGTTTCGGCTGTAATCTTCTGAATAGTTTCACCACCCTTACCAATAATTTCACGAATCTTGTCGGGATTGATCTGAATTGACTCAACTCGTGGAGCGTATGGGCTCATTTCGGCACGTGGGCCAGGCAAAACCTCAAGCATATGCCTAAGAATATAGGCTCGGCCGTCCTTACCTTGTTCTAGCGCCTTAGCCAACGTCGAAACTGGCAAGCCATGAACCTTCATGTCCATCTGTAGAGCCGTAATACCTTCTGATGTTCCCGTAACCTTAAAGTCCATGTCGCCAGCAAAGTCTTCGGCATCAGCAATGTCGCTTAATACCCAGAAGTCGTCGCCCTCTGTCATTAGACCCATGGCAATACCAGAAACTGGTCGCTTAAGAGGTACGCCAGCATCCATCAGCGCCAAACAACTTGAGCAAGTGGCAGCCATGCTGGTTGAACCATTCTGGCTCATTATTTCTGTGACAGATCGAATGGTGTAAGGGAATTCAGCTTCGCTTGGCAATACCGCCTGCAAGGCACGCTCGGCTAAGTAGCCGTGACCGATTTCGCGACGACCCGGTGATCCTAATCGACGAACTTCGCCGACTGTGTAGCCCGGTGCGTTGTAGTGGTGCATGTAGCGCCGTTCGGTGTTCTTTTCCATGGTATCGACTAGCTGCGCATAGCTTAGCGGTGCTAGCGTGACGATATTCATTCCCTGTGTTACGCCGCGCGTAAACAGGCTTGATCCGTGAGCCCTTGGCAAAAAGCCGACTTCTGAACTAAGGGAACGTATGTCAGTTAGGCCACGGCCGTCTGGGCGCACACCTTCCTCGATAATGCCCTTACGGACATCCTTATGGACAACCATCTCAATCGCATCAGCATATTCGCCGCGTACCGTCTGATATTCTTCCTCACCAAGCTTCTCTGCCATGTCAGAATGAAATTGCTCTTTGAGAGCAGCCACCCTAGAATTGCGCTCTGGGTATGGAGCACGTAGCGCCTGACCTAGCTTACCCTCGGCCCACACCTGAACGTCTTTCTGGATGTCTTCGTTAGGCAAAAGAAGATCGTATTCAGCTAGCTCAACCTCAACCTTCTCGGCTAATTCTTTTTGGATTTCAATAGCAGGAGCCATAGCTTCAACAGCAAACTCCATCGCTTCAACTACCTGAGCTTCGGTGGCTTCGTTCGCACCAGCCTCAACCATCATCACTTTGCCACCCTCACGAGCCGCCACAACGATGTCTAATTTGCTAGCATCGAGCTCATCGGCGCTCATAAACGCTCGGTAATTGCCTGACTCATCCAAACCAACACGCAGGCCAGCTACAGGACCATCAAACGGTGCGCCCGACAGCATAAAGGCAGCGCTCATAGCAATCATAGCGATTGAATCTGGCCTAAAGCTTGGGTCCATGCTGAGCACACTAACCACGCCCTGGAGTTCATTTCGATATCCCTTAGGGAAGAGTGGACGCATTGGTCGGTCAATCAATCGACCAATTAGCACAGCGTCATCGCTCGGACGACCTTCGCGCTTAATAAAGCGGCTACCGCTGATTTTGCCAGCAGCATAAAATTTCTCCTCGTAGTCAATGCTAAGTGGGAAATAATCCATCCCTGGAATCGGCTTGCCAAGCATAGCGTTCGCTAGCACCACCGTGTCACCGTAGCGCGCAATCACAGTTGCAGTCGTGCGGAAACCAACACGGTTAACTTCCAGCGTCAGCTTCTTGCCACACAGCTCGCGCTCGACCACAATCAGGCTCTTGCCTTCAGGGTTAATAATATTCGTCGTATGATCACTCATAATCGACCTGCCTTTCTGTTCGGCCGTAGAGTAGCAAGGTGGTTACTACCTTAAACCACCTCTCTACCCTACCCCGAACATAATTTAATTATTGCAAAATGTACCAGAATCACCCGCCCTAATGTGGTGGCGTCCGACCCTAGATCATGGAGCCGAAGTTCGGCTCCACCGTCCATTGTCTAACGCCTAATACCGAGCTTTTTGATAAGAGCTAGGTATGCATTGCCGTCTTTGCTAGCGATGTACTGCAAAAGTCGCTTGCGCTTACCAACTAGCTGCAACAAACCACGACGAGCCATATGATCTTTCTTGTTGATCTTAACGTGCTCAGTTAGCTCCTTGATGCGCTCAGTAAAAATACCAACCTGAACCTCTGGGCTACCAGTGTCCTTCTTGTCTTTCTGCAAATCTTTGACGATCTTCGTCTTCTTTTCAGCTGAAATCATGGGATTTCTCTTCGTCCTTCCAAATTTATGATGATTAATAGATGGCGTTACCACCCATTCTATCAGATAAGCGCCTATTCTGCAACACGACGCAGAAACTTACCGACGATGCTGGGCGTTGTATACAAGAGTATCTAAAGTTACACTTCCAATTATTCTATCCCGAGCCAGAGCTTTGGGCATCTCAGTACCAGTTGCCACTTGGTCTTCTGGGCTATCAAATGTGAATGGAGTTAAACGCAGAAAAACCCACTTCCCGTCACCGTCTTGTCTGTATCCACCGGGCTCAATTTTGGCCATCAGTGAGCCCTTCGGCAAAACCACACCATTAAAAAGAGTTGGTTCAAGTAGCATAGAGGTTTCTCCACCGTAAGTCTTTTCTAGCATCGGTACGCCTTTTTCTTTTTTCACTGCTACCCCATCCATCCTCTTTGGCATGAGACTGCCACCAATATAGTAGCTAGCCACATCAAAACAAGCATGCAGCTGCATCGAAACATCAACCTTGCTCACTGGCAAATCACTATCATACGCGGTTCGACCAACTGCCTGTTGAGCCATTTCGATCAGCAATCGCGTGGGCTCGCTCGCTCCAGATGCGTCAATTTGCATTATGGCCTCTCGTGCCTTTTCCTCAACCGAGCTCATGCCAAATTTATCAACCTCATCGTGAGCACCCAGGTAAGTCTGTCCAGGAAGGTATGAGTCCACAATATTTACTCCGCTAAACTTTTCGTCATACGGAACAAACAAATTACTGACAGCCAATCGGCCAGGCCGGTTCACCCATTTAGCAATCTCCCGCGTCATCTGCGTGTAGGCCGACCCATACCTATCGGCGTCTCCCATCCGTAGCATTTCTTTCTGGAGCGCAGGATTGAACATCATCTTCTGTTGCGCCATCAAATCAGCCAGTTCGCTAGCGCACTTTGTGTCTATGAAAGCTGGGCTATACTCAACAGATTGGTTGGCCTTTTCGACGTAATTTTGCTCAGGTCGACGATGCAGAGTTATGCTAGTATCGCCGGTTTTCCTATCAACAAACAAAACTCTTTCGGAATTGCTTGAATCACCCCCCCATGCAACCTTGATAAAATCGTCTGTTATTTGTTGTCGAACATTTGAATTACTGCGCTCGAGAGAATCAGCGATTGCGATACGAGCCTCGCTATCAGACATGAACTTCGGTTGAATCAGTCCTGGGAAAGATAATTCCGAAAGAAGATCAATACTCGCATCAGGGTCGTCCATCAACTTAAATCCGGCTATTGTTACCGCATCTTCATGACCCGTATTCCCTTCACGCGCCTGATGAATCTTATGATGTAGTGTCGAGTCCTTAAATCGATCAGTTAGTCTGCGACCCGCCCAGTCATTAAACTCAGCAACCTTCTCATCATCTGTACGGCCGTCAACACCATCAATTACGTTTAATGTGTACTTTATTGTTTCTTCTTTCATCGAAACAACCAGCATTACATCGTTATAGGCAACCGAACCCTCACTTTCGGGGTTGCTGGCAATACCCTCCACATCAAGACCTACAGCTTCAAGGGCAAGCGCGTTCTTATTAGTCAATCTCTGCCAGGATGGGAAACCCGCAATCACATGTGCCGACAAAAATGAATCGGGATTGTCGATTCTGTCCAAGCTAGCTAGTTCTCTGCGCAAGACCTGACTAGACCTGGCTTCAGCCATAATCCAACGCGCCTCTCGTAGACCTTGGATTATTTGCTCCCCTGATATTTCAGGCTCGTTAGAATGATTCGATTCGTGCATTTTTTATTATTCTTTAATATCAAAATTGTAGCAAAAAATAGCGTTTTTGTCAAGTTGTACGTCCTGTGGCAGAAAGTTAGATAGACTCTGGATTTAACGGTAGTCAGTAGCTTTAAGCATCCTTACTTGATCTATATGCTGAGCAATCTCTTCCTTCAAGATAGATAGATCTCCCCAATTAAGCACTCCGTAGTCTAGTTCATACAGAAAACTCTCCTCATGCATGATAGGGAGATCGCTAGTAACATTGGTTGACTCACCTTCCGTATGCACGATGTGATACCTATATGCATCTACTTCCCGACTGCGCCTATCCCATGCGATTCGATAAATGGAACGAAGTGATATGCAGCCAGGAGCCACAGATCCTGAAAAAACTGACGTCTTCTCTAAGCCGTCATCAGTGTAATCAAAGGACTGAGG
>CAZKNP010000003.1:7224-10002 GCA_964554245.1 uncultured Candidatus Saccharibacteria bacterium | reverse complement strand
ACTTCTCCAACAAAATGATGGGCCTGTTTAGGTGAAATTGACATACGGCCAATCATACTCCAAGTCGCGAACAGATGAAAATGTTTATGGCAAAGTAAATATCCGGTCAGAAATTGCTTCGATCGATAGATTCTCTGCACTAAGGGCATTTGATAAGTTAAAATCACCCACAACCGTACGCTTAAGACCAGACATATAGGCACCAGTGCCTAGCCTATCACCGATGTCTTCTACCAAACTTCGGATGTAGGTACCGCTACCAACCTCGCACCTAAATTGCACCAAAGGATAATCGTATGATTCGAGTGAAATTGACTCAATATGAACCGGCCGAGCCTCAAGCTCAACCGCCCTGCCTTTCCTGGCCAAATCGTAAGATCTCACGCCGTTAACCTTAATAGCACTGTAAGCGGGTGGTCTTTGCATAATATCCCCCGTGAAGGCCAAGAAGGCCTCTAGGAGCTGTTTTTCTGTCGGAATAGTATCGGATACTACTATTTTCTCGCCCTCGTCATCACCGGTCGTCGACGTTTCGCCAAGACGCATCGTCACGTCGTAAGTTTTGTCATGCTTCATAAGATCAGCTGCTTGCCGCGTATAGTCCTTGCCAACAAGAATAACCAACAGGCCAGTTGCCAGCGGATCAAGCGTTCCAGTATGGCCGACCTTACAGCTTTTCGGCTTCTTGCCCTCAACCTCAGCAACAAGTCGACGAACTCGGTTAACCACATCAAAGCTAGTCCAGCCAGACGGCTTATCAACGAGGAGTATTCCTTGCATGAAGGCTATTGTAACAGATTGAAACCACTAGGACATCGGCACCATGGGTGGCGGCACTGGTGGCGGTGCTGGTTGACCAGCCTCAGTCGGGTCGACAACTGGTCGACCAGGGAAAGCACTCGGACCAGCCGTTGGCATCGGTATGAGTGGCGGAGCAATAACAGGTTGGGTCGGCTCATCGGTAACTGGAGCAACCGGGGGTGTTGACGCTGGATTATCAGATGCTGGCGCCATTACTGCCGGACCGCTAATCTGTGGGGCGGGTTCATGTAATGGACCACCGAGAGGAGTAGCATTTAGCGCTGCGATTGGCTCCGGCGCAGATGGCTGAACAGCTTCAGCTACCGCCTCCCGAGCAGCATCAGCCCTATCCTGCTGATCATCGGCTGCTTGCTGGCTGTGAGCGCCAACTTCTTTTTCTAAATCCTCAAGTGTTTTACCTTCGGTAGATATGTCTGCGACGGGCGGCAAAGGTACATCATTCGCCTCTGAGCTACTATCAAGCGGCGTAATCACCTTCTGATTATGTGACAAGGTTGGGCGATCCTGATTATTCACAGCCGGCGCTGTTAGCTCTTCCACTGCTGGACTATAGGCTTCCTTTTCAGCACTACCCGACAGTTGGTTGCCGAACATTGGCGGCGACTCAATTCTCGTACGCGTCTTTTGGTCTTCTCGTGGGGCCTCTTGTTCGTCTTCGACAATTTTCAGCATTCCATCATCATCAACATGGATCTGAGGCTGATCTGATCCCGCCTCTTTGACGACATCATCAGTTGGCCCTGCCGGTGCTGGTTCGTCATGATCAATCTCTAGGGTTCCTGGCTCTTTTGGCGGTTCTGTTAGTGTCGGCTCACTACTTTCCTCTTGTGGTGAATCAACGCTCGCCTCAACCTCAACTACGGACTCTTCCTTCACAGGAGCAGCTAGCTCGTTAGCGATGAGCTGCTGATTGGCTCCGGCTGACATTAGCGTCGCACTAGCACTCATAGCCCGTGGAGTTGTCTTATCGTTTCTAAAACGATCAGTCGTGGAAACAATTCCCGTCAGAAGCGCTGTGGCCGACTGCTCGTCAAGCGCTTTCTGATCAACCCCTTCCAGTAGATCGAGTGCCATCTCTGACAAACTACTAGCATCTCGCTCGACCCAGTTTACGCTGCCCATCTCAAGCGGCTCGCCCGTTGAGAGAGTTGCAACAGTTGCGTCGTGCAGGATTCGACCATGCGCCCGGACGGCTTCGTCAATATCTTGTTGCGTATGAACCCCAAAACCGACTACTAGGTCGACATTGAAGTCGCCTTGCGTAAAATCTAGATCGCTCTCAGAAATCGCTGTGCGATAAGGCGTAATAAATATCCGCACCATCTGATCTTCGACTTTATAACGAAGCTTGTCTGCTTTTGATTTATCAAGAGCAATAATGAAATCACGCAAACTGTCTGTTGTAGTCTCCAGAGTTTCGTCAGGCTTCAGAAACTCAATCGTACTGGGAGTTTCGCCGCTATAAACCGCTGTCGCATGTTTATCGATATTATTCAGCGCAATCGTAAAACCAATCGCTGCCGACAGCTGATCCACCGAAGGATCTTTGCTGACCGTCACTAAGATATTCTTAGCTTCATTAATTCGTGCAATTAGCTGACTTCGTTGTTCGTTCATATTTTTTCTTTTTTATTTAGAGTTACTGCCAGCATAGTACCATAAGCGATTTATTTTTGTCTAGCAAACGATGTAATAATTACCCCTTACTTATACCTTATCTTTGACTTTACCTCTGGTACGTGCTACACTCTACCACTGAGTAAACACTAATCGAAGACTCAACTTTAGAGTCAAAAGGGAATAACTATATATGCCAATCATCAAATCAGCTAAAAAACGAGTCCGCGTAGCTACTAAAGCTGCTATTCGTAACAGCAAAAGCAAACGAAGCCTCAAGACTGCTCTTAAGGCATTTGTAGCTTCCGCTGAAAGCAAAGACAAATCAGCAGCCGACAA
>CAZKNP010000003.1:0-7124 GCA_964554245.1 uncultured Candidatus Saccharibacteria bacterium | reverse complement strand
CTGTAGCCACCAAAGCTCCTGCAAAGAAGCCAGCAGCCAAGAAAACTACTACCAAAAAGTAGTCCCCTCTTCTGCGGACCAAAAAAACACGCCACTTCCCTGGCGTGTTTTTTCATAATGCATAAATATTCCTACTGCGCCAACGTCAGTAAATAATACTGCAAAGCATCGTCGAGCAATATTCCTTCTGATTTACTACGAACATCCAGCTCTCTAAGGTCAGATATCATCCTCTTCAGGGTAGGAGCAGATATCCTTGACGCAAGCGCCCTAGCCTTATCAACTGGATAGGTCTTGGTATTTAGGTCCCGGGCGATATCCGCCGATGACATTGCTCGTCCCGCCTTCGCGACGGCTACCATGTGAAGTTGCCAAGCTAAAAGCCAGATAATCTGCCGAGGCTCCATGCCCTGCGCCAGTTGATCAGCGTAGAGTGATTCTGTTTTTTTGTGATCACCGCGAAAAGCCGCTTCAATCAGCTCAAATGTTGTACTCTGCGGAGACAGTTCAGTCAGCAAATCGATTGCTTCACGATTTATCGTCGGCTTGTATAAAGCCAACTTGTCGATGTCGTGTTTCAAAGATAATTGATTGGGAGCTGTCCGCTCAATCAAGTAGCGCGCATCGCTCGTTGACAATTTCGCACCCAGTTCATTCGCATACTCGACCGCATACTTCACTAGGCCATTCGAGTCTAAAACAGCGAACTCCGTGAAGTTAGTTTTAGACTTCAATAATCTATAATAACCCGTTCGTTTATCCAGCTTTCCTTCGGTGATAAGAACTTCTGTACTCTCTAAAACTGAATCCAAAAATTGTTCAAACTTTTCTACAAATTCTTTGTTAAGACTACCCTGTCTAATAACCACTAATTTGCGTTCAGCCAGAAACGGCACACTCTGAGCCGCTCCTAAAATCTGCTCATAATCAACATCTACAGCATCAATCTTCTCCAGGCCCATATCCGTATATCGCTCAACAAAATCCTGGACGTACTTCTTCGTCGCCTCAAGCCTCTGCCCATCATTATCTCCCGCATAAGTCGTAACCATGTCTATACATTGTACCGCACCCCTGTTCAGCTACAAGATAGTAATCCTCCATTATGTTAGCTAGATTACACCGAGCATTGCTTTGGTACGCTATACTCATGGCAAGAGGAGAGTTTATGGCCACAAAAAAGCTTATCATTGCGTCAAACCGACTACCTGTCAGTGTTAAAAAGGTTGACGACAAACTGGAGTTCTCGCCCAGCATCGGCGGGCTCTCAACCGCCCTAGCTAGCTACGTCGACAGCGGTCAAGCAAAATGGATAGGCTGGCCAGGGATCGCCCTGGAAGACATCACAGAAGAAGAAAAATCCGAAATTATTGTTAGACTCAAAAAACAAAATTGTGTTCCGATATTCTTAACCAAAGCACAGATTGATGGATTCTATAATGGTTACAGCAACGGCGCGCTCTGGCCAGTCTTTCACCACCTACCTATCGGCAAGGGTGGCGATACGCCGGAACACTGGGAAGTATACCGAGAAGTTAACCAACTTTTTGCCGACGAAACCCTGAAGATCGCCGGTCCAGATGACCCGATCTGGGTACACGACTACCAGTTGATGTTGTTACCAGAGCGCCTACGCGTCGCTCGCCCAAAAGGCCAAATTGGCTTCTTTTTGCACATCCCCTTCCCTAAGCCAAGTGAATTCTTCAAAGTTGAGGATGGCGAGAAGCTACTGCGAGGCGTACTCGGATCAGACCTGATTGGCACCCACACAACATCCTACGCCGATAATTTTCTAGACTGTTGTCGCAAAGCCAATATTGGCGTTGTTGGCCCACGCAAGGTCGCCCTGTCGGTGAGAGTAGTTCGCGTCATCGACTTTCCAATTGGCATTAATTACAAACGCTTTGCCGATGCCGCAAAATCTAACGAGGTCGTTCGCGAACTCAATAAGTTAAAGCGTAAATACCGCGGTAAGAAAATAATTCTGACAGTTGATAGGCTTGATCCAACCAAGGGTCTTGTTGAACGCCTGCAGGCCTTCAAGACCCTACTTGAAGAAAACCCAGACTTGCGCACCAAAACAGTCATGATTATGCAAGCCATGCCCTCTCGTACCGATGTCGAGGAATATAAACAACTCCGCATCAAAGTTGATGAACTAATCGAAGATATTAACTCCACTTATGGCACAAAATCTTGGCAACCGGTTGAACCAATTTTTTCACCCCTACCATTCGCCCAGTATGCCGCACTCTACCAGCGAGCCAACGTCGCCTTTATTGCCCCTATTCGCGACGGTATGAACCTGGTTGCTAAAGAATACCTAGCCAGTCATCCCAAGAGCGACGGAGTGTTAGTCTTGAGCGAGACGGCTGGTGCCGCCGAAGAATTAAAAGATGCTATATTAGTTAATCCAACGCGACCGAAAACACTTGTCACCGGCCTCAAAAAAGCCCTCACCGCCAAACCTAAAACTATTCTAGACAGAACAATTAAGATGCAGCGTTACCTGAAGCGGCACACTGTAGATAAGTGGGCGGATAGCTTCATTGATACACTCACCACACCACTACCAAAGCCCAAAAAACTCTTCACTCGTTCGCTGATTGGCGACCCAGAACGCGCACTTGTGTCCGACTACCATCAATCAGACAATCGTCTCCTCCTGCTTGACTATGACGGAACCCTGGCCCCAATCGCCTCTCAGCCTGAGGACGCCAAGCCCTCCCGCGCTGTCCTAAACGCACTTGAACGACTTGGCTCCGACGACAAAAACACTGTTGTTGTCATAAGTGGCCGCGATCGCACCGATCTAACAGATTGGTTAGACCACCTGCCAGTCACTCTAGTAGCTGAACATGGGGCCTTCATGAAGAAACCGGAGTGGAAAACCTGGCACACCATGATCGAAGATGCTGGCGACTGGAAGCGTCACATCGGTGACCTGTTTAGTTATTACGCCGAAATTACCCCTGGAGCCCGCTTCGAAGAAAAGTCCAGAGCCCTAGTTTGGCATTATCGAAACGCCTCGCCGTATCATGCCCAAAAGAATTTAGTCGCCCTTCGTCGTCTGCTTAAACCTCTAGCCAAAAGCTACAATCTAAAAGTCCAAGAAGGCAAGAAAGTTATCGAGGTTAACCACCTTGATACTAGCAAGGGTCATGCCCTACAAGAATGGCTTGTCCGCGATCACGATTTTGTAATGACAATTGGCGATGACATCACCGACGAGTCCATGTTCGAAAACGCACCGTTCGGCGCTTACACCATAAAGGTCGGCGGCGGCCAGACGGCGGCCAATTGGCGTCTGCCCAACCCAGCCAGCGTCATGAAACTCCTCAGAAGACTCTAGTGTTCAATTTACTTGATCAATTTTGACCATCTCGTCGTAGACATATGACAGGTTCGGCACCTGCTCAACCACATGCGGGTCATTAACTCGCATGAGGTCTATTATGGTCACATAATTTTTGGCATAGATGACTGATTCAGGCGACGGATTACCAACAATCGATTTTATTAGAACTTCCGGAGCATTTTTGGCGATAGTAATCATCGAGGCGGCGGTTTCACCGGGATTATCATAAGGGTGACCTTGGTTTTCGGATATCATGCCATTTAGTAAACTACCTTCGGTTATGGCCATATACTCTTCGCCTAAAAACTTTCTCATTTCCATGGTCATCGCATTTATTTCCGCCAAAGCAGAACTGTTGATCAAGGCCTCGACTTCAATCTCACTAGCTAGATCGCCCACTATAAGTTTATTGGGGTCCAGATAGCTAACAACAAAATCTTTGTTAACCTCACCCCTATCTATCATGGTTGAGAGACCATCTTTTTCTTGAAGCGACTCCCGGAAGGATTCAATTCGCTCACTCAAACTATCTGCTATAGACTGAGTGATATAGCCAGATTCCAAATCCTCGCCTATTGCACGTTTGGCTAGGTCAAGGTGCTGCCGTAACTCAGGAAGCCTTGATGTACGAATGTCCTCTAGGGCGGACTTTAGTCCGCCCTCGTAAGTCGCGGCGAAACTCTGGAATTCTGGAGATTTCTCGTCATAACCCTGCATTAGGGCATGGACCGATTCGTGATCGACCGCAACCTCCAGCCCGCCAACGGTTTGATAAAATTCACCTCTCTTATGTGGACTAAGCCCGATGCTAATATACCCACCAGTAGTTGCACTGTTGGTTTCATTGTTGTATACAGGCGAATACAAGGGATAAGGCAAATCCTCTTGGATAATCTTAACCCCAACACCATGATCAGCAGATGCTTCTTTTAGAAATGGGTTGTCAATCGTACTACTGATAATTGCCCTCCAGATAGGCGATAGCTTATTGAGACCTGATCCATTCTCTGGGTCAATTGACGCGACTAGCGCATCGGGATGATTATACATAACCTCACCAACAGGGATAGATCTGAAGTCCCCCTTGAAACTAGGCAAGCTCAAGCAAGCTACTTCACTAAGACCATACCCCAACGGATCAGAGCAGACCCCTTCATTTTGCGCAGTCATTTCTGTAAGCGGACTAAAGACATCGCTAACACTCTCAGCCACAGACGGACGCGTCGATTCAAGAGGTTGCGGTGGAGTTGACTCGGCACAGCCAGTCAAGCTAACCATGGCAGCAACGGCGATAATTGGAGCTTTTGGAGCTTCATTGAGAATGTTATGCTTCATATCTAATATATTAGCATAAGCATGACAAAATGTCAATTGAATATACTAGAACAGCCTGATGCTAGCCAGTTTAGATGACAGTGCGCTTTAATAACGAACGCTACCTAAAGGTAGGCATGGAATGTGCCCGGGTTTGGCACCACGACCGCTCCGAGCCTTCTGGCGGTTGCGTTCGCAGACTCCAGCACACTCTCACACATTAGGTCTGTAAGATTTAGCACGAACTCCTCAACACCCGAGAGCAAATCTAGCTTATTAACTTGAATGTTCTTGGCCACGCCTTCGCCGAATAGGCTCTTGACATTACTGTCACCCGCCTCAAAAACCGCAGTTACTCGCTCGAGCCTACCCTTAACCGTTCCCTCAACCATCTCAACATACTGACCTAAGAAAATTCTATTAGCTACCCCTAGTTTTTCACGGTCTAGCCGGTCGTAATGGCGAAATTCGTTAATGTAACCTAGTGCGTTCTCGGCTTTTTCCGGTATGGTAGCGGTTAAATCGGGCCTATACAAAACATCCGTTATGCCAAATGATGGATTATTCACGGTGTAAACAAGCGCTGGCTGATCATAGATGTCTTTAAAATGCTCAGGACCTGAATCAAAGCTCACAACAGGCATAGATAGACCACTAGAGCCTGGCTTCTCTACCATATCCCAGGCTGCGTGCAATACGCCATCAGAATATTTACGCAAACTATTAGGGTAATTACTACCCCAAAAGGGCCCAGACTCAATCCTGCCACCTGCACCACCAGAGCAAAAATTAATACTCATAATTGTTATATTATGCCAATATATACACCTTTTGTCTATTTTCTATCTGAGATCATCGTTCCATTCAGTACCTTACTCAAGGACGATCAAGTCATTAGCGCGAAATACTGCTAATCATTAGATCTATTAAGACCCCACAATTAGCGTAGAGTTTGGCAACTGGGGCAAATGTGCGTGCCCCGGCCAGCTACACGCAGCTTCTCGAGGGTCGAGCCACAGCGCTGACAAGCTTGACCCTCGCGTCGAAAGACCCGCGCAAACTCTAGATAACTCCCCTTCTTGCCATCAGCACCAACGTAGTTTCGGTCAGTGCTTCCACCACGCTCGATACTAAGTGCCAGAACCGCCCGAATCTCATCTGCCAATTTCAAAATCTGGTTCTTTGGCACGTTTTTAACTACGGTGGCAGGGTGAATTCTTGCGCCCCACAGGGCTTCATCGGCATAAATATTGCCGACACCGGCCAAAACAGACTGATCGAGAATTGCGCCTTTTATGGAAGTATTTTTGCGGCGATGAAGGCGATCAAACAGTACCTCGCCGCTAAATTCCGGCTCAAGCGGTTCGGGACCAACCTTTTGCATAAAAGGCAGATTGGACACCTCAGCAGTTGGCACGAGTCTAGCCCAACCAAATTTGCGCTGATCATTAAAGAATAATTTGGTGCCGTCAGTGAACTCAAAATGTACCCGTGTCGAATTGTCTGGTAAATCATGAACAAAACTATCGTTCGGATGACCGCCGCCCCAGCGTCCGCGGGCTGGTCCAAGCACAATCATTTGACCAGTCATTTTGAGGTGGCAAACCAAGCTATATGAGGTGGATAGGTCGATTATTAAAACTTTTGCTCGGCGCCTAACCGCCATCACCTTGGCACCAATCAGAAAATTATTCACTGACGCCTCTTCGTTCGGAAAGCTCTTCGGGCTGAGATAAGTTTGTACTCTCGACACTGTTTCGCCGACAATTAAACCCTCAAGGCCAGTGCGAATAGTTTCAACCTCGGGTAGCTCAGGCATAAACAATCTCCATGACAATTAACACAATAAAAAATGTCGAAAAATAAGCGATCTCGCCCAAAAACATCAAGTATTTGTGTAGCCTTCGAATGAATAGATAGACACCAACAATGACAAGCTGGGCCGCAATCGCCAAACCCGCTGCAGCGCCTACGGTGCAGCTCGACACATAAGCAACCAAAAATTCAAAGATCAGGATAATCGGTATACTCCCCCAGGCAGCAAAATCGTGTACTATATTTCTGAAGATACTTCGACCGTAAGGGACAAATCCCATAATCAAAAAGTTCACAGATAAGACTGCCAGGAGCGCTACCAGCGGCCACTGCAGCCCCTTCTGTGTGCCCCATGCAGTCAGACAAACAGCCGCGATCGCCAGCAGCACAGCTGCAATATTTTTAAGGGACTGTGAGCGCTTAATATGTAGACTCAAGGACTCATCTAAGTTAAGTGTCTGCGTAATCAGGATTAATACAACCAAAACCCCTAGTGGGATAACTACTCCGTAAAGCATATAACAACAGTGTACTGCAAAGCGCCTAACTCATCCAAGAGGTGATAAGCTTGTCGAATCTGCCATTTTGGCCGATACTAAGAAGATATGGATGATATTCGTTCAATATTACTAAAAAA
>CAZKNP010000002.1:0-107413 GCA_964554245.1 uncultured Candidatus Saccharibacteria bacterium | reverse complement strand
TGGTATTAGCAAGACTATACCGACTGCGATTATTTGCCACTTCTTCATGTCTTATGTATAGCACAGTGTTGTGTATTTATTAATGCTCAGTTTATGTAGATGATTATTAACTAGTTTTAAATAATTAATAGGCAATAATTTTGGTTTTCCTCTTGCAAAATACCTGCCATAAGCGGTATGATAGTGTGTAGAAAAATACTACAACAACAAAGAGGTAAAAAGGTCATGAGCACACCAATAATCGTCATTAAAGGCAAGAAGTTTGACGCTATCACTGGCAAGGCAATCACGGAAGAAAAGCCAAAAACCGTAAAAGCAGAAGTTAAAGCTACGCCCAAGCCAGCAGTCAAAAAGACTGAAGCAACCAAAAAGCACACCCTCAAGCCATCCCAGACACTCATGCGCAGTGTCGTCAAAAAGCCGACTCACACCCCAATTAAAGTTCAAGCCGTCCTAGACACACCTAAGACCCCATCAACGATTGTATCCCATAAGATTTCGGTCAAGAGCACTAATCACTCTAGAACAGAGCGCGCCAAGGCAGCTGTTCGCAGCGAAAATATCTCCCGTTTCGGCACACCAACTGCCAAAACATCGCTCACCAAGCAATATGCACACGTACCAGTTAAGCAGGCTCCAGAAAAGCCGGAAGAAACCACCGAGCCAACCGCGCCCACGCCTGAGCGCACTAACTCGGTCGACCAAATGTTCCTAAAGGCCATCGAAAACGCCACTCATTACGCCGACATCAAAGCCACGTCCGCTAAACACCTCAAGAAAGCTAAGCTGCACACCGCTAACATGGCGCTTGGCGTCTTGGCGCTACTAGTGATTGCTGGTTTTGCCGCCTACACCAACATGCCGAGCGTCCAGCTCAAAGTAGCAGGCATTCGCGCCGGTGTTGCCACTACCGACCCTGATTTCGAAAAGACTGGT
Source organism: uncultured Candidatus Saccharibacteria bacterium (assembly GCA_964554245.1). Lineage (GTDB taxonomy): Bacteria > Patescibacteriota > Saccharimonadia > Saccharimonadales > UBA4665 > JAGXIT01. The sequence goes on along the minus strand of CAZKNP010000002.1, from coordinate 106,477 downwards.
TTCGCATACCGCGGCGTCAACGCTGAAAATGATGCTCGTATCATCACCCTAGAAGCCCAAGGAAACACCTATAGACTTGTAGAGCGAGCTACCAACTGGGACAGCGAAACCATGATCAGCTCCATATCATCAGTCGGCGCTAACGGCGCACCCAACTACACGGTCATCACTGCCGGCGAAGACAAGATCTACCGCTTCAGCGAATCTCAAGCTACTTGGGTCAAGAATGGTATCTGGTACGAAATTCATGGTGATGCTGGTCTGACTGATGGTCAGCTACTGAAAGTCATGCGCAACAGCTAAGCCTTTTGTCTGATTGATAATAAAAGCCTATTGCTGCGACTTGCGGCGCTCAGCCTTAACCAAATCACCGTAATGCTCAGCGCTTGGGCGCAGATGTCGCTCCATGGTAGTTCGATCAACCTCGACCAAACCAAACTTCGGCCAATAACCCTTATCCCACTCGAAATTATCTAGCAAACTCCAATGCAAATAACCAAAAATATCCGCACCACGAGAACGGGCACGCTTTACCGCCGCTACCGACTGATCAATCCACCAGGCGCGGTTGCTGTCCTTTGAATCAGCCAACCCGTTCTCGCTGACGATAACCGGCAAGCCATAGCTCTCCCAGGTTTCGAATAGAATGTCTTCGAGATACTCTGGCTGCAAGGGCCAGCCAAGATCACTCTGTTTGTCTGTTCTGGATTTCGTTACGAAACCACTAATCCAATGCGTAAAGTAGTGATTAACCGCCATAAAGTCACTGTGGTCTTTAACCTTATTCAAAGTAAACCAGTTCGATCCATAACTAACTAGCTTGGCGACTAGCGCCGACAGCAAAGATTTGTCGGCAGGGAAATAGTTGGTTAAATGATGGGCCATCGACACCTTCCAGGCACTATTTTTGCGGGTCAGCTCATAAACCTGGCGATGTGCTTCGATCTCATTCTTTAAAACCTTGAGTCCGGTCAGGACCGTCTGGTGCTGCGCCGGCCAATTCTTGGTCATATAACCCTCGCCAAGCACCACGGTCGGCTCGTTAATAGTAATAATCCAACTAAGGTTATCCCCGAGTTCTTCTAGAACCTTATCTGCATAGCGCACAAAATACTTAATGTTTTCCGATCGCTCAAATCCACCTTTTTCGGCAAACCAAACCGGAAGAGTAAAGTGCACCAACGTAGCCATCGGTGTAATGTTTCTATCTTTTAGTTCTGACAGATAAGTTCTGTAATGCCCGATCGCCTCCTGATTCCACTCTCCCTCGGCCGGCTCAATCCTAGACCAGTCGATACCAAAACGGAAACAGTTTAGCCCTAGTGAGCTGACAATATCGAAATCTTCTCGGTAGCGACCAAAGTGATCAACGCCAGCCCCAGAAATATAATTATCAGGCTGTTTAGCCTCTTCGGCAACATCTTCCCAAATAGGCGTAGCCGCATGGCGAGATTCCGCCTTTGCCGCTAGAGAATCGGCATTTTCTTCCTCCCAGACGGTCCAGTTGTCATGAAGACCACCTTCGACTTGATGCGAGGCTGTAGAGGCACCCCAAAGAAAATTACTTGGTAGCGGTTGATTTATGACTTCAGGTTGCTGATTCATATGACTAGTATAGCATTGGGTAAAAAACACCTCAGAATACGCCTCGAATCTGCTACAATAACGCTTATGGATACAGATTTTACAAAAGGAAAAAATGCCAAAAAAGTTATCGATCCAGTTAACGACCTGTCGACGCCCCGATTGCCAGACTTTGAACAAATTGAAACCACGGACGAAAGCTTGAGTAGCGGCAACGAAATCATAGCTGAAAAAACAGAACCAACCGAAGAATTAAGCTCAACTGAGCCGAATGAAACCACAACAACCCCGTCCGCAGCACCAGTAGCCACGAAAACTACGCTGAAGCAAAGGTGGCAGGACAGTCGACGCTTCCGCATCGGCATAATCACCGGTATATCGGCAGTAATTTTATTAATCTCTGGACTGATATCCTTCCTACTACTTCAGCCGGGCGAAGAACCCCCAGACCCCCCAAAAACCAAAGTCACAAAAAAACAAGCACCACCAATCCTCAGTACTTTTAGCGGTCTACCGATTCCTGATGTATCAGTAAATTCTCGCCCCATCATCGGCGTTATGATCGAAAATAGCAAGGACGCCAGGCCGCAAAGCGGTATCGACAGAGCCGGCGTTGTGTTTGAAGCCATTGCCGAAGGCGGTATCACGAGGTTCCTAACACTCTACCAAGACACCACCCCAGATCACATCGGACCGGTCAGAAGCGCTAGACCCTATTATGTCCAGTGGTGCATGAGCTTTGACTGCGCCTATGGCCATGTCGGTGGCAGCCCAGAGGCACTACAGAATATCCGCTCTTGGGGTACGAAAGACTTAGATCAATTCTCCAACGGAGGTTCATACCAACGCAGCAATAAGCGTTATGCCCCTCACAATGTCTATACTTCGTTCGAAAAACTACAAAGTACAGCCGGAGCGAAGGGTTTTGGCGCACCGTCATATATTCCATTCACGCGTAAAGCTGACTCACCAAGCAAAACCCCGGACGCCAGTCAAATTAACGTTAATATTTCCAGCGCACTCTACAACAGCAGCTACAGCTATGACAACTCCAGCAATAGCTATCGTCGCAGCCAGGGCGGGGCGCCACACGAAGCTGAAGCCGCCGATGGCGCAAAGACGCAAATTCAACCTAAATCTATCGTCGTCCTAACCATGGGGTATCGCACTAGCGGCATTTATTCTATTTATGATGCGGTTGGTAGCGGCGAAGCGATAGTCTTCCAGGACGGCACAGTCACTAGGGGAACCTGGAATAAGCCAGAAATATCAAGCTCATTAACCCTCACTAACGGCGCCGGTCAGCCGCTAGCACTAAACGCTGGTCAAGCATGGTTTGTAGCCCTTCCGGGAACCGACCGTTTATCGTATCATTAAAGCAATAGTATTATGGATTTTTTCACACGCTTCCGACGCCAGTTAACCGGTAGAATCGCACTGCCGTTCATTTTCCATGCACTATTGATGGTTGGGGTCAGTTGGCTTGCGATCGAATACATTGAAGAGCTTTTTGTGCGACTAGCGGTTATTGCGGCCGCTTACATCATCGGGCTACTATTTGCTGGCGCTGTCATATTAAGAGATAGCCTTGAGCCAATTAAGGCCCTCTGGGACACTGTTCAGTTCATCTCGCCGCACAGTTCACAGCAGCTATCACCAGACATCGACAATGTGAGAGTCGGTCAAGAAATGGTGTCTTCTCTGAGTAAACAGATCTTTCAATTAGCTAGCGTCGTTGAATCGGTCGAAAAAACTACCGCTCCTAGCTCCCAAGATATCCATGCCAACTTCATTGCCAATTCATTGCCGCTACCACTATTCGTATTAGACAAAAACGAACAAATAATCTTCGCCAACAAAACTGCCAGTGACTATTTCAGCACCCCGTCAGCCGATCTGGCAGGGCAGGACGTCAATACCGCCCTACCAATGGCATTTAGGTCAAAAGATACGTTTTCGGCCTGGATGGATGAAGTTAAGACTAAATCTGCCACCGCCGACATGCACTGGGACAGGGTTCGCATCGGTCTACTCGGGCAGAAGGACAGCAAGCAATTTGACCTAGCAGCGCACTACAACCGCGGCAATCCTCTAGGATACGAAACCATATTAGTGTTATTTGACCACAGCGAAGTCTATGCCCAAGACGATCAAGCCATTAGCTTCGTAGCCTTAACCGTCCACGAACTCCGCACGCCTCTAACGCTCTTGCGCGGCTATATAGAAGTATTCAACGAAGAAATTGGGCCTAAACTTGACCCAGAGCTTAGAGAATTCATGGTAAAAATGGATGCTAGCGCCCAGCAACTTACCGGCTTCGTCAATAACATCTTGAATGTGGCTAAAATCGAGGACAACCAACTAACCCTGAAGTTACAGAAGGATAACTGGCACGACATCATCGACTCAGTCGTTCACGATATGGCCATTCGTGCCCAGGTTCGCGGAGTCACTCTCAAGACATCAATTAAGGGCGACATACCCCCTGTAGGAGTCGACCGTTATAGTATTTATGAAGTACTGTCTAACCTAATTGACAACGCGATCAAATACTGTGGCACCGCCAAAGAAATCCATATATCGACTGAAGTTAATGCCGACGGCATGGTCGAAACAATGGTCAAAGACTTTGGGCTTGGTATCGACAGTAGTATTCTGCCGAACATTTTCGACAAGTTCTACCGCAACCACCGAAACCGCGCCCAAGTTGGCGGAACCGGGCTGGGACTGTTTCTTAGCCGAGCAATTGTTCAGGCGCACGGTGGTCAAATCAGCGTCCGCAGTAAGGTCAACGCTGGTAGCAGCTTTATATTCACCGTTCTGCCATTCGACAAAATTAAAGATATTAACAAAAACGAAAATGGCTTAATCCGCGGCGCTCACGGCTGGATCCGCAACCACTCAATGTACCGAGAATAAGTAGTGCTATACTTAAGGTTATGCAAGAATCGTCAAACACAACCACTGGCAAAAAGATTCTCATCATCGAGGATGAACATTTTATTCAAGAATTGTACGTTCGCGCCCTAACTAAAGCCGGCTACAACGTCGAGGTATGCCTGGACGGCCAAAGCGGGCTAGCTGCCGCCCAGAGCAACAAATTTGACGTCATTCTGCTCGACCTAATGGTTCCAGAAATTACCGGTATTGAAATTCTTCGCACCCTCAAGGATAAAAACCTAACCCCAAGGCTTGATAGTAAAATTATTATTACCACCAATCTAGAACAGCGCGAAGAAGTTCGTGCCGATATAGAGAGCCAGGCCGACGGCTACCTTATCAAGGCCGATATTACTCCTCGCCAACTCGTTGAGTTCTTGGCCGACATGCCGGAATAGGCGGGTATCTGTCCTGCGATCCATCAACTCTTTGAATCCGTAGCGCAAAATACACTATCCGCTAGTGCTTTTTTGGCCTATACTCATAGGTAGCCATGTGGAGACTTGTCGATTCGTCGACCTTTACTCTACAGACTAATTCACCGATAGCACACTCCGGTCCCTGCTAATCGTTTTAAACTTTTCGGTCCTCTTTTAGACAGTCGACTTGCTCATAGGTGGTAGCAATCGAAACGAGTACCGCTCCTTTTCAAAAATCCACTCCGCTACCTCTGTAGACGGTCTTTTTATATATTCAAAGATCTTGAAAAAGGAGAATCTCTTATGAACCAAGCTTCTAATGTCACTGTTAGCTCTTATTATTTCGCCGGTAAATCGTTGCGTGCTTTTCCTCGCACCATCGAACACCAGGGCAGGGCGGTTACTTTTGTCGAAGGACTACAGCTATTAGTCCAAAAAGGCACCTCCTGGGTACGCCAATATGAGATGGAGGCCGAGGGAGGCAATACCTATAGACTGCTCCATGACGGCCAAAACTGGACTATGGTTGGAGGATCGCTGTAATGTCATATCAATCGCAACAAGAATGGCTAACCGAAGATTTAGCCCAAATAAGGCGCTACTTCCCGGGAGCCGAATACCTAGAAGCCATTGAAACGCCGTTCAGCCTAACCACTCGACCGATCAAGCCCCATTCAGACACAGAAATCATTCCATCCCACTCTCTACTACTAACAAGGTCAAAGGTGTGCGCATGAACAGTCCGAGATTAACCGACTTATCCGATCTTGGCACTAGTGTTAGCGCCCACAGTGGTTTTCCTAACGCCGCCACCGACGACACAATCAATCATCTCAGCCTCGACCGACTACTTGTGCCAGCGCCCAATAGTACTTACTTTTTTAGAATCCAGGGTAGTAGCTGGGCCAATCAAGGTGTTAGAGATGGCGATATCGTTATTGTTGATCGCTCAGCCAAAGCCTCTGGCCAGCGACTAGTAGCTTTCTGGCACGACGGCGCTATTAGGTTAAGCCGGCCAATGCCACGAACCGAACCATGGGGCGTGATTACAACAATCATCCGGACTTTGTAGGTAACTGTAAATGTTTGCTTTGATTGACTGCAACAACTTTTTCGTCAGCTGCGAACGCCTGTTCCGGCCCGACTTAGACGGTATGCCAGTCGTTGTACTCAGCAGCAACGATGGCTGCGCTGTATCTCGGAGCAACGAAGCCAAGTCCCTTGGTGTTGCTATGGGTGAACCACTACACCAAATCAAACAGAAGTTTAGGGTTATCGAAGGTCCAAAATTTAAGACCCAACCCAACCAAGACGTAATAGTCGCTTTTAGCGGCAATTTTCCGCTCTATGCCGATATTAGCCGCCGCGTATTTTCTGCGCTCGCACACATCAGTCCGGTTCTGGAAATTTATTCAATAGACGAGGCTTTCTTAGATATCTCCAACCTCAATATTACCGACTGCGAAGCTTGGGGCACGACGTTGGCAAAAAAAATCAAAAAGGAAATCGGCATTCCGGTTAGCGTCGGTATCGCACCAACCAAAACTCTCTGTAAAATCGCCACTCAGATAGCCAAAAAGCAGCCCAATAAACAGTCTAGTTGTGCGCTTATAGAAAAGACCGTCGTTCACCAAACATTAACCATGACGCCCATAGAGAGCATCTGGGGAATCGGCCGTAGGCTTGCCCCAAAACTCAAAGCCTATGGCCTACACAGCGCCCTGGACGTCACACAAGCTAGACCGCAGCTACTGCAAAGGTTAGCTGGTATCAGCGCCCGCAGGGTAGCCGCAGAACTATCTGGCGCAATATGCTATCCCGTAGCGCATCAGCGCCCCATACCAGCTCAGGTCAGTCGGGGGCGCCAGTTCGGTCGAGACGTGCAAGATATTGACGTAATAGAATCAGCTATTGCCAGACTGGCTAGCCGCGCCTGCCAGTCGCTCAGAACAGACAAGTTGTGCGCAGAAACAGCCGTACTAACCCTGCAGACCAATCATAAGAAAATACCCTTTAAGCAAATTCAGCGACTAATTAGACTGCCTTTCCCAACCGCCAACGCTGGACTAATCACTTCTAGTATCATGAAAAATCTGACGCCAGCATTCGACAGCCAAACACCTTGGCACCGAGCTGAAGTCACGCTACTAGGTATATCTGTGAGCTATATTAAAAACATTTCAATATTCCAATCAGAACACCTGGGGCACATCGATAAAGAACCGCAGCTCCTTGGCGCCATCGATCACATCACAGCCACCTTCGGCCAAAAATCTATCGGCTACGCCAGCGAGGCACTCAGCAGCGACTGGCGACCACGCTCAACCATGAAAAGCCCAAACTACACATCCGAATGGTCGGATCTACCGAGGATTCTGGCTAGATAATGACACAAACTTGTCGCGCTCAGCATCGGTCAGGCCCTCGATTTTATTAAGCTGACCTGTATCAGTGCGACGCAAATAATCTATCATGCCTTTAAAAATTAAGTAGACCGATGAATCACTCATCTTTCTCTTAGTACTATCGCCTTTTTCTGCAGCACCAACTGCGAAACCAGATTCAGGCTCTTCACTTTCATTGGTAATATTACTCGGAAAAATATCCTCTGTAGTTCTAATGCCTGCGGGGTCATACTCACTCCTCAATGCATCCTCAACGCTCACAGGATCTTTATAGCTTCGTTTTTCATCAGTGAGCATTAAGGCGCTCGTTAACAACTGGATGCAGTGCAAAGGGGTTGGATCAGACATACGCCCACTGCTATTCTCTCTACATCTAGCAACACCGAGACTTCTTATCGAGTTATATACTATGTTCTTCTCATCGATAGTTAACTCTGGCATACCTATCTCCGGGACGTGACCTAATGCTGTAAGTTTTTGTTGTTTATAAAAATCTAGAGCTCTTTTAGTATAAAGGCTGTCTGTATTATCGCCATCGCCAAGTCGGTGATAAAGGGCATCTATAGCCAGAATAGTGTCCGGCATGTCGGGTTGAACAAAAATCTTCGAGTCATAATCAATTGCAATGCGAGGGGTAAGGGACGCATCTACTCTATATAACTCATACCTGTCCTCATAGTCTACTGACTCAACAAACCCTCCCCGACTCAGAGGATCAAAACTGTCATCGTCCAGTTGCATCTTGAATTCGCCAGTACGATCTGATCCTTCCTGCGAGAAACACCGAGCGTTAGCTATAGACATGGGTGCGTATCCTTATAGTAAGTAATATTCATTATTATGTATCTTTATGAACTCCCGTAGATTATAGACCAATCTACGTAGTTTCACATTAAAAATGGTGACATTTTTTTGACACCAACAAGCGCCTATTGTCGAGTGAAAAATTTAACAGCGTGGTAATCCACGAAATTCCGCAGTGCACTGTAGGCAAAATCGTCTAGGTTATTGCCGAAACCACGAACCGCAGCTTCGAACCTCATGGCATCAGCAACATCGTGAGAAACCTCCGCCGGAACAACCATAGGATTTTCAACATCTACTCCACGCTGCGTGTAATGATTTTTTGCTGACTCCAACTGCTTTCCACCCTCTAAATCCATCCACCAAGAAACAGCCAACACAACCTGGCCAGCAAGGTTGCTGGCTTTCTCTTTGTCGCTAATCCATTCAAGTATTTCGGCGGTTTCGTTACCTACCGAAACTTTAGCGATAGACTGTCTGGCACTATCCGGCGTATGGATCTTAATGATTGGCATATAGCCTCCAGCATATTAATAATCTTGCTCGGACAAATTAGACACAAGCGGTTCCAAGAATATAACTCATATGATACGCCACGACCAACCCAAACTGGTGACATTTTTTTGACACCAGCCAAAAAAACTTACATTTACCACTGTACTTGTCTAAAAATTTTTGACAATTTGACAACATAGACCGTGCGGCGTAATATCGAAAAGATATGAGCAGTAAGTTTAGCTTTGAAAAAATTGGCCTAGATGGGCGTGACAAGCGAGTCTATGAGACGCTGGTTAGCTCACCGCAAAGCAGCTTACGCAAAATAGCCAGCGAAACTGGCATTAACAGGGGTAGTGTTTATGAGTCGATCAAGAAACTAGCCGAAAAAGGGCTAGTTGGGTCGATAGATGTTGGTAAGCAGAAACGCTATATCGCCAGTGACCCAAATACGATCGTCGAACTAATAAGAGAAAAACGTGACGATCTAGCGAAAGCAGAGCAAAAAGCTGCCACCTATGCAGAGTCATTACAGCTCGCGCCGGAATTAATCGAACAGAGCTCTTTTGCCACTTTTTACGAAGGCCACGAAGGCGTTGCGTCAATTCTTAGGGACGTCTTAGCCACTTACCGAAGTGACAAAAACAGCTCCTACCGCGTCATTAGCACCAAACGCGTTAGCCAGTTTATGTATCATAATTTCCCAAATTACACTCAGCGGCGCGTTTCCGCCAAAATTGCAGTGCGTGTTATTGGCGTGGGTACGCCCACCCAAAATCCGGACCCGTTATCCGAAAGGCGAACATTAACGCCAGAAAGAGGCGAGTCACTCAAGGGCTATACCATTATTTATGGCAATAAAGTCGCCAATATAACCGTCAACGATTTGGGCATACTGTCAGCGATCGTCATCGAAAACGAGGGCGTTGCGCAGCTCGAAGAAGAACTCTTTGACCATCTCTGGAGCACCCTTGAGTAAGAACAAAACCCACGGCTCTGTTGCGCAGCTAGTTAATAGCCATCCTTTGATCTCTGATCAAGTTGACCGCCAACAAGTCACTGTAATTCTCGAAGAGCTAGAGAAGGCACTAGACCGAACGAATGGCGGGGCAGTCGTTGAGTTAGGCTGCTACGTCGGTACGACCAGTTTGTTCATAAGGCGCCTATTAGACATGCGAAGAGAATCGAGCAGCCGCAATTTCCACGTCTACGACAGCTTCGAAGGACTGCCAGAAAAGACTACCTACGACCTATCACCATCAGGAGTTGACTTTAAGGCCGGCGAACTTTCGGTTAGCAAGAAATCATTCCTTAAAGAATTTCAAAAAGCACATTTAACCCCTCCAATTATCCATAAAGGTTGGTTCTCTGAGTTTCAGCCCGCGGATGTGCCTGAGTTAATTTGTTTCGCTTTTCTTGACGGCGACTTCTACGAAAGCATCCGGGATTCCTTGGCTCTAGTCCTGCCAAACATGCAACCAAGAGGAGTTATCGTAATTGATGACTATGCCCGCGAAGCTCTACCCGGAGCGGCCAAAGCCACTCATGAGTACTTCAGCCCATCAAATATTCGCACGGTCCACAATCTGGGAATCATTCACCTCAAAGACAAGGCTGTATAATTTAGGTATGAAAATTAACCTCATAACCATCGGCAAACCCAAACTAGCTTATGCCGGTGCCGGGTTCGATGAGTACTTCAAGCGCCTCAGCCGCCTACACTCCGTTAGACACACGGCTATAGCCGACAAATACGCCTATTCAGAAGTCGAAATATTGAGAGCCGCCCAAGGCACAACCATCTGCGTTCTTGATATTCCCGGAAAAATGTACAGCAGCCAGGAGTTAGCTGACTTTCTAGCCAAGCGAGAAATTGAAGCCAGGGAAGTGTCATTTGTTATTGGCGGTCCCGAAGGATTGCCTGAAGAGGTCCGCACTGCAGCCAACTACAAATGGTCACTCTCAAACCTTACTCTGCCTCATGATTTAGCCATGGTAACCACGCTTGAGGCTCTTTACCGCGCCAGCACTATAAATGCTGGCTTGCCTTACCACAAGTAGCATAGACATATTTCAACAGATGTGCTAAGCTATGGTAGCTTTCGCCGAATGAATAGCTTAATATATCAAACGGTGAAACATCCTGGCCCCATCTTCTAACGGTTAGGAAATCGGGTTTTCATCCCGGCAATAGGGGTTCGATTCCCCTTGGGGTCACCACGTAAGCCCCCCTGCGAAAGCAGGGGTGTTTGCGTTGTGATACTCTTTACGGGATTGAACCTAGATGTATTACCACTGCAAAACAAATCCGGTTTCGGCATAGGACCACACAGAAGAGAAAGCGCCGTAGGCATTTTCTCTTAAAATAAGCGGAGAAAGTGTTGAGCCTTTTCCTGGTAAGGCCACCTGGCCTGATTACAGACATAAAGAGTTCCATAACATACTCAAAATTCATAAAATATATCTCTGCCACGTTCATGTCATTGATAACATACCAGGTTGGAATCTAGATTTTTTGAGTGACTGAGTGCTGCAGTGTTAAACTTATGGATACTGATGCTCGGTTTAGCGTATAATTATACGTATGGTAAACAGCAGCTTACATCCTGATTCTGCGAAAGCGCTCGTCAATGAATATATGACTCAACTTTTTGCGACACGGCTGGGAGATGCAGGCAAAATTAGTCAAAGATACGAAACATTCTGGAAACACACCCGCGATGTCGCGCTTGCAGGCGGCAAGCGCATCCGGCCATATTTGACCATGGTTGGATATGGTGCAATGGACGATAAGATCTTGCCGGTGGCTACTGCGCAAGAATTAATCCATATCGCAATGCTCATACACGACGATATCATCGACCAAGATGACATACGTCACGGCCAGAAAAATATGAATGGACTCTACCGAGAGGAATATGGAACTTTTGTAAATGGTGCACATATTGTTCATTACGCTCATAGCGCAGCGCTACTTGCAGGCGACGCATTGATATCGGAAGCATACCGCGCAATCTGTGATTCGTCGTTTGAAGATGGAGTAAAACGCCGCGCCACAGAACAACTGCACTTAGCAATCTATGAGGTTATCGGTGGAGAACTACTTGATGTAGAGGCCGCATTCGTATCTGATATCGACTTTGACCCATTGCAGATTTATCGCTACAAAACGTCTAGCTATAGCTTCATCGGTCCGCTGCTCACTGGCGCATATTGTGCCGGCGCAAATGAGTCAACCATACACTCACTCAGAGATTTCGCGACAACCATTGGTATTGCTTTTCAAATGCAAGATGACCTAATGGGAGTATTTGGCGATGAAGCACGAACAGGCAAATCAACCCTGAGCGACCTGCATGAAGGTAAATATACCTTGATCATAAAAAATCACAGGGAGCTAATGAATGACGAGATGCGGCAAAGGTTTGAGTGGTTCGGTAAGCCTGCTGCAACAGCCGCCGAACTTGAACCAATCAAAAAAGACATAATTCAGTCCGGTGCATATGTCAAAACAACAAACGCGATTGACGAATATTTTCTCCTGGCACGCAGGCAGCTCGAGATGCTGGATGATGGCGAGCGACGCACAGCACTAGAGCAACTACTCGACATGCTGACGAAGAGGGGGTCCTAGATGGATCTCTACGCCTCGACAAGCTATGAAATATCAGAGCGTATTACCACGCGTTACTCGACTTCGTTTTCGATGAGCAGTCGGTTGTTCAAGAAGACCATTAGACCGCATATTTACGCCATATACGGACTCGTGCGTATTGCTGATGAAATTGTGGACAGCTATGGCGGTAGCGACGCTGAGGATCGGCTAAACGAGCTAGAGGCTCAGACGATGGAGGCGATCCAATCGCACTATTCTACCAATCCAGTCGTTCATGCGTTTGCCGATACCGCCATCAAATACGACATCGGCGAGTCTCTCATTGCGCCGTTTTTTGAGAGCATGCGCATGGACTTGCAGCCACAACACTACGACGCTGCGGCCTATGAACGATATATTTACGGCTCAGCTGAGGTGGTCGGGATGATGTGCCTCAAGGTTTTCGTAGGCGGCGATACGAACCAATACGATATTCTCGCACCAGGAGCGAGATCACTTGGTGCCGCGTATCAAAAAGTAAATTTTCTTCGCGACATCAACGCCGACTATACCGAGCTAGGACGGACATATTTTCCCGGGCTCATCTATGAAAGATTCGGCGATCATGACAAACAGATCATCATTGCAGACATCGAGAAGGACTTTTCGGGCTCTCGCCGCTCGATAGACTCGCTACCAAAAAACGCGCGGCGAGCAGTGCGTGCCAGCTACTTCTACTACAACGCACTGCTTCGAAAACTAGATCGCAGTCCGGCTGCAACTATTTCACGCGGACGTATTCGAATATCGAATATTCATAAACTTTTACTTTTCGCGAAAGCGGCGATTGGATTATGAAAAAATCAGTCATCATTATTGGGGCAGGATATGGCGGTATGGCGCTCGCCAATATCATGGGTAAGGCCGGATACCATGTCGATGTATATGAAAAAAACGCCGATCTCGGTGGTCGTATCGCAGCCGTCCAAAAAGACCGGTTCAACTTTGACCTTGGGCCGTCGTGGTATTTGATGCCCGAGGTGTTTGAACAATATTATCAAATCTTTGGTCAGTCGGCCGCGAAGCGGCTCGACCTCGTGAGGCTTACACCCGGCTACAAGGTGTTTTTCGAACATGACGAGCCGATTGTTGTCCAGGGAGATGAAGCAAAAGATCGAGTGTTGTTCGAATCGATTGAACAGGAAGCTGGTGACAAGCTGCACCGCTATGTTGCCCGTAGCTCGCGAATTTACGATATCGCAGTGCAGCACTTTTTGTATAACAATTTCAAACGGTTGCGCGATGTCATGAAACTCGAGATTATCACAAGCGGATTGTCAATGCTTGCGCTCGTTGCAAAACCCCTCGATCGCTACGTCAGTAGTATTTTCCAAGACCGACGACTCAAACAAATTCTCGAGTATCACATGGTATTTCTCGGCAGCTCGCCGTTTCAGGCACCGGCAATTTATAGCCTCATGAGTCACCTCGATTTTCGTAGCGGTGTCTTCTATCCGCGGCGCGGCATGATGCGCCTCGTGCACGATATACAGGAGCTAGGTCAGGAATACGACATTACGTACCACACCAGTTCGCCAGTCCAGCAAATCATAATAGAAGCTGACACAGCCGTCGGTGTGCGGCTCAGTAACGGGCGAGAAGTTCGTGCCGATTACGTCGTGTCAAACGCCGACCTGGAGTTTACCGAGACCAAGCTCTTAGCGCCTGAGTCTCAGAGTTTCCCTCCGAAGTATTGGCAGCGTCGGCAACCTGGTCCCGGGGCGCTACTCATATCGCTAGGGGTGCGCGGCAGCTTGCCGCAATTGCTGCACCACAATCTGTACTTTGTCGATGACTGGCGCGGTAATTTCGCGGATATTTACGAACACCATAGGGTGCCAGAACGCGCATCGATGTACATCTGTAACCCCACAAAAACCGATCCGTCGTGCGCGCCAAAAGGTCACGAAAATATATTTATTCTGATGCCGCTACCTTCTGGCGTCGAGCTGACCCACGAGCAGCAGGAAACGCTCGCCGATCGAGCTATCACAGAACTTGGCCGCGCATTTGACGATGACTTTTCTAGCCGTATAGCTACACGCGAGATTTTTGGTCCAAACGATTTCGTGACGCACTTCAACGCATGGCAGTACAACGCGTTTGGTGGTGAATCGCACCTTCTGCGGCAAAGCGTCATTTTTCGCACGCCGAACAAAAGCCGCAAAGTCAAAAATCTCTTTTATGTAGGTGCTGGCACATTGCCCGGAATCGGACTGCCCATGTGTCTGATCGGCGCACAGCTGACGTACAAGCAAATAACTGGCAACAAATCAGCAGGTCCGCTTGAAGGTGACAGTTTATGATTAAGTTTGCCTATCTTACGACTCTCATAGTGAGCTTAGCTTGCATGGCGGTGCTTGATCGCAAATACGCGCTGGCTTTTTGGAACGATGCCCGCAGCACAACAATGGTCATCGCAATTGGTGTCGTAGTATTTATCATTTGGGATATACTCGGCATATCGCTCGGCATATTTTTTAGCGGCCAGTCGGCCTACATGAGCGGTTTGTATCTCGCACCAGAATTTCCTGTCGAAGAATTGTTTTTCCTCACGTTCTTGTGTTATTTCACCCTTGTTACGTATCGACTGGCAGAGGAATTATGGCAACGTATATGATACTCAACCTGGCTGTTCTTTGCCTCGTCGGCACAGTGCTTTGGCGACAGATTCACTGGCGACGGCCGATGATAATTGTGCTTATGCTACTTCTCGTTACCACGGCGATATTTGACTCGCTAATCGTGGCGCAGCAAATCGTCGCCTATGATCCGGCAAAAATCCTCGGTATTTCAATCGGCAGGGCGCCGATTGAGGATTTCGCCTATGCAATCGCCTCCGCGCTGATGATACCGGCACTGTGGAATAAATTGAGGAGTGATACATAAAATTACGACTATTATTTGACACATCTCGCCCTATCTCGTGGGTAAAT
Organism: uncultured Candidatus Saccharibacteria bacterium; assembly: GCA_964554245.1. Classification (GTDB taxonomy): domain Bacteria; phylum Patescibacteriota; class Saccharimonadia; order Saccharimonadales; family UBA4665; genus JAGXIT01. Next base: position 91,239 of record CAZKNP010000002.1, on the reverse strand, counting down.
ACGGCGTATCCGTTTGTGGCTGGCTACATGATGATGGGTGGGTTGATTGACGCGCGGCTTATCATCGGCACACTCTTTTTTCTCATCCCATACAACCTGTTGATGTACGGTATCAATGACGTATTTGACTACGAGTCCGACATCCGGAACCCGCGCAAAGGTGGTATTGAGGGCGCGATAACACCCAAGAAATATCATCCGCTTATCTTATGGTCGTCATTCTTATTGGCGCTGCCATTTGTGGTGGCGTTGGCGGCGATGGGGACGCCAACAAGCGCACTGATACTTGCGGTCGTGCTGTTTTTTGTCGTGGCGTATAGCGTCAAGGGCCTACGGTTCAAGGAAATTCCTTTTCTCGATTCGGTGACATCGAGCATCCATTTCGTCGGACCACTTGTATACACGTATACACTAGTGGGCGCAACGCCTAGCGCGTGGCTGGTAGCGGGGGCATTTTTTGCCTGGGGAATTGCCAGTCAATCGTTCGGCGCAGTACAGGATGTCGCCCCGGACCGCGAAGCCGGCATCAAATCAATCGCTACGGTGCTCAGTGCCCGACCGACCGTTTGGTTTGCAGCTAGTATGTACCTCGTCTCAGTGCTACTGACAGCTCTCATCGGCGGGCTTGCCCTCATCGTCGCCGGAGCCGGGATTGTCTATATCCTGAACGTACTCGAGTTCGCGGGCATTACCGATAGAACGTCGCCTCGAGCGCGCCGTGGCTGGAAGCGATTTATATGGCTCAATTATATAGTTGGCGCAATTGTCACAATCTGCTCCGTTGTCTCCAATCTGTAGCGCCTCCATAAGGCCGCTTATCATTATTACCCCCGCCTTCTATAAATACGCCGCCATCAACATACTGACAGCCCAACACTTCTAGCCTTTGGTAATACCATATAAACACGGTCAATAGAGTTCCAGTTAATATCCACATGGCTCACCAAAGAAATAACCTCAGCCCCACAGGGTTGGGGTTATTTCTGTGGTAGGCCCCCTTCGAGAGCGAGAACTTGCAGGGTTCGTGAAGCGCAAGGTAAAAAATCAACTTGCTTATTTTGTCGAATAAGTGGAAATAGGGAGCATTTGCGACCACTTTCCCGGTGACATCACCCTAGAACCAGCCCCAGCCCCATCATCGTCAATGTAAATGCGAGCACGCGGGTCGCCATAGCATTTCGCTCATGGAGAAATATGGCCGCAAACGCCATGACCACCACGGCTTTTCCGCTCGTTGCGACGATGGTCTGGCTAAGCGAGCCGAGGCTGAGGGCATACACAAAAAGCATGCCAGCGATAGATGTCAGAAATCCCAGGATAGCCGCCCTAGACACCGCCTGACGCGACACATGGTGTCGTTCATTTCGCCCAAATAGCGCAAAAAGCACCAGCGCACCGACTGCTTGCATACTCCAACCGAATCCCATATAGTCCCATGCCCCGATTGCGTTGACGGCAGATTTTTCCGCAACTATGCCAATGGCAAATAGCAATGCTCCGCAAAGGGCCAGGAGAAGTTTGGTCGATAGCGCAACCTCTATTTTGTGATCGGTATCTGCGCGAAGTCTTAGCACCATCCATACGCCAGAGATTATCAACACCGAACCGACAACAAACGCCCAATCAATCGACTCGCGCAACAGTACGATACCAAATGTCGCTGCAAGTAGCGTATTGAGTGTCGTCACAATCACCATATTGCTTGCACCGATATATTTGATAAGTCTATATTGAATCAACCACGCACTCGGAATACACGCTGCCTGAATCAAAATAAACACCCATACGTCACGAGAGGGCAGCGACAGCGACTCCGTCATGATGCCGGCAAATATCCAGCCCATACCCGCAACCACTAGATAGGACACAACGGCGACACCAAAAAAAACTTTTTCGATCGACAGCGAAATACGTCGCATATACAGCGTCATAAGTGAACTAAGAAGTATCTGGAGGATAATGACGAATTGCCATGTCATAGCCAGCTCATTATAGCACCCAGTCGCACACTTGCGCTCAACCGTAAAATCTCACCCCAAATGCGACTTTGCCGTAACTTTCGCTAACTTCAGTCTAGCAGTTTCTGGGTCACGGGCGTAGTACTCTTTGAACTGGACGGGGGTCATCATTTCAGGGAGCCCCATATGCCAGCGTCTGTGTATGTAGTACGATTCATAGATACCCATGCTCTCAATACGGGGATTTTTGACAGAACTGATGTAAATAAAGAGGCAGATAAAAATTCCTTCTTCCGACTTATTATCGGAGCCAACGGAGCATATAGCTCTAGTATGCTGCTTTGGGGCCCCTGGGCTGAAGTCATATAGCCAGACTGGTAGCCTTAAAGAGTGCTAACATATTCGTACCTAAACTCTGTTCTAGCTAGTAATGTTATAGAAATCTTGCTTTTTCAGTTGTCTAAATTGCTCTGTTGCTTTAGTATTAACTTCAATTCGGTTTTTATCACACCAGATTTCAACGGACCATGCCCGGCGGGGCCTTCAAGCCAAAGATTTAGACTTTAGTCAGCTCTTCTCCTTGCCAATCGACCCGCAAAACAGGCATAATGAAGCATAAGCATATTTATGGATAAAACATTATTTATCGTCGGTGGTGGGGCAGTGGTCGTTCTATTTGTTGGACTAGTGGTCGGCATGCAACTGCGCCGCAAAGATTCCAAAGGAGCGCCAGAATCTGTTCTGGCTAGTAGTTTGCGTGATGAAAAAGCTAAATCCGATATTATCCTAAGAGCCATCGATGACGGCGTAGTCTTAATCGATCACGAAGGTGTTATTCGCCATTTTAATCCTGGAGCTGCCAAAATAACTGGCTGGAAGCAAGAGGATGCGGTTGGCCTAGACTGGCGCTCAGTCTTCCGGTTCATTAATGAAAAAGGTGAAAGCTTGCCAGACCCAGAGACGCCGATCGAAAGAGCCAAAGCCACCGGCACAACTGTCCGCGACCACACGCTGAATATGGCCGGAAAAACTAAGGGCAGTATCGCTGCCAATATTAGCATTTCGCCGCTGATGGACGGCCATAAAGTTACTGGGCTCGTCGCCGTCTTCCGCGACGTCAGTCAAGAACGCCAAGAAGAAAACCAGCGAGCCGAATTTATTAGCACGGCCAGCCATGAAATGCGCACACCGGTCGCAGCAATCGAGGGCTATCTTAGTCTGGCCCTCAATGAAAAAGTCGCCACCATCGACAGTCGAGCCAGGGGATACCTAGATAAAGCCCACTCCAGCACCAAACACCTTGGACGACTGTTCCAGGACCTCTTGACTAGCGCTAAAGCCGAAGACGGCCGCCTAACCAGTCACCCTGTCATCGTTGAACTCGGAGCGTTCTTGGAGCAACTAGCTAGCGACTTGAAGTTCACTGCCGAGAAAAAGAAACTTTTCACAGAGTTTGTTTTCGGAAACAACACAATTACCCTAACTGGGAACTCTGTAAATGACAAGACAGTCAGGCCACTCTATTACGCCACTGTCGATCCGGACCGCTTGCGCGAAGTCATAACAAACTTATTTGATAACGCCTGTAAATACACCGAAGAAGGCAAGGTAACCCTTGGCATTACCGCAAACGATCATGTCGTTCAAATGTATGTCAAAGATACTGGATCAGGTATCCCAGCCGAAGATATTGGTCACCTTTTCCAAAAATTCTACCGCGTCGACAGTAGTGCCACCAGGACAATTGGCGGCACCGGGCTTGGACTTTTTATTAGTCGTAAGATAATCGAGTTATATGGTGGCCGAATCTGGGTTGAGAGCACCTACGGACAAGGTAGTACTTTCTATATAAACCTCCCTAGGGTCGATACTAAAACAGCCGAGCTAAAACTCGCAACCGAACCATCGCATCAAGTTAATGCACCTATCATATAATAAAAGTATAAAAGTCGTGCCCTACACGCTTATGTTATAATTTGCATATAAACATTCATATAAAAGGGGATTAACCAGTGGCAAAACTTTTACTAGTCGAGGACGACAATAATCTACGAGAAATCTACGAAGCGCGTCTCAGTGCCGAAGGCTACGAAATAACAACCGCCCAAAACGGCGAAGAAGCCTTGTCTCTGGCCAAATCTGTCCGCCCCGATCTTATAATTTCGGATGTCATGATGCCTCGAATCAGCGGCTTCGAGATGCTCGACATCCTACGTAACACCGATGAACTAAAGCACACCAAAATCATCATGTTAACTGCCCTTGGTCAGACTGAAGATCGCGGCCGCGCCGACAACTTAGGCGCCGACAAGTACTTGGTTAAATCTCAGGTCACCCTAGAAGACATTGTTAAGGCGGCTGAAGAAATTCTATCTGACGATGGCTCTACGCTAACCACTGCAACCGTAACTGAAGAGGCTAGTGCGGCCGACAGCTCGGACACCCTACCAGCCCAAGCGCCAGCAGCACCCGCTGAAACATCCGAGTCAACACCTCCCGCACCACAAGAGTCTACACCTGTAACTGAGGCCATACCGACACCAGAACCAGCGCCAACAGCCGAAACAGCTGCTACCCCAGAGCCAGTAGAGGCTACGCCACAAGCAGAAAGTGCAGAGCCAGTAGCTCAATCGCCAGCGGAATCCATTCCAGAAACTATAATCAACCCAGCTCCAACACCGCCAACCACGCCTATTGGCGACCCGGCGACAGCTGAGCCTAGCACTCCAAATGATGAAGATGTGGCCCCGATCGTAACCGTAACGGACCCCGACCCAATACTCACACCTCAATCGATCGAGTCAACACCTCCCGCACCACAAGAGTCTACACCTGTAACTGAGGCCATACCGACACCAGAACCAGCGCCAACAGCCGAAACAGCTGCTACCCCAGAGCCAGTAGAGGCTACGCCACAAGCAGAAAGTGCAGAGCCAGTAGCTCAATCGCCAGCGGAATCCATTCCAGAAACTATAATCAACCCAGCTCCAACACCGCCAACCACGTTACCAGAAAGCATCGCTCAAACAGAGCAAATAGCAGACAGTGAAGCCGTAGTTAAAACCGAAGCCGAAAGCTTGGCCGATGAAGAAGCGGCAATGCTAGCTCAGATTAATGCTTTTGCAGAGAGCCCAGCCCCAACACCCCAAGAAGTCACACCAGAACCAGCTCAATCGACTAATGACAGTATTTTAACTGAAGCTATTAATCAATTAACCGAAATAGATGGATTACCAGCCCCATCCGGTCAGGTTATTGCACCGGGTCAAAGCACAACCCCGGAAACAACCGGAAATGGCACAACGATTACTCCAACGGAAATTTTGCCCGAACCGCAGGCCGAAGAAGAACACCTAGCCGCCACCGACGCTCCAGAACCAATCTCTCAGCAAGTCACTGGCAAAAAAGTCATTCAGCCACTTAGCTCTGCCCAGGCAGGTGAGCCGAACCTAGAGGAATTACTCGCAAAAGAAGATGCTCTATCAAACGGCGTCAGTCCTGCATCAAGCGCTCCGATCACGCCGAACAACAACGAACAGTCATCCATCGACCCAAACTCAATCGCCCTATAAGATACTCTGTTAAAATAGGCCTATGAGCGAGCCCATTCGTATCAATAAGTTTATTGCCCAATCTACTAGCCTGAGCCGCCGCAAGGCGGATGATGCCATATTGGACGGCCGTGTCACGATTAACAAAAAACTAGCCACCACAGGGTCGACAATTAGCAGCAACGATACGGTCACACTAGATGGCAAGCCGTTGATCCACAATCCCGAGACCAAGACTATCATCATTCATAAGCCGGTCGGCTATGTCTGCTCCAGGGATGGCCAAGGTAGCCAGACCGTCTATGATCTGTTGCCCGAAAACCTTCAGCACCTAAACTACGTTGGCCGGCTCGATAAAGACAGCTCTGGATTATTGCTCATAACCAACGACGGCAATCTAGCCGAACAACTGACTCATCCACGTTATGGCAAAACTAAACGCTACGAGGTAGAGCTAGATAAGCCCCTGGAGCCACTCCATCAGCAAATCATCAGTAATCACGGCATTAAACTAGAAGACGGTGTATCAAAATTTGCTGTTAATAAACTCAATCAGGTTAGCGGTAGGCAGTACGAAGTTATTATAACCGAAGGCCGCAACCGCCAAATCCGCCGTACTTTTGAAGGCCTCGGCTACACAGTTACTGGTCTGCACCGTACTAATTTTGGACTCTACAGCCTTGGCGATATCAAGCCAGGACAGTTCCGAGAAATTGACTAGCTTCTTTGAATAATTATCGACGACTCGATGTTCGACTCTTCTTGATTCTCTGGAAATTTGTGCAGAGATATCACACCATCAAGCCCCAGCGCCTCTACGTTCATGTACGGATTACGCCAGCCGTCTGATTTTCCATACATCGACATAGCCCTGACAATACTCCTATAGACAGTTGAAGGTCCCAAAATTGTATTATATGTTAACCGATACAATTCACCCGGATTTTCGGCAACACACGAAGTCCATCGGCTAAGCTGTCCGATTGGCAGACCCTTCAATCTAATCTTCTCTATTTCGGAGTCCTTCATTGACTCAATATCAATATTCGCATAGTCAATCGAACGCGACCTCCGGGCTGCAATAACACTCTCGAAACCACCCCTAGGAATAGGCACCTTCTGAGCTTTAGCACTTGCGATAAAACCTAAGACATCAACTTCATCTCCAAGCGATTCACCGCATGAATCAAAAAACCGCACACGCGCACTATCGCCAGAATGAGGCTGACAGTAAAGCAGAGCACTCGAATCCAAAGCTAAAAACCCAGGATCAACTCTCGATTCACTATTCTCAGGAGTTAAGTCAACCGCATCATAATTAACATTATGTAGTGGCGGTATAAGCCACCTTCGCATTAATTCAGTACGCTCATCCTCGTCTAATCCAACTCTCTCCCATGGCGCATTCATAATTTACGCTTCATCTTGATTAATCGTATTCTCGACGGCGATCCGTATAATCTCAAGGGCATCAACTGGACGAAGAGGTTTTATGCAGTGAATTGTGGCCACTTGGTCTTTTCGTGCTGCACTTGTTTCTCCAGAGCTGGCTAACACCATCATTGCTACGGGTAGGCCCAATAAGGTCGCCCCCTTATAAACCGCTGTGTCCACGGACCTTCCTCTAGATTCAAGCCCCCACCTATCTTTTTCGTTGAGTTCTCGCTCTTCAAGAATGGCAGTAGGAGTCACTATTGCATCTTTCAAAACACCCCAAATACGCTCGATGGTATCGGTACGAGCTCCAACTTCAGCCAAACCACCCAGCGTCACTACACTCCGCACCTCACCGCCAACCTCACCCCGCCAGGATAAATAGCCAGTCCGGTATCTATGGCATACTTCTGGTCGGATCTAAATATACCATCCACTTCGGCGTCGTCCAGTAAGCTGCCGGTATGCATAGTATCCACATTACCGAACCCACCCCCGAAATCCACCGTAACAACGCCCCCGTAGACTACGTCTTTCGCCTGATCTAATACCTGTTCTGGCCCAACAATAGCCATCTTATCTCCCTTCAATAGAATAACAACTTTTTTCATTATACTACTTTATGTTAATTTGTCAAGTGATAACAGAGGTGGTATAATGGACTTCGTAATGGCAAAAAAAGTACCTATCGTAGCTATCGTTGGCCGCGCCAACGTTGGCAAGAGCAGCCTATTTAACGCCGTCCTTGACCGCAGAGAGGCGATTGTTTCGGCTACCCCCGGAACAACTCGCGATAGCGTTTGGGCCAAAGCGAGCTGGACCGCTGACGATCAAGATGAAACCAGACATAACTTCTGGCTGGTTGATACGGCCGGCATGAAAAATCCGGAAGACGATTTTGAATTCACTATCCAGGAACAAATTCTGCAAGCTGTCGATAGCGCCGACATTATCTGGGTAGTAGTTGAGGCCAATATCCCCATCAGCGAAGAAGATCGCAAGGTAGCTAAAATTGCCCTAAAAAGCAAAAAACCAGTTTACCTAATTATTAACAAGGTTGACCGCGCCCGTGGCCACGACCTCGATGGCTTCGACCGACTTGGCATCAAGCCAATATTCCCAACTAGCACTACTCAAACCCGTGGCATATCTGAACTACTCGACCACCTTATTACCGACATACCTTCCGTAGCGGTCGACACCGCCGACGACCGAGTGCGAATAGCGTTACTTGGCCGACCAAACGTTGGTAAGAGCCGACTTTTTAACACTCTAGCCAAAAAACAGCAGGCCATCGTGGCTGACCGCGCCGGCACAACCAGGGATGTCAACCGAATTGTCCTCAAATACGAGGGTCGGGAAATTGAGTTAATGGACACGGCCGGTATCCGCCGCAGCGGCAAAATCGGCAAAGGCATTGAACATTTCAGCACCATCCGCAGCCTGGCAGCCATCGAACAAGCCGATGTTTGTTTCTTGCTGACCGATGTTAACGAACTAGCGACAGCGCTTGACCAAAAAATCGCTGGCATGATCGAGGAGGCGGGCAGGGGACTCGTCATTGTTGTTAGTAAGTGGGACAGTGTTATGGGCAAGACCGCCTACACCCGCGATGCTCTAGCTCCACAGATTCAAACCGCCTTTGACTTTGTTCCTTGGGCGCCGCTTATTTTCACTAGCGCTGAAACCGGCCAGAACGTCACCAAGCTTTTTGATTTAGCTCTTGATATTGTTAAAGAGCGCGAAAAACGCATCCCAACCCGCGAGCTCAATACCTGGTTGAACGAAGTTATCCACCGTCACCCACCAGCCGGACTCAAAAACCGCGCCCCCAAACTCAACTACATGGTTCAAGAAACCGATAACCCCATCCCAGCCTTCAAAATCTTTGGCGCTCACACTAAATTCTTACACTGGAGCTACAAGCGCTACATGGAACGTGAACTGCGCGAACGCTACGGCTACGTCGGTACTGCTTTGCAATTGTGGTTTATCGAAAAAAGCGGACGCCACAAACACGGCAACAGCCCAACGCTACCAGACCGCAAGCCAGGCCGCCCGGTCACCTACAAAAAAGGCCCGAGGAAGTAAGCGACCATGGCGCTCTTCGTTAAACGACCGGACATTGGCAGTCGCCTCAGTTTTACTACCTACGGCATGAACAAGGTTCTGTTATTTGTCGGCCTTGGCAATATTGGCGACGAACATAACAACACACGCCATAACATCGGTTTTTCGTGCCTAGACAAATTCGCCGACAGCAATAACTTCCCAGCTTGGGTCAATAAAACCGACCTCAAGTGCTTAACCACTTCGACAATGATCGGCGACACAAAGGTATACCTATGCAAACCAACTACATACATGAATCTCAGCGGTGACGCCGTGCAGGCTATTACTCACTTCTACAAGATTCCGGCCGAAAAAGTGGTAGTAGTACACGACGAACTAGATATCGATTTTGGATCAATCCGTTTGCGTATGGGTGGCAGCGATGCCGGCCACAAGGGCGTTAGAAACGTCACCAAGGCTATTGGTGAAGGTTATGGGCGCATACGAGTCGGAATAGGCCCTAAGACCGTAGAACAGATGGATAGCGCAGACTTCGTACTCGGCAAGTTTAGTAACGACCAACAGGCCGACATACCTAAGCTACAACGAGAGGTTGGCGCAGCCCTTAGTGAGATCGCTTACGGTGCGCCAATTACCGCCGAAACCCGCAGTTTTCTATAATGCCTACAAGTATTTTTTCTCGACCTGGAATTGATTAACACCGTTGACAAGATTAGTGAAGCCAAGTTGGCTTAAATAATGCATACTGGCGTTGCTACGAGCGCCGCTCATACAGTACAAAATTATCTCTGTGTCTTTTGGGATACCCTCAAGCGCCTTAGCTCCGGCCATCAGAGCAGCTGGAGGCAAATTAATCGCCCCTTCAACGTGACCCCTAGCGTATTCACTTGGTTCACGCACATCAATAATCATTCTCTGGCTCATGTTTTTCTCCTTGTTCGACGGATTATTTAAGAATTATCTTTCCAATACTATGCTTTGTATAGTATCATGAGAATATTGAATTTTAAAGGAGAGATTTGGTTTGAAAAAAGTTATTTTAATCATCGCCGTTATTGCCGCGCTGGTAGGTATACTTATATTCGCTGGTAGCAAAGAAAGTTCATCACCTAGCCAAGAGGTGCAACCTTCTGTTTCATTCAACCAAATCCAAACAGAGGTAGGGCAGGGCGAGGCCTATCTGTTAGATGTACGCACTCCAGCAGAATTCCAAGATGGACACTTTGCTAGCGCCATAAACTTTGACTCAGTTAATATCGACGCCGGCAAAACACCGGACCTGCCAAAAGACGCCAAAATCTACGTCTACTGTCGAAGCGGCAACCGCTCGACCGCTGCTGTATCAAAACTGAAAGAGGCTGGCTTCACTAACCTAATTGATCTAGAGGGCCTCGGTGACGTCGAAGCCATCGGCGGCAAGCTAGTTAGATAATAGATCTTATTAAGGCTTGATTGCCATCAGACCGACCCTAGAATAATGAAATGTCGAATTTCCACTCTGGTTGACTACAGTAAGAGGAGTATCTTCATCATAGGAAAGCACATCCCACATCATAACATCGTAAGGCCGGCGAAGCTGGCCCTTCTGCCAAGGCCTAGTATTAGTCTGTGAAGACGTGTCCGGGCTACCAATATAATCAGTCAATATATGGACTCCGCCCGACTTTGTCATTTGTGCTAGCGCCCTGATGACTAACTCCCGCTTCAGAACATTCGGCTCCACGTAAACTAGAGTTTCGTTACAAATAACCGCGTCAAATTCGCCAAAAGGCGCAACAGGGGCTGAGCTTTTTGATAAATCGGCTAAATTAAAATGATCAAACTCTGCTCTAACGCCAGGCTTTACGCCCATTCTAGCTTGCTCAATAGATTTTTGGTCTATATCAACGCCAACAACCTCGAACCCAAGCTGTGCTAGCATGGTTGAGTTAGCGCCACTACCACAGCCAGCATCAAACACCCTCATATCTGGCAGCAAGACACCCGACCTTATGGCCTGACCAATAATTTCCCTTGTGCTTGGCAACATAGCCGGTGATGCATTCATTAATATAATTATACTCTAGTTTTAGTATTTTGTCAATTAGATGATGGTCCAATAATGTCATCTATCGTTACGTCATCAAATACACCCTCTATGGACGCATGAGCAATTCGGTTTACGATAGCCAAACTGTCCTCTACGATGGCAATATACTGCCTATGCATCGCTTCGCCAACCGGGTCGTTATTATCAATATAGTCGGCAATCGCGATATTCATCTCCTCAACAAAAGCAACTCGTCTGGCCTTGGCGGTCAGAACCGCGTCAATAAAATCAGCCTTCTTGATTGGCTCGTCCCCTAGTCCAAAGAGGTGCTTAACGTCTTTGTCGTAATAAGCCACCTCTTCACCGTTCTCAATCTCAAATCTAAACTCGTGACCCATAAAATATCCTCGTAGCATTAATTCTACAATAAAAAAGACCCTGTGAGAGGGGGTGGGCACCGCTCACAAGGTCATTTTTGGAGACCACAAAAGTGATCCCCCTCCACCCTTCAACCCACCTAGAAGAACGAGACATCGAAACACCAATGGACTTCTAGCGGTGTCGTGTCTTTCATTCTTTTTGAGAATGAAAACCGTCCAGGCTCGTTAACCAATTTCTAGGGATAAACCAATGCGGCGCATCGGTTAGTCCTTAGTTAAAGGGGTTAGTATGTTTAGAATGTTTCGCTAATAAGGTAAGCGAGGCCAAATGAGAAAGTGGAGGGTAACAACTTATCTACACGCCCAAATGGAGTCTGGGCGCATGGCGCATTCTAAACAATCTAACATTCTTTGCACCTTTTATAAAAATAAGGTGTAGAATGGGGATTATAAGGTGCTTGAGCATCTCTCAGATGCTTACAATTTGCCATTATAGCAAAAACATTGCTCAATGTCAATACTTATTTGTAAATTAGCATGAATGTCAAACTTCTTACAATAGATGATTCTGCTTATCCTTCTTCTTTAGCGGATATATCATCGCCACCAAAACAACTCTATTACCTCGGTGCTGACCCCGAGGAGTGGACTAAAAGACCAAGCCTAGCCATACTTGGCAGTCGATCGATTACACCTTACGGCCGGCGCGTAACCGAAGATTTTGCGTTCGCCCTTAGCCAAAAAGGTTTTACGATTATTAGTGGCTTAGCTCTGGGGGTAGACGCTACCGCCCACGCCGCTGCCCTCAAAGCTGGTGGTCGACACCTGGCTGTAGTCGCCAGTGGACTAGATAAAATATCCCCCACATCTAACCTGGCGATTGCCCGTCAATTACTAGAGCAGGGCGGGGCAATCATCAGCGAATACCCCGAAGGCACCGATGCCTTCAAGCAGAATTTCGTGGCCCGCAACCGCATGGTTTCTGGCCTAGCCGACGCTATACTCATCACCGAAGCAACCGAAAAATCCGGCACCTTTCATACCGTTAGATTTGCGCTCGAACAAGGGAAAGATGTTATGGTCGTACCCGGTAACATAACCAGCCCCAACAGTGTTGGCTGCAATAACCTCATCAAGTCCGGCGCTATTCCGGTCTGCTCAGTCGAAGACGTCCTGCAGGTCCTGGGAGCTGACAATCTTGCCGAGACTACCACTAGACAGCACGGCGACACGCCAGCCGAAGAAGCAATCTTAAATGAACTTTACAATGGAAACTCAGACGCTCACCTAGTGCGCACGGCCACCAAAATGTCAGCCACTGAGTTCAATCAAACCCTAACCATGCTCGAACTCGGCGGCAAAATCCGTCCACTCAGCGATAGCCACTGGGCGCCGGTTTAATGAATGCAGAATCCAAAAGATTACGCTTGACTCTTTCTCGTCATCTTCGTATGCTTACGCAGTCGCAGTTGACATAATTAAATATTCTTATACATTATAAAGAGCTTATGGCAAAAAATCTTGTGATCGTAGAGAGCCCGGCAAAAGCCAAAACTATCGAAAAATACCTCGGTAGTGACTTCAAAGTGCTCAGTTCTGTTGGCCACATCCGCTCAATCCCCAAGAAGGGCAAGGGCGGGGGACCGGCAATCGATATCAAAAATGGCTTTAAGACTGAATATGAAGTTGATTCCGAGAAGAAGAAGGTGATAGCCGAGCTCAAAAAAGCCGTCAAAGATGCCGAAACAGTTTGGTTAGCTACTGATGAAGACCGCGAAGGGGAGGCGATTGCCTGGCACTTATGTGAGGTGCTGAGGCTCGATCCTAAGACTACCAAGCGGATTGTTTTCCACGAAATCACCAAATCTGCCATCGAAGAAGCTGTTAAAAACCCGCGCACAGTTGATATGAGCCTAGTCCAAGCACAGCAAGCTAGGCAAATTCTAGACCGCATCGTTGGGTTTGAGCTAAGCCCGGTAGTCTGGCAAAAAGTTCCGGGCGGCAAAAGCGCTGGCCGCGTGCAAAGCCCGGCTGTCAAGCTACTAGTTGAACGAGAACAGGAAATATCCGCTTTCGAGTCATCGGCTGACTACAAAGTAACCGCTACTTTTACCGATAAGGGCGAACAGTTTAATGCGGAACTACCAGTCAGACTACCGACCGAGCAAGAGGCTACTAGCCTCCTGGAAGGCCTAGAAGGCGCCTCATACTCCGTAGCAGGCATTCAGACCACTCCAGGGTCCAGAAACCCCTCAGCACCGTTTACAACCTCCACGCTACAACAAGAGGCTAACGCCAGGCTTGGTTTCGGATCGCGCGCTACTATGACTAGCGCCCAACGCCTCTATCAAGCCGGTAAGATTACCTACATGCGAACAGACAGCGTGAACCTAAGCAAACAGGCTATAGCATCGGCTGCCAGATACATAGAAAAGGCCTACGGCAAAAATTACGTCCAAGTACGTGCTTTTAAGACTAAATCCGCCAGCGCTCAGGAGGCTCACGAAGCCATCCGGCCTACGGATATGTCATTAGAAACAGCCTCAAGCGATGATTACGATCAGAAACTTTATGAACTCATCCGTCGGCGAACCCTCGCCAGTCAGATGGCACCCGCCAAACTGGAACGAACTGAAGTAACGATTTCTATCAACAGCAGCAACACTAGCCCGGCAGATAAGTTTATCGCCAAAGGCGAAGTGGTCGTCTTTGACGGTTTCCTTAAAGTCTATGGTCGCGGCAAACAAGATGAAATCTTGCCACCTATGCAAACCGGCGACGAATTAATAATTGAACAGGCTATTGCCCGTCAGGTATTTGCCAGACCGCCAGCCCGATACACCGAAGGGTCGCTTGTTAAGAAGCTCGAAGACCTGGGCATTGGCCGACCTAGCACTTATGCCACTATCATCAATACCGTCCAAACCCGTGGCTACGTCGTCAAGGGAGACGGTGAAGGCCAACCACGCGATGTGGTTGAACTAACCTTTAATCCATCTGATCCTGGGGTTAAGCGAGCCGTAGTACAAGAAAAAACCGGCAGCACCAAAGGCAAGTTGGTTCCAACCGCTAGCGGCGAACTAATCGCGGGCTTCCTCGGCGAACATTTCGAGCCAATTGTTGACTACGGGTTTACGGCTCGAGTTGAAGGAGAGTTCGACCAAATCGCCACCGGTAAACTCGAGCGTAATGCTATGCTGAACGAATTCTACGAGCCCTTCCATGCGCTCGTCAAAAAAGGTGACAACATTGAACGATCAAGCGTCACCCAGACTAAAGAAGTTGGCAAAGACCCTAAAACCGGACAAACTATTTATGCCAGTATCGGTCGATTTGGCCCATACGTTCAGTTAGGCGAGTCCGATAGTAAAGATGCCAAGCCACGCCGCGCCTCCGTACCTAAGACCATCAGACTGGCCGACATCACCCTCGATCAGGCCCTGCACGCACTCGAGCTACCTAGGCTGGTCGGCCAAACCGATGACGGCCAAGACATTACCGCCAACGTCGGTCGATTTGGCCCATATATTGTTATCGATAAGCTATTTGTTAGCATCAAACCAGAAGATCCACGCACAATCACCCTTGAAAAGGCCAAGCAACTCTACGCCGACAAGCTAAAAAGCGAGGCAGAAAAGAACATAGCCGATTTTGGTGACGGCGTTAAGATCCTGAAAGGGCGATGGGGCCCGTATATCACCGACGGCAAAAAGAACGTCAAGATCGCCAAAGACACCGACCCAACTTCAATATCGCACGATCAGGCCAAAAAACTCTTAGCGGAAGCACCTACAAAAAAAACCACTAAGCGATTTACCAAGCGCAAAAGTACTAAAAAATAGCTTTTGATAATTATCAGCTAATGTTGTTAGCCTGAGTACATTCTTGAACGAATAGTAAGTACCTTAACTTGCTAACTTTTTACAACACATTTGACCGGTTCTCGTCTATTTTTGTGATAAAATAAGGCTATCAAACAAAATATGTTGACTTTTAACAATTTAAATTATAAAATAGAGGCAATATGACTAAGACAACAGATGAAGTGGTGGCAATTAATACTGAACAACTCGTCCAAAATATCTTGGAAAGCATTGACCGTGAGCGTGAACGCGAGATTATCGCCAGGCGCTTTGGACTTTTTGACCGCAAAGAAACTCTCGAACAAATCGGTGAATTACTTGGTATCACCAGAGAGCGTGTCCGCCAACTAGAAAAGGCTGTTGTTACAAAACTCCGCCAAACTGGCGCAGATCTGCCTGGCATCACCGAGACAGAAACCATTCTGCTCGATACCCTAGCTACGACAGGGGACTCAGCCCGCGTCACAAAGCTATCGAAGATACTTACAGCCGACGACACCCGAACCGATCAGTCAAGAATTGCTTTTATTGCTAGCCTCTGCCCAAACCTCGCCACTATCGACGAAGACGACAACTTCTATCAGGCAATTGGCGCCCTACGCACCCACAACACGGCTTCCATGAAGAAGAAGATCGAAGCTATCGTTGGTGCAATCAAAAAGCACAAAGAACCTGTAACTGTTAAACAACTCAGCACGTTAGCCGGAGTAGGGGATGGTCAGGCTACGGAATCACTGGCTAGCATCAGCAAAAAGCTCGCCTCTCTTAACGGCCGTTGGGGCTTAATCAAGTGGCCAACAGTAAACCCGAAGAACATTCGCGATAAGATTTATGTAATCCTGAGCGAAGGCAAGAAACACATGCACTTCAGCGAAATTGCTGATGCCATCAAGAACAGCGACTTCAAGCGCAAGGACGTCACAACCCAAGCTATTCACAACGAACTCATCAAGGACAAGCGTTTTGTCCTAATCGGCCGAGGCATCTACGCTCTCAAAGAATGGGGCTATAGCCGCGGTACGGTTGCTGATATTATTGTTGAAGTTATGGAAAAGGCAGGTGAGCCCCTACACCGCGACGAAATCGTTAAGCGTGTGCTTGAGAGCCGATTTGTTAAAGAAACCACCATTCTACTTAACCTACAGAGCAAGCCTCAGTTTAAGCGAGTATCGAAGGCTACCTATTTCCTAGCTGATGCTCCAAAGAAGGCCGAGAAGGCTCCTAAAGCGACTGCAAAGGAATAAGCTCAAACAAATACAAAGCTCTTAAAGTAACAGAAAAAGGCGTCAATTAGACTGACGCCTTTTATATTTGCTGATTCCACCCCTGTTATTGGTAGGCGCGACTTAGGACTAACAGAGGCGATGAACAAAATACGAACATGATTTATGCTTGGTTTACAGGGGTAGACTCAGTTATGACCGGTGTAAATACGGATATCGGCAAACCCGGTCAAGAAACAACCAATACGGCCAGAAGGCTAGCCGCAAAATCAAGTTAAAGCCGTGGAGCAGTTGCGTAGCCATAAAAATAAAAAATATAAATTCAACCAAGCCAAAAAAAGCGCGGAGCGGCCGAGCAGTGCAGGACAAAAAGCGAACATGAGTAGATGTCGCACAATGTATATTTTACGACTCTATAATATGATTTCATGGATGATCACACACCCATGCCTTTTAGGGGACTTTTCCGGGTTATGGCTAGTTTTGGCATCACTGCTACTTAAGCATGTCTGCATTATTTTTAGATTTATCTCCTTAGAATGCGCCTAGTCCTTGAACTAGCATCAGAAGTAATCAAACATGCCTAGTGTTTGCTTTTTTGACATAACGCTACTTTAATATTGTTTTATTGAGTTTTCCACAGTAATTTCGTGAAAACATTTGCATTTTCATGCATTTGACTTTTTTATATGCTTTACCCCTGTTTTTGTGCCTACCCTCCCTTTTTATTTGACATTCCCCTACTTTTCTATGTTTATATATATTTTTAGTATAGTATTATTGAAAAATAGCGAACATTATGCGAACATAGAGCAGTGCAACAATAGGGGGAGCGCCCATCTAGAAAGAAGCCCCTTCCCTGCACTTATCAGATGATCTGAGATTAACCTATCACCTGTCAGATTGGAGCAATCACTATTCTGTCACAATTCAGCTGCATTTCCTGCTTCTCTAACGAAAAACGATAAACTTCTCCCTCGACGCCCTACGCCCGACCGACGACGGCCTACTTGTAATAGACCTTACCAGGGACCCGCACGTCTACATATTCGCTCGGGCTCTTACCCTGTTCGTCCAGCTGTTTAACGGTAGCGGCCAATGCTCCGCTCTGTAAGACAGAGTCTTCAGCTAAATTGAATTTGGCATAATATGGTTTGCCAACTATACGCACGCGCAACTCAAAAGCCTGGCCAGCTGGCAATATAAACGTTTCTATGGCCATCTGCTGGCTCTTTAGTTGATAGCTGACACTTTGCATGAAATCAACGTGCGAAGCCGGAATAAGCCGTTTTGACACCTCTACAGGCTCGCCGGTTTCATCCTGAACACTCAACAGGTCAATATCACCAAAATCTTCCGGAAGCAAAGATACGTAGCCTGATTCGCTAAGAATAAAGCCTTGCCCCTGTTGGTACAAAACGAATGCCGGCGGAGAAACCGTCACTCTTGCCTCTGGACGGCTACCGAGAATAGGGGTAGAAACAGTCACGCTCTCGATGTCTGGATGTGCCTTTTGCAGTTCTTTTTCGATACCCTTAACATCTAGAGTCAGTTTTGTACGATTCAGTACACCCTTTGACAGAAGAGCTTTAAAGGTCTGAGAATAATCATCCAGACTCTCCTGAGACACTCCACCGCCAGCATCAAGAACTCGACCATTCGAACCAACATAGACCAACTGAAAGAAAATAACAGCCACCAAAGCCACTATTGCCCAGAAAGAAAGGGATCTATTAAAATGAAGGGCTCTCTTAGGCTGACTAGAAACCGAGCTTCTGCTACGCGTCTCTGAGGCAGAACCCTTACTTCGACCAACCGCCGAACCGGCAGGTCCAGCTGACCGCCGACTTGAGTAATATGAGTATGACCGCTTATTCTGCCCATCTAGGATTGGTGAGCGCCGTCTCGGCTCGCTGTTGTTATCTGGTTTCTTGCGGCTAAGCCTAGACACCTTCATCCCCCTGAGCCGGAGGCGTTGCGATATCAATTATCAAGTCAGCTAAGTCTGATGCAGACTCTGGGCGTGCAAAACCTCCCATATTTTCGCCTATGGTTGCTCTATATTTACCGTCATCGAGAACCTTTTTCAGGGACTGTAGTAAAAGCTCATGATTCTTCATCAATAGTGACTCGTCAAGACAGACAACAGCATGTTTATCGGCGTAGGCTTCAGCATTTTTGAGCTGATGGCCACCGGTCAAAAACGGATTAGGCACAATTATGCTCGGCTTATGTTGCGCCGCTAGTTCGGCCAGGTTAGTTGCACCGCCGCGGGCCACCACAACATCGGCCGCAGCACTATAAACCCAGAGCTTCGTCGTGTAACCAATCACTTGCACCCTGTCGCGATCACTAGGCAAAAGCACCGCATCGTAGGCCTCTCGGACTACCTCTTCGTGGTGAGTTCCAGTTGTGTGGATAACTGCCAGCCGCGGATAAGAATCTAGCAACCTGCGAGCAATACTAACAAAAGCATGATTAACTCTGGCGGCACCTAGACCACCACCAGTCACAAGAATAACCTGATCATAGCCACTAAGCTTCAGCTTTTTTCGACATTGATTCACCATGTCTGAGGTAACTGGTCGGTAAACATTCGCCACCGGCACGCCAACATTATGGGTGATTGACTGCCTGTAAGAATATAGCTTGGCGTCAAAAGCGACGGCATGAGCCGCTGCCCAACGAGCAATAATTCGATTGGCTAGCCCTGGTATAACATCCGAGTCATGAGTCACATATGGAATTCGCCGCAGTGCTGCCGCCAAGCCTACCGGCACGCCGACAAACCCACCTTTACAAAAAACCACATCGGGCTGTATTTGACCCAACAAACGATAAGCTTGGAATAATCCTTTAATCACCCTAAAGCCGTCTCGAATATTCAACCAAATAGTCTTAAGGTCTAATAGTTGGCGCAAGCCCTCACCGTGATAGCGTCGAAACTTTCCGGCTGAAACCGAGTGCGCTTCATCTATCCTGGAATCCTCCCCTGCTACCGCGCCAAAACGATCACCAGACTGACCAATGTAGATTATGGTCGCACCTGGTACTCTTTCCTTTATCCGCTCAGCGACGGCCAAGATCGGCGTTATGTGGCCGCCCGACCCGCCCCCGGTCATAACTATTTTCACGGGATACTCCTTTCGCTTGACTTAATCGCTGGTTAAGATTGGTGTAGCGCGATATCTGGAACACTAAACCGAGTGCCGCACCGACAAAAAGCACACTAGTTCCACCGTAGCTAACTAACGGCAACGTAATACCTTTAAGCGGCAACAATCCTATCATAGCACCGATATTAATGATAGTTTGCGTACTTAGCCAAGCTAGCACTCCAACCACCACTAGCCGACTAAACATATCCGGCACCCTTTCAATAACCCTCCGGAGCCTTGCGAACAAGACAGCAAATAACCCAATCATCAAAACAGCGCCAATAAAACCGAATTTTTCGGCATAAACCGCAAAAATCGAGTCATTCTGCGCTTCGGGCAAATACCCATAAGCTTGGGCACCTTGGCCCACTCCCAAGCCGGCGATTCCTCCTGAACCGATTGCCACCAAGGCCTGGCAAGCCTGATAGCCAGTCGTCTGACAGTGGGCCGATGGATTCATAAAACTCGCCACGCGGTCGCGCCTATATGGAGTAGAAGAAATAAACAAAATACCGCCGATAGCAACGACCCCACCAATCATCATTAGTTTTTTCAAGGGCAATCCGGCCACGTACGCCATTATCACCAACATAGCCACAATTACAGCCATCGAACCGAGGTCACTTTGTATACCCGCCACAACCACACCAAGCACCCCAAGTGTTCCCAGTAGAGGATAGAGTGTCGCTTTCGGGTGGGACATCTCTCCACGCTTCGCCTGCACGGCAAAAAAGCCGCTGGCCGCGATCAATAAAGCGAATTTTAAGGCCTCAACTGACTGCATAGAAAATCCACCAAACCTAATCCATCGGTGGGCTGGATATTCCGGAACCACCGGCGTTAACAGAGCGATCAGAGTACCTAGAAGCGCGCCTCCTAGCAGCAACCACTGCCACTGACGCCAAACTTTGAGTGGAATTTTGGAAGTCACAATAAACGCGATAGCACTAAGTACAATTGCCAGGAATTGCCGACCGACAAAACTATTCGCTCCGCTGCCCCGCGTAGCTGCCAGGGCTGGACCTATGGAATAAACCAATATAAGACCGATTGCGAGCAGAACGATGGTGATAATAACTATCCAGTAGTCAGGTTTATGCCTACGCACTTCAGGTATACTAGAGCTCGAAGAAACACCACTAGACCTAGCGCTTGTATTTCGTCCCCTGACAGTGCTCTGCCTCACATCCACCCTTTCATGCCGCTCTTAAGCGACATACTTTCCAAAAATAAACAGTATCAAGCCTAGGAATGAGCAACAGGCGCCGATAACCCAAAAACGCATCGTCACCTTGGTTTCTGGCCAACCGCTTGCTTCATAGTGATGATGAATCGGCGAAACCTTAAACAACTTCTTGCCGCCGCGGAGCTTCTTTGATGCAACTTGCAGAATAACCGAGCCGGCTTCCGCCACAAAAACCGCACCGATAATCGGCAGCAACAACACCGTATCGGTAATCATCGCCACCACTCCGAGTGCTGTACCAAGCGCAAAAGACCCGACGTCGCCCATAAAGAATCTTGCCGGGAAAATGTTAAACCAAGTATAGCTAAGGAGCGCGCCTACGATTGTCAAACAAAACGCTGCTACCGCATATCGCGCGTCGAGTGTGGCGATTATAGCGTAGGTGCTAAAAGCAATCGCCGTCAAACCACCCGCCAAGCCGTCAAGGCCGTCGCTGATGTTAACTGCGTTGGCCGTTGCCACGACCACCAAAATAAACAGTGGGATTATTAGCCAACCAAGCGGGATCGTACCGTCGACTATACCCGGTATCGAAACACTATCGACGCCCAATTTTGCATAAAAATACCAACCGCCCACGCCCGCCACAATAGTCATAAGTAGCAACTTAAGTCGCGCCGGTAAGCCAGCCTTGCCCTGACCATTACTCCGAATGTTCACAATGTCATCTACCAGACCGATCAACGCCGCCCCCACAAAAGCTGCAAGTGGCAGCCATGTTTGCGCCCTAACGTGGTTGAAAAGCAAAGTCAAAATTGCCACTGTCAAAACAAAAATAACGCCCGCCATCGTCGGAATATGACGCTTATGCTTGGCAGCATGAAGCTTCGTAAAAACAGTGGCATTCTCTCCGGTCAAAGTGGCTGTGCGTGGACGCTTCCATAGCTGCCATTTGTACGCCAGGGTTGTGTAAATAGGTGTTAGGATTGTAGCCAACAAAAAGCCAGCCAGGCCCATAACCAGCACCTTAAAGAGCAAATCTGTTCGAAGGTCGATGACAATCATATCTGGAATCATTTGTGTTATATCCGTTTATCTCTGTTTATTATACCACCGTATTAGCGACTTAAGGCTAAATAGTTATTGCTTGGGAGTTACTCCGTATTTATCAATTAGCATGTGGGCAATTTCGGCAAAAACTGGCTGTCCCGCCCCTGTTCCGGCGTGTCGACCCGGGTAAGATGTTGGCTCGATGTTATAAACAATTATTGCGTACTGCGGCTTATCGCCACCAACATAACCCATAAACGTACCCGAGAATAAATTATCGTAGTAACCACCACCCGGCTTCACAACCTCGGCAGTACCGGTTTTGCCTCCAACTTCATAGCCATCCGGGAAACGCATGTATGCGAATTGCCTATGGCCTTCGGTAACACCCATTAAAAGTTCACGCATTTGCTGACTAGTCTTGTCCGAAACAACATCTTTCTTAACGGCAATTGGGTCTTTTTTCTTAACCGAACCGTCTTCATTGGTCATTGAAGCTACTAGATGCGGCTGATAGTACGTGCCACCGTTCACAATTGCGGCCATTGCCGACACCATCTGCAGGGCTGAGGCCGAAAAACCTTGACCAAAAGCCATATTGGCGTAGGTTATGTTGATCCCGTTGTCTTTATCTTTTGGACCTACCAAATAACCAGTGCCTTCATAGCCTTGCTCGATCCCTGTTTCCTTGCCAAGCATATAATGGTTAGTATAGTAATCGAATAACGCCTCGCGGCCCTTGGCATTGATCTTGTTACCATCGCCGCCCATACGCATTAGAACCCAGGTCGCACCGGTGTTTAACGAATGATTAAGTATATCTAGTGTAGTTTTTGTGCCATTACCACCCGCCTCGGCCACGTTTGTTACGCGAAAACTATCGATCAACCAACTACCATTGTCGTGATAACTAGACTGCGGAGTAATCGCACCCGAATCTAAGCCAGCTGCCACGCTCAGTATCTTAACAATAGACCCCGGCTCAATCGGCTCGGTCACGGTTGCGTTCTGAAAGACCGAACCATCTTCCACCTTCTGATAGTTAGCTGGGTCAAACGTCGGATAGTTAGCCATCGCCTTGACTGCGCCGGTATCAGTTTCAAGCACAATTGCCCCAACCTTCTTAGACTTATTAGCTTCTTGAGCCTTCTTTAGAATCTGCTCCACTTGCAGTTGCATTCCCATATCAATCGTCAACGTTACATCGCGACCAGGCGATGGCGATACCAACAAATTACCCGAGCTAGCCGCCAACGGAATACCATGTACGTCTGTGACCGCCTTAAGCTGACCCTTGGTGCCTGCCAGCTCCTTGTTGAGCGCCTGCTCCAACCCATATTCACCCTTGCCCTCGTCATTCACGAAGCCGAGCAGCTGCGAAGCTAGGCTACCGTGCGGATATGCTCGGTAATTGCGCTCCTGCGTGCCAACCCCTGGAATTTTTAACCCCAACACTCTTTTGCTTACATCGGCTCCAACCTTTTTCTCCAAAATTACATATCGACGGTCTTTTAGCTTTAAAAGCTCCAGTATGTCTGCCTCGCTGACACTAAGAACTTTGGCTAGTTTAGCAGCGGTTTCTTCCGGTTTTTTAATGATGCTAGGGTCGGCGTACACCGTGAAAAGTTTTTGATTCACCACCAGCGGCACAGTCTTGCCCGACATCTGTGCGTAAATTGTTCCCCTGTCGGCATCAACCTCATATTCACGCGTCTGATCTTGCCTGGCCTGCTGAGCATAATCACCATGCTTAATAATCTGCAGATAAAATAGCCGGATAGTAAATATGCCAAAAATCAGCAACAAGACCGCATACCATAACCGTACACGCTTAACCGTTCGGGCCGGACTTTCTTGATTTTCTTGAAGCATATTCATTTTATTATACCAGGGAGGCCCATATACAAAGTGACCAAAGTCAAACCGACAATTTTATACACGTTAAATTCAGCCCGATAAGAGTATCGAACTATCGATTAATAAATCTGGCCCGTCATTAGTTATCTATGGGATGACTAACGAACGACGCCAGACGGAGCGACAGCTACGAGCGCTTTGGCTTCTGGACTTTGCTCGGCTCGACTGACAGCCTGAAGCCTAGCAGAAGCAACACTCAAATTGTCATGCTCTGTTTTTAGTGTGGCCTGCTCTTTCTGAAGATCATGAATAGCATAGCCATAAGTATTTGTTTTGGTGACCTGAGTCAAATATAGCAGCCCCATCAAACAAGCTAGAACCACCAGCACAATCGTGTTGCTGACCGGTCCGAGTCGCTTGCTAGCCTTCTGGAACGATACCGAATTTTGACCACGTGGCAGGGCGATATTTTGTCGTCCCATCGCCACCGTGCTTGAATATGTCATGTTTTTCTTTCTCGCTGATTTTTGTTTTTTCGAAGATCGCAATTAGTATAGAAGCCTATTACCGAAAAAGTATTAGGTCTAGATTAAAAAGTCTAGGCGACCTCTCATAGAGGTCGCCTAGCACGCGTTATCTCACGCGGACATGTACTTTGTATGCGCGGGAGTTTGACTTAATGCGGATTGGCATATCGCTTCCCCTTTCTTTATTTTTTATTTTTTGACTACGCCCCGAAGCTTTGCACTTCTGGAACGCGGATTAATATCTAATTCCTTGGCCGATGCTGTAATCGGCTTCTTGGCGAGACTGGCGAACTCGGCATCCAGTGTGTTGGTCGCCACGTCAGCAAAAGCTTGCTTCACCAGACGGTCCTCTAGGCTATGGAAGCTAATGACCGCCAACCGTCCGCCCGGAGTTAAAAGCTCCAGCCAGATCGGCAAAGCTGTCCTCAGCTGCCCAATTTCATCGTTTACTGCAATCCTAATCGCCTGAAATACGGTTGTCGCCGGATGAATCCGACCGTACTTTGCGGGACTAGCATGCTTCACAACTTCCGCTAGCTCAGCTGTGCTGCGGTGAGGTCTAGCGTGGATAATCGCCTGAGCAATCTTGCTAGCTCCCCTCACTTCGCCGTAACGCTGGAAAATGTCCGTCAACTCCCGCGCCGACCAGGTGTTGACCACCGTATCAGCCGCTAGCGTCAGACGATCATCCATTCGCATATCAAGCGGACCGTCGTGCGTAAACGAGAAACCTCGCTCACCCTTGTCAAGGTGCAATGAAGATACCCCTAAGTCCGCCAGGATCATGTCGAACCGAGCGCCTTGCTCAGCCAGCTCTTGGCTAGCCGACAAGAAATCCGTATGCAGTAGCTTAGCTCCGTTATCGCTAAATGGCGCTAGGGCCCGTTGAGCTTCGCTGTCACGGTCAACTAAAACCGCTTCTGCCACTGCCTTGGTATGCTCGATCACACCCGTAGCGTGTCCGCCATATCCGGCCGTTAGGTCCAAATACGACTCACCTTCCTTGGGTGCAAGCATGGCCAGCACCTCGTCGAAGAGTACCGGCTGGTGGATTTCGTTTATCCTCATATTTTTTATTTTTGTTTTGGTGTTTTTATTTTTTTGGAACACCATCGCCGCTCATAAGGTGTTTGCCTTATAAGGAATGATGGTAATCCAAGTTAGAAGAAATGTAATCAGCAGCCAACTTTTTTGTTTTTTGGTTGTTTTTGTTTTTGTTGGTGCCCAAGCGAGTCGTATGAGCGGAAGTAAACATTGTCGAATGGATTTTTCAAAAAAACCCTTAACTTCCTACTTCTCCTCGGGCAATAAGTTTTGAGAGACTTATGTGAGGTGGAGTTTTGGGAGGTGTTTTAATGGAATGAACTAAGGTTTATTTTATCGTGGTCCCTTCGTGCATCCACGTGCTGACTGCCGATTACATTTCCTCTAGCTTTAGTTGTTAAAGAACCGCCTATCGAGCTTTTTAAGACTCGACTGCCATGATCCGCCAATATTTGCCGACGCTAACTGCCGAAACCTCTTTCGTGATCCCCGCATAGTCCAACAAATGCTGCTCTATGGTGATCCTACCCTGCTTGCCATCCAGCGACTGTTCGGTCTTGCCCATCCTAAACTGTACATTCAGGTCAGCCGTCCGCTCGTCCAAGATGTCGCCCTCGAGCCTTGGTTCAACTAAGTTGTCCCAGACACCCTTTGGGTACAGGTGCAGATATTTGCCGAATCCCCTTGTGACAACAGCACCACCGGCAAAAACTTCGCGGAGTTCCGTCGGTATGGTCAATCGACGTTTATCGTCGAGCTTTCGCTGAAAGTAGTCCACCTGTGTCATGGGATTATTTGTTAATTTGATATGTTCATGGGTTTTTGTTTTAACGTAACCGTTTTTTGTGATGGGTTACCTACTATTACCCACTGGCTCCAGTGTACTACCCACTCCAACCCACTGCAAGCCACATTATTGCAAAAAAGTGGTGATATTCACACCACTTTTCCACAGGCTACAGTACCGACTAAGGGTCAAACCTTACTTTTCCACAGGCCCGACACACTATTAGCCTTCAGCAGTGGCCGACACTTCAAATCCATATCTGATGTCGCCATCATACTCAACCAGTTGCTGGACGCAAACTTCTCCAAGGTCTTTTAGTGGCCTGCCTGCTTGTATGTCCCTTGTCCTCAGAACTTCAGAAAGTACATCCGTGAATTCCAACACGACGGCTGGGTTTTGATGAGCGTCTACATTGTATACATCGCGCCCGTATTCAGATACCTCTGTAAGGACATCGCTAGCAAGGCCTGATAGCCCACGCCCGTCCGAGGGCATATTCTCCGGAACATCCTCCAGTTCGGTTGGATCAACACAGAACATGGTCGCAGCATGCTCAACGCGGTCGCTAAAACGCATTTCATCGAAAGTTTCTGCTACGGCACCCACGCCAACGGCTGCTCCAACGCCAGCCAACACTCCGGCAGTCAGCTTGACTAATCCACGGCGAGCCGCAGGAGTCGCACGATCCCATCGCTGCTGCATCTCTGACCCAAATTTACCAGGAAAGAGTGTATTGATTAGCCTACCGAAGCCGGTATTGTCTTCTGAGTAGCCAACTTCTTTGATGATATTAGGATCGTACTTTCGTCTCATAATTATGCTCCTCCTATGTAACTCCGGCGGGCCATACTTATCTGGGCGTGACCGGAATGGGTTTCAAATTCACGGGCTTCGCGGACATGAGAGTTGCTAGTGTCGGCAAAAACAGAGTTGTTACCGTAGATAGCGTGAATCATGTCAGCGCTCATATGCAAAGCTGTTAAAAGTGCTACCCCCACCCCGATGTAAAATCCAACTACAAAATGTAGTGGCGGGAAGTGGAGATAGTGGTAAGTTTGTTTATTATTTGTTTGTTTTTTCATAACTTTTGTTATTTAACACTATCATAGTAGCAAAACATTAGCGTTTTGTCAATACTTTTTAGCACATTTTTGAATTTTCCGCATATATGGGTTTGGAATTATTGCAATAAATAGGAGCCTAGGAAAGCTTATTGTGTAACGCCCGTCAAACTGACAATAGTAAATTATCAGCCGACAGACTAACCCGCTCCAAGAGCTCAGAGCATTAATAAATACTGAATTATCCTGATGACCTCAACTTACCACAAGGCATTAACCGTAGCGATTGTTCTTTCAATAATAAACGGTAAGTAGCAAAAGCGCCCTAGATCGGTTTGTCCTTGACCCCTATCAAATAACCGATAGTTGTTGCGACAATGTGGACTACAAACCAGATAGCGATCAGTAGCAAGTACTGCGGGATCGACAGCGCCACGAACGGCATAGTGGCGATTGCCCCGCCAATAATATAATCTGTCTGATCAAACGGGAACCAGCCGTCACCAGGCTTAATGCCAACTTGACGCTTAAAGAAGCTCTCAATCGCATCGCCGAGCAACGCACCTAGCGCAAACAGCGGACCCAAGATCCAAGTATTCATCGATTCATAATTAACGTGACTCGTCCAATCGCCCAACCAGCCAACATTCTGAACTGCAATTTGCTGCAACCACAATGTAATCGTGGCAAAAATAATGCCAACAATCAGGCCGCGAATGGTTTTATGGTCACCAAAAACTCGTTTGCCCCTAAAACTCTTGCCGAAATCCATCGGAAAATTAAAATTCTTAATAAATGGCCAGCGGGCTGCAAACACCGGCATCATATTGGCGATGCCAGCTGGCAAGAAAAACCAGAGTGCAAAAAAAATTTCCTGGACTATATTAAGCAACATAATGTTTTTTGATAATCATCTGAATGTAGTTAGTATAACAATCTTGGTATTAATCTGGAAATTCAACACTTTACGACAGTCCGCTAGCGTAAATGACGCATTATTATATAAATCCGCTCAAGGAGCGCAAGCGAAGTAATTATGGCTGTCAGCAAAATAAACCATGGCAATAGATCGATCCCTACAATCAAGCCTACCGATGTTAAACTGATGCGGAGCGCATATGGAGCAAAACTTCCAGAATAGATACGCTGGAGTGTTTTGTACGGCAGCTCGTGACCATAAGTCGAAATAATCGCCTCGCCCTTTGCCCGAACATAGGGCATCACTAACGAAGCGCCGCAAGCCAGAAGCGTCACTACATACACCCAACCTGATAGTCCATTACCCGCAAGCAGATAAACTATCCCGAGATAAATCATCAGCTCCTGCATACGCTCCGCCACCGCTTCGAACATACCACCCCTATCACTGACCGTTTTCTGTAGTCTTGCCAACTCGCCGTCCAAGGCACTAAATATACTTGTCAACAACAGCAATAACCCAGCGATTAATAAATAGTTTTTGGCAATCAACAGCGCAATTAGCACGTGTGCCAGCAATAACACAAAAGTAATATCGTTAGGATGAACCTTACCGTTGGATGTTTTATGTATGAGAGACGCCAAGGAGTGCATAACTCTCACACCCGAAACGGCCACCAGATCGACAACACTACCCACAAAACCTTTTTTTGCCGGTCTATTGTTATGATTCTTTTTCATTGTCATAATTTTAACCTCGTCGCTTCATATTTGCGAGCGCTGTAACTGCTTCCTGATTGGCTTGGTCGAGAGATTTTTTGACTTCAGCCAAGAATACCTCAACTGCCTCTCTCTGCCGCTTGCGAACAGGGCTAATGATAGATAATTCCTGTCTGGCTTTAATAATTTCCCCATCAGCAAAAAGTGGCACCAGGCTTTTAGTTAGCAAGTGTCCGCGGACCGCAGAATAAGGCAAAAAAGCTACGACGTCACCAGCAAGAGCCATCCTGGTTAAAACTTCCGTGCTTGTTGACTGTAGTTTCGGAGTTGATACGATACCAAAATCGGCTAGCGCCTTATTAGCCATATCGAACATTGATGACTGCTGATCAAAACTGACATAATCAGTTAAACGACTGTTGTTTATCTGCTCATTTTTTGTATCGGCAATACTCGGAGCGGTCACCAGAAGCAATATCTCACTGCCGATGGACTCTTCTTTAAGGCCCGATTCATCGTTTTTAGACGAAAAAACAACCGCCAAATCAAGCTCTCGCCTTGCGGCAACCTGACGAAGATGACTAGAATCATTGACTATCACAGACACATCAGCAACACGACCGAGTTCAGCCAAAGGCTTCTGAAATATCCAAAGAGCCGATGCTACAGCGTCAACCATGCCAATACGAACGACTGGCTTTTGATTAGATATCTCCCTAAGATCAGCCTTTAGGTCATCAAGTACTACAGCCTGGGCGCGGCCAGCCTCGAAAGCCGCCCTGCCCGCTTCTGTCATTTTTATAGAATGGCCTTCGCGTAGCAGAAGATGCGACCCTAGTTCTTTTTCTAGCTTCGCAATCGCCACTGTTAGCGCCGGCTGTGAAACGTGCATCTTGACAGCAGCTTTTGTAAAACTACCAGCCTCAATCAACTTCACAAACTTCTGAAGCCTCTCTTCCATAATCGTATATTATACTAATTTACTGATTATAAAAATTATTTATTCAATATCATCGGCAATAGACTGAGCGATCTCCTCCCATTGACTGGGTGTCAGATCGTCTTGAGTTTTGCCAAGTGAATTTAGCTCATCAGATATGGCTTTACTTGCTTCAACGATATGTCGATGCGCCAACGGTCCTCCAATAGCGTATCCATCATAAAACTGTCGCGAATTATTAAGTAAGGCTCCGCCGGAAA
The DNA here is from genome assembly GCA_964554245.1 of uncultured Candidatus Saccharibacteria bacterium. GTDB lineage: Bacteria > Patescibacteriota > Saccharimonadia > Saccharimonadales > UBA4665 > JAGXIT01. The sequence goes on along the minus strand of CAZKNP010000002.1, from coordinate 61,220 downwards.
TCGACGTCGCCAGACTGCCTGAGCCTTCCGTGACTAAAAGCGACGCCAGAGCAACATCGCCCGGATCGGGATTGCCTCGCTGCGACCTGAACATAGCGCAAACCACTCCCTCAGAGGCAACCGCCGCAACCTTAAGCCCGGAACCAGACTGTGGCTCAACTTTGTAACCAATTTTCTGCAAGACGCAGCGCAAGATTGGATCCTCACCTAACCCCATCGTATCCATGAGTATGTATGGCGCAAACTTTGAAGTATAAACATTAAGATTAGCCACGCCGATCGGACGCGAATGAATGATATTGTAATCTGCATCAAGCTCAAATCGGTGCGCACCTTCCCCGAGGACCGCTATAAACAGAGTTGACTGGACTGGGTCAAAAACTAATGAAGTCATATGTTCATATAAGCCAGTCGCCCTGCTCTTTACGTAAATACCGTTCACATACGAAAAACCACCTGTTCCTACGGAAAAGTTCTGCGTGCCGTCAATTTCGTCCTGGACTACAATTACATCCGCACCATCTACTCTGCATGCACCTTCTTCGCCCTCAAATGAATCTTGCGGAAAGTATCTCATATAAAAATCGATCGTCTTTTCGTGAACGAGCTTATCGGCCACCGTTAAAGGACTTGAATAACCGTCAGTTCGGTCACCCTTATCTTGCAGCTCGATATCAAACTCCCCTCGCCTCGTTCTCTTATGCATACCAAGCGCTTCGGCGCCAGCCAGCAAACCCATCGCAATCAAGACCGGCAATCTTTCGTCGACTAAACGATAATCTATCTCGCTGTGACCACTAGCACTACCTGCCTTAAAGTATGCAGCAATTTTTTTCGCCTTATTCATATAGTCACACATATACAGACCTTAAATATACTATCAACTTCGCTTCTGACGCTTCTTCGAGTATGTCCTGTAGGCTAGGCGTGATTTATGGTGATCAAGGTTAACAATAAGTGATTCGAATGGCTTGAGGAGCATTGAGTAGCGTGAACTTGGGGTGACTAAATGTAATAACTTTTTCTGCTCCTGTAGATATTCAAGCAAGCTAAAGAAATCACCGTCATTACTGACAATAACCGCCTTTTTGTAATTCTGCTGCTCTTTCATTGCATACAAAACTAGATCAGCGTCAATATTACCCTTGACTGGCACTTTTTCTTTATCGTCATCTTTTTTGTCGCCCGGCTTGTCGACCATCATGATTTCGTTGGTCGGCTTTAGGACCACCAAAAACCCATGATCATGCATCTGTTCATAGAGTGTTTCATTTTCAGACATATAGCCGATAAACATGAAGGCGTGCGATACATCGTATTCACTCTTTAGCCACTCTCTAAACTTCTTCCAGTCCATCTTCCAACCAGACTTCTGAACACCAAGATTCAAATTTTGACTATCAATAAAGGCATAGTTGTGAAGTGGGGTTGGTTTTTCCAGCGCCTTCGGACTCCTCTGGCGCCACCAAGGAAATTGAGACTTGGCCTTAGAATTGTTTTTCTGTTCAGTCATATACCTATCATACCAGTTAAACTAGCTAGGCCTCTGTACTTTTTTGGTGATTATCAATCAAATTAATAATCTCGGACCCGTATTTTTCAATCTTGATCTTACCAAATCCGGGCACGCCCATGAGTAGCTGAACGGAGTTCGGACACCTTAAAGACAGCGCGTGGAGGGTTTTGTCATGCAGGATCATAAAAGGCGCAACTTTATCGGCGCTCGCTCGGTCGCTACGCCATTCCTTTAGCGCCTGGAATAATAATGGGTCTTCAACCGGAAAAGCATTTTTAACCGGCACATAATCATCGTGAACCTCCGCCAATTCATCCGAAGACCGACGAAACACCTCATCTGCCTCAAAGATAAGCGGGTGTAGCTGCAGTGCGCGGTGATTGATGCCTTTCAGAAACACCCCGTCCATGCCCCTGACTCGGCTTAAGGCTACATAGCCCATACCGGGCGCAAAGCTACGCGATAAATCAATCTCGGCGGCGTCAAGGCTCATGCCCTGACTTTTATGAATAGTGATAGCCCAGGCAAGCCTGAGCGGGTACTGCACTGCCTCTGCCCTTACCCGATCATCCTCTTCAAGCCGCCAGGAGTGCGGTTCGACCACTAATTCACGGTCGCGAACCAGAACTAGCGGATTATCTCCCTTAAATCCAATGACCGTACCCCTTGTGCCGTTAACAAAGCCCTTGGTAAAGTTGTTCGCCACGAACATAACTTCGGCCCCCTCAGTTAATTCCAGAACCTCCGGAGCAATCAACCCACGCGTCAGCTGCTCGCGCTTAGCCTTGTCGCCCGAGATCGCCATAGTGTAACGTCTTTTGACGCCACCTAGGGCCGCGAGATGCTTTTGATTGATGGCGTCGACGTCAAGATTATGAGAATAAAGCTTCGTCACCACACCGTCGCGAACTGCATCCGGTTCTTTGCCCAGTCGCTCAGATATAGCCATCTCGTGAAACTCATTCACCTCTCCTGAGCGCATAGCGCTCAGTAAATCAAGCAAACTATCGCCACTCATAACCCGGTGTTGTTCATCTAGGTAGCAGACCGCCGGATCAAGCTCAGACCAAGCCGCTGATAGGTGCGCAAAATCAACTGCTTCACCGTATTTTGAAATTGGCGGAAGCTGAAACAAGTCGCCCACTAAGACCACCTGCATGCCGCCGAAAGGTTCAGGGTTTTTACGGATAATTTTTGCAATCACATTAACAGAGTCGAGGACAGATCCGGGCAACATCGATACTTCGTCGATCACCAGCACATCTGTGGCGTTAAAGCGCTTGATCAATTTGGTGTTTGACGATATGCGTTCGGCATCCCACTGACTTAAGTTGGTTTTGATACCCACACCCGACCAACTATGTATCGTCGTACCACCGACGTGCGTCGCCGCTATACCGGTACTAGCTGTCACTGCCACCGTCTTTCCGGCAATACGGGCCTCACGAATAAAGTCGTTCAGTACATAGGTCTTACCGGCACCAGGTGCACCGGTCAAGAAAACCGATCGACCGCTCATCATCACCGTCAGCGCCTGCGCCTGCCTCATTACTCTTTGCTACTCTCTTTAATTTACTCTAATGACACTATATCACGCTCAGCACAAGCTGACTTAAGGATGAAGTATGTTACTTTTTCTTCTTGTCCAGATGCTTAGCAACTGCATGTGCTCCAACGGCCGTTGCGGCATCCAGAGCCGCCCAAGGGTACATAATGATCGCCGACGGCGGAAAAAGCACCCCGACCGCCACTTTCCCGACACCTGTCACGATGTTAATATCACGTGCGAGCTCAGCGGTTTTAGTGGTCAGCTTCTTCTTTTCTTTACCCTTATTCATGCTTCCCGCCACTCCCTAGCCAAGTGCTTTAGCGGGTGAAGACCAACTGCCACCGCGCCCAGGGCAATAAAAACCACTCCCCCGACCACATCAAAACGGCGAATCGCTTGTTCGCCTCTGTCATAAATACTCCCCAGAGTCTCCCCACTCGCATTAAGCATAGTTGCACTATTATACGCTTGTGGTTATATTTTGTCAAATTTTAGTACTAGATCAATTCTTCTTCGTCAGACGAGGATTTGAGCGGACGCTTCTTGATAATTTCATAACGCTCCCCTGTTAGAGGCGACACCCAGTAATCTTCGTTGATGATGTTGACAAAAGTTGTCAGGTCTTTTTCGTCCATGATAATGATCTTACCCTGTTCGTCGGGCATCAAATTCAGGTCCATCTCTTCGGCGTAGTCAAGCGCCTGCTCTTGGGTAACCTTGCCAACTTCAAGCTTCTGTAGCTTTTGAATCAAAGCTTTCTTTCCCTTAGCTAGCGCATTAATACCGACACCTTCAGCAAAACTTAGGCCATACGCTTCTTCGATTTCACGAATCTTTGCTTCCGCAATGGCGGCTTCTTTGGCGTCATAGCCAAATAATGTTTTTAGCTTTGATTGATTGAAGACGAATAGTTCATGTCCAATCACCAGCATCTGTGGGTCGGCCGGCAATCGCATGGCCGCCTCGGCATCAAACGGCATAAACTTGTCCGATCGCAGCATCCAGCCTGCCTTACCCTTCATAACTTGAGATCTTGGCAAAGCCTTGGCCACATAGAACGGCTTCTTTATTTCGGGGTGAGTAATGCGCGCGAAGACGCCCTTCATATGATTAATATCGTGCTCCTCTTCCTTGAAGAGAACGATTTCACGCTCTTGAGTAGTTAGCCAACCAAGTGTTTCGCGGAGCTTTTCGACCTTATCGACTTCAGTCTTCTGTAGGACTCCCTTTTCTTGCTCAGCCTGCTCGAAGCTGCGCACAATCAAGCCATCGTCTGCCCCGTCCAGTATATATTCGAGCATTTCGTCAATAAAAATTGGCTCCAACTGACCCTTCAGACCGTCAGTCAAACTAGTCCTGTAGAGAACATAATTTTTTGATATAAAAAATAGTTCAATCTTAAGCTCGTCTTTGTACTGCACTAGGTTGTTCGCCCAGGCAAATACATCAACCTCTTCAGGTTTGTCGACGGTATTCTCCACCGCCTCTTCTGGTAATTTAGTGTCTTCTTCCATAGCGAACAGTATACACGTCTAGCGCCTGTATCTGTCAAACGACTTTAGGTGCGCTGATGATTATTTCTTCTTGCCAAACAAACTGGAGCCGATATCAATAACATCGTCAACGATGCTACCATCGCCGTCACGGTCAAGCATACCGCCAAATGAATCTAGCAAACCATCATTTGGGCCCTTTTCGGAACTAATCTCGTCAGCGATGTCTTCGGCGCTTAGAGCATTAGCCTTCTTGGTTTGACCGAGTTTTCCGAGAATGATCGGGGCTATTACTGCCATGAGAGTACCTAGGATTTCTTTCGAGAGGCCAGTCTTCTTGCTCAAACCGTCTAAAATCTTATTCTCCTGCGAGCCAAAAATATGTCCGATAATTTTTGAGCCATCAGTCTGAACTGATTTTTTTGAAGTCATACCAAGAATATCGCCCAGAATTGATCCATCATGATCTTTTGACAGAGCCGCATCTAGCGAGGTCGCACCATCTTTAGTCTTGACGTTCGATTTCAAACCACCTAGCAGCGCCGACACCACGTCGTCAACTACACCAGAAGACTTTTCACTTGGTACGCCAGCGCGGACCGCCAGCTGATCTTTGACCATATCATTAAGTTCGTTTTTTAACATATCTTGTAAGAAGCTCATATTCGCCCTCCTTAGTTATTTTTCGCAAGCTATACCGTCGCTATCGCGGTCAAGAGCTGGACGATAGGAATCGTTAGACCTCTTAATATTGAATACTCCTGCATCAAAAGCTTCAGTACAATTCTTGAAGTATCGGCCATTCGAATCTTTGCTTTCTTTCTGACTAGCAATCTTCTGCTTAGCCTCTTCTGAGGCGGTATTAGTGGCGTCTATCTTTCCATTAACCTCACCGTTTGGAGCGGTTTGTACAGGAGAATATTTACCATTAATATCTGCCTGTGATGGATTGGTCACAACAACACCAGCATAACCTGCCCAAGCGATCGCAAGCGCGACCAAAGCCTTGGCCCACGGGCTTTTCTTAAAGCCCTCAGGGTCATGGTTGTACCAAAGGATCATGGCGGCAATTGGGATAATCGGCAAAGTCACTAGCCACAATAACCAACCAATAATAATGCGCTTGGTCGGTGACCAGTTTTGATAACGATGCTTAGTGAACGGAGTGCGTGACAGAATGAAAATTGCTGCCCTCAGGAAAAAACCTGGATGTGCGTTGCGGTACCTCTCAGCCAAAACCTTGGCATCACCTTCGTTAATATCCGAAACATCAACCGTCTTTTTGGCGGCCTCTTTACGTTTATGCTCCGACATCGTTTCCTCCTTATTAGCGATATACCATCAGATTACCACAGCCAGCCATAAAAAATGTATGCAGAATCACATTTTCTATAGCCTTTGTGTATATAGCTTATTTACGCACGCGTCGAGCAATACGTCCAGGCACCGACCTCAGATATTCACCGGCAAGATAGTAGTACGGGAAAACCGTTATCACCAACAGTGTGCTAGATAGTAATCCGCCGATTAGAACTACCGACAGCCCCTGCCAGAATGGACTGGTGATCGCTAAAGGCACCAACGAAACAACCGCCGTTAGACTGGTAGCAATGAGTGGTCTAAAGCGCTCTGCTAAAGCATCGTGAATAGCGTCAATCGGGTGTTTACCCTCTGCCCTCGCCTGATTAGCATAGTCGGTCAAAAGAATCGTATTCTTGATACTGAGCCCCACTAGCGCAAAGAATCCAAGCATAGCAAAGAAACTGAAGGCATTGTCAGTCAGATACAACCCGAGAGTAATCCCGAAGAAGCTAAATGGAATTGCCATAAATATCAATAGTGGTTGCAAGAAGCCCCGGAACTCGACTGCAAGCACAAAATAAATAACCAACAACAAAACAGGCAGCGCTAACAGTAGCGCCCTAAAACTATCCTGATTACCCTCTTCCATACCAAAACTGAACGTCAACGCATCTTCGTCTAAGCCGTAATTTTTAAGCTTAGAGCTGTCAAACTCTTTCTCCACGGCCGCCTTAGTAACATTTACTAACTCCGATGTGTCATCGGACTCAAAATTCGCTACAACCGACACGTAAGCCTCTGCATTAGACCGCACAAACACGCTTAGATCCTGTGTAGATATTCTATCGAATTTAACCTGGCTGCCATCGGCACGCATTATGTCTGAGGAACCCAAGAATGCGGCTATATCATCAGCCAACTTCTTTGCGTCCGCCCTACTCTTTTCCGTGTCGCCTGTCTTCACTCGAGCCTCAAAACTGGCCGGTGGTGGTCCAATATCGATCGTCCTAGCCGACAAGGTAGCCCCTTCGAAATCAGAAAAACTCTTCTCTAATTTACCTACATATTCGTGCGCTGTTGGCCCACGCTTGCCGTAGGGCGTCAGATATACCTCAAACCAAGCTGATGTACTGTTTGCCATACCATAATTTGCTGCCTTCACGAAATCTTCGCCTATAACTGATGCTATTCGGTCAGTGGCACGATCTGTCGTAGCCTCAGCCTGCTCTATAGTGGTACCGCGCGGAAATGTTAGGGTAACGGCCAGCTCATTAGCGTCTTTTGTTGGCGGGAATATATTAAATGGAACGTGCTTAAAAAAGCTAACGCCACCGGCAATGAACACACCGCTAATAACTAAAGCTATTAAGCCGGCTACAACTTGTCTATTCCGAGAGTTTCTAGACCAGAGCATCGGCTGCGATATGAACTTAGCAATCGCCCGCTCGACCTTGAGCGAGGCACTATCTTTTTTGACTGCCATCTGTTTCGGCGAAAGCATAATATAGCGCGCCAACAGTGGAATAATGATCAAAGAAGCCAGCAAACTGACCAGCAAGGCGGTAATGATAGTTACCGGCACCGCCACAACAAACTCGCCGATCACACCGCCAACGAACAGTAACGGCGCAAAACACAAGGCCGCCGTCACAGTGGCCGCAATCATCGCCCGAGCCACTCGGCGCACGGCCATAGAAACAACCCTCCGCTTGTCCTTTTGTCGTCGACGCTCTTTGTCGATCGCTTCCGTCATAATAATCGTATCATCGACAATCAAGGCCAGTGCCAAAATGAGCGAGAATAAGACGATGGTATTCATTGTGTAGTCGAAAATATAAAGCACCGCAAATGTAACAAAAATAATGAAGAACATCGATAACACGGTGATTAATGATGAGCGGAAAGTGATGACAATCGAACCCACAATCAACACCGCCAAAAGTCCTTCGAGTAACGTTTTTTGCAGCTCGCTAATCTGCTCATTGATCATCGGTGCATTACTTGCACTAATCGCCAAACTATAGCCAGAGTCTTTATTTGCTTGATTGTATGAGTTAACCGCTTCTTCGATTTGCTTGTCTAGATCGAGCTTATCACTACCATCTACACCCTTAACCCCTAGCGCTACGGCACTATAAAAAACCGTCTTACCATTGCGCCGCTCGCCGTACCGCTCAAATTTTGTTTGAGTCGTAATGGTTTCACCAGTCGGGATCTGCGCTTCTTGAACAGGGTTTATAATGCTAGTTTTTTCAACTAATGGTAGTTTTTTGTCTTCAATAAACTTAGCCGCATCTTTTGCCTCAGCGATCAAATCTAATGTCGGCCTATCCGGCTGCTTGAGGTTGTGCAGCGACAACACCATATCATCGCCCTCCTCGGTCCAGCCTACACTTGCCGGTTTCATGTCAAACTTAACGTTCTTAGGAATTAAACCTTCACTCTCAAGCCTACGCTTAATGTCAGCTGTACGCGATTCAGAATTTGTACCGTCGGTATATTCAATCGCCAGCGCTGTGAAATTTGCGCTAGCCTGGGATGAAACAGTCTTCACGCCGTCTTGCTTGAGAATATACTCACTCATCGGCTTCGCAATCTCAGAGTCCGCCCGAGCAGGATCCATTGGTGCGTACATAATTTGGCTGGTCGCAAAAGGAATATTCATAGCCGGGAAGCCTTCACGCTTCAGTAACACCGCATAGGCAAGCGAGCCAAAAATAACTAAAGCTACCGCTAGAAATGTCGTGAAGAGTTTGTGATCAAAGAAAAAAAGCGTCATTTTCTGAAGCATGCTCATTTTACCCATTTGACGCTTGTTCATTTGTGACCTCCAAAAAATTAGCTAGTTCCAACTTATAGTCTAGCAGAAAATCTTGAGAGCTACCGATTATAAATCTAATATTTTCGCTATTTCCGCATCTAGACTTCTTGTTGTGGTGCGCTGGATGTCGCCACGCTCCGCCACCAACATCATGGTTGCTACAGCCTCTTCCGCCCTGTGGTGGAATTTAGAAAACGGTGCAATATCTTCAATGTAATAACCAATTAGGGCGTCTGTTGCCGGCCTAGCGCCCAGATACTGCCCTGCCTCCTCTTTAAGCTTATCTCGTAAATCAATAACACTGTCGGATACATCTATATTCGGCAGAACGCCTGGTGCATTCTGGCCATAAACACAACCTGAAACCTGCCGACCGAACAAAATGCCCCGAACGACTGCCCTGTGCTCATCACCGGAGTCACACCCTAAAACTTGAGCCATCGCTTCGCAGGCGAATAATTCACGCCCATCAAACAGTGCGTAGTCGATAATGTCTCCAATTGGGCTATTTTCTTTTGCATCAGTCAGTTCCTCGTCTATCAAGGTTCTGAATTCCTTAATATATGTCTCAAGCGAATGTCTTGGTTCGGATCGTAACATCAAATCAACATCAAGCATGCGCAGAGTATACTCCGGCGCAATATGTACTTCAATACTTTATACATGCTAAGATAGCACGCGGTATGAAAGTCGCAATTCAAGGACAGGCCGGCTCGTTCCATGATGAAGCCGCAAAAAAGCTATTGCCCGGCAAGCAGCTTACTGTCATTAATTGCCCATCATTTACGGCTGTTTTCGATAAGCTAGCAAGCGGTCAAGTCGATTACGGAGTGGTTGCGGTCGAAAATTCACTCTACGGATCAATTCACGAAACATACGACCAGTTGCTGCGCCGCAACTTCCCCGTCGTTGGTGAAATTACACTTAAAATCCACCAACAACTAGCCGTCAACCCTGGCGCTAAGTTTAAAGATATTACCGAAGTTTATTCACATCCAGCCGCACTTGATCAATGTCGAGGCTATCTGCAAAAACACCTGCCAAATGCAAACATTATCGAACATGAAGACACGGCCGGAGCTATCGAATTAGTAGCATTGTCGGGCGAAAATAACCAAGCTGCCATTGGCTCCGAGCACGCCAGCCAATTACATGGCCTGCAGATTATTGCTACCGACATAGAAGATGAACCGGACAATGTCACCCGATTCATCCTGTTAAGTCACTCGTCTATGTCGGTTGACCATCCGGATAAAGCTTCATTGATTATCGCCACTCCGCATCAGCCCGGCGCCCTGCATGACGCCCTTGGCGTATTTGCCGAGCTAGGCTGTAACCTAACCAAACTTGAATCTAGGCCGGTAAGAGGACAGCCGTTCCGCTATCAGTTTATTATTGAAACTATGGTTACTGAGGATCAACTGCCGGTCTTAGTAGCCTCTCTCGAAGCCCAAGGCAGTACGGTCACCCTGCTTGGGCACTACAAGAATTAAACTCCGTTAGCACTCTTGTTTTATCGTAATTGATCAGTATTTAATAATGGTCTATATCAGCTCTTCGATTTTTACTCGACGCTGTTCGGTCGTATCGCGGTCACGCACCGTTACCGTGCCGTCTTCTAGTGTTTCGAAATCAATTACGACACACTCCGGCGTGCCAATTTCATCTTGTCGACGATAGCGCTTGCCAATATTACCGTTATCGTCCCATTCGCATGGATATTTCTCAGAAAGCTGCTTGTAAACCGCCCTAGCTTTTTCGACTAACTCTGGCTTGTTTTTTAGTAGCGGGAAAACCGCATAGCGCACTGGCGCCAACTCTGGCTTAAGCTTCAGGACCGTACGCGCGTCGCCAGACTCGGTCTGCTCGACTGTGTAAGCATCGCTTAGTACCGCCATAAATACTCGCCCCATGCCCATTGAAGTTTCAAGCACCCAGGGGATGTAAGTTTCATTTGTGACTGGATCGCGGTATTCAAGATTAGTGCCCGAGAACTTAGAATGCTGCGACAAATCATAATCTGATCGATCATGAATGCCTTCAACCTCATCAAAACCTAGCCCTGGATAATCATACTCAATATCCCAGGCGTCTTTGGCGTAAAACACCAAGTTCTGGTGCTGACTCCAACGAAGTTTTTTGGAATCCAATCCCAAATCACTCACATACCAATCAAACCGATCCTGCTTAATTGCTTCGTAGGCTTCTTTGTTCTCGTTTGGGCGAATAAAATACTGTGTGTCAGCTTGCTCAAACTCACGGGTCCTAAACAAGAAATTGCGTGGACTAATTTCATTGCGAAAGGCCTTACCAATCTGCGCCACACCGAACGGCACTTTCATGCGGGTAGTATCAACGATATTTTTAAAGTTTAAGTAAATTCCCTGACAAGCTTCACCAGGCAGATAGACCGGGCGTTCACCCTCTCCAGTAAAATCTCCCAGGTTCGACTGAACAAGCAGATTGAATTTCTTAACCTCGGTAAAGTTTTGTTTGCCGCAGGTCGGGCACTTAATATTACTGCGATTATCGTCAAGAAGCTTTCCCAGCTCCTCTTCTGACATTTTCTCATCGGCGACTACACCAACCGCACCCAATTCCTTATCGACCCGAATGCGGGTATGACACTCCTTGCACTCGGCAAGTGGATCAGAGAAGCCACTGGTGTGCCCAGACGCTTCCCAAACGCGTGGATTCTTGAACATAGCGCTATCTATACCGACATAGTTTTCTTTAGCGTAGACATTGCGGCGCCACCACGAACGCTTAATGTTATTCAATAGCTCTACGCCATATGGACCAAAATCATATAACCCTGCTTCACCGCCGTAAATCTCTGAGCCTTGGTAAACAAAGCCTCGACGTTTAGCCAGACTAATAATATCTTCTAACTTTACAGGTGTATCTTCGGTTTTCATGCCTGCTATTATACTTTGTCGCTACCGATATAGCCACCCCTGAAAATCGTTCATCAGCGTGTATCAAAATAAGTCTGCGCCAGTTGGGTGATAATCGAATCAACTATACCGATATACTTTTCGATGTCTGAAACATGATTAATTACTTCCGGCGACGTGCCAGCGAAGATTAACTTGAACACTTTTATATGATTGCCCGACAAGTCGCCCGCATCGTGCGGCGCAAATCCAACCCGCTCAAAATCAAAGCGATAATTATTGTCTGTTTTGAATTTATTTCCATTCGTATCGCTATCAAGACTTGGCATATGCCCCGCCTCACGCAGCAGACCGGCCATCGCCCAAGCCCTCACAACTTGTAAAGAAATATATTGAATATTCAACGCCCGAAGTGTCTGCTCGAGTACTGAATAATATTCTTCGCCTGCACCATCTTCGGTATTTTTATGAATTATTTTTAATATATCGTACCCAAAAAGTGTTCGATTCACATCTTGAACAATCGCCCCGTAATGTGTCTTTAGTCGCGCAGAAATCAACGTAGACATCTTGCCCCTGCCCGGGCTATAAACAATCTCTGACACGCTGAATAATTCTACAGCTCCCGCGAGCTTACTTTTAACACGGCGCACCCCTCTGGCCATAACCGCGACTTTGCCGTGGTCTTTGGTCATGAACGTAATTATCCGATCAGCCTCCCCGTAGTTAACTCGGGAAATAACAATACCATCCGTACGGACAGAGTCGCCCCTATTCACTCGGCTTCTCCGCATAACTACTGATGACCTCTACCAGCCTACGACTATCAGCCTGAGCTTTATCGCATAACTCTGCTACGCTCAAATGATCTTTCAGCACTTGGTATTTATCAAACCTCGATGCCCGGGCCGTAAGCACTACGACTGGTATAGATTGCCATTCTGTGTAGCTACAAAATTCATACAAAAATTCAATGCCATTATGACGCGCAATGTTAACCTCCAGGACAACTACATCTGGTCTTTTTTTATCAGCCGAGCGAATTGCCGACTGAGCAGACTTAGCATGATCAACCGAATGCCCAGCAGACTCAATCTGCGCCTTGTATGCCTTGGCGGAAATAATGTCAGGCTCAACAAGAAGTACGTGCATAAAACACTAAACCATCCTCAATTGATCGCAAAGCGGCAAACTAGCCGATAAGCCTGTTTGCTTGTTGTGCCGCGAAACTTTGAGCGATGACGACACCCGGCCTAGCAGAGTGTTAGCAAGAACAATGCCGGCAGAAGGACCACCGAGGAGTTCGCCGAACGACTGAGAAGACTTGCCGCCAAATGAACAAGCTCGCCGCAGTGCCGGTGCAGACAACTCCAAGCCCTCCCAGTAGAATCCGGTCGAAACGCCAGAACGAGTTCGCTTTGCCGCCAGGCGCAGACTCACCTCGTCGCTATCCGCATTTTGCGACCTCGCTAACACCATCACCTGACCAAGCATAGTCAGGGCCGACTCGACAATCACACGGTCACTCGCAACGGGCAAAAGACGCGGAGAATCAACTACGTCAATCTTAACCCCATACTGCCTTGCAAGCGGATCTAGGGTGGCGGCTATATCGTAGATGAGCGCACCGACAGATACCGGCTGAACCTCCGGAAAGACAAGATGCTCCTTGAGGCGGAGATTATGCATGTAGGCATCACTTAACAGCGCTGCCGACTGCGAAACATCACGGATAACCCCAAGATGCGACTCGCCCGATTCCGCCAGACTAGCGATCTGCGCAAAAACCGCACCCAACTGCTCCGAGACACTCAAAAACAGCTTCACATCCTCACTATGCCCAGCTACATCGTCTCGTTTATTCAAGCGACCCTCCGACTCGTTATACAACTGAGTATAGACCAAACCGGATAGACCGACCACCAGCTAAACGTTGTGAAATGTTAGGGAACAAACTCTATGTTCGGCAAAATAATTTCGTTAAATTGCTTTGCGTATGATTCCGATTCGGTGGTAATGCGCAGAGTCTTGTCGCGCATAGGCATAAGCACGACAGAACCTTTTTTCTGCTGGGTCAGTTGCCCGTCAACCCTAGCCCCGACAATTGTCGGACTTTTTGCTAGCGAGTATGGTTTTACTGTAACTTTATTCTGCTTTTGCAAAGGTTCGTACTGCCTAATAACCGTACTGTACACTTGATTAATCACCTCTATATGAAGCGCTAAGCTTGGCGCATTATTGCTAGAGCCTACTGGCGAAGGCACGATGTCAGGATGAGCGTAGAAATCAACCGGTGTGTTGCTATTATTAGAATTTAGATAACCGCTCCAAACCTTGGGATACATAACTTTTACCGAGCCATATGTGTCAGGGCCCAAAAATGGCTTCAGCGGAAACTGAGATTCCTCGGCATAAGCCCTAGCCTCTTCGGCCTTAACGGCCTTGGTGTTTTCCGTAACAGCTGCTGTGATTTTTTGATTAACATTGTTTTTATAATCTTGAGCCTGTTGGTATGACAAAAAAGCCAATACCGACACACCGACTAGACAGACAGCCAAAAGTGAAATTGCTACAATTACACCCACGCCGCCCCGCTGTTTTTCATTCATCATATCGCTTATGTTACCTCAATTTACTCCCTAGAAGCAAGCTTTTCGTATTCGTATAGAAACACATCGTTTCGTTCTTTAACAGGCTTACTGCCCGGAATCCTAAAAGCAACACTAACCAATTTGCCACCCCGTCTTTTCATGAGCTGATCCAGCTTTGGCATTAAACGCGGAATTAAGAACACAAAAACCCCATCACTAACAGGTAATTTACTGTGCCAAAAATCAGCACACCTGACCGACACTAATCGGCGATAACGCCAGGTTCTAATACGAGCTACTAGGGCTAGAACTGGATTTAGCTCAACTCCAACTACCCTGTATCCTCGACGAGCGGCTGCCACTAGGACCTTCCCGTCCCCGCAGCCAAGATCAATCATTGTTTGGCCCGGCTGAAGATCTAACAAATCCAATCCTGTTTCTATTTGATGCTTAAGCGCAGGTAGATACGGAGCACCGACGAACACTACCAACCCAAACATCAAAAATATAACCCCTAGAAATATCCAGATCATTTAGGTCGTTTTCACCTGCTCGGCAACAACAGTATTAACTTCTTCTAGATATGATTCGATCTTCCCTATCAGAGTTTTTGCTTTGGCGTGGATATCAATCGCCTCATCTAAAGTCGTGTCCGGATCTTTCAACTTATTTAATAGCTCGTCTAATTCTGTTGTCGCTTTTTTGTAATCAAAATCTACTTTCATTGCTTATCCTTCTTTTTAATAATCTCGCTCGTCTTTACCGCCACGACGCCGTCTTGCATCTCAACCGCCAATTCATCGCCCGCCTTAATTGAATTAACCGACCTTACTAGCGTCCCCCCGGACCTAATGACAGCGTATCCTTGAGTCAGTGGCCGAAGAGGATCGAGCGCACCTAGTAATGAAATCTGCTGCGCAAGATTAGCTTCTGCCTTCTCAAATAATCCAAGTAGTGTCTGATCTAGCTGACTGGCCGCCGCCCCAAGTTCCGTTTGGCAAGCGGTAATTCTGTCGGCTACAACTTGGTCAATTTCGACTGCCAACCTCCGGAGATGACGCTTTTCGTCTTCTTTATCAGGCAATATTAATTCAGCTGCATTGCTCGGTGTACTCGCCCTTAGATCCGCCACTAATTCAGATAGTGTCCAATCCGACTCATGACCAATCGCCACCACTGTCGGTACGCGACTAGCCGCCACTGCTCGCACCACCCGCTCGTCATTGAATGCCGCTAGGTCGTCCGCACTACCGCCACCGCGCGTCAAAACAATCACGTCCGCCAGAGAGGCACCTTCGTTGGCTCGCTGGAGAGCTCTAACAATATCAGTCGGAGCTGAATCACCTTGTACTAGAGTGTCAAAATGCTCAATGACCACACCGCCCCAACGGGCGCTAGCAATTTTTACAAAATCTGCCTGGGCGGCCGAATCCTTTGCGGTGATTAATGCAATTTTCTTCGGGATATCAACTATGTTGCGCTTACGCTCAAGATCAAACAAACCTTCGGCCTCTAGTTTGCGACGAAGCAGCTCAAACGATTTCTTGAACGACCCCTCACCAACAAGCTCAATACGCTGAGTTTGAAAACTAAAATTGTACAGCGGATGCAGCCTCGGAGTCCCACTAACTCTAATCCGCATACCTTCTTCGACCGGACCTGGCAGCATGTGAATTACACCAAAACACTTCAGGCTAGCCGCTTCATCCTTAAGGTCAAAATAGACCCACTTGCCTCTCGATATTCTTAAACCAGAAACCTCGCCCTCAACCGATACAAACGGATAAGCATATTCAAAAGTCTGGTTAATGTAAGCCACAAATTCACTAACGCCAAAAGCTAACTCGCCGGTCATTCTAGGTCACTCACCTCATCTAGTTTATCCGTCATCACCTGCCTGTCTTTTGGTTTTAGATTGCTAATGTAATGCTGGTAGAAAACGTAACCAATCGGCACCTGAATGAGTGTACTCAGAACGCGGTACATAATTGTCACCGGCAGACTTATGCGGGATGGCACACCAGTAGCCGTCAACACAACCGTCATAAGCGCCTCATATATACCAACCCCACCCGGCAACACACTGACAAATCCGGCCGAATTAGCAACCGCGTAGGCCAAGATAATAGCGCCGATATTAACAACATCACCAAAGGCCAGGTAAACCACAAATATGGTCATCACCTCCCAGAGATTGGCCATAAATGCCCAAAACATCGGCCACGCCAATAATCGCCAGTTGCTACTAAAAATCTTGTAATAGTCATTCATCTCCTCGAAAAGAGACTTAACTGACTCTATCTTGATTAACTCACTAGACTTTTTGCGCCTAAAAACCCGGGCAATTTTGTTAATCCACTTAGATATATAAGCGAAAAAGCCCGCGATTCGCCGCTTGCTTCCCACCACAAACATCAGCCCAAGCGTAAAAAGTATCAACGTCGTAATCAGCGTGGCCGACAAAACCAAAATAAGGTTATTCATCTTGCCGCTAATTGCCAATGCAAAAACACCGATCGCAATTAGCACCTCAAACGACAAAAACAAAAGAATCAGCTTCATGGTGTAAACGGCTGTTACTTTGGCTGGACTAAAGTCCTTGCTCTTTAACCTCAATCCAAAGTAGGTAATTCCGGTCACACCCCCGCTCGGAAAAACATTATTCACAAAGTTCAATTCTAGCGTCGCGCGCATGAGCTTCCAGTACTTCATGACTGTGCCCTCTATGCGCATCACGCTTTGATATAGCCTAACCTGGGCATCATAGTTCAAGAATTGAATCGGTATAAGCAACAACAAAAACCAGGCGTTCACCCGCCCTAGTGCATAAAATGTATTCACGATATCGGCTCGAAGCGCCCAAACAAACACGCCCAAAGCAGCCAGTGTTATCAGGTTGATAATCAATTTCCAGCGGCGGGCCCAAAACGACTGCTCTGTTTTCTGTTCCATCTCTTGTATTATACATGTATGATTCAATCAATTTGCATTCTTGGCAGACAGCCATCGCTAGGGTTAGCTGAACTCGAAAGCCTTTATGGCGCCAACCACGTTAGCCCTACTCAGACGCAGGTAGCTGGACTCGACTTAGCTTCTTCTGACATTGACTTCGCGACACTAGGTGGCAGCACCAAGCTAGCGACTGTTTTAGCTGAAGCTCCGAATTTTGACCCAAAAAACATCGAAAAACTCTTGGTCAACCTCTGCAGAAGCAATGCCCTGCAAGCAGCGGAATCTGGCAAGTTTCACTTAGGTATTTCAGCGATTGGCGCCAATTTTACGCCAGCAAAACTAACTGCCCTAGGTCTAACACTTAAAAAAGTACTGCGCACCGACAGCCGATCTGTTAGAATCGTGCCCAACGTCGCAGCAGAACTGTCTACCGCCCAAGTTTTTCACAACCACCTTACCGATGAGCGTGGCGCGGAAATTGTCATCGTGCGCACCAAAAACGGAGGCACAGTTATTGCCCGAACTGTCGCCGTTCAGGATATCGACAGCTACACCATAAGGGACCGAAGCCGACCAAAACGTGATAGCCGCGTCGGCATGCTGCCGCCCAAGCTCGCTCAGATAATCATCAATCTAGCGACCGGCAGTCAAGCAAATGCACTCGTACTTGACCCATTCTGCGGCACTGGCGTCGTTTTGCAAGAATCACTCCTGGCCGGTCACAGCGCCTACGGAACCGATCTAGAGCCACGCATGATTGATTACACCGACGTCAATTTAGATTGGGCGATCAAAACCCTCAACCCTAAAGCCTCAGCTTTCAAAACCGAAGTTGGCGATGCCACCACTCACCAGTGGGAATTTCCAAGTGATGCCAAAATCGTCATCGCCGGAGAAACCTACCTCGGCCGGCCTTTTACTTCCCTGCCCGCGCGCGATATCCTCGAACAGACTGTTAGCGACGTTAACTTGATCATCAAAAAATTCCTCAATAATATTACCGACCAAATCCCCAAAGGCACCAGGCTATGCCTGGCTGTGCCCGCCTGGCAAACTCGGCCACACACTTTTAGGCACCTACCTCTTGTTGACTCTCTCAAGGAGCTCGGCTTCACCAGAGTAGAATTGACTCACGCCGATTACAAAAACCTCATCTACTACCGCGACGATCAAACTGTTGGCCGTGAGCTACTTATACTCACCAAATCTTAAGGCTCGCCCTTGACTTACACGGTGATATTTCGTACAATGACATAGATAATTTTTAGAAAATCCACTAAGGAGTTCCTACATGTCAAAAGTTAAAGCTGGCGGTACCAGTAAAAATACACGAGATTCAGTCGGTCAGCGACTTGGCGTTAAGCGATTCGGTGGTCAGGTTGTTAAAAAGGGCGAAGTTATTGTTCGTCAGGTTGGCATGACTAAGCGTGCTGGCGAAGGCACAACCCTTAGCCGCAACTTCACTATCCATGCTGCTAAAGACGGCACTGTTAAAATGCAGAGTCGCAAAGTTCGCACCTTCAGCGGTCGCTCAGTTCGTCGCACCGAAGTCACTGTTGAATAAATCAACCATGCAACTCCTTAAAAGCTCCTCCTAGACGAGGGGCTTTTAAATATTCAAGGAACATTCACTAAATAATTACGCTGGAGCTGAGCAGTAATTACTACCACTGATCAGTATTATTAAGGTGATCTTGAATGGCGTCTGCGGTTATTTCTAGCACATTCATAGTATTTATCGGGTTGGCATAACCCGGATTATCTTTGGCTGTTTCTACTGTATGACCCATGGCATAGACTAGTGCCATCTGCTGGATATTGCTATAGCTACTCCCCCTAAGCGCAGCTGCAAGAAACATGTTAGCGAACCCCTCAGCAAACTGCTCCTGCCAGATATCTTTTGCCCTGCCCAGGTCAGGACTAAGAATTTTGAGTGGATGACTGCCAAGAAACGCCTCCGCCGCGAAATCATAACCCTCATCTCCATGCATACCCATCATACGCCCAACACCCACCTTGAAAACGTGTCCGGCCTCATGTGCGACCGTCCTCAGGAGCATAATACCTGACACCTCTTGAGGGCTAAACTCTCCAACATTTAATTCGTTGAGCCTTGAAATAATAAAGGAAGTTTGTCCGCTAGACGGTTGGCTTTTCTCAAAATCTATCGCAAGTTTAGTGCCCCGAACCATCCCGCCTATGGGATCTCTAATGTGTGTTTCGCCAGCATGAGCCTTAGCCTCGTCGCTAAACTCTACTTGTCCAATAGACCTCGAGGTCATATCAAAAACCCAGAATGGACCGCCATAACCATCCGAAGGATCAGCCCGCCTAACCTCATGAAGCATTGTATCCACAACCAGCCCATATGCTGATTCTATCGCCTCTGGTCTTTTCGATGGATCACCTTGAGCCTCAATAATCAACCCAAACACCTTCTCCATTTGTTCTCTGGGACTCAAATGTAGCTCGCTTGAAGCACCCATCTCCGCAGGCGCCGGGGTCGATTGAGGAAACTCTTGGGTTTTCATATGATAATATTGATTTTTGTTTAATATTAAAACTAAAATGCCAACCTATTTATGCCCTGACCGCTAATCTTAAACACGCACTAGCACCTATCTAACGTGGTTCGGATCTACAGATCCACCTTGAACTGCCTGCTTAATACCCTGTGGACCAACTTCATTCTGAGGGACTTTAATCACGCCCATACCAAAGCGACCCCTGCCGTTGGTACCCACAGAAATAACACCACGCCCAAAAGCACCGCCGCTGTTTGTAGATTTCTCAGAACTAGGTCCTACACTATCGTTTGTATTACCCGGCATATTCTCCAAAGACCAAGGATTATTATCTTTATGGCCTGCTTCGGGAGCCGGTCTGTCTACATCAGACCCCGCTAGGGCAATCTCACCTGCTAGCTGGCTAGCTTTGTTGCTTATTTTTTCCTGTTCGATACGAGAGCCAACGTTGGGGCTAACACCATCAGGACTCTGGCCAATTAGATCAGCTATAGAGCTGGGTGCTGCTTCTGGGTTGGAATAATTATTAATCATAGTTTTTGTTTTCCTTTCTTATCAGGATAACTAAATTGTAGCAAACTTTTTGTGTTTTGTCAATATGATTATGCTATTCGTGTATTTTTAGACAACAAAAAAACAGGCTGTCGGTGCAGCCTGTTTAATGATATCGATTCTTCCCTATTCCATGCCGAGGTGATGCTTAATACGCAAAACCACGTCTTTAATAACAACCTGAGATTTAACCATATAGTCATCGGCCCCTAGTTCATCGGCCCGGACCTTATCAGATTCCTGGCTGAGAGCCGTCAGCATAATAATTTTTATATTAGCTGTTTCTGGCGTGTTGCGCAGAATGTCCAGAACATCAAATCCACTAACCTTAGGCATCATAGCGTCGAGTAAAATCAAACTCGGCTCGTATTCGCGGGCAGCTGCTAAGGCATCCTCGCCATTAGCAACCCGGCGAGTATCAAAACCCTCAGCCTGTAGGCGCATCGTGTATACACTAGCTAGCGCGTCATCATCTTCGACTAATAGAATTTTCTTGATCGGTGATTGTACATCCATACTGCTTATACTACAACAGTGGCGATTGAAAATGCAAACTCTACTTAGACGCCTCGACCAAAGCACTCACAAAACCAAGAAACAGCGGATGTGGATTGTTCGGTCGACTCTTGAACTCTGGATGGTACTGCGAAGCGATAAAGAACGGATGGTCGACACCCTCGACGACCTCAACAAGACCTCGTTCAGCGTTCATACCAACCGGCTTAACTCCCCACGATTCATACTTTGACACATAGTCATTATTAGCTTCATAGCGATGGCGATGGCGCTCCGACACCTTGGTAGCCCCGTAAAGTTTGGCCGATAGACTATCTTTGTCAAAATTACAGACATAATCACCCAGACGCATAGTACCACCGGTACTCTCTAGCCCCTTTTGATCGGGCATGGTATCGATAACCGGATGCTTGGCTTCGGCGTCCACTTCGGTGGTATGAGCTCCTTTTAGGCCAGACCGGCGGGCAGCGGCAATAACTGCCATGTGCATGCCGTAGCAGAGGCCGAGGTATGGTTTTTTGTGGTCAAGCGCGTAAGTGGCAGTACGAATCTTTCCCTCTACGCCGCGCGCGCCAAAACCACCTGGTACAACAACTCCGTCAACCGACTCCATCTTGGCGGCAAACTCATCATCAGTCAGTTTTTCGAGCTTCTCAGAATCAAACCAGCGAATATCTACTTGTCGGCCCTTTGCCCATGCCGCCGCCCGAAGCGCTTCGAAAACCGACATGTAGGTGTCGCTATTATCGAGGTACTTCGCCACGACACCGACCTTAACCACTGGTGCTTCGCTATCAGTTGCGCGCTCAACCATGTCGCGCCACGCTTTGAGATTTGGCTGACTAGCCTTGAGCCCAAGACGCCTGCAGATAACATCTGCAATACCTGTGTCTTCTAGGGTTAGCGGAACCTCATAAATGGTTGGAGCGTTTGGCAGCAAAGCAATTGCTTCTTCGGCCACGCCAGTAAAGAGACTTATCTTGCCTTTAACATTTGACGGAGCTAGCTCTTCGCTCCGACAAACTAACACCTCTGGTGCGATGCCTAGACCGCGAAGCTCGCGCACAGAATTCTGACTTGGTTTGGTCTTAAATTCATGACTTGCGCCCAGATAAGGCATGTAAACCACATGGACGTAGAGGCAATTTTCTAAGCCCTCTTTCATACCAAATTCACGAATTGCCTCAATAAACGACAAGCTTTCGTAATCGCCGACCGTGCCACCAATCTCAACAATGTAAACATCGTACTTTGAGCCAGCTTTACGTATATGATCCTGGATCGCACCTGTAACGTGAGGAATAATCTGGACCGATTTTCCCTCATATTTACCCTGGCGCTCGGCCTCAATGACCCTGAGCAGTACTCGCCCGCTCATCAGACTGCTGTCTTTGGTCATCTCTTCGTCGATAAAACGCTCGTAATGGCCTAAGTCCAGATCGGTTTCTGCACCATCCTTAGTGACAAAGGTTTCACCGTGTTCTCTGGGGTTTAAAAGGCCGGCATCAACATTAAGGTATGGGTCGCACTTCTGAATACCTACTTTGAGGCCGCGGGCCTTTAGGAGGTTCCCGATTGATGCTGCCGTAATACCCTTACCCAGCCCGGACAAGACTCCGCCCGTCACAAACACATATTTAGTCTGGCGCTTTTCAGCCATAATTTAACTCCTCCACGTTTCCCTACTAATATACCGGTGTTTTGGCTGCTACGCAAACCAACACATTACCGCAACAAATATGCACTAGAGCTGATTATTAATTACCAAGAAGGAATTTCTCGGCTTCAGCCAGCTGGGGGTCGGTGCCATTTTTGTAATCGTCCTCGGTAAATTTAATTTCCTTATCGGGCTTAACACCTTTTTGGTCGATATTTGTGCCGTTCGGCGAATACCATTTCGCGATCGTCACCTTGAGCGAACTTCCATCATCGAATGGCAGCAACCTCTGCACAACCCCCTTACCATAACTGGTTTCACCCATGATGGTTGCAACTTTGTGGTCGCGTAGAGCCAGTGCGGTAATTTCGCTAGCCGAAGCCGATCCGGCGTTAATCAACACGACAGTCTGCATACCTTTGAGCGTATTTACGCCAGTTGCTGTGCTACGACTAGTCGTAACATCACCCCGACGCTGGGACACGATATCATAGCCGCGGTCGAGCCATAGGCTGCTAAGATTAACTGCGGTTGTCACTTCCCCACCAGGATTATCGCGTAGGTCTAAGATAATCTTCTTAATACCCTTATTAGCAAAGTCCTGGGCGGCCGCCTGTACTAATTCGTCGGTATCATCACTAAACTGGCTAACCTGCAGATAGCCAATCCTGCCTTCGCCCTTAACCTCACTAACGACCGTTGGTATTTTGATAACGTCGCGGGTAATAGTAATACTAAGTGCCTCAGTTTTGCCGCGAACAATGCCGAGTGTCACCTTAGTGCCCTTGTCGCCGCGGATTTCCTTGACGGCGTCATTCACGCTCATTCCATATGTAGTCTTATTATCAATCGTACCGATTACATCCTTAGCCCTCAGGCCGGCTGCTTCGGCCGGAGATCCCACTAGCGGCGCCTGGACGATCACATTGCCGTCCTTATCTAACTCTAATTTGGCACCAATGCCGGTCAGCTGACCCTGTAGATTATCATTGAAGTCTTTAGCCTCTGTGGCGGTCATAAACTCGGTGTATGGGTCATTGGTACTGCGCGCCATGCCGTGCTTGAGGCCATCAAGAATCTGATCGCTAGTTAACTTGCCATCATAGTTGTTGCGAATGGCCTTATAGAGCTCATCGAGTGAAGAATAGTCGAACGTTGTCGGCAAACCAGTTCGTTCCTTTTCTGGATATGGGAAACCGGTCACCTTTATATTGCCATTGCCGATTGATAGCCCCAGCCAGAACACTAATACTGCTAACAGTAAATATCCAATGTGGAGCGGTGATTTAGTCTGTTTTTTGGGCCGCGACACCGACTCCTGACCAACCGAAGCCGGCCGATTTTCAATTGTATCCATATGCATTATAGTAGCATATTCTTAAGCTGGTTTAGTACTTAATCCAAGCCGTCGAATACTCGCCGCGTAGACCAGCGTTGTACTGAGAAATAAGCATTCGATCGCCTTCAACCGCCTCGACATACATCACGTGACCCCATGTTCCGCTAGTTGATACCGCAATATCGCCTGGCTTTGGTGTCGAGTGAATCCAACTACCCGGAGCATGGTTGACCCAGTCCTTGGCATTACCCCAATATTTTGGAGCCGTTCGACCGGAGCGCTCAACCGCCCAAGCCACATAAGACACACACTGTCTCGTGCAATAACCCCAGCGATCTGGTCGGTCCGGATATGAGTCGTAGTCAGAGCAAGGCCCTAGCTGCATACTAAAGCCGTCGTATTTGTATGGATAATCATCGACATTAACATTGGTCATATTAACCTGACCTGGTACACGAACGAAGACAAGACCACCACGGGAAATCGTCGTAGTGTTAGCTCGTCGCTGCTCTTCGATCAAGGCGTTAAGCTTGGAACGATTTGCGGCAACGTCAGCACTAAATGAGTCCTGCTGACTCTTGTTGTAGGCTAGCATCTCATTCTGTTCGGCTCGAGCTGCTACAAGCTGATTTTGTTGCTCTTGCTGCTGCTTCAATAGATCAGAGACTTGTGCTTTCTGTACAGACAATTGCTTCTGTAACTCACCGATTTTCTTCATTGTTTCCTGGAGCTTGCGCTGAACGGCCGTACGATATTCGGCCTTATCGACATATTCATTCAGGTTTTTGCTGGTCACGACCATCTCTAGAGTAGATGGAGTGCCGTCAACATACATTGCCTTAACACCTTCGGCTAAGATGTTTCGCTGACGATCGATTTCGGCCTGAGCTTTATCAATTTCACCCTGAAGGCGGTTTTGTTCAGCAACATTTGTATCGATTGAACCTTGCAGCATACTAATCTGCGCACTCAACTGGTTGATTGCATCTTGATAACTCAAAGCTGTTTCACGCAAGCTTGCCAATGCGGTTGTGCTATTGGCGATCTTTTCTTGGCAGTCGCTAATGGAAGTACAGCTATTAGCCGAAATGCGGTCATTGAAGACCGGTAACACGAAACTGGCGGTCAGCACCAAAACAACGCCAAAAATAAATGCCCGGGTGCGAGGCCGGCGGTGCATTAAATGTAGTATTTTTTGCATTTTTGTCATAGTTTTTATTTTATGGTTAGTTTGTACCAATCTAATACTATCACGCTTATGCAAAATACTCAAGTCCCCTCCTATTATTTTTGGGTTAAATATTCACCCAATTTGCGCGCAAAAAACCAGCCCATCTGACATCTCAAGGTGGTTTTGGCTTATCAAGTTTTTCTTAGTTTACTTTTTAGAGGTTTTAAATTTGAGATACCGTCTAGTGGCAATAATGGAAGAGACGGCCCCAATTAGTATACCAAGCGTAAGCTGTAATGCAAATAAGCTCCAATAGTGTTTACCAAAATAATCTTGGCTATAGCTGATGTCCAACAAACCGAAACTGGTCGCCTGCAATGAGGCAGAAGCCGTCACAAACAGTGCATTAATAATCAAAATTGATGCCACGGCCGACAGTATTCCGTATATAACAGTCTCAACCACGAACGGACCGCGAATAAAGCTGGTGTTTGCACCAAGCAGCCGCATAATCTGCAGCTCGTCTCGACGATTAAAGATGGTCATACGAATAGTATTGAAGATGATCAGCACCGAAATAAGCGCAAACAAGCCTACCGCCACAATCCCTACCCTACCCAAGATATGGGTTGCCTCGGTGATGTTGTCGATAGCTTCACGTCTGTCACCGCTATCGGACATCGGGTCAGACTGAATAGCTTTATTTTCTGCTCTCTCAACAAACTCCCTAATCTGCCCAATCTGCTTCAGGTCTTTCGGCTTAACCTGGACTGTGGCCGGCAGTGGGTTATCGGTTTCATTAATAGCGCTCAGAAGCTGTTCATTGCCCTGGTTTTGCTCCATGTAGGCCTTGAGGGCATCGGTTTTACTGAGATAGGTTACGCTTTCAACGTTCTCAAGTTTTTTGAGGCCATCCAAAAATTTGTCTTTCTGCTCCTCTGTTGTTGAGTCCTTTAAGTAAATCGATATATTAATCTTGTCCTCGATCTGCTGAACAGTATTAGAAAAGGTTGCATTAGCGATGATCGAGAACAGGATAATGGTTAGTGTAATTACCATGATTGCCATAGCCGCCATCGCCAGCCAGGCGTTGCGCACAAAGTTAGTCATACCGGTACGAATAATGCGACCGAAGGTTGTAATTCTCGTACCCACTACACTCTCCTCTGGACATTAGCTGGAGCCGCCGGTCGAGCTGGCTGCTGCTGTTCGCTTGTCCCACGCGTGTTTGCCCGGTCGGAAGCCACTGAACCGTTGGCGATAGTAATAACTCGGCGCTTTAATTTAGCAACAATCTCTTGGTTGTGCGTTGTCAATAGCACTGTTGTGCCGTAGCGGTTAATCTTTTCTAAGACCGCAATTACGTCCCAGGCATGTTTAGGGTCAAGATTTCCGGTTGGCTCATCGGCAATAAGTATCTTTGGCTGGCGTACAATCGCCCGCGCAATCGCCACTCGCTGCCTCTCACCACCCGACAACTCGCGCGGCATACGGTCAGCCTTATTCTTCAAGTTAACGATATCTAGCACCTTAGGAACAGTGTTGCGGATTTCTTTAGTACTGACACCGACGATCTCAAGCGCAAAGGCCACATTTTCATAAACAGTTTTGTTTGGCAGTAGCTTAAAATCCTGGAAAACTGTACCAATCTTGCGGCGCAGCAATGGAATATTGCGATCAGCCAGCTTGTCATAATCAATACCACCGACAATAATCTTACCGCTAGTTGGTCGCTCTTCACGCGTTAAAAGCTTAAGCAAAGTTGATTTGCCGGCGCCACTTTGACCAACCACAATCACGAATTCTTTTGGTTGGATATGTAGACTAATCCGGTCCAAAGCCGGATCCAGGCGCTTACCATACTTCTTTGTTACCCTGTCCAAAAGAATCATAAGCACCATTATAACAGGCTTATCGACTCTATCTAAAACCAAAACTATTTACAGTGCCTTAAGTCTGCATGTCAGGCTCGGAATCTTTATTAACCGAATCTTTTAGTCTAGCAATGGATTTTCTAATTTCAGCGCTTGTTTTTGGGTCGTTCAACTGAAGCTCTTGCTCAAGTGCTGCCTGGCTAGCCTGCAGCAGTGCCTGCCTATAGTCTGGGAGCAGGTTTCGCTCCTCAACAGCACGCAGTAGCGACTCAAGCGTTTGT
This sequence comes from uncultured Candidatus Saccharibacteria bacterium, assembly GCA_964554245.1. Lineage (GTDB taxonomy): Bacteria > Patescibacteriota > Saccharimonadia > Saccharimonadales > UBA4665 > JAGXIT01. Next base: position 34,184 of record CAZKNP010000002.1, on the reverse strand, counting down.
CTAGATGATAAACCCTTATATGAAGAGTCCTTCGAGAGTCCTTTTATTATCTCACCAAACTCTCCATGCCATAGTTCAACCGGGTTATTGTCACTCGTCAGCATATCAACTGTAAAGTCACCTAAATTAAACACCCCTTGTTCAATCCATCTTCGTAGTGGATCTACTACTTGGCCATCTCGATTAACCGAGCGGTGAATTGGCAGACGGCCATTTGGGATAATCTCAGCCCCACCCTCAAGCTTGAGCCTATGTTGCTCTAAGAGATCTTCTCGAGCTATCTGCTGCCACAGTTTAAATTCACGTCCAATTTTGTGTTTATAGTAGCCAATTACACCCATCAAGCCGCCCAGCCCCGTTGCAATCGGTGTTCGCACCGGATCGCCGTCGTACTCAATAAATGCCCCTGCACCCAGAGCGGCTGCGCCCGCTAGGCCAACAATTGACCCAGTCGCTACACTGCCTTCGGCATCTCCTCTTGGCGTTTCGTATCTAGAGGTTTTTTCATTAAGCTCTATGGCCCTTTGGAGAGATTTTTTAAGATAGTCGTCCGATGACTCATCAACAAACAATACGCCGCCATATCCCAAACGATGAACGGCTAGATTATCACCATAGACAATCCAACCGAAAGCTGTCGTAGGCTCAATATGCTGCCCCGGCCCATTATTAATGGACTTATTTGGCTCTGCTTCAGTTAGGCTAATCTCTTTGCTCATACACTCTCCTGCGGTCATCTCACGCAAAAAAATAACCAGCACTACATCATACACCTAATTATAGATTTTGTCAAGGAATAGACAGTCTAAGCAGAAGTATCTTCGCCCATAGTGTGGTTTAAATATGCCGTTATAAATGGCTCAATATCGCCATCTAGCACCGCCGATGGATCAGATGATTCGTGACGAGTACGCAAATCCTTAACCTGCTTGTATGGATGCAATACGTAGCTGCGGATTTGGTTACCCCATGCCGCCTGCTCGTTCGGGCCCTTAAGCTCGCTAATTCTTTCGGCGTGCTGCTCAATCTGCAACTGAGCTAGCCTGGAACGCAAAATTGTCATAGCTGTTTCACGGTTTTGCAACTGACTTCGCTCGTTCTGGATAGCAACCACGATACCGGTCGGCAAATGAGTAACCCGAACAGCCGAATCCGTCGTATTAACGCTCTGGCCGCCATGGCCACCAGCTCGGTAGACATCTACCTTAAGGTCTGAGTCATCTATCTCCACCTGTTCCGGTTGATCAATTTTTGGCAAAACTTCGACTTTAGCAAAGCTAGTCTGGCGCAGATTATCACTATTGAACGGGCTCAGTCGGACGAGTCGATGCACGCCATTCTCGCCCTTGAGCTTTCCGTAAGCAAACTGTCCGGAAACCAGGATAGTAACGCTTTTTATACCAGCCTCTTCCCCGTTAGACTGATCAACTAGCACTAGTTCATAGTCGTTCTGTTCAGCCCAACGGCTGTACATTCTGAATAACATTTGTGTCCAATCCTGGGCATCAGTACCGCCCGCTCCGGCGTGAATACTCAGAACAACATCACTCTCATCGTATGGTCCAGAAAACTTTAACTCTTCCTTAAGGCTCTCGAATTTTGACTCCAAGATCGCCAGTTGGACCTCAAGATCAACTAACAAAGACTCGTCACCTAACTGAGCCAGCTCCTGGACATCTGATAGTTCAGAGTGCAGCGACTGCCACGGCTCTAGGCGACGCTGCAAAGAGGCGTGTTGCTTTGATACAGTCTGAGCACTTTCGGCATCGGACCAAAAATCAGGCGCCATCATTTGGTCTTTAAGAGATGATAAAGATTCCGATAATTTATCGTACCCGATCCGTTCTAACGCATCGTTAAGCTCAGTATACAGCTGGGCGCCTCGCTTTATGAGGTCGTCCATTTACCACTCCTTTCGCTGCCAAAGCGGTGAAATCTGATCGTTCAGCTTAGTAGCAAGCGACGGTGTTGCGCTACCATAAACACCAAGACCGCCAACGCCATCGGCAAACATGGCACGGGACGCATCAACAATAGACTGCTTAGTTACGGCCTGGATTCTTTCAGGAATCTTATAGTAGTCATCGACAAATTCATCGAAGAAATAACGAGCAGTATAGCCGTTGGCAGTACTAGAAACTGTTTGGGCGCCACGCTGATAGCGGCCAATGGCGTAAGCTTGAGCTGCCGCGATATCCGCTTCGGCCAGTTCGCCGCGAAAAATATTACCAAGTTGCTCAACGATAATCTCGAATAGCTGCGCGGCGTTCGCCACTGATACCTGACTACCGAACCAGAGGTTGCTGCTGAGTTTTGTCTGCTGGAAACCAGAGCTCATGCCGTAGACCAAGCCACGTTCCCTTGCCGTACCCAAAATCTTCGAGTAGAGCGTTTCGGTCAAAATTGCATTCATGATCGATAGCGCATCTAGCTCTCCTTCTTCAAGACGACGCTGCACGAAAGTATCGATATAGAAGTAAAGTGTATCAACGGTTGGATTAGCAATGCAAACCGGTTTGGAAAGGGTTTTAACCGCCTCGTCGGGCATAATAAACCGCTCACCTCTCGGTAAGGAGAAGTTCTCTAGCATCGATAAAATAGTAGCTCGGCGCTGCTTAGATATGTTCCCAGCGATTACAAAACGCATATTATCGGTGGTGTGAGTTTGGCGGTAATGCTCGCGCACATCGTCCAAAGTCACGTTATCCATTAACTCAAGGCGTTTCTTGTCACTCTCAGCTACTAATCCATAAGCTTTTCTGGTCGCTGCGCCAAGTTGTCTGAAATGATTATTGGAGCGAGCAGCCAGCTCTTCGCGGACGTTACCAGCTTCGGCGTCGAATTCTTCTTGCAGAAAGAGCGGATATTCAATAGCCGTAAACAACAAGCCAAGTACCCTCTCCCACTCAAAATCAGCACATTCTGCCTCGTAAACAATATCGTAAACATCGGTCGAAGCATTGCTGTAAGCGCCGTTTTTTTCAACCTCGGCCTGAAAATCGCGGGCCCGAGGATATTTGTCGTTAGCCCCAAGCAAAATATGTTCCATCAAGTGCGGTGTTTCCCATTTTTTGCGCGAAACCAAATACTCGCCCGCCCTGAAATTAACGAACATATCAATGACAGTAGCGTCAGGAATGTGAATCAACAATCCCTTAATACCGTTCTGGAGCGACACTTCTTCAACAAAATGCTTCATAATGAATCTTAAACTCGGCTATTTGCGCTTGCGAGCTTTTGCCTTTCGCTGACGCTCTGCTTTGTTAGCCTTAGCTCGTTTTTTAGAGTTCGAAGTTGCCTTGGTGGCCTTCTTGCCGAGAGCACCAAAGTCTGATTCGCTATATTCAGCTTCACCCTCAGTGATTTGGCTAGCGTTATCGATTGACTGACGCGCCGCCAAAGTTAGCTCTGTTTCAACCGGCTCGTCGATGTCTGAAGCATCAATTGGCTCAGCATGGAACAAAGACCTGACAACTTCATGCCTAAGATCGTGCTGCATTTGCTCGAAAATTATCTGGCCACGCCTTCGGTACTCAACCAAAGGATCGCGCTGACCAACGCTAATCCAGCCGATTCCTTCCCTTAGGTGATCCATGTTTTCAAGGTGCTGCATCCATAAGTTATCAAGGATTTGCAGATAAACATCACGTTCAACCTTGCGAAGAATATCCTCACCAAATGCGACTTCCCTACCCTTATAAAGTTCGTTAGCTTCTTCTAGGAGCACTGGCTTGACTTTGTCGGCGGTTGTCGAGAAAACTCGGTCCATGGCGTCCTCGTCTAGAGGCATAACCTGCTTGATGGTTCGCTCAAAATCTTCAGTTGTCTTGAGTGGAGAATCGGCTAGTAGACCAATTTCCTCATTAATGTATGCCTTGACTCGCTTACTAATGTCATCCGCCCGCAAAATCTCGCGCCTCATGGCATAGGTTGCCTTGCGGTGGCGGTTCATGACATCGTCGTACTGAACCACGTTTTTTCGCTGATCGAAGTGGAAACCCTCTACCTTCTTCTGGGCGTTTTCAAGACCCTTGGTGATCATCCTGTTTTCAATTGGCACATCTTCCTCGACCTTGAGTCGATCCATAATGGCGCCGATGCGGTCGCCGCCAAAGATGCGCATCAGGTCGTCTTCAACGCTAACGTAGAACTGCGTAACACCAGGGTCACCCTGACGACCGGATCGGCCACGAAGCTGGTTATCAATACGACGTGATTCGTGTCTCTCGGATCCAATCACAAACAAACCGCCGAGCTCTTTTACGTCATCGCCAAGCACGATGTCGGTACCACGACCAGCAATGTTGGTCGCCAACGTAACCGCATGTTTCTGTCCAGCCTGGGCAACAATCTTCGCTTCTCGCTCGTTATTCTTGGCATTCAGGACGTTATGCGGAATACCTTCTTTATCTAGCAGGTTCGATAACTTTTCGTTCTTCTCGATACTAGCCGTACCGATCAATACTGGCTGACCTTTCTCGTGCAAGTGACGCACCTCGCGGGCAATCGCCTTAAATTTAGCCTTTTCAGACTTGTAGATTCGGTCTGGTCGGTCATCACGAGCAATCTTACGGTTTGATGGAATCTCCACCACATCAAGCTTGTAAATCTGGTGGAACTCTTCACTCTCGGTCATGGCCGTACCGGTCATACCAGCAAGCTTGTCGTAAAGCCTAAAGTAGTTCTGGAAGGAGATAGTCGCAAGAGTCATACTCTCCTGCTGCACCTCAACACCTTCCTTGGCCTCGATCGCCTGGTGCAAACCTTCGTTGTAGCGTCGACCAGCCAACAATCGTCCTGTAAATTCGTCAACGATGACGATTTCGCCGTCATTTGTTACGACATAATCTTTATCTCGGTGGAAAAGAGTCTGTGCACGGAGCGCCTGTTCAAGGTGATAAATAGTACGGATATGCTCACTACCGTAAAGATTGTCGATGCCAAGGATTTTCTCAAGCTTATCGACGCCCTTGTCATTCAAAACAACCGTCTTGCGCTTTTCGTCAACCTCGTAGTGAGATGGCTTTAGCTGCCTAACGGTCCTCGAGAATTGCTGGTAAGCATTACCTGGCGTAACACTTGGCGCACTAATAATAAGTGGAGTTCTAGCTTCGTCGATCAAGATTGAGTCAACCTCGTCCACAATGGCAAAGTTAAGCTCGCGCTGGCGAAGCTGCTCAGTTTCGCGCACCATGTTGTCGCGTAGGTAGTCGAAACCGAACTCATTGTTTGTGCCGTAAGTAATGTCAGCAGCATATGCATCCTGACGACTGCACGGCTTGAGGTGCTGGAAGCGAGGATCATCATGTTCTTCGTTCGTGAAAGATGCGTCGTAAAGATAAGAGTGATCAGCCATAATAACCGCCACCGATAATCCAAGGTAGCTATAGACTTGACCCATCCAGCCAGCATCACGCTGCGCTAGATAATCGTTAACCGTCACAACGTGCACACCCTTGCCAGTCAATGCGTTCAAAGATACCGGCAGTGTAGCCACCAAAGTCTTACCTTCACCGGTCTTCATTTCCGCAACATTGCCTTCGTGAAGAACCATGCCACCAATCATCTGAACATCGAAGTGTCGCTGCCCAAGAGTCCTGGTTGCAGCTTCCCTAACCATCGCAAAAGCATCCGGCAAAATGGCATCGAGCGATTCTTTTTTGAGTCGTTTACGCAAAACATCTGGCTGAGCCTTAAGCGTACTCTCAGTCATCTTTTCGTATTTCGGAGCTAAAGCGTTAATAACTTTAACTCTTTTTTCTAGTCGTTTTATAGTCTTGACCTGTGGGTCGCCCAGCAACCGCTTCACTGCTTTCCGCATGCAAACTCTCCCTCCGTTATTGTCATTCGGTCAGATGGAAGGTATTGTACTCTGTTTTACGCTAAAAACCAACGCTAATATGACTAGTTAACAACAGATTTTGCGGGTCAAACTCTCAAGCAAGTACTAGATCTCGGAATCGGTAGGAGCCTGATCGCGTTGTCGGCGCCAAAAAGCCACCGACTTACGCTGCTGGCGCTGTTTACCGTGCTTGGTTTTGTATTCTCGAATCTGACGCCTAAGTTCAGCCATAGCAACATCGAGAGCAGCATACGAATGCTCAACTTTCTCGGTGGCCATTAGCTTTTCCTCTGGCAAAACTATACTAACAGAACACTCATAAGCTTCCGTTTTAGACTTTGTGTTACGCACAATCCTGACGGTCATCTCAGCCGATTCGCGCGCCCGACGTGGAATATATTTTTCAATGTCTCGAACTTTTCGCTCAACATATTTCTGGAGCTTATCAGTCTTTTCAAATCCATCAGCACTGAATGTATATGAAATCATGTATCCCCCTTTTATTTACCCTAAGTATAGCCCGTTTTTATGATTATGACCACTACTCCCAGCGGAATAATTTGATCGCAACAGCATAAACAATTACCAACCACACGCCAATTACTGCAAACTGAACGCCCAACTGCATGAAAGATGCGCCTTCCGTCAAAATCAACCTAAACCCATCCACTACTGGCGAAAGTGGTATATAGGCGGCAATGCCCTGCAGCCACTCCGGGAATGCGAAGCGCGGGAAGAATGATCCCGACAAGAACATCAAAGGAAACGATACGAGATTACTAATTGGAGCCGATTGGTTTTCGTTCTTTGCCCAAGCGCCAATCATTAGTCCGATGCCGATTGTCATGAAAGCCGATACGACCGCAAAAACCGCAAAAGTTGGAATGTCGCCGCGCATATTGAAGTCAAACAAACCAACGCCAACAGCCAACATCGCGGTCACGCTCAGTAGCGTAATCAAAAGATAGTGTATCGCCATTGCGATAATCAGCTGGCCAGACGAGAATGGCGCCGCCCTAAGCCGCCGATATGAACCCTTCTGTTTTTCGGCCGGCATCTGATTAGCCAACCCAAATATACCCATACTCATAAGACTGAATGCTAGTAAACCCGAGAACACGTAATCGAAGCTCGACAAACCTTTTTGACCAACGCCTTCAGACACAACCGTCAGCGGCGGCTTAGGCTGCCCAATTGAATAGTTAATATTTTCAATAATTTGTGACATGAGGGCTGTTAGCGTCTGGCCAGCTTGCTCCGAACCTTTCTGGTAAAGGACTTTTGCCTCACCCTTCGGCCTACCTGTTTCGTCGACCTCACCAAAGCCTTTTGTCAGCTCAATAATGCCATCGATCTCGGACCGCTTCATCTTCTCTTTTGCCTGATCGATCGTTTTCAATTCTTCGTCAATCTTAATTGGTGAATCTTTAGATGTCTTGGCCTGCCGCGCAAAGCCTTTTGAAAACTCAGTGTTAGCATGATCAATCAATGCCGCATTAAAACTAACTGTTTCGTTTCTAAAGATTGATCCAAAAACGAATAGAAAAATTAATGGAAATAGAAATGTAAAAAACAGCGCCACCTTATCGCGAACGAAACGCTTCTGCATTGCTCTAACCTGGCCAAATACGCCCTTCCAATATTTGTTCATGGTTATTCCCTGATCGCCTTTCCGGTTAGGTCAATAAACACATCCTCGAGATTAGCCTGATCCACCTCCTGCTTCTTTTTAAAGCCTCGTTTTAGCAAGTCTTTGATTAGATTTCTCGGAGTGTCGATGGCGATGATCTGTCAATTATCCATAATAGCCAACCGATCACACAACAACTCCGCCTCATCCATGTAGTGAGTAGTGAGCACGATAGTTATGCCACTTTGCTTAATCGACTCAATCAAGTCCCATAAATTACGTCGTGCCTGCGGGTCAAGCCCAGTGGTTGGCTCGTCCAAAAACAGGACTTTGGGCGTATTCACTAGCGCAGCCGCAATCGCAAATCGCTGCTTCTGACCGCCCGATAATCTTTCGACGTAACTCTTAGCCTTTTCGGTTAGCTGCACACGCTCCAGCAACGAATTAACGTCAATGGTCGTACCGTATAAGCTAGCAAACATTAAAAGCTGCTCGCGCAATGTTAGTTTGTCGTAAAAGGTCGTTGACTGCAGCTGAATACCAACAATTTCTTTAACTTTTTTTGGGTCTTTTTTGACATCTACTCCAGCGATCATAACGTCGCCCTCATCAATCGGCCGTAGCGCCTCTAGCATTTCTAGCGTTGTAGTCTTACCCGCACCATTCGGTCCTAGTATGCCAAATATCTCACCTTCTTTGACCGAAAAAGATATACCGTCAACCACTTTAGTGCCGTCATATCTCTTGGTCAGATTTTTGACAGAAATCGCATTCTTGCCGCTCATCTCGCCCTCCGGTTTTTATATTACTTCTCTGCCGCCAAGATATGGCCTTAAAGCCTCGGGAACGGTCAAGCTACCATCTTCATTCTGGAAATTTTCTAGCACTACGACCAGTGAACGAGCCAAGCTGACAGCCGTACCATTAAGCGTATGTACACTTTCGACTTCGCCACTATGACGCCTAACGCGTATATTTAAGCCACGAGCCTGGAAGTCGGTGCAGTTCGAACAGCTGGTTAGTTCGCGGTACTTTTGATCAACCGGGGACCAATACTCAATATCGTACTTTTTAGCAGCTGGAGCGCCTAAATCTCCGGCAGCGATATTAATAACACGGTAAGGCACGCCGATCGTCTGCCAGATCTCTTCCTCGATACCAATAATCTCCTCGTGCATTTGCTTAGACTGCTCAGGTGAGCAAAATACATACATCTCGAGCTTGTTAAACTGATGCACCCTAAAAAGTCCGCGGGTATGCTTTCCGTAAGTGCCAGCTTCCTTTCGGTAGCACGGGCTATAGCCAACGTAACGGAGTGGCAAATCTTTCTCTTCTATAATCTCGTCTGTGTGATAGCCGGTTAACGGCATTTCGGCCGTTCCAATCAACGTCAGATCTTCGCCTTCGACGACGTATTCATTACCACCTTCACCCTTTGGATTAAATCCAGCACCTTCGGCCGTGCGCATGTTGACCATATGCGGAACAGTCATGAATGTGAAGCCTTTTTTAATCATCAAATCTAGAGCAAACTGATAAATTGCATTCTCTAGGAGTGCTAGATCGCCTTTTAAATAATAGAATTTGGCGCCTGCCACTCGCGCTCCGCGCTCAAAATCTAACCAACCGCGGCTAGTGGCATAATCAAGATGATCAACTGCGCCATTTTTTTGCTCACCCCACGCCCTGATCTCAACACTATCCTCTTCGCCCCCCTCTGGCACGTCATCGAAAACAATGTTTGGGACATCTTTTAGCGTAGTTGTTAGAGAATCCTCCAAGCTCTTTAGACCATCTTCAATGCCAGCAAGCTGCTCTTTTACAGCCTTACCTTCGTCGATCAATGATTGATCTGGTTTTCCGCCCTTCATCTGCGAAGATATTTCGTTGCGCTTCTGCCTTAGGTCGTCAACACGTTTCTGTAATTCACGTCGTTCATCGTCAACCTTAAGTAAATCATCAATTGATACTTTGTAGCCTTTTAATTCGGCTGATTTTTGAACAAGTTCTTTATTCTCTCTGATGTATTTTATATCTAACATAACTACTCCGTTCTTAAGGCTTCGATTGGGTCAAGCCTGGCGGCACGCTTGCTAGGTAGCCAGCCGGCAACAACCGCAACAAACATCAATACCAGAATAACTCCAACCGCCATCGGTATCTGGAATATTAATAAATGGTGTTCGCCGAGTCCTAGGGCTTGAGAAATCATTGGATTGGCAACGATACTGCCGATCCAGGCGACCAGCACGCCAATCGCTCCACCCAAGAAACCAACCCAGGCAGCTTCGTAGCGGAATAGTCGCCCAATATCCTTACCGGATGCCCCAAGCGCCTTCATCAGACCAATCTGCTGTGTTCTCTCGAGCACTGATATATACATAGTATTAACAATGCCGAAGATACTAACGATTAGCGCCAAGATTCCAAAACCCATAACCACACCCTGGAGTAAATTAACGAAAGTAAAGATCATAGATTGTAAGTCTTTAGCAGTAAATACCGTGTAGCCCTCTTTCTCTAGAGAATTCTTGACGGTTTCCGGCTCACGGTCACCGTCAACCAGCGCCATCGCGCCCATGTATTTTTGGTACATACTGGTTCCTTCTGTAGCGAAATCATTCATCGCCTTAGCTGCATCGCCGCTAACATATATGAACGATGGACTGGTCATCTGATCGGCTGTCTTCTTAGCAACCGACACAACCCTAAACTCCCGCTTCATCTCTTTTGGCTGTGCGGGCGCTGCGGCTAAGGCAGGATCTACTACACCTGACACTAGTCCCGCTTGCTCAAGGGTAACTATCACTTTTTGGCCGATCATCTCTTTTGGAGATTTAACGCCCAGTTTCGAGAGATAGGTTTCTGGAATCACAGCCTCGTCGTCCGCCAACTTAGTGCCCGAAAATAATTCCTTGCCAGCCGATGTCGCTACGGCTAAGGTTGAGTCGCGCACCTCCACTCTGGATGTATAGCGCTTGCCGGTGTTCGTACTAAACTCAACATACTTCGGTTGCAGTTGATAAACCGGCTGGACCTCTTTTATATCGCTTCTTGCCGAGAGTGTTTCCATGTCCTTACTATTGAGGGCTTTGATTTCCATGCCGAATTGATTCATCGAGTCAGGACTGTACTCCTCTAGATCCGGCACCATGCCAGATCCTCCGCCGAACATCTTCTCATCCTTCGCTATCATCAAAGAATCCGGGTCCATATTGGCACTGATCACTCGGTCAACATACTGACGGGCTCCCTCACCTGCCATTAAGCTAACCATGATCGCAAAGCCACCGACCGCAATAGCCACGCTCGTTAGAAAGGTGCGCATTTTGGCGCGCTTTAGATTACGTCCAGCTCGCCTAACAACATCGCTTGTCTTCATTTTAGATGCTCCTCACTTTCTTGGCTGGGGTTTTGGTTTTCACTGGCGACGCTTTGCGCTTAGTCGAATCAGCCGAAACTATCTGGCCGTCTTTAATGCGGATTACTTTCTGACAGCGAGCGGCTAATTCTTCATCGTGAGTCACAATAATCAAGGTTGCCTTTTTTGTCTTCTGATAACTGAACAAAAGGTCCTCGACAACCTTCGAGGTAGCTGAATCCAGATTACCAGTTGGCTCGTCGGCGAAAAGAATCTCTGGTTGACCGACAATTGCCCGAGCGATCGCTAGGCGCTGCTTCTGACCGCCAGATAAATTCTTAGCTTTTTCATAAATCTTATTCTGCAAATCGACCGCTTCCAGTGCTTCGGTAATTCTTTTTTTGCGCCTTGATCTAGGCACTTCCGCCATCTCAAGCGAAAGACTGACATTGTCATAGCAAGTTTCACCACCTTCAACAAAAAAACTCTGAAAAACAAAACCCATTTTTTTGGCGCGGAAAGCATCAATTGCCCGTGGCTTCAATGTCAGCATATCCTCGTTGTCAATCACAATCCTACCAGAGTCAGGGCGATCCAGTCCACTCACGATATGCATTAGGGTCGACTTTCCTGAGCCAGATTTGCCAACTACCGCCACACTGTCACCATTTTCAATCGAAAAACTGACGTTATCTAGTGCCTTGAACGCACTCTCCCCCCTACCATAAACTTTTGTGACGTCTTGAACTGCAATCATGAGATAAACTTCTCCCCCTTGTCTTCACTCTGAAGTATAGCACAGGCAGGCTGGTCGGACGCCTATAAAAACTAGTGTTATTTAACGTTTTTTATTTTGTAAAGCCTCGAGCGTGAGACTAGTGCGCGACCGAGCATAAGTACAGTGTTCACATGGCCCACCCATAATACTTTCGCCAACCTCAGGAATATCACCGTCCATGCACCGCTTCATCTTATCAAGCGTCCCCTCAACCCACGAGTCCGAGCCTGTGTAAGGTATTAGCTTAGTTCGGAATAACAAGGTATCACCGAACTCATCGGCATCCATCCTAGCATTCGTATAGACAAAATAACCTGTATCACTGACGTCAAAACCGTTGGCGCGCAACAACCATTGATATACTTCCATCTGTCTCTTGTAGCTAATTTGCCATCCGCTATCAATCGACACTTCTTTGTCTTTACTAGTTGCTTTGTAGTCAACTATTGACAGCTTACCATTATCATCAACCCAGACATCATCAACAGCACCGAAAACATGAAGATTTGTTGATGCATGCAGCGCTGAAACTCCGGTAAAATTGTGACGCCATTCATCCATTTTTTCGTGCGCAAAAGGCTTAAGGTTTAATTTGTTTTCGACCATAATCGGATGCGCGGTGCCGGCTAGCCTATGCTTATCGAATTCCTTTTTATAAAGCTCGTCTATTGTTTTGTTGATGTTGAAGGGTGGACTAGACGGCCTAGTTATCTTGTGTCTAACATCCAGCCAAAAACAACGCGGACATTGCATAAAAAGTTCAATCTTGGAACGTGATACTTTGTAAGGCGCAGACTGACCAGGACTGTATGGTTGGCTTCTTTCCCTCATATAACTCACTGTTCGACTCCCTTTGTTTTTGGCTGCAAGATTGATAATAATTCAGCCGTCGTATCAGTAATTGCCGTCGGCTTGGCCGCCGCCAAAGCTGTACGTGCAGTGTATCCCCATGTCACAGACACCAGATCAACACCCGCCCGCTTGGCAGAAAAAACATCCACTAGTTCATCCCCCACAAACCAAAGATCCTCCCTACGAACACCCTCTTGCCTCATTAATTGCCGCATTTTTGGCGCCTTGTTTAGGATAAAGGCTTTGCCATATATATTCTCGATGTATTTATCGACCTTTTTAGTATTTAGGAAGCGTTTGATCGTATCGGCACTATTAGTGCTTAGGATGTACATTTTTACTCCTGCTTTGTGCAGAGATTTAAGCACATCTTCAATTCCGGCATAGAGCTGAACAACATCAAGATGCTTTGAAAACTGTCTGCGACCAAACAAAGCTAGCAAAAACAGCTTATAGAGCGGTATTTTTAGCTCTTTGGCAATCTGAAACATGCTTTTATTACGAAAATCTTTCACGCCATCGCTGGTACTGGGTATATTGTGATTATGATAGCGCTCAAAAAGCGCCAGTACGCCAAATATACTGTCGGCCAAAGTCCCATCAAAATCAAAAACCACTACCCTCTTCATCGCTATAATTGTATCAGAAGTTTAGTCAACCTGCTCAGCCTCTAGGCGGTGGATCGCCTCATGATCTAGCCCAAAATAATGAGCCACTTCATGCCATAAGGTGTGACGAATCTGTGAATAAAGTCTCTCTTCCGAGTCGCTTTGGCGCTGCAGCGGACCCGAAAATAACGTAATTATATCTGGAGATAAGTCCAACCTACCTTGCCTTTGCGGTAATGGTACGCCCGTATATAGACCAAGCAGTGTTTGGTCGCAGCGTAAGTTTAGTTCACGGCGCTGCTCGTCACTCGGCTCGTCGGTAACCACAATCGCCACGTTTTTAACATGGCTCCTGTGTGGCTCGGGCAAAGAATCGAACGCCTGGTCGACTAGCTCGTGAAAGCGGTCCTCAGAAATTGGTTCCACTATTGAATAGCTTCGATCTTGTATGTTGTAGTTTCAGCTGGGGTCTTAATCTCAACAGCATCACCCGGCTTCTTGCCAAGTAGAGCCTGACCAATTGGAGATTCATCGGAGATCTTTTTAGCAATTGGATCTGCCTCAATTGTTCCAACCACCTGAAAGACTAGCTGCTTACCGTCTTCATGTTTAAGTGTAACGGTGCTGCCAAGCACGACTTTCTGACTGCGACTAGCTTTGATCAACTCAACGTTCGCCAAAATGTATTCAATCTCGTCAATCCTAGCGTCGTTCTTCTCTTGCTCCTGTTTTGCTGACTGATATTCAGCGTTTTCGCTGAGGTCACCCATCTGCCTAGCAACCTTAATTGCCTCAGCTGTTTCAGCGCGGCGCACTAAAAGATCCTGCTTTTCGCCTTCTAGCTCCTTTACACCTTCTTCAGTTAAATGAAATACCTTCTTCATAATCTTCTCCTTGTTTTGACTCTAAAAAAGAGGCCTTAGCCTGCTATACGTATTGCCACCCTCTTTACTTAGGTACGTATAGTAGCGTGTTTTGTTTACTTGGTCAATCGTTCGACGAGATCTTCTGTGGATAGCATCTCCGCTGAATCCGAAACCCTAGCCTTATATTCAAAAGTTCCGGCTTCAACTGTCTTAGCGCTCACTACTATGCGGTGAGGCAATCCAATTAGGTCAGCGTCGGCAAACTTCTCGCCCGGCCGACGTTCGGAGTCATCATACAACACCTCAACATCACTTGCCTGTAATTTATCATACAGATCTTCGGCGCTTTTTATGACCACTGGATCGTCGCCTAGCCTCGCTAGGTAAACCTGGAACGGTGCCACCGCCTCTGGCCAAACTAAGCCTCGATCGTCGGCAAGCTTCTCAACAATTACACCCATAACTCTAGTCACGCCAATTCCATATGAAGCCAAATAAACTGGATGCTCCTGACCATCTTCACCAGTGAATACAAAATTCATACTTTCTGACTTTTCGGTGCCGAACTTAAATATGTTACCAACCTCAGCACTAACAACCGGCTTTAGCGAATCTTTATCAATGCCTAGCTCGCTAGCAGCATCATCTAATACCTCTTCATTGACCGCCACAGTCTGATCTTCGTTTACGAACAGAGTGTCTTCGCCCGCCTCACAAATGGTTTGAAATTCATGACTAAATTTCGTAAAAGCACCGCCGCTAGCAAACGTCACAAAGGTACTATCGCCGAGCCCAAGCCGTTCGTAAGCTCGTTTATACGCCTGTGTTACCTGTTCATAATATGCGTCACAGTCTTCGGCCGTAGCGTGCATACTATACATGTCTTTCATGACAAACTCACGACCACGCATAATGCCGCTCTTGGCGCGAAGCTCATTGCGCATCTTTGTCTGAAATTGATAAACGCTAACTGGTAAATCTTTATAGCTATGAACGTACTGTTTCATTAACTCGATAATTGCCTCTTCGTGCGACCAAGCAAAGCCAACTTCAGTTTCATCCTTTAGATTAGACTTAAACCAAATATCAACCACCTCGTCATCCCATCGTCCAGTCTGCTCCCAGGTATCTTTGCGCTGAAGCGACGACATAATTAACTCCTGTCCACCGACGGCATTCATTTCTTCGCGAACAATTTGCTTAATCTTCTCCAGCACCCTAAGACCAAGCGGCGTGTAGGCATAAACGCCAGCCATAACCTTATAAACATAGCCTGCCTTGATAAGTAGTTGGGCGTTTTTTGCCACCTCATCACCAGGAACCGTTTTCGAGGTTTTTGTAAACAACTGCGATAGCCTCATGTCTGATAATCTCCTTACAAAGTCACCCTGTAGTGAAAGGTGACCACTATTGCCAATATTGTACCATGCTGGTTGCTATAGAATAATGATGTACAAGAAAAGAAATGCTACAAAATTTTTCATAGCATGTATTGCTATTGCCGGCCAAAGACTGCCGGTTTTTTCGCGGACATAACAAAGCACAATCGACAGAACAAATGTATCAATGCCAGCAATCCACAGCAGCGGCGTACCTTCGCCGAACTGCAAATGACCAACAGCAAATAATAAACTGGTTATTAGGGTTGCCCCCACAAAAGATAGCTTGCGCCGTAGCCCGCCGAACATAAATCCACGAAAAACAACCTCTTCGGCAATTGGCGGCAAAATCACCAAACTAACAAACACCATAAGATATTGGACAACAGAAACAGGGTTTTCGAACCCAATATTCTGTTTTTGTTCAGTATCAATACCCGAAAATACGCCCATCAACAACCCTGCTACCACCATATAAACAAGGTAGTAGCCAACCACGCCAACCCAAGCATAGACAACATGCGACCAACGAAGTCGACCAATGCCAAGCATCGAAATCTTACCAGAGCTATACCAAACATAACCCAGAATTGCCAACACCATAACAACTTCCGCAACAAGCATATAGCCAAACTGTCCAGGAATTGTTTCTATCCACTGCGCAACCGCATCGGTACTACCCGTCATAAGAGTAGCGACCACACCCATCACAACCCCAACTATTAGCTGTACGCCCAGCAGGGCCACAAAGAAACCATAAAGAACGCCAGCTATTGGACCCCAAGTTGGTTTTGATGATTTGGAGTTGCTATCTATAGCTTCTGGTTTTTCTATCTGAGCACGCGGATCAATTGGTAGCTCCGGCAGACGCTTGTCTGACACAGATTGACTCAATTTGCCCTTGTCTGCCATACCTCTCAGAAGAACCTCTTAACATCAACGATGGTTATGAGAACAATCAGTGCCAACAGGAAAATAAAGCCTGTGCCGTAAATCCATTCTTCAACTTTTGGCGTCAATGGCTTCTTGATAAGCCTAGCTATTAGCATTACGAATAGTCTACCGCCGTCAAGAGCTGGGATTGGCAAGACGTTCATAATGGCTAACATCAGCGAAATATAAGCGATTATGGTCAATACAAAAGCTACACCTAAGCGAGAACCTTCTTTTAGGGTCATGAATATTGCTACCGGTCCGCCGACCTGGCTCGAAGCTGTCGTCTGGGCCGACTGACGAGCTTCGCTATTTCCAGTGACAGCACCAGCAATTATTCCACCCAGGCCTGCCAACGCCTTGCCAAGCCCTTCGAATGTCAACTGCGTCAGCTGAGCTGTCGTGCCAAGCGCCACAATCGGTGCCGACCAAGTATGGCGCACCACACCAATCTCCTCAACCGCATTACCAAGACTCACGCCAAAGGCGCCTATTTCCTTGCCCCGCTTCTTAGCCTCAGCGATTTCCTCAGCCGACCTTAGCGCTGACGTCACCTCACGAACCTTTCCGTCGCGCTCGTATTTGACAGTCATCTCTTGGCCTTGATGAGCGCCGGTAAATGCTATAAACTCATCGGCTTTAGTGATATTATTTGCTTCTTCACCGACAGCACCAACCGACAGTAGCTTATCGCCAGCCTTAATGCCAGCCTTTTCCGCTAAAGAACCTTCTTGAACGTTGCCGATAATGACGGCTGTCTTTTCTTCATTCACCTGCCTGGCATCAGACGCAATTTTAAACTGATTCGGGAAAATCTGCGGCATACCAACCAAAGCTAGAATCGTGAATAGACCGATTGCTGTCACCAGGTTGATAAACACACCAGCCAGCATAATCTTGACCTTGGCCCACAAGCTAGCAGAGCCGAAAGTGCCCGGACGACGATCTGAATCGTACTCGCCCTTAAGCTTAACGAAACCACCAAGCGGCAAGGCATTAACTGTGAACTCAAAGCCACTCTTCATTTTTTTGCCCCAGAGTTTTGGTGGGAAAAAGATGCCAAACTCTTCTATTTCAACACCGTTACGGCGAGCCGCCCAAAAATGACCTAGTTCGTGCACTACAACTAAACCAATGAATAAAATAAGCCCAAGAATCAATAGCCACATACGGTAAGTCTACCCCCCAAACCTTCGTTGTCGTTTTTCGTATTCCAACAAACACTCGTCGAGCGATTGCTCGGAGAAATCTGGCCAATGCTCACTCCTGAACAAAAGCTCACTATAAGCGGCGCGCCACAGCATGAAATTACTCAAACGCTGCTCACCACTGGTTCTCACCAGTAAGTCTATTGGCGGAACATCAGCGCCATCAATATTTTGGCCAATTAATTCTTCAGTTATATCCTCGGCCCTAACTCCGGACTCAACTATTCGCTGGACCGCTTCAGTCACCTCGCGGTGCCCGCCGTGGTTAAGGCAAAGCGCTAAAGTGCCCTTGGTATTTCTGGATGTTTGCTCAACGACTCCATCAATCTTAGACAACAGCTTAGGAGATAGATCCTGACGACTTCCGATCCAAACAATCCTGACGCCCTCTTTATCCAGTTCTTTCACCTCGTTAGTAACCACCCATTCGAGTAGCTTCATTAGATAGCCGACTTCTTCTTTAGAACGCTTCCAGTTTTCGGTCGAAAACACGTAAGCCGACACAACCTTAACGCCTCGCTCGAAAGCTGATCGAGCAATAGTTTTTAGGTTTTCATAGCCTCGTTTGTGACCTTCATTAGGATCTAGTCCGTTCGCCTTTGCCCAGCGACGGTTGCCGTCTAGAATTAAACCCAGGTGGTGCGGTACCGGTTTTTTTTCGTCTGCCATCTGCCAATTAAACTTTCATGATTTCTGCTTCTTTTTCTTTCGAAGCTTTTTCTATATCACTTTTAGCTGTAGCCATGGCTTCCTCAACCTGCGCGCCATATCTTTTAGCATCATCTTCGCCAATCTCTTTGTCCTTCTTGGCATTGTCAAACGCGTTCATTGCCTCATGACGAATATTGCGCAGACCGATCATGGCATCTTCCTGTTTCGTCCCAAGCTGCTTAACAATCTCTCGGCGACGCTCCTCGTTAAGCGGCGGCACAGCGATGCGAACAACCCGACCGTCATCACTAGGATTTAGCCCGAGCTGAGGATTATCGCGTATAGCCACTGAGATCTGGTTAATGTTACCTGGATCAAATGGGGTGATCTGAATAAGCTGAGATTCTGGTGCGGTCACATTTGCAACATGCATTAGTGGCGTTTGGGCTCCATAAACATCTACCATTACGCCGTCGAGCATGCTGGCGCTAGCCCGTCCGGTACGAATGGTCTTAAGTTGCTCGTGATAGCGCTCAACCGCGCTTAAAAATTTCTGCTTTGCTTGGTCAATAACAGCCTGCGGATTCATATTCCCTTAAGCCTCCTTACTTTTGCTACGCTTCAGTATACAAGAAAAAACGCCCGAGATACACCATCCGATGCAGAGATAAGTAATAATAATCACCCTTGCTTAAGCTAGGGTATTCTCGCATGCCCAACAAGCCATGCGCAGCAAACATATCCCTCAAAGAAAAAACTGGCGAATGTTTGTCGCCAGTTTTTTCAAGTTACAGTCCCTGCCTAACCTGCCTCGCCAAGAGCGATACGCGCGAATCGACGCACAACAATGTTCTCACCCAAGCGAGCTACATGATCCTTCAAGTAATCACCGACTGTCTGGTCAGGATTCTTAATGAAAGGCTGCTCAAGCAAGCATAGCTCTGCAAAATATTTTGCTAGCTGTCCGTCAACAATTTTACCCTTCATCTCTTCTGGCTTACCACTAAGAGACTCGCTCTGCATCAGCTCTTCACGCTTAGCTGCTCGAACATCCTCTGGAATGTCTTCGGCCTGCACATAGACAGGGCTGCTTGCAGCCACATGCATAGCAACATCCTTTAGTAACGACTGGAAAATTTCGTTACGAGCCACAAAATCGGTTTCGCAGTTAATCTCCACGACCACGCCGATACGGTTATCGTGGTTATAGGTACCAACTAAGCCTTGACGTGCCTCTTTCTCGCCACGCTTTTCAGCCTTGGTTAGGCCCTTCTGCCTCATCTCCTTGAGAGCAGCATCAAAGTCGCCGCCAGCCTCTTCGAGGGCCTTTTTTGCATCGGTCATACCAACGCCAGTTAGTTCGCGTAGTCGCTTGATTTCATCAATTGAAACTGCCATATTATTTCCCCTCTTCTAGAATTATTTTTCGTCTTTGTCAGCTGACTTAGCGCTCTTAGCCTGACCTGTTTCGATAGCTTTTTTGAAGTAATCAGCCATGAGCTGAAGTGCCTTGATTGCATCGTCATTGCAAGGAATCGGATAATCAATAGCTGTTGGATCACTATTTGAATCGCAAATACCAACAACTGGTAGCTTGAGCTTATTAGCCTCGGCTACAGCGTTAGCGTTGTCAACGATATCAAAAACTACAACCGCACCTGGACGAGCATGAAGCTGCTTGATGCCACCGTAAAGCGTATTCAGTCGGTCGATCTCTTCCTGGAAACGCTGAACCTCTAGCTTGTTGTACTTGTTAGCCAGCTCACCGCTAGCCATCTTGCCTTCAAGCTCAACTAGTCGCTTAATCTGCGTACCGATGGTATTCCAGTTGGTCAACATGCCACCAAGCCACCTCTCAGTGACGTATGGTTGGTTGAGTGATTCAGCCAAAGTCTTCACGATTGACTGAGCCTGTGGCTTGGTGCCAACAAAAAGCACCTGCTTGCCCTTACCGGCTGTTTCGGTCAAGAAACTAAGTGCATCACTAAGCTTCTCGGCAGTCTTCGTCAAGTCAATGATATGACTACCGTTTCTTTTGCTATGAATGTACTGAGCCATTTTTGGGTGCCAACGCTCAGTTTTGTGGCCGAAGTGAGCTCCAGCCTCTAGTAGTTGTTTTAGATCTATATCCGCCATTTGTCTGGCTTCCTTTCTCTGAAAAGGCGCCTACCCATCAACATACGAATGCTGACGAATGCGATCCTTTCACACCGGTCGGGCTACCCGAGTTACCCTACATGGAATAACTTAGGAGGACTACATGCCCGCACCTGCTTAATTAATTACAGGTGTCATTTTAACAGATAGGGCTTCAGTCCACAAGCCCTGTTATCAAATCTACGTCCAAACAACCAACAACAACTAACCAGGAAGACACGAAACATCATTATGGAAGCGCTACTAAAAAGGGTCAAAGTACGGATTCAAAGATACCAGCTCCACCCGTTGAGCCGTCAACAGCCAGCAAGTCCTCGCCAGTCAGATCCCCGCCTACTGGGGTGCCGATTGCTGTGTTTTCTGAGTCTATACCTAATCCGAAATCTCGTTTCAGTTGTTCTATAAATGTTTTCTCCCTTGTAGCAGAGTACGATGGCGCCGAAGCCGTACTGAGTCGCACAATCGTTTTCCGCTGCAGCTCCTCAGGAAGGGCCTGTTTTTCCTCCGCCGAGCTTACATATATCGCCTCAATATCATCGAGCGTTACGACAGAAGGTACCTGAGCTTCAACATATTCATCCGTTCTCGTGTCATTAATACCCAAGCCACTTTTAACAATACGTATAGCTTGTGCATCCTTCTGAGTTAAGCGAGTTGCATTATGGAAACTATCTTCGGGAGTGAATGTCATGTCATCATAAGAAACCTTCTGTGGAGAAAGTTGAAGCATTATCGGACCATAACCGATAGCTCCCCCGGGCACGCCGTCTCCAATGTACCCAGCATGACCGTAGATAACATGGCCCTGAGTATCATCGAGTGACCGAATGCCAAGCGCAACCTCAACACCACTCCGACGACCGATGTAATTAGCTGCATACTCGCCCACTCCATCAAAATTCTGTCTTGCTCCTGCTAAATCAAATGTAGATAATATGCGCGCGCCAGCTTCACCTAAAACATTCAACGTCTGAGGATGAACATTCACAAACACCCTAAAATCATCCTCCATCGTTTTGGAAAACTCCCTCGCAGCCAAGATCACGCGCTCAGTCATGGACTGCAGCTCCTCGCCAGATAGTTTTTTTGGCATTTTACCCAACAGCAGCCTAGACACATAATCCTGTGTTGTTTTCTCGCTAAACTTTTCTAGTTTTTCGGTATCGCTATAAATCCATTCATAAATTGATTTCGGTGTATCTTTAACGTCCTTTTGTAGCGCCTCTGCCCTATTATCCATAACAATCCTGGCAGCCGCTAGCGGCAGACCATCAGAAACATACCAATCAATGTTTTTTTCTAGAATCTCTTTTTGATGTGCATCCATTTTCTCCTCGGCGCCCATAGCTTTCATAAAACTAGATATAGAAGTAGGATAGTCATAAATATTGCCGTCTTTATCTTTCCTGCCTAGAGCCTGTTCGACTACTTTATAGAAAATATCCGCATCCACGCCCGCTAGTCTACATGCATATTCTGAGTTCAATATGTTTCTAAGATAATTATAGTCATGAATACCGTTTTGTTTTGCAGACTGAGTGAACTCCCAGGCTTTTTCTAGACTAACCCTGCCCATTGTATAGCCAATTTCGGCGATAACACC
Organism: uncultured Candidatus Saccharibacteria bacterium; assembly: GCA_964554245.1. Taxonomy (GTDB): domain Bacteria; phylum Patescibacteriota; class Saccharimonadia; order Saccharimonadales; family UBA4665; genus JAGXIT01. The sequence continues at coordinate 12,316 of CAZKNP010000002.1, read as the reverse complement.
ACTCAACTCAAATTTAAAATCTTTATCTGGGAGATTACGCTTCACAAAATCCGAGCGAACCACGTCCAGTACGGCTAATTGCATCTCAGCCTCCGATTCAAATAAAAAATAATTCCCCAAGACAGTTTTAAAGTTTGAATCGGCCGACAACTCTTCTGTTATGTTATAAAAATTTTTTACACTACCGACTAGGTCGGTTTTGTATTCCTCATTCCTTGAACCATGCTCTGGTAGCCGTCGATTTAAAATGTTTTTTAAGCCCAAGCCCCTCAAGACTGGTTTCATGTCATCGCCATAATCTTGCAAAAAATCCGCATAAGGCAAGATCGCCTTGATAAGTTCGCAGTTTTTCTCTATCCGCACAGGGTCACCTTGACGCAACAGAACGCTCGCTATGTCCGCAAAATGCACACCCGCCCTCTCTCTTAGATCAGCCACTGCCAAATAAGCACGCTCGATATCGGCAGCTAGTTTAGTAGCGTTTTTAACTTCACCTTCTTCAAGAATCTTGTTTTGTAGACTATCGATAACTCCATAACTACCCTCAACCGAGCCACTCATCAACTCGCCTAACTTCGCCCCGTACCCACCCGCAATCTCCATAGCATCAAACAGTGCGGCCATGCGCATTTTACGAACTTCTCCAATGCCTTTACCTAATGGCATGTTGTTTTGCGCATAAACGCTAAGATTATGGGCTAGCGCACCGGAAATCATGTTCGGGCTATAGCCGAGCTCACGGGCTTCTTCGTAACGATCAGCAAACTCGTCTGCCATTGGGGCAAAATCAGAAGGATTGAATATTATTTGCTCAACCGTAAAGCTTTCATTAGCATATGCTCCTTTATAGAAGTCAATTTCTGGAAATTTAGTTAATTTTGCAAATATATCCCATGCTTGATCTCCGTCGACCTCAGCAAGCTTTTTTACATTATCAACATTACCAAACAGCCTTTGCACCGCTACGATACTAGCCCCTTTTTCAATCAGCGCCACCACCGCATCGCGGCTCCGACTCTGTTCATTGTCAAGATCTAGAAAATTCGCTATATCCCTCAAAGATTCATCCCTATTATTCTCGGCAACATCTTTCATGACCTCGTCTATCATATTGCCTGAACGGAGTATCGTTAGCGGATTACCCCCATTGCGCTCGATTACTTTTTTAACATCCGAAGATGCCTCAGCGAGTAGCGCAACCACCTCTTTTATTCCTGCCGGTTCGACGTGCGATTCCTTATGATAGATCCTACATGAGTCATATACCCTCGCCTCGTCTACCGTTACCTCATCTGCGACAGTAGCATAACGTTTCAAGAATATTTCCTGATGATAGAAATCAGCCGATTCTTCGCCCCCACACAATCGTTTAAGGTTCAGTATTTCCTCGCTTACTATCGGAGCCGCTGGCTCTATAGCTGCCTCGGTGACAGCATCTTCATTGTCAAACAGATCCTCGAACGAGAAGTCGTTCTCAGCTCTCGCTGACACTGCCCTGTCAGAAACGACAGCAATCCTAAGCCTATCCCACTCGGAAAGCTCTCCCAACTCGGCTAACTCTGTCAAACCACCGATAAGCTCCGGACTATCTGCCAACTCCTTGGCAAGATGATGTACCGACACCACATTACGATCCTGTTCTTCACTAGGTAAATACGCCTGCTCTAGCAACCCGATAAATTCATTTGCCTTGTTCTTTTCTTCAGATAGACGCCCCTCTGATGACATGCCGAGATCAGACCTGCGGACTACGTCTGTGTCTCCCTCTGGCAATATCTTTACTACCTGTGACTCCATCACCACCCTACCAATGACGGTCGATAACGGGCTGCGCTCCTGCCCTACCATACCTTCCTCCGCCACTACATCAGGTTGTCCTAGTGCGATTAGATCGCCTGGATGAGCGACAATATTAGCAGGATCCAGGCCTACGGCCTGCCATTCGGTCGCATCCGCTCCGTCGACTCCAGGCGACATAGTATGCGAGGCGGGATTGAAGTATTCTCTAAGTGGCATATTTTTATTTATTTTTTGTTTGATATTGCTAACCTTTATTGTATAGCCAGCAGATAAAATTATCAACTAAGCGTTATAGGGAATACATCTTTATGGCAGTAGCGCTAAACCACCAAAAAGCGCAGTGCCTTAAACACCGCGCTTTTCATGATTAGATCAAAATAGGCTAACCCTTAGACGTCGCTCGATTCAATCGCTACGACAGCCAAGGCTCGCCGCCTCTTGGAGTTCCAGTTCGAAATCCATAACTTTGGAGCTAAGCCGAGTATCGCACTCCGACCCAAGCTCATTAAAACAATTGCAAGCACCAACACGTTCATATGCTGACCCTCTAAGCTGAATTTATATCAGCTATTGACCCTCGTTTACGCGACGAACCTGGATCTTTACAGGCACTTCCTGCTCTAACCCGCTGATCGCAATACTACCAGCGGCCGTACTGCTAGCCTGCTCACCCAGCTCCGGCTGTGAAGCAAAGTCCGGGCTTGGTTCTAATTCATATTTCTGCAACATCTTATTTTCCTTTTATTTTGGTTGGCTTAGTATTTGTTTTTGCTAACCTAAAAACATAATAGCACACTTTGTTAAAAATTGCAAGCTTGTTATAGAATGATGTTGACTATCCCCTGTTAGCTTGCTATAATTCCCGCGACTGTTTGGGATAGCACTGACTGCGGCCCGCTCACCGCTAACCAGTTACCAAGCACATCTATACAACCTATGAGCATTTAAGGAATAAACCCTATGAAAAAAGATCTTCACCCTAAAGATTACCGCTTGGTCGTCTTCCAAGATCTCAACAACAACGAGACTTATCTCACTAAATCAACTGTCGCTACCAGCGAAACCATCAAGCTGGACGGTGTTGAATACCCACTAGTTAAAGTTCATATCACCGGCTCAAGCCACCCATTCTACACCGGTGAAGAGCGCGTTCTCGACATCGAAGGTCGCGTTGACAAGTTTAAGGCTCGCGCTGAAGCAGCCGAAAAAGCCAAGCAAGCTCGCATGGCAAAGGCAAAAAAATCCAGCGAACGCACTGCTAAGAAGGCTGAAAAAACCGAATCACCTAAGCAAGAAAAAGCTGACAAGCAAGCTGACGACAAGAAATAGCAAACCTCATACAAAAACCGCCCAGACTGTATCTGTCGGCGGTTTTTGTTTATACTGAAGGCTGAAATGGACAATAAGGAAGCACAACTACGAGCCGAGCTGGTCGAACTTCAAGAAAAACTGCAGGACCCTGCGATTTTCAGCGATCCTTCATACCCAAAATTAGCCAAACGCCAATCAACTCTGGAATCAACTATTGGTCTGTTCGACCAACTAAAAAGCGTTGCTCAGCAAATTTCAGACGCTGAAGACATGGCGAATGATGCCGATGCCGAAATATCAGCCATGGCAACCGAAGAATTAGCCAGCCTAACCGAAAAGCAACAAGTATTAACCGATGCTCTATCCGAGGCTTTGCTGCCACGCGATCCCAACGACGAAAAAGACGTTATCGTTGAAATTCGAGCTGGCGCTGGTGGCGACGAAGCATCACTGTTCGCATCTGAGCTTTACCGGATGTACTTGAGATTCTGCGAGACACACGGCCTCAAGACCGAACTGATGTCCGAATCCGCCAACGATGCCGGTGGCTACAAAGAAGTTGTTTTTTCGATCAAGGGTGATTCGCCTTATGCCACGCTCAAATTTGAATCCGGCGTACACCGCGTTCAACGCATTCCAACCACCGAATCACAAGGGCGAATTCACACTTCGACTGTCACCGTAGCCGTCCTGCCTGAAGCCGAAGAATCAGATGTTGAAATCAGCCCTAACGACCTGAAAATCGATGTTTACCGTGCCGGCGGGCATGGTGGACAAAGCGTCAACACCACCGACTCGGCCGTCCGTATCACCCACCTACCAACTGGCATGGTCGTCACTAACCAGGACGAAAAATCGCAAATCAAGAACAAAGAAAAAGCTATGAGCGTGCTTAGATCACGACTCCTCCAGGCTAAAATTGACGAAGAAAATGCCAAACTCACAGCCGAACGACGATCGCTGATCGGTTCCGGTGATCGATCTGAGAAAATCCGCACCTACAACTTCCCCCAGGACCGCATAACCGACCACCGCATCCCCTATAGTCGCAGCAACATCCCGGCTATGATGAACGGCGACATTGATGACGTTGTCGAAAGCCTAAAAAACTATGAGCGCCAACTCGCCAGCGACTCCTAGAATAGAAAATCGCGGTCAAATACGTGAGCTGCTTAGTTGGGCTGAAAAATTATTTCGCCAGACTAACATTCCAAGCTCTCGGCTAGATTCCGAAATTTTGCTGGCTCATGTACTAGGCGTAGACAGAACGTGGCTTATCACTCATGACGACGAACAGATCGATAATTTAGCCATGGAAAAATTCAAACAACTCGTTGCCCACAGAGCCAAGCGCGAACCAATTGCCTACTTAATTGGAAAGAAGGAATTCTACGGGCGAACTTTTTTCGTAAACCAACATGTGCTGATACCTCGACCAGAAACAGAGTCGATAATCGATGTCGTAAAATATTTAAGCATTCCGGCCGGCTCTACTGTCATCGATGTCGGCACCGGATCTGGAATTGTAGGCCTGACAGTCGGTCTAGAGATAGCTGATTTAAAAAAAGTGATCGCGTCGGACATAAGCATAGAGGCTCTTCGTGTGGCGAAACAAAATTTTGACTCACTCAAGCCACCAACTGCTACAGATTTTATACATTCCAATCTGCTCTATTTCTGGGATGAGACGTCGCACACAAAACCAGACCTGATCGTGTCAAATCTGCCCTATGTCGATAGATCATGGCAGACATCCCCGGAAGTCAAACACGAACCAGCCCTAGCCCTCTATGCGGATGTGGGAGGTCTTGAGCTAATTTATAGGCTAATCAAACAAGCTTCATCTGCCCTAAAGAAGAATGGCTTCTTAGTGCTCGAGGCTGACCCAGAGCAACATCAATCAATTATTATTTTTGCAAAAGAGCACGACTTCACACTAGTATTAATTGAAGGTTATGCGATAGCACTTCAGCGATAATTTTTGGAGTCAAACAAAAATCACCCCTGTTCCCTGGGGTGATTTTTGAATAATAAATGTGTTCACTATTCTGAAGGTGCAGCCTCTAGCGTGACGTTAACCGTTCTCGTTTCCGACCCACGAACAATCGTCACGTCAACCGAATCACCTACCCGATGGGTTCCAAGAATAGAAGCCACACTGGCCTTTTCGCCAACCTCTTTATCGCCAATTTTAGTTATAACGTCGCCAGGCTCAATACCCGCGCGGCCTGCCGGACCGCCAGACAGTACCGTTTCGCCGCTAGTTGAGGTTTGCCTTGGAATATATACACCGCGGTCTACCGATAGATTATATTCTTTAGCAATATCGTCTGTGACCATAACATAACGCACGCCAAGGTATGGTCGCTGCAGCTTACCGGTGTCTTTCACGCTCGATATTAAACCAATGACGTTATTGATAGGAATAGCAAAGCCAACCGTCTGGGCATTTGAGGCTATGGCAGTATTAATACCAATGACCTCGCCCGCTAAATTCACCAACGGGCCTCCGGAATTGCCTTGATTGATCGCGGCGTCTGTCTGAAAAAGATCATCCAAGCTTTCGACTGAACTACCGCCTCCGCTAGCTTGTATGCTTCGCCCGTAACCGGAGATAATCCCACTAGTAACGGTGTTCTGGAACTGCCCAAGCGTATTGCCGATTGCCACCACAGAATCGCCCACCTTCATTAAGCTAGAGTCGCCTATCTTGGCGGGCGTTAGCTTACTCCCCTTAAGATTGGTTATTTTCAAGAAAGCTATATCAAGGCTATCATTACTGTTAGTCCGACCAACAACCTCAACATCATCCAAAACCGTACCATCACTTAAGCTGACGCTAATCTGCGATACTCCAGCCGGAATGACGTGGCGATTAGTAATAATAAGACCTGACTCGTCCAGAATTATTCCTGTTCCAGCGCTCCGACTTTCGCCGGCGTCCTGCTCAAAGCCAAAGAACCATGAATAAAGATCGCTTTGAGAAGTCTGGCGGCTAGTCACATTAACGGACACTACGCTCGGGCCAACATCCTTGGCTATATCGCTTATAACATTTGCTTCGTTTTTTAGAATGGTTTTTTGCTGAACTAATGGAGATTCAGTCGATTGGCGCTGACTTGCCGCGCCCAACCAACCGCCCCCAAAACTAACCGCTAGAATAACTAGCGTTAAAAATGCCAGATTATACCGTTTTGGAGTACTTTCTTTCGGTGCCTTTTTACTGTCAATTGGATCCATATCGCCCTATTACCCTCCTCTTTTCAAATTCCCCACACGCAGTTCTGTAAATAAGCTAAACAATTATGCTACCACTACGCAACCAATGGAAGAATACGAGAGACCCCCACATAATCACCACCAGTGCAAAACCAACGAAAATAATCTGTCGCCGAACCAAAGTCGACAATCTGTCGAAATGATCAAGATAATAAAGCGTAGAGATAACTAATCCCAGTGACGCCAATATTATGGTCGGCTGAGCAATAACCAAATAGAAGACTAGCCAGTGGCCCAAAATCCATGTCAGTGCCGATCCGAAGTAAGCCCAAACATAGGCCAGTAGCCCCTTGTGTGGCTCATCAAAGCTATATAAAAAGTGGTGAGCCACGAAATAACTAAGAAATCCAACAGCTAGGACAAGGCAGATCAGGGCTGATTGACCCCAAACAGAGAAAATCGCCATTAACCCAGCTGCATATCCTACCAACGCCTGAATAGACACGAACAACACGCTACTCCTGGGTTTTAATACCACTAGCCAAACTGCCCACGCCACGGCGTAGCCCAACCTAGCCCAGTCATTATTCGTCTGGATCATGAAAGCAACCATGGAAAGACCGACGACAATATCAATTGCGTTGGCGCGGATATTTGCACCCCAAAACCTAGGGCGAACAGCAAACATACGCCATTTAGATAGTAATACTAAAGCAATAGCCAGCCAGGCGAACGATGACCTAACAAACACAAACGCCAACACTGGCAAGGCAACATTCAAAAGAACATGCGCCAAGTGCGCATACCCTTTTACTGGCTTTATTTTCTTCACCAACGGCTTCATATTCAGTTCACAGTATATCAAACTCTCTAAATCATTCCTATCTTGCCTGATTTTTCAATCTAAAGTTTAAACCTGTTTATGCTATAGTTATAGAAAGTGCTAAACGACATAACAAAACCGCCCACAAATGAGACTCCTCTTGCTACTCCGCCAGAGGGCCCCATGCTTCAAAACACACCCGCCCAATCCCCACAATTCCCAACAGTACAACCTCAGCTGCCAGCATCGCAGCCCCAGCCTCAGACTCACTCTGCATCAGCCAGTTCAAACAACCAGCCTCTTCGAGCTGCTGAAATTTCATCGAGACGCCGTAACCTATCAAGTATAATCTCGTCCGTAATCATTATTGGCCTAGCGCCAGTTGTGGCTATTTTATTGACCCTGTTTGTGTTCCAATCTTATCAAGTTGACGGTCCAAGCATGGAAACTACACTACAGGACCAAGACCGCCTTATTGTCTGGAAAGCTCCGCGCACCCTAGCTAAAATAACTAGCGACCAATATGTACCGAATAGAGGAGATATCGTGATCTTCAACGAACCCGGTATGGGTAATTACGAAAATCCAGACGGTAGCAAGCAGTTAATTAAGAGGGTTATTGGCTTGCCTGGCGAGAGAGTTGCTATTGTGGACGGAGTCATCACGGTCTACAACCAAGATAATCCAAACGGCTTCTCGCCCGATAAGACATTGCCCTACGGTCGAGACGCCAACATTGAGCCAACCGCAGATGAAGTTGATGTAACTCTAGGGACCAACGAATTATTTGTTAGTGGGGACAATCGCCCAAACTCGATGGATTCACGCATGTTTGGGCCAATCACAACCGACCAAATCATAGGCAAACTAGTAATGCGTATTTTGCCAATCAACAACACAAAAGTCTTTTAATAAGTTTGAGTATTTTTTATCTTTCAAGCTCAGCTAAAATGCGAGCCAAATCTTCGTCGGATTTAAAGCTAATCTCAACCCTACCGCCCTTGGCAGTACGACGTATTTGCACCGGCGCGGAATAGCGAGTAGTTAGTCGCTTGGTTTCTGGCGTATCAGTATAAACTCGTTTTTCTGCTTCTTTGGTTTCGCCAATTCCATCTTTAACCGAAGAAACAAAACGCTCGGCCTGACGAACACTCCAATCGTGTTTGATGATTAGATTTAGAAGTTCTTGCTGCTTCTTAACGTCATCTTTGAGCGCCAATATCTGCCTGGCATGACCCTCGCTAATCTTTCCGCTCTCAAGAGCCTCTTTGGCCTCAGCTGGCAAATGAATCAAACGCACGATGTTGCTAATAGTCGAAACTGCCTTGCCGAGTCGCTTGGCGATCTGTGCATAGCTCATATTAAACTGTTGGTGAAGACGCTCGACCGAAACCGCCTGCTCTAGGCTACTTAAATCAACTCGCTGGACATTTTCAACAAGGGCAATCTCTAAACTCTCAAGCTTCTTGCTGGTGCGCACTATCGCCGGTACCGTTTTTAGGCCAGCCAATTTTGACGCTCGCCAGCGTCGCTCACCGGCAATAATCGCATAGCCACTTGCGATTGGCGTTACAACCAGAGGTTGAAGTACTCCAAATTCCTTAATACTACTAGCCAGCTCCTCTATAGCCCGCTTATCAAAAGTTGTTCTCGGCTGATCAGGATTCGGCTGCAGTTTATCGACAGAAATTTGCTCAATTCGCTCACCGTCGTCAACCAACATAGACACATCTATGTCTTCCGGTATGAGCGATCCAAAGCCCCTACCTAGTCCATTTAGTTTTTTAGATGCGGCCACGCTTGATTACCTCCTGAGCAAAGGCTCTGTATGCCTTAGCCCCCTTGCTCCATTTGTCATGCTCGGCAATAGTTTTACCGAAGCTTGGCGCCTCGGCTAGGCGAATGTTTCTAGGAATGACCGTATCAAAGAGCTTATCGCCAAAATGTTGCTCCACCTCTGCTCGCACCTGCTCACTCAAGACCATTCGTTTTGTGAACATCGTTACTACTACCCCAAATATAGATAGCCGCTGGTTTAAGCTACGTTTAATAGACTGGATAGTTTTAAGCAGCTGACCCAAACCCTCGAGCGCAAAATATTCCGCTTGAACCGGTATGATCACCCCGTCGGCTGCCGTCAATCCATTAATCGTCAACAGTCCTAGCGCTGGCGGACAGTCAATAATAACCACATCGACATCAAGCCGCTTACACAGCTTATCGACCACGAATTCTCGGCCGCCCACGCCTACTAAGTCAATCTCCGCCTGAGCCAAACTAGTGCCAGCCGGTAACACGAATAGATTATTAACGCCTGTCTCCTGAACAGCATCTGCCAGCTCGGTCTGATCGGCCATAACCTCGTATATTGATGTTTCGAGCGATGTTTTATCTATACCCAAACTACTGGTGGCATTCCCCTGGGGATCTAAATCAACCAACATAACCTTGCGGTTTGCACCGGCTAGCTCAGCAGCCAAGTTAACTGCCGTCGTGGTCTTTCCAACCCCACCTTTTTGGTTTGCTATAGCAAGCACAAACATAGATTTATTTTTACCCTCTTTTCTTGCTTCCATCGTAACAGAAAAGCCCATAGTAAAAAAGTAGCCAGAGACCGTATCTGCAGGTAGCAAATAATAGATTCAACTTCATACCATAAATGTTATACAACATCTAAACCCTGATAGTATCATAAGGCTAGCATTGTATTACCTATTATTAATAACCCCCGCATCCCGCTCTATTCTAATTTATTTAAATAGACCAGCTACTAGGTCGCCTGTTATTACTTTCTAACGCTAGCAAGCTAACTAGCCACACGCCAGATAATCGTTACGGCAACCCCTATCCTATCGATACTAGGGAAAGTATGCTTATATATCATTTCAAAACTGGCTATGTTGCACCCCTTAAACAACCTGATATGATTGTCTTATGCCGCCCTTTTATCACAGTTAGATCGCGACACTTGTTTACTACCATCACGAAAAATATAATGTCGTAAAATATCGTATTATTCTCGATTTACTCCTGGGAGTACTGAATTTATAACAACTGAACGAGTCCGCACCAACCAAGCAGTAATACTTTTAGATTAACTAATTTATAAACCACAAAAAAAGCAGGGTCTGCGAGTGCCCTGCTTTTATTTTTTGAGATCGTTTTTGTTTTTGTTTGTTTGGTAGTTTTTCGATTTTGTCGTTTGCAGTGCTTTAGCGAGCATCATGCACGGCAAAATCTATTTATCAGTATGACAGACCGCCCAAATAAATGCAAGTACTTTTGAGTACAAAATTGACTCATTTAGACATTTTTACCTCAGTTATCCACAGCCTCTTAGAGGGCCGGTGCTCCTCTGGTCCACGGAGGCACAATATACGAACCATGCTGTGTACAATCTGCCTTATTTGAGCATCCCTAATCCAAAACCGCACCGCATGGTTTTGCCTTAAGCCTTGGTAATCCTTAGTTCTCAACACCCAGGACAATGTAGTCGAAGTCGTAAGTAAGGCCCGCCTGGAGCATGTCGCGGCTGATAATATCAAAGCCTGTGGCGGTCTTAGTGACGTATGTCTTCACGTCCGCAGCATTATCGTTGCTAGCACTGATGACAACCTTGTAGCTACCGCCATAAGCCTTAGCAAACTCAATGTGAGCGATCACGCCATTGGTTGCGCCTTGGTCACCTGCCTTGACTGAAACCGTACCAGCGCTGTCGGTACCATCAATCGTGATAGTTGGATCGACGCCAGTCAAGCCGCCGCCGTTAGCACCAAGCGCACTACCCATAACAGATGTTGGTACGTTACCACGGCTGACGATGTGACCTCCAACATAGATGTCTGAGATAGTTAGACTACCAGCAACAGTAACATTACCAGTTACCACTAGATTGCCGCTGATCGATACATTAGTGAACTGGGCGTCACCGGCAACATTTAGGTTGCCGCCAACAGTCAGATTGCCAGTTATATCGAGGTTAGCAATCGACTGTAGTTGCTGGCCGATATTCTGCTGGTCGTAGAAGCTATAAAGAATACTGATTTTTGCTACCTTAACACCATTTACGGTTGTACTAACAGTTGACCAGTCAACGCCCTGAGATGCCTTAGCGAACACATGACTAATGGCAAACTGGCCATTGTCGCGCATAGCATGACCTTCGAGGTAGCCCGATATCAGCGGATCACCAACGGCAATATCACCACTACCGTTGTCCGATACCCAAACGTCACCGTTACCAGCCGCCGAAACTAAGTGAATGCCCAGAGCGTCCAGGGTGAAGTTATGCGTCTCCAGCGATCCGTTATATGAGCCTACGACCTTGCTGCTGTTAGCTCCAGAGCTCTGCTTCACAGCATATATATACTCTCCATCAATATTAAGACCGGATGTGTCATTTCGACTAATAATCATCAGACGGTCGGATTCTGGCTCAGGAACGCCATCCAACATGGCATAGTGTGAACCAGTAAAGGCATTGTAGCTAACGGTACCTCCAGAAAGGCTTATGCTGCCCTGAGCAGCACCGCTTCTAGCGAAGCTCATTAATATCGAACCCGCAGAGACATCATTCATATCGTTTAAATATATACCGTGTTGTCCGGCCCACGATTGTAAGGTCATTGTGTAGCCGCTTACAGGGGTACGACCGAACGCAAAGGTTTGGTTCATTTTATAGCCACCTCGAATACTACCGTCGCTGCCGACGCTAAACAAAGTACCATTAGAATTCTTGAAGTTAAAACCACGATTCGATGATAGAGCAGAGAAATTAACGCCATCGTTGTTCGCCCCGAAGGAAACTCCGTAACGCGATGAGCTTGTACCGGCACCGAAATAGAATTCCTGATCCGCACCGCCGCCACCGTATTTTATTGTAGATGCCTTATCACTAGAAAAAATAATTCCATCGTTGTGAGTTAAGGTTACTTTTGTACTGCCGCGCAAGAGCCTAATAGTACCAGCAGTGTTACCATCACCTATGTATACACTTGCTGGACCGGTACCAATATTGATCGTTGCACTTGTACTGCCAGTACCAATGTTAACCGTGTCGGTACCAGCGCCTGTAGCAATGTTTACCGTGTCGTTAGCCGAACCATTAGCAATGTTAACAGTATTGGCCACCGTGCCGCCACCAATCGATATTGTAGTAGCATT
>CAZKNP010000001.1:11522-110366 GCA_964554245.1 uncultured Candidatus Saccharibacteria bacterium | reverse complement strand
TGGGACTGTTAAAAAGATATTTGACAACATATATGAGCCTGAAGCGAAAAAAATGAAGGATGAAAAATCAATATTTCACCAAAATCCTTTTGTAAGGCGCGCAGGTGGCTTTGCCCTCCTAGCGGCCGCAGTGAGCGCGGGTGCAGCGGGTGCATTTATGTGGCTTAACCCAAATGAATCTAGTGAATCAGCTGGAGCCTCACAGGTTTATGCACTTGATAGTTTGGCTAACGGCACAAAAGAAGAGGTGATAACTGCAGGTTTATCTAAGGAGGCAGTCCCAGTGGCTATTTCAGATATGCCACCTCTCGTTGTTGGTAGTATGTCTACCGAGAGTCATGCCACAATCTTCCCGGTGGCAGTTAGTCCAAATGGCGATCAGCTACCACTAAATCTTACCAAGAACGTAGATTTAAGTGTTAATAACTCTGGCGATGCGGTGATTAGCTTACAGCTAATTAATAAAGAAGGCGCTATTCACGAAGACGACGATACGGTTTTTGTTAACCGCAGCGGCTTCACTTTTGCCGCCAAGATGCCCGGCAATTTCACTGAAAACCCAGCAGCATGTGGTGACAAAAAGCCGGCATTAGGCGAGGCTGGGCAGTGTGTCTCATTGATGCCTAGGGGCTATAAGATTGACGCTAATGAGTCGGTCGGTTTGACTGCGGAGGAGGCAGAGCGTGTTTCTGCTTGGTTCGCAGAAGGGAGCGAATATGCGGCAACAGCCGGTCGGACGGCATACGTTAAGTTAGGCAGTGTTGCGGTAAAAAGCGAAAAATTTGCAGCGTGCATGAATACGGCAACGGACTTGGCGGATGAAAAACTCGAGCAGCAAATCAAGCAAATTGAACGACTTAAAGATAAGAAGGTTGAGTTTTTGAAGTCTGAGTATGGTCAAGTAGCCGACTCATTCCTGCGCGATGAAGACAATATCGCGTTTATTGCAGGAAATGCATTAACAATTAGTGCTCTCGGCGACGGCACGAGTTTTGAATGTAAGCCAGTAGAGAAAGTTGCACAAGGAGAACAATAATATGAAAGAGACTATCGTAATTAATCCTATAGATTACACCCAGGAGGCTCCCGTAATTGAAGCGCCTGCGGATACAATGTTCTACGAAGTGCGTCCTGATACTAAGTCAGGTAGCAACCTGTATAGAGAGACTGTGGCTGAGAGGGCAGATATGAGCCCTGCTAGTAAAATTAAATACTACGCAGAGGGTACTGCAGAGGTGCGTCAAGAGCTTCAGGCGGCCGTGGCGGAGTCGGTTCGTGAGTTGGGGCTGCTTGAGGCATCACAGTTGGGTCTGCGCGAAGACGCCAATGTATATTTCGCGCACACAAAAAATGATGTCTATTCCGCAATAGAGCACGTTAAGAAATTTACTCGTAACAACATAAAAGGCGAGACCGACAAGACAAAGCAGATTATCGAACGAGAGACAGCAGAGATTGAGCAGGCTGGCAGGGAGTATCTAGAGTCGATGATGGGTGAGATGGATCGGGATCTGTTCAGGCTCGATGAAGCCAGTAAAGAGGTGGTGGACAAGACGCTGAAACTTGAAAACAACGCCGCTAATCTCATGGCGACTGTCTTTCCGATGAGTAGACTAGCATTTAATAATTTAAGTAAACACGACGCAGTTGTTCTCACGCAGGATGCAGTCCATAACCTGGTCGGCATTTCTACTGAAACTCGCTTCACTTTAGAAAGCCTGGACTTGATACCCGATTTTCTGCAGAACGAGGAAGACGATGCGCCTACCAGAGAGCATAGTCGAGAGCTCGTGCCTGCATCAACAGCTTCATCTGACCGTTCCAAGGACAAGGAGGCGGAGGATAATTTCAAGGCGGTTGCGAGCAGGACAATATCGAGCGTGGCTGCTCTGCGCAACACGCTTATCTGTGACGAAAAGGGCGATGTTAGTGAGGAATTTACTAGTAGTCATATTGAGCGCGAAAAGACTTGTGGAGACGAACGGGTCGAGCGCTTCTGGGAAGTTTGTGAACTCTACGACAATCAAACGATTACCGATGCGGAGATTGCAAAACAGTTCTCTGATGATTTCCTGTATGTGATCGGCAAAAGGAAGCAGGTTCTCGAGGCGATTCGTACGACTGTGCACGAAGAGACAAAACTCGAGGTGGAAAAGTTGTGTGAAGAGTACGAGATGCGAGTGATTGAAACGCGTGAGCATTTTGCTAACAAAATGGTCGAAGCAAGAGAAGTCAATCTGACGAAGCTACAGAAATTTTCCGACAAAGGGTTATCTTGGTTAGACGAAAAAATCCAGAACTACTCAGGGATGATAAAGGCGCTGGATTGGCGGCAGGCCGAAGTGGATCGAGAAATGTTCAGCAGGATAGAAAGCATAAGAGCAACTGCCGAAAGGCTAGGGGCTAATGGTTTGATAACTGAAGAGGCTTTTGATTTTGTCGACAATACGAACGTAGCATTAATCGCAGCGCATCGTAAAACGGCCAAGCTGGATGTAGTAGCGCAGAAAAATCAAGCAGTCCACAATTTTGTATTTATGAACGGATATCAAGATAGGCTGCAAGACCCTGTGATTATGAATAAGATTGACGAGCTTGCTCCTGAAGGCACGAGATGGAAGAGGTCAGCTCCCACGCCCGAAGAAATCATTGATCATCTTGATGACAGTAAGCAGGCATTTATGACAGCCCTTCTCTATCACAAAAGTCTAACCGAAGCGCGCACCGCCAAGAAGGGTCAAGGTGTTGACGCTCTTGGACAAATCATAGGCGATGTTAACGGCATCAAAGATATAAAAATTATTACATTGTCCCAAGAAGAATTCGATAACAAGCAAGAGCTGATCGATATAAGCGTGAGGTTGCACCAAGAGCACTTGTTGGAATTAGCCCGTAATAGCAAGATGCCTGTTGCAATTCAAAAAGCAATTGGTGAAACGGCCTTAATCAAGAATCTCAGTTTTAGCGAAAGGGTGAGTGATTGGTGGAGTCAGGTCAGGCACTG
The DNA here is from genome assembly GCA_964554245.1 of uncultured Candidatus Saccharibacteria bacterium. Classification (GTDB taxonomy): domain Bacteria; phylum Patescibacteriota; class Saccharimonadia; order Saccharimonadales; family UBA4665; genus JAGXIT01. Next base: position 107,362 of record CAZKNP010000001.1, on the reverse strand, counting down.
GCTGGGACGCATAGTCGAGGGTGGTGATATAGAAGCTTCAGATTTGTATAAAAAACAAGAACTTGAGGCGCATAAATCTGGTGATCGGGAGGATGTTTAGGTCATGTCGACAAAAGAGAAAATACCCAATCTACACTTTCCTACGTTTGGCGATTTTGAGGTGCCGCATGCTGACAGCGCTCATGATATTGTCAATAAACTCAGGGATGTCATTATCAATGGCGACGTTGGCCTGTATAGAGATGTTATGGGAAGAATGAGCAGTCTGGATTCGGCTGCCGATGCCGAAGCGATGTTTTCATCTCTCAATGCAGAATATATTAAGGAATGTCCAAATTTAGAATTGTCACCAATCGCCGAGTTGATCGCGGTGGCTGCGACCAACGCCTTTCCTCTTGGCGCCAGCGACAAAACAAAAAAAGCTATTCTTAACGATAGGGTCTTAGAGACTAAGCGAGTTATTGATAAATCGGGCGGAGCTGACGCGATGCGTCATGTTCAGTCAAAGTTTTGGAGAGATGCACTTCATCCTCAAGAGGCCGCAGAGGTATTGAAGTATAAGCCCGGAAGTGAACATATTTCAAAAGGGAAGCGTTTATTCTTAGGGACGGTCGCTGGTTCGGTGAGTTTGAGTGTAGTTGGTAACTTCGAGGCGGCGGCTGACTCTGATACGGTTGCTATCGAGACGATTGACTCCTCGCAGAAGTCGGGAGAAACAAAAAACAGCTTACAGTTGGATATTAACAAGCTTGAAAAAAATGCCAACTATAAAGAGCTGAAGTCGATTATTGATACATTAAATAATGACCCCGAACTAGTCTCGTGGTATAAGGAGCTAGAAGATGAAACGGGTGTTGCGTGGCAGATTTTCGCTACGCTGCACGTACGTGAAACTAGCTTGTCTCGTAATAATGAAAAAAATGGTCAAGGTGTTTTCCAGCACTATGGCAAAAATTATGGAAAGAATACTAACCGTACCACAAAAGCTGAGTTTATAAAGCAGGGCAAAACAACTGCCGAGGTGTACATTCTAGGAAAAATGGGCCAAGAAAGATACGCAAAACTTTCACCAGACAATCTTCACCTCGAAGTAGCTCATGAGGCGTTTTTTAAATACAACGGGCAGGCTGATCTCTATAAGAGGCAGGCAAATAAACTGGTTAGCGGCAAAGAATTACCTGGTCGATATGGTTCACCTTATGTCGCTAATCGTACTACCCGAGCTGATGGATCGTTAGATGAGCGGTTTGTTGCTGGCAAGAATTGGAAGCAGTTTAGGAGTGACGGTGGTGATGTTAGGGGAGCAAATGATCGGCCGGGTGCTGCGCTGGTTCTTGAGGCTCTGCTAAAAACTAGCGGTGCAAAATATACGAGCGATCGTCAATATGACAAACTGAGAGGTGTTGAGTCTGTCTATCCGCCCTCTGTGCCTACTCAAATTATCGATGGTGTTGCCTATTATTCACAGAGGGACCCTAAGTGGGCCGGTGAGGGTTACAACGCTGTTGATAAAAACATGAAGCCACTACAAAAGGGTAAAACCATTGAGACTAGCGGCTGTGGAATCACAGTCATGGCCAATGTTCTAGCATTCGCTGGTAAGAGTGAGATGAACATCGTTGACATGTCATATGACATTCAAAGAATGGGTGGACGCAGTGTTATTGGCGGTGGCACAGACCGAGCAGTTATGGTCAAATACCTTAAAGAGGAATGGGGTGTCGGTGCGACTCTTCTGCCAAAAGACAAAACACCCGAAGCTGCGCCCAATATCATAGCTGATCGAATTTTGGATGGGCTGAAGAATGGAAAAATGTATTTACTTGCAGGCCACGATTCTAAGGTGATGGCAGAGCGAACCACACCATACACTGGCGGTGGGCATTATGTGTTAGTTTATGCTGACGCAGGCGACGGCAAAGTTATGGTCCGGGACTCATTGCAGAAACAGAATCCTGATAAAGCCTGGTCGCTCGCCGAACTGGTTAAGACTCCGCTTTTACACACTGGTAATAGTATAGAGGTGACCCTGTCTGGTGACTCGAGTCCTGTGGCGGTCGATGTGTCTTCTGAGGTGTCGGTCTCAGTAGCACCTTCGTTAGAAGCTGCCGCGAAAGACCAAGATTCATCGTCGTCGCTGTTAGTAATGGGAGGCCTTTTGCTTCCTTACACCGTTGAGACCTCAGACAAGGCGACTTCGATTACCGATATTCCGAGTGATCATGCCATTGCTGTCCAGGTGAGTGAGGCCCCTGCTGAGCCTCAATCGACCATTGACGCAAGTCTTACTGACTCGATCACACTTAATGCTAGTCCTGTTGAGGCTACTGCAGAAGTTGTCGTTGAAGATACTCCAACCGTAGCGTTAAATCTACCCGGGACCGACACGACTATAGTGGATTCACTAACTAGTCGCGCGTTAATAAATGATGAAATCTGGGACAAGATTGCCGGTAATATTGCTGCTGCGCAGGCAAAGGGAAACACGGCTCATTCAAAAGAATCTGGTGTTATGCCAAGTGTAATGATCAGTTCCGCGAAGGCTGTTCCCGTAGAAGTGGTTGCGGCAGATGAGATATCGTTTGATAGCGTGGGCGAAGCAGAGGACAGCAAATCGATTAAGGTTGCGGGCCTGATGCTTCCGGGGATGGGCGATATCCATGTTGAATATGCAGAAACTGTCGAACGAGGAGCTCAGTTTGAAGAAGTTGCAACCACTCTACCTTCAAAGGATGCTTTTAGCGTTTCGCTGATCACACCTGATGGTGCGCCTGCTCCAGAGCGAACTGAGTCTATTAAGTCTTCGGATAACACTACAATAACCGCTGAAGTTGCTCAACCTAATACCATATCAGCAGTCGATAGTAGATTTGGTCTAATGCTGCCGGGGGTCATGCCAGAACAGGCTATGCCTGGAGTAATTGAAGATGGGGCAACTAGTTCAGACAACCTTGTAGCGGTCTCAGCTGAGGTTAAGCCTACTGAAGGCACGTCCGAAGCAGTTCAATTAAATCCATCGACAGAGCCTACGGTAGTACCGACTGAGCCTGCGTCGCTCCTTGTTGAGCCGAAGAAGGAAGAAGTAGCTCCTGTAGTAGAGTCTAGTCAATCTCCATCTGTTGATCCAGTAGCAGAGGTCGAAGCTACAATTGTCGGCAAGGAAGAAAACACCAAACCAAAGGATGAAGTGACGGCGAATCCGGCAGAGGAGTCAAAAACAGTGTCAGCTGAAAAGCAGCCACTAAAACTCAAGAAGAATGAGATTGCCCAGGCTCAGCTCGATCCTTCCCCGGATATGTCAAAGGTAGATCCAAGCTACAAGGGGCCAATATCTGAAAAGGGGTACGCAATTCCGTTCAGTTTAGATAGATATGCTACAAACCCTGATGATATTATCTCTTGTTACTACGACGGCTATGAGAAAGTATCCGGTATTCATACTGGCGTTGATTTTAGAACTCCGGTGGGCGTAGAGCTACGAGCTATTAAGGGCGGAAGGGTGGTGATGGTCCACGATGACATACTAAAGGTTGAGACCGATGATGGGTATGGATGGAACTACCAGCACATGAACAAGATTACAGTTAAAGAAGGTGACATAATCCTGACTGGACAGGTTGTTGGCGTATCAGGTGTAAGAAACACAAAAGGCCCTCACCTACATCTAAGCATCGAGACTCCCGAGGGTGTGTCTAGAGTGAATAGCGTGACCAGCAGAAAGCAGAAAAAATCTGCCGTCTACGCAGAGACCGACGATCCTTTCAGGGATGGCTATTTGCTTTCACCTCGTCAGGTTATTGAGTGGCTTGAAAAAACCGGCAACTAAAACATAACAGTGCCCGGCGGTCAGTTTTATCTGTTGCAGTTTCCGGCCATTCTGGCGTTTGGTTTAGTTGATATACATTACTCATAAGACTTACGCCACCCCGCTTGTATTGCCTCTTGCTCGCTACAAAAAAACTTCTCACCATATTTTAAGTCAATGTGGGTATCGTTATAGTAGGCTTGACCCCTTGTGTGGTATATCTTTTCACCTGTTTTATACGCTATATTACCCTTTATCAAGTTGCAGCTTGGGTCATTATACCTATCGGTATACGCCCATATGCCCGTAGTGTCATCACACTTGTAGGCGTAGGTTTTACCATCAAAGGGTGATACATAGTCTCTAGCGTTACCTCTACAATTATGGGCTGGTGTTGCTGGTTCATTGGCTTGGTTCATAAACTTAGTTATAAAGCCGTCTCGCTCAAAGCCCGTTAGTAGTACCGTTAGTAACATAACGCCCCCCATAAAAATGGCTACTTTAGTGTCATCGCTAATACCTTTTTTGGCTCGCTCGCTTGGTTGTTTATACTTCTATCCCCTCAAAGGCCTGATAGGGGCAGGATAGTATGGGGGGCTGTAGCGCTCTTTATCATTGGACATACTGGCTCGGATTGCTCTATGGTGCTCGCCATCGTTAGTCTATTGACTTTTAGTTTGTTTATACGTTTTAGGGGCATACTTACTAGATCGGAGTCACATTGTTTATGTTCTATCTTGGTGGGTTGGGTGTGGATCTTTATAGTATTCAGCCCTACATTTATTAGATCGGCTACCTGGTTTTGCCTAGGTGGTTTGTCGTTGGTCGTTTTTGTACTGCCTTTTTGTTCAATACTTGTAATTATACATAATCAGACCATACTCGTATGAGTTAATATGCTACTTAGCAGCGGGTACTGCGCTTTTCTGGTGTGTATACCACCATTTAGCTAGCTGCTTAATTTTGATAGATGGGCGGGCTGTCGTGAACTAGTCAAAGTAAAAAGCCCTACCGGAAGTAGAGCTTTTTACTTGGTGACCCCAAGGGGAATCGAACCCCTATTGCCGGGATGAGAACCCGATTTCCTAACCGTTAGAAGATGGGGCCGGGTTAGATTTAGAGCATAGTCATTTTAGCACAAAATGTTTGTTAGGTCTATAGGGGTGTGAAGGGTTGTTGCTTTGTATTTGTTAGAGTATTTTTCACGTCATGTGTCAGTGTATTGCGCGGTGATGTCGCTTATGATAAAGTACCGTTATACGGTAAAAAAGGACGTAAAAATGAAAACAATTATAAAAAGAGTAATGCCCCAGAAGACGGCGTTTCTGGCGGGTCTTTTTGGTCTTTTGATGGTCGCTGGCATGACTATTGGATTTGCTCCTAAGGTACTAGCAGCCTGCGATAAGGTTAATATTGTTTACTGTGGCATTAATGGTAGTACTACGAACGATAAAATTTTGTCTATGCGTGGTTTCTGGAAGGGTAACAAAGATACACGTGGCAATACTGATATCGCCTGGATGTTTAACTGGGGTGGTTTTTCTACTACTGTCATGAATACGATGACTACGTCTAATACCAAGGTCGGTACTCTATACAGAGACGGACGGATTGTAGTAGATGGCAGGGTGGTCGGTACTGACACGTGGATAACTGCACGCTTCAGTAGTGGTGCTGGCTTCGTTAAAGTCAAAGACGGCGTCTGGATGCGCAAGACGACAACCTCAATGAGAAACTCGGCTGATCAGGTGCTTGTACATTTTGATTCATCCGGCAAGGCAATTGCAGCCATTGTACTGCACTGTGGTAACGTAACTAGATTCACTCCCACTACGCCTCCGCCGGCTCCAACTCCAGCTCCAACTCCAACTCCCAAACCAACACCTACGCCAACCCCAGTCATTACCCCAGCAACCTATAAGTGCGAATCTCTAAAGGCGGTAGCGATTAATGAGGCTAAATATCAATATCGTTTTACTGCTACTCCAGTGGCAGACAAGGCTACTTTTCAGAGTGCAACATTCGATTTTGGTGATGGGACTAAGGCTGAGGGTGTAAAATCGACCGATCGGGGCAAAACGGTATCTGTGGAGAAAACGTACACAAAGGCTGGAACTTATAAAATTACTGCAACGCTAACTTTTCTAGCAGATGGTAAAACCGTAAATTCAAACTGTACGGCTACTATCACAACCGTAAAGCCATTTTACGAATGCGTCGAGCTTAAGGGTCCGAAGCCAGATGGTTTAACTTATACCTTCGAGGCGGTCGCTAAGTACTACAACGGAGCTGTCCTCAAGAGTGCTGACTTCGTTTTCGGTGACGGCAAGTCGGTGCTTGGAGTCAAGCCAACATCTGACTCGGATACTTCTATAATTACTCAGCATACTTACGCCCAGCCTGGTAATTACAGCGTTCATGCAACGCTCAAGTTTATTGTTGATGGCCAAGAGGTGACAGCTAACAACTGTAATGCTAAAATTTCTCCCGAGCAGCCACCAGTGCCAGAATGTCGTCCGGGAATACCGGTGGGCGACCCGCGCTGTGAGCCGTGTCCATATGACGCCAGTCTGCCTAAAGATGATCCGCGCTGCCAAGAGGCTCCCGTAGAGCTACCAAATACAGGAGCCGGTAACGTAGTCGCTATGGGGTTGGCGGTAGTTGTGGCCGGATTCCTATTCTATAGACACCGTATGTTTGGCAAGCACAAACAACATGCTTTGCAGGCGGAAATGGGGACGTCGCCTCTGCCGCTGGGTGATCCTCTAACTACCGGGGACCCGCTGGACGGCACCCCGCACGACCTGACTCCTAACGAACCTACTCATCGCAGTAACTTCCGTAGACGTAGGCAGTTTTAGGCTGGTATTTTCAGGCCAACTGTGCTATACTGAACCTTAAGTTTGAGAGATCATGACTGACCGCTCTAGCTCAAAATCCCACCCGTAAAAAGGTGGGATTTGTCTATCTTTTGCGGTGGTCTCTTGAGAATGATAGGCATAGCCGGTATACTACCCCTATATGACAACACAACCAATTATCCCAGTAGAAGAATATAAAAACACGAAAATTCTCGCCACAATCGGTCCAGCAACTGATACATACGAGAAGATCAAAGCGCTAGTAGAAGAGGGTGCGAATGGCATACGTCTAAACTTTAGTCATGGTTCGCACGAGGAGCGCATTGAGCAGATCAAGTGGATTAGAAAAATCAGTAAAGAAACCGGCAAGCCAATTGCTATTGTCCAGGACTTGCAGGGCCCTAAGATTCGCCTTGGTGACTTCGATGATGTTATTAACGTTCAGGCCGGACAAGAACTTAGATTTAAGTTTGGTGCCGATTGGAAAAAGGACGGAATAATTCCAATTCAATACGACCTAAGCAAGAAGGTTAGTCGCGGTGAACGTCTTTATCTTTTTGACGGCAAGGTTCGAACAAAGATTACAAATGTTAAAGACGGCATTGTGTATGCGCGGGCCGACAACGACGGTATTTTGCTAAAGCGCAAAGGTATGAACTTGCCGGATACAGACTTTGGCGGTGATGTTATTACAGCCAAAGACAAGAAAGATTTGGCATTTGGCTGCACCCAGGACATTGATTATGTGGCAATGAGCTTTATTCATGGCCCTGAAGACATCGAGCAGATGCGAAAGCTTATTAAGAATCACAATGTTACTCGCAAGATTATCGCTAAGATCGAGACTCGGTTTGCTATTGATAACCTCGAGAAGATTATGCAGGTGGCCGATGCAGCCATGGTGGCGCGAGGTGATATGGCGGTAGAGGTTGATCTGGAGAGCGTGCCAGTAGTGCAGCGCCGCATAATTAACCTTGGCCTTAAGTATGCTAAGCCAACAATCGTGGCGACCCAGATGCTTGGCAGCATGACCGATATGCCCGAGCCAACCCGTGCTGAAGTTTCAGACGTAGCAACAGCTGTTTTCTTGGGCGCTGACACTGTGATGTTGTCCGATGAAACCGCTATGGGTAAGTATCCGGTTGATGCCGTTCGAGTCATGAAACGCATCATTAAGTATGCACAGAATAACCAAGGAATAATTCAGTTTAATTTTGTAGAAGAGGTCAATCAGGGTGTTGACTCGAGGCAGTTGTCGATTAGTCGTGGCGTTATCAAGCTGGCTGAAAGTATTGGTGCGCGGGCGATTGTTGCTGAAACCAAGTCTGGTTCAACAGTTCTTAATATTTCTAGCCTAAGGCCGAGCATGCCAATAATTGCCGTAACTGACGAACAGCGCACCGCCAATCAACTGGCTATTGCCTGTGGAGTGAAGAGTTTTGTCCGACCGGTCAGTAAAACGGCTGCCGAGAAGTTGACCGACTTCCTGCGCGAAGAGAAGGTGTTCAATAAGGGCGACATTGTAGTGATCGTGAGTGGCCAGTATCCGGGGGTTGTCGGAACGACCGACACCATTAAAGTCCGTCAGCTTAAGTAGGGCGTAGCCCTTAAAAATAATTGCAAGACACCTCTAACTACGCTATGATTAAAACATAAGCGTCTAGTGGATTCCTATTGGCGTATGTAGTTGGAAGGCTGGGGTGGGTGATGCATAAAAAAACAATCAAGAACGTCGATATACGTGACAAGCGTCTTTTGGTGCGAGTTGACTATAATGTTCAACTTGACGACAAGGGCGAGATTATTAACGACTTTAAGATTCGGGCTACCTTACCAACTCTTCGCTATGCCTTAGCGGAGGGCGCTGCAATTGTCCTGATTTCACACATGGGTCGGCCGGGTGGCGTTTTTGACTCAGCTAAGAGTTTGTTTGTGGTCGCAAAAAGACTGCAAGAACTCCTATCTGTTGAGGTTGACTTCGTGCCTGAGTGTGTAGGCGATCGAGCCACCAAAGCTAAGCGGCAATTAAAGCCGGGTGATGTGGTGCTTTTAGAAAATCTACGCTTTGATTCCCGCGAAGAAGCGGATGACCCGAATTTCGCAGCTGAGTTGGCGGCAGACGTGGATATTTTTGTGCAGGACGCTTTTGCGTCTTTGTACCGACTACATGCTAGTACCGGGTCGATTACGTCCGTATTGCCAAGTGTTGCTGGTCTATTGGTCGAGAAGGAGATGCAAGCACTTGACGATGCCTTTTCCGGTGACCCCGCCTCTACGCTGTCGATTATTAATGGACATTCAATTCAGGAGCGACTGGCCGTAATTGATAGAGCGATTGATTATGGTGGTACGATTTCGCTGGGTGGAGATTTGGGTGATATATTCTTGCACGCCATGGGCGTTAGGACTGGTAAGCCGGATTTTAATCATGAAGAATTGCCGTTAGCAAAATCACTGCTCGATCGGCTAAGGCAAGCTCGCCGCGAATCTGGCCTTAGGGTAGTCTTCCCGCTTGATTTAGTGGTCGCAAAGAGGATGGATGCGCTGGCGTCACTCAGGATAGTGGACCTAAGTGCTAACGTCGTTGCCGAAATTGAAGCTTATCCAAAAAGAGCGCCGTTTGAATCTAGCCAAGTTCAAGAAGACGAACATATCGTAGATAGCGGGCCGTTCACAGGAGCTTTTTTGGCTGGAATCATGCAGAACTGCGAGCGGGTATTACTGGTTGGTACGCCTGGCGATACAACTGTTCAGGGTAGACAAGGGCCGGTCGGTCCGTTTGCTCACGGCACAGACCTAATCCTCGAGGCTATGAGTGGTCAGTTTGGCGTCAGGCCGGCTAAGACGATTGTTTGCGGCGATGACGCCGTCGACTTTGTAGTCGATCACGGTATAGAGGCGGGCTTTAGTCATGTTTCTACTGGCGGTGGCGCTAGTATCGAGGTGTTGGCCGGCCATCAACTAGTTGGTCTCGAAAAATTGGAGGATGCTTAAGGTGCGACAATTCATAAAAAGGAGTAGTCATGAATAAGAAACTACTAGTTGTCGGCAACTGGAAGATGAATCTGAATGTCCAAAAATCCAGTGTTCTCTTGCAGCGACTACACGACTCAATTGCCACTCGTCGTAATATTGAGGTAGTTATTGCTCCCTCTACTTTATCTCTACAACCACTCAGTTTGGAGATTGATCGACGACGCTTTAAATTGGCCTCTCAAGATGCTTATGATAAGGACGATGGTCCGTATACCGGTGAAGTTAGTTTCGCTATGCTCCGAGGAGTAGTTCACTATGGTTTGGTTGGGCATTCAGCGCGCCGTCTTTACTTTGGCGAGTCGCTTAATACCATTCGCTCAAAAGTCCGGGCGGCCGTCCGTAGCGGCATAGTCCCGATTATATGTATTGGTGAAACTAGGCGCGAACGTGAAGCTAAAGAAACAAAACAGGTCCTTCACGATCAACTAACAACGGCATTAATGGACGTGACTAGTGAGGACATTGAGTCAGTCGTGATTGCATATGAGCCAGTTTGGGCTATTTCAACTTTTGACGGCATGGTAGCTAAGCCCCATGAGGCGGCTGAAGCGATTCGCTTTATTAGGGCACAGATCGAAGACCTTTATGGCAAACGCGTAGCCGAAGCGGTGAGAATTTTATATGGTGGCAGTATTGACCATACGACAGCCAGGAGCTACTTAGAACTTCCTGAAGTTGATGGAGTGTTAGTTGGGGCAGCGAGCCTAAATTACCAGCAGTTCGCTAAAATAGTGTCTATCGCCCATGAGGTTCAGTTAACGCAAGGAGTATAGAGTTAATCATGACTACTAAAAAAAAGACCGCAACCGACTCAAAAGTCATGGATGTCAGCAAGCCTGGCAAAACTCAGCCTTCGACTACCTCTAGGCCGGTTATAGTAACCAACCGTCCAATGATTGCAGAGGATCCAATGATTGCACAAGCTGCGGCTGAGGCCATCGAGAAAAAGGAGAAGGCGACCCCGAAGGAAGAGGTAGTTGCGACTGCGCCTGTGTTGACTCCGCGCCGCGAAAAGAAAATTATGCCGCCCAGCGAAACAGCCGAAGAGGCTGGGGTACTTAACCAGTCGGACGAGCTAGAAGCTTCCTCTACTAAGAGTGCTCTCGTTATTGCCGAAGAGGAAGAAGAGCCAATTCAGGTTAAGGTTGCCAAGAAGTCGGAATCAAGTGCTGCGTCAGAAGCGGTTGAAGCGGAATCCGTTGGTACGGAAAAAGATACGGTCGAGGTTAAGCGTGCTGCGGTAGATGTGCCTGATGATCCGGTGGATGGTGGTGTTGAAGATGAGCCCGTTGAAGAGGCTCCTGATGAAAAGTCTGCGGCTAAGGATGAATCAGAAAAGGAAGAAGTGCTGATTGGTGTTAGTGCAGAAAAAGAAGAGCCAACGGGTGGCTCCACTGTTGGATCCAGTCAAGACAGCGCCAATATGGGTGAGTTCACGAAGCAGTCTCAAATGGATCAAGGCGATTCTGACGAGAAGGAAGAGACTGCGGAGCAGAAAAGATTGGCTGAAATTGAAAAGACAATTACAAAGGGTACCTATTTTGTACCGATTAACCAAGCCGGTCGTAGGCGTGAGCGCGTAATTCTATCGATTTTGTTCATTATTCTGCTGGGTCTGCTTCTGGTAAACCTACTCCTTGATATGGGGATGATTTCGATTCCAGGCGTTCCACATACCAAATTCTTCCACGTATCTTAAGACTAGTGTCAAGGCTAGCCAGCATAAAGGTTTTAACCTAGAATAGGATGGTGAATGATGAATTTGGGTCAGGCTTAAATCCCGAGCAGCAGCGTGCCGTCGAACAGACAGAAGGCCCGCTCTTGATTCAGGCTGGTGCTGGAAGTGGTAAGACCAGTACTTTAACGCATCGGATAGCTTACTTGATTCGGACCGGTCGAACGACGCCTTATAATATCCTGGCCGTAACTTTTACCAACAAAGCAGCCAGAGAGATGCGCGAGCGAGTAGCAACGCTTCTGGGCGCTCAGGCTGACGACCGTGGCTTCATGCCTTATATTGGCACTTTTCACTCTATATGTGTCAGGTTGCTCCGGATGGACGGCGAGCATATTGGCGTTCCGCGCGACTACATAATTTATGATGAGACCGATCGGCTATCGCTGATTAAGAGAATACTAAAAGCTCGTCAGGTGGACGAAAAAGAATTTACGCCTCGGACGATTGCTGGGCTGATTAGTTCAGCCAAAAATGACATGATCAGCCCGGAGGATTATGCCATGTCGGCGCGGTCGCCGGCACAACACATTGCGGCGGACGTTTATCCGCTCTATCAACAAGCCTTAAAAGAGGCGATGGCTTTGGATTTTGATGATTTGATTGCGCGGACAGTGGAGCTTATGTCGTCGGTGCCGTCGGTGCGTGAAAAGTGGCGTAGTCATTTCCATTACGTCATGATTGACGAGTACCAAGACACAAACACGGCTCAATATACGCTTGTTCGGCATTTAACTGGCGATCATCAAAACCTAGCGGTTGTCGGTGATGATTGGCAGTCGATTTATAGCTGGCGTGGGGCTGATTTCCGAAATATTTTACGTTTCACTCAGGACTTTCCGGATAGTACCGTTATATCGCTTGAGCAAAACTATCGTAGCACCGGCAATATACTTGGCGCGGCTCAGAGTGTGATTCTGCGTAATGAACAGCGTAGTGATAAGAAGCTGTGGACGGAGTCTGGCGAGGGTCAAAAAGTGCAAATTCGACAAGTGATGACTGAGCGAGCCGAAGCCGAGGCAGTCGTCAACCTCATCCAGGATGGTCGCCTGAACGGCAGGGGCTATGGTGATTTTGCGGTACTTTACCGGACTAATGCTCAGAGTCGTGTAGTTGAAGAGCAGTTTATGCGTCGGGGTATACCGTACAGGATTGTTGGCGGGCAGCGTTTTTACGATCGAGCTGAAATCAAGGATGTGCTTGCATATTTGCGCTTGATTTACCAACCCAACGACCGTGCTAGTTTTGAAAGAGTGGTTAATTTACCTGGCAGGGGCATTGGCGCCAAGAGTTTGCAATCATTTTTCCTATGGATGGAAAGATCAGGTTATTCGCTAGAAGAGGCTATGGCTAATATTGATGCTTGCGATGTTAAGGGCAAGGCCAAAAATGGGCTACTAGAATTTACACGCATCATTAAAGACTTCAGGGCGCGCATGGATAGTGAATTGCCTGACGTGATGATCGAAAAACTCATTAAGCGAATTGGTTATATGGACTATCTGAATGATGGTACGCATAAGGGCGAAGCGCGACAGGAAAACGTTCAAGAGTTGGTTGGTGTGGCGCAGGCATATCAAGCGGTCGGTCTGAGCGGTTTCTTGGAGGAGCTGGCATTAGTGAGTGATCTTGATGATGTGAAGATTGGTGATGAGGCGGTTACTCTCATGACGGTGCACTCCGCCAAGGGTTTGGAGTTTCCAATTGTCAGTATTATTGGTATGGAAGAGGCAATTTTCCCACATTCGCGCTCGCTCTATTCTCAGAACGAGATGGAGGAAGAGCGTCGCTTGTGTTACGTAGCGATGACCAGGGCTCGTGAAGAACTTTATATTTTTTATGCGGTGACACGGTCGCTTTATGGAGGCGTCCAGCATAATATTCCCAGTCGGTTTATTGGTGAGATGAGTGGTGTTTATGTCGAGGAACAGACCCAGATGCCTAGTTTTGGGTCCTATGGACTGCCTTCCAGCCAGCCAGGTGAAGATGAAGATATTCTGCCTATTCAGCAGGCGGATAAAGATGACAGCGAACCTCGTTATGTACCTGAATTTTACGAAGGCGAGCAGGTTAAGCACGCAACTTTCGGCACGGGTGTGATTATGCAGATTGAAGGTGAGGTAGCGGCGATCAACTTTGGTACAAAAGGCGTCAAGAAGATGCACATTGCGTTCGCGCCTTTGGAGAAAGTCGAGTGAGCAAGCTTAAAGTAATATTGGGTAGGCTAATTTATAATTTGGCTTGGCCGGGCATATACTTATACCTGAATAAAAGCACACGTGTGCGAGCAGTAGTTAAGTGCGGCGATAAGTACGTAATGGTAACGCAAACTATTGGTCATGGCGATGCTGGAACTCCTGGTGGCGGCGTCGGTAAGTCAGAAGCTGTCGAACAGGCGGCAGCGCGCGAGATTGAAGAAGAGACGGGACTGATCGTCGACGCTTCGGCCATGGTTTACTTTGGAGACTCGGTCGGCAAAACAAGGAGCGCAACTTTTAAAGTGCATTATGTCGGCTGTAAGATTGATTCCTTGCCAGATAACTATCGACCGAATCATTGGTGGGAGGTGGCTGAGGTATTGGAGGTTAGTCTTGACCGAGTTTTAGCAACTGTGATTGACGAGGATATTCGCCGCAAGATAGGTGATTGGGCAGAGGAGTCCTAGGTATTCATTGATTGGGCTACGGCGGTGGTTTTTATAGCAAGCTAACGTTATAATAGTGAACACTATCTATAAAGATCGGCTATTAGATTGAGAAAGAGAACAGTCGCCCTAACTGAAGATTCGTTACGTCCTGAAGAGGGGTTTTTTCGACGTTTTATGAAGCATCCATGGGGTTGGCCGGTTATAGTTTTTTCTGGTTTAGCAGCCATAGCGACATTGATTATCGTGGGACTAATTATGCGGGGTGATTCTAATCTTACGCTGACTCACAGTGATAGGCACGTTGTGATTGTGTCGCACGATGGTATTAAAAAGGTCATACCGACAGATGAGAAAAATGTTGAAGGCGTGATTAAGAGATTAAAAATTCCTGTTGCCAAGGGCGATAGGGTCGAGCCTGATTTGTCTGAGCAGATTACTCAGGATAAGTTTCTGATCAACGTCTATAGAGCGGCTCCAGTGCATGTTGATGACGGAAAACAGAAGGCGGTGGCTATAAGTGCCGCCGGTACGCCACGTGGCTTGGTTGAAAAGAGCGGTATAGAACTTCATCCCGAAGACTCGGTGCGAGTTGTCCCGACTGATAATTTTGTACTAGAGGGTAGTGTCGGGTTAAGGGCGGAGATCGACCGGGCTAAGGTTGTTCGAGTGGCTCTATACGGTGGCGATCCGGTAGTAATGCGCACAAAAGCCAAGACAGTTGGTGACTTTATCAAAGAAAAGAAGATTAACATCACGTCTGATGATACGGTTAAGCCAGCTATGTCATCTAGTGTTGAGGATAATATGGCGGTATCGGTGATTCGTAATGGCATACATACGATTTCGAGCGTCGAAGAGGTGCCGCCGCCAGAGGAGTTTGTAACTGATACTTCGATGTCGATCGGCGCAACAGCTGTTCGTCAGCCGGGCACGCCGGGCAAGAGAACTAATACCTATGAGATTACGGTTGAGGGTGGTGAAGAAGTTAAGCGCACTCTACTTCAGTCTGTCGTGACCGTCGAACCGGTACCGAAGATTATTGCACGTGGTACGGCGGTTTATGTGGCACCAGATAAGGTTTCAGTCATGGCGGCAGCTGGTATTAGTCCGGCCGATTACGGAGCGGTTGATTACATAGTTGGACGTGAATCAGGCTGGTGCCCAACGAAGTTACAAGGACAAAGACATTGCCCAGCACACGCCCCGGGTTATTATCCGGCTGGCGTTGGTTACGGGCTAGTGCAATCAACTCCTGGCGGAAAGATGTCTTCGGCTGGTGCAGACTGGGAATCAAATCCAGTCACTCAGCTGCGCTGGGCGACGAAGTATGCCAATGATCGCTACGGTGGTTGGCAGGGCGCTTATGATTTTTGGCTAAGGCGTCACTGGTGGTAGTTTGTTTATGAGTGTACAGCCAATCCCAAAAAAATCACTCGGTCAGCATTGGCTTTATGATGAATCGACCCTTGATTCGATTTGCGATTCAGCAGACATAAAATCTGGTGATGTTGTGCTCGAGGTTGGTCCGGGCTTGGGTACATTGACCAAAAAATTACTGGAGCGCGGAGCGGTAGTGACGGCAGTCGAGTTTGACCACGACTTGGCGATTAATCTTGAGTGGAATATCAACAATATTGAAGATGGGCCGTATGACAAATCCGTCTTGCAGAATTTGACTGTCATAGAAGAAGACATTTTGAAGTTCGATTTACGTCAAATGCCCTCGGGCTATAAGGTGGTTGCCAACATACCTTATTATTTGACTAGCAATTTAATTCGCTTGCTTTCCGAGTCGCCAAATCGTTTCTCGACAGCCGTTTTGCTTATTCAATCTGAGGTGGCCGAGCGAGCCAATGCTCAGCCTGGTCAGATGTCATTGCTGAGCGTTAGTGCCCAGTACTACTGTGAAGTGTCGCTTGGGGTTTTTGTCCCGGCGCAACTTTTTACGCCTCCACCCAAGGTCGACAGTAGGGTTTTGGTGCTTCGTCGCCGCCAGAATCCGATGTTCGGTGAAATCGACGAAAAAGCCTTTTTCCGCTTGATTAAAGCTGGCTTTAGTCAAAAACGTAAAACCTTGATTAATGCCTTGAGTGGCGGTCTTGGCATATCGAAGGATGCGGCTAGGGGCCTTACGGAGCTAGCTGGACTCGACTTGATGGTTCGAGCACAAGCTTTATCATTGGATGACTGGTTTAATTTATATAAGACATGGCAAAAGTAGCTAAGAAAAAGACCTTCAAAAAAACGATTTGAGTCTTGGGCGGTGCGCTTTTACGAGTTTTTGTTCCCGCGGTTTAGCGAATTAGATTACGTCATGTTGCTTAACGCTATCTTGACAGCAACCTTCTTTTTCCCAGTAGCGACACTGACGTTTGTGGAGATGGTTTATGATCTAGCTATTGAAGACCCGATCAGATATTCGATATTTTTCTTAATTATTTTATGTAGTGTCGCCTGGCAAACTAAAAAGGTTCTAGATTATCGAACTATTAAAAAACCCGAAGAACGTAGATCTGTCGCCATAGCCTATTATTTCATCCTATTTCTTTTCACGATGTTCGTACTTGGCGTGACGTCGTCCTTGTCGTTTAGCGGGCTGCAGCCATTCGGTGCTCAGTGGTGGACGCAGCTTTTTGTGACAATTACTTTTTGGTTGACTATCGCTCGACTAATGGTGCTGTCTATCGGTCTTAGAGGTAGGAGCAAGACGCTCGCTGCTTTCATGGAGAAGTCGCTATCGGATCACCAAATGAACATTGCCCAGTTCTTGGTGGCGCAGTTACTGCTGACAGCCATTATGGCCATAGTTTTCTTTGTTCTTCGGGCGCCATATGGCCCAACGGTTTTGATGTCGCTGTTCTTTTTGGGGCTCGTTAGGTCCGCGGTCGATAATGTAACCAGTGCTACCTATCGCCGCAATCGCAGTTAAATGCTATAGTATGCGCAAACAGGAGGGTTTTATGGCGGCAGAGTTGGCAATCAAAATTGAATCAAAACAGTACAAAGACGACGGCCATCCGCTTAACAAATTAGGGTTATGGGTGTCGGCGGTCATGACCGAAGGCGTGCGTGATTTTGAAGACGATAATCCGGTCCTGCGTGGTCGAGGTGTGATGTTATTAACCGGACTCAACCCCGATGCGATCTATAATCCACAGGTGACACCTCGTACTGAAATCATAGTAAAGCCCGAATCTCATATCAGGACCTACGAAGAGTACTGTTCTTTGTTTTCTAATGTTGCTAACAAAGGAATGATTGATGAGGTTTATAGGATCGTTAACAACCGAGGCATTAAGACTGAAGCAGTAGTCTTAGTTGGAAACAGGGCAGTTGATGCTCTGTTGACTGAGTTTGAACCGGCGGCTATGGGTACGCGTGAAGCTTTTGTTTTCGGTGCTGTTAGTAGGATGCGAGAAGCTTTTAATGACCTTGGTTTACGAAAAAACCTTGCATTACGCTAGCGTTTATGCTAAAATAGAGTAATGGGGCTGAATTTCAAGCTCGACGTTGGTACATTTCGGTAACGGTTGCAGGTCGCTTGTCAGCGTTATAGGCAAAACTCAGTAATTGCAAAATTCACTGATCGCGTAGTTGCTGCTATCGAAAATACAGCTTTTGCTCTTTTCGGTACCCGCGCTGCGCAAGCAGTCTAATCTAATACATTAGACAACGCCTTAGACGACTTCAGATAGCCTGAGTAGCGTTTTATATTTTCTGGACGCTCGCTGTGTTCTATCCAGGCACGGTGCTAAGATCAGGATTGCTCGCGTATGATGTTTGTCTGTTTTTAAAAATACGCGCTAAGACCAAAAAATAGACTAAGCCTGTAGAGCCTTACTGTTAAGATCGACGGACGCGGGGGCAGTACCCGCCAGCTCCACCAAGAAAAACACCTGACCTTTTGGTTGGGTCTTTTTCTTGGTGTGCACTGTCCTAAAATATTGGCCTAAGTCCAAGAAAAGGCTTCGACATATGCCATATGGTATGAGCTAGTTTTTAATAAAAGTAACAATTTTTACAGATACATAAATCGATAATTGGCATGATATTGCTAGGAGGGGCGAGCCTCCGACAGGTACAAATTTTAAACGACATATCTAAAGTCGTACGAAAGGAGTATTTACTTAAGATGTCACGAACTTTTAGGCGTCAGAAAAATTGGCGCAGAGGTGGTTCTAAAGCCTTAGTATCAAAGCGAAAATTCGATGGACACAAACTAGCCACCAGCGTTAACCGAGCATTTTTTGAAAGGCGAGCCCACTCGGTTGTTTTGCCGACTCTACCTAAGGCCAGCTAACTTCTACTAGAAAAACTACTTTAACTACGCTACAATTGTCTGCAGTCAACAGATGTGCTTTGTTGATGTTATTTTCAGGTGATTTATATCTCTCTCGGTAGTTGCGAGGCATTGACCTAAATAGTTCGCACTTCTAAGCGGGAGGTAGTCAATCACATAAAATACGTGGGGCTATAGCTAAGTTGGCTGTCCGAGTCGCTAGCGACGAGTAAATTAGATATTTGCGCTTCGCTCTAGCCAATTTGCTGCAGGTGCCCCATAGTGAAAATACTTTCATTACCAAAATTACGTGGGGCTATAGCTCAGTTGGCTAGAGCGCTTGCATGGCATGCAAGAGGTCAGGAGTTCGAGTCTCCTTAGCTCCACCATTCGACTCACTTCGCTCGCTCATGGCCAACCAATTTCATGACTGGACGAAGTGAGTTTTTGCTATATTCGATTACAAAAAAGTGTATCATTGAAGATAATGAAGAACTTCGTCGTCGTTATAACCGGTCCGGCTGGAGCTGGTAAAAGTACTATTAGTCGGGCTGTTTGTGAGCATTTTAGCAAATGTGCAAATATTGAAGTCGATAAGATTAAACACATGATTCCAGGCGGCTTCCGTGCTGACTCAAGCGATCCAGGCGGCTGGGGGTTCGACGAGTGGGCTCTGGTGGGCGAGAATATTGGTCTGTTGGTCAAAAATCTTCTGGCTAACGAATACAATGTGATCATCAATGGCTACATAGACGAACTAGCCTGGCGAGCAATGCAGGGTGTAGTTGAGTTTGATATCAAGATTCTTGTATTGCCAGAAGTTGATATTGCGGTAGATCGCAATGCCTCAAGAGCCGAGCATGATCAAGTAGCGGAAGGAACGGTACGTCAGCATCACCAACACTTTTCTGACGATCAATTTTTCTCGGACTTTACGATGATTGACTCAACGAAAGACACGGTCGAGGATACTGTTTCGAAGCTAATTGAAATGATAGAAGAGCTTAAAAACTAGCGACTATAGTGATGTTCGGCATCTGATGGCAGTTGATCTGGTGCCAGGTCTATAGATATCCGGCTGCGCCATAGTTGATTTGCTGGTAGATGTTATCGTATATCTGATTGGCTTCTTTGTTCTCGAGTGACCTTTCGAGATGCCTCAGGGTGATTCGTACTAGGACGTTTTTCTGGTCTTGCTTAATACCAAGCTTTGTCCGAGCTGTTACCGGTAAGTCCTTGTAACTTGTTTCGCTTATAACCTCAACACTTTCTAAGATATCAACTTGAACGCCGAGTGCGCGGCGGATGTCTTCGTTTATGTCTTCCTCGACATAGGTTGTCGGCACAGAATAAGACATGTCCCGTTTGATGCTCGGCTGATTTGAAACTTCTCGGTACGGCTCTAGGTTAGTCATCTGGGCAGCTATCTTTGGGTTGGTCGAGCGCAGGTATCGAATGTCCGGTATGCCCTTCATGGTCATGACTAGGCGGTCAAGTCCCATTCCTAACGCCCAGCCCGAATATTCGCTCGGGTCAAGACCGGCATTGGCCAGGATGTCATCCTTGATTAGTCCACATTCTAATATTTCAATATCTTGGTCACCGCGGACAGCATTAACCTCAATGCCTTGTTTTGTGTAAGGGTGAGGCGAATCGATTATTCGCAGTTTCCAGTTCGGTGTTGCTGTTTTGGCTACGCCTTTAACAACCTCAACTAAGCTGTCTTTTTTAATCTCACCCCGCTTGCTTGTGCGGATGATGCGCCACATTTCCAGCATATGGACTTGGCCGACATGTTTCTTGTCGGTAACGTCGCGGCGGTAGGCTAATCCGGGCACCAGTATAACTACATCGTCCCAGTCTCTTTCGGTTGCTAGACCTCGCAATATACCAGGTATCTGCGCGCTGGTGTGGGTGCGTAACAACTGGTGCTGGTTTATATAGTGGGTATAGGTCGATGATCTACTGATATTATCTTGGCTGATCAGTAGGTTATCGTAATTGTCTTCGACGCTGACAATCGGGTTTTGTCGATAGACAAGAACGTCAGAGTGTGGGTGGGTTGATCGCACGTAATCAGCGATTTTTTCGTAAAGCAGGCGAATGGCGTGCGGTTGATGGCTGTCTGTTAGGTCGGGTATTGCCAGATATTCATTCAACTGGTCTTTTGTGATTGGTTCGATATACATCCTCAGGGTGGTTTCTCCAATATCTAAAATTTCATGACTAATAAATAAAAAAGCCCCAGATGGGGGGCTTGATGTTTTGTGCTAAAGAGTAATTTTACTTCGCAAAACAAGCAATTCCCCCAACGGAGGCGGTAAAAAAGAAAAAGCTTGCTTGACTGATGTAAACCATTGCTACATTATAGCACACCAAAGATATTCTGTCAATTTTTTGACAATGACTAGACACTGCGAACTCTAGATTAAACGACGTATCTCAGAGTTAAGCTTTGGTGTTTGCTACAATAAAACCATGAAGCAGATATTTGTTTGTGGAGCGAGCAGTCCGTATGGTGTTGGCGGATTTGAGGCAGGCTGGGGCGATCTTATAAAGCAGTATTGCCACAGACAGCTATTCGGTGATGTTCGAGTTGAGGAGAATTATGAAGTTTACAATTTAGCTAAGTCGGGTTCAACGCTAGAGTTTGTCGAGGCTGTCTGCGGTCAGGTGGTGGACTTGTTTCGTAAAGATGGCGTAGAAACAATCGGCGTGGTGGCGCTCGGAGCCAACGATGCTAGGGCGGTAGAAACTGAAGATAACTTCGTGACTACTGAGCAGCAATTTCGAGGTGATATTGAGGCAGTGCTAACTACCTGTAAGGAAACTTTCGATCACGTGGTTGTGGTAGCCAGCGGATATGTGGACGAATCCCTGACATATCCAAAGCCACCGTCATGGTCGGGCGGTAAGGCATCCTATCATTCAAACGAGCGGCGGGCAGAATTTAACAATATTATTGCTGATGTTTGCGGCGACATGGAGCTTGATTTTGTGCCTTTTGATATCGACCAGGCTGAGTGGACTAGGAATTGTTTGTTTGACGATGGTTTGCATCCCAATCAGCGTGGGCATCAAGCGGTATTCGATTTAATTTTGCCAATACTCCAGCGTCACCTTTGATAAAATCTGACAAAAATACTCTATAAACAGATGACTTTGTGTCTTGGTTGTGGCACAATAAGCATATGCTTAAACATCTAATATCCGATCTTTATAGACTTTATTCGTGGCAACTTCCAAGAATATTACTTATCGCCTACCGCGAACATGATAGTTCACTTATAAAAACCGCTAAATGGTTCATGACATCCAGAACACATCAAACCAAGAGTCGGATTATTCACCCGAACGATAAGCCGGCTGAATGGTTATTAATTGCATTGATGACCGGTGGAATTATTTCTGGCGCTTGGCTGCTCTATTGGTGGGCTTGGCATGGTACGACCGGGCTATGGGCCTTTGGTTTGGCGCTTTTGTTGGGATATCCACTAATTACTTTTGTTGCATTCTTGTTTGGCTTCTTTTTGAAGCGGGCCGCCTGGTATCTTCTGCATCCTAAGAAGCTTGGTCGCGCGGTCGTGGCGTCAATATTAGAGCGACAGGTAGTGAAATTGCGCAGGCGACATCACTTTACGGTAGTGGCTGTGGCTGGATCTTTAGGTAAGACTAGTACTAAACTGGCTATCGCCAATCTGCTTGGAAAGAACCTACGTGTACTTTTTCAGGCTGGTAATTACAATGACCGTATCACAGTGCCGCTGGTATTCTTCGACCAAAAGGAGCCGGCGCTTTATAGCATTTTCGCGTGGTTAAAGATTTTTGGCGAAAATATGGCGATGATTTCACACTCATTCCCGTACGATGTTGTGGTTGTAGAGCTCGGTACGGATGGACCTGGGCAAATGAAGCAGTTTGCATACTTAAAGCCAGACATCGGGGTTCTGACTTCTATCGCGGCTGAGCATCTTGAGTACTTTGGGTCGATGGACGCTGTCGCCGCCGAAGAGCTGACGATTTTTGATTATGCAAAACGTATGCTGGTTAACGGTGATGATGTGCCAGGAAAATACATGGCAGGTCGCATATTTGAAGAGTATAGTCTGGTCACCAATGTGGCCAATAATTATTACGCAAAGCCATCTAGTAAAGGCCTAGAAGGACAAGAACTAGAGGTTGAGTTCCCGTCAGGAAAACTAGCTGCTAGTATCCGTTATGTCGGTAAGCAGGGCGCTAAGTACGCGGTGGCAGCGGCAGCTGTGGCTGATATGCTTGGCATGTCGCACCGCGATATTGCCGATGGGTTGTCGAGGCTTGAAGCTTTTGCGGGCCGCATGAATATACTCGATGCGCTCGACGGATCTCTGGTGATTGACGACACCTACAACGCTTCGCCTGAGGCTGTTAAGGCAGCATTAGACGTTCTTTATGAGCGTAAGGCTTCGCAGCGGATTGCTATATTGGGTAGCATGAATGAGTTAGGCGACTTTTCACAAGAAGCTCATGAAGATGTTGGCAATTATTGTGATCCGAAAAAACTTGATTTGGTGGTAACAATCGGTGATATGGCGGGCAAATGGCTGGCGGCAGCTGCTAAAGAAAAGGGTTGCGCGGTCCATTCGTTCAAGAGCCCCTATGATGCCGGTAAGTTTGTGGCTAAGAAAATGAAGCACGCTTCGGTGGTGTTGGCTGAGGGTTCGCAAAATGGCGTTTTCGCCGAAGAGGCGGTCAAGCAGATTTTGGCACACAAAACAGACGAAAAGCGATTAGTCAGGCAAACACCTTTCTGGCTCAAGGTTAAGGCCAAGCAGTTCGGCAAACAGAAGTAAGTTAAAGTTTTAGAGCCGTTCTTGTGCTAACTTCACCAGGCGGCTGCATAGTTCTGGCATATCGATCCCGTTGTGTTTTGCCATTTTTGGGAACAGACTTTGGTCGGTCATGCCGGGTATGGTATTTGTTTCTAGCAAGTAACAGTCACCGTTGTTGGTGATGATGAAATCGCTGCGACTAAAATCGCGGCAGTTGGCCGCTTGGTGGGCCTTGAGTGCCAGGTCTTGAACGATTACTTGTAGTTCTTCGCTTACATGCGGAGGTGGCAGTAGTTCCTGAGTTTCGCCGTTGTATTTGTTTTCGTAATCGAATTCACCATTTTCGGGCGGGATAATTTCGATAACTGGTAGCGCTTGATCTCCCAAGATTCCAACGGTTACTTCTACACCTTCAATCAATGATTCCAGTAGCATTGTTTGATTGCGCTCGAAAGCGGAATAAGTTGTGGACATGTCAAAGCTTTCGACGTTTCTGACGATGAATGTATCAATGCTTGATCCGCCGCTAATTGGCTTCAAAACAAAAGGTGCTTTAGCTAAGGGTGATGCTTGAAACATCTCAGCGTCAACAACTTCGCCTTCTGCCATCAAAAAGCCGGCGCTGACCATCTTTTGTCGATAGGCGCCTTTGTCCATACAGAGCTTGGAGCTTTCAGCTCCGCTACCAACATATTTTATGCCGAGAGAGTCGAACCTAGCTTGAGTTTGGCCATCTTCACCGCCTACGCCATGCAACACAGGGAAGACTACGTCGCCTGACTTGAGTTCCTCGTCGGTGCAGTTGCTGTCAAGTACCTGGACATCATATCCAGAGGTCTTTAGTGCTTCTGCGACTGCCTTGCCGGAGCGCAAGCTGACTTCGCGTTCGTTTGATGTCCCGCCAGATAATACAATTACTTTAGTCATGAATTTCACTATAGCATGCCATCGAGTCAGATTTAGTTAAGAAAAAAATGCCTACGAAAATAAGACCATCAGCTGACAGGCTAGCTGTTCATCACCTGGCCATCTCTGTTATACTGAAGGTCTATGAAAAGGTATAATCCAAAAGATATTGAGCCTAAGTGGCAGCAACGCTGGGCGGAATCAAAGATTTATGAAGCTACAGAGGACGAGTCTCGACCGAAACGTTATGTCCTAGAATATTTCCCGTATCCAAGCGGGGCGGCCATGCACGTTGGACACGTGCGTAACTACACTATTGGTGATGTTATTGCTAGGCATGCTCGCATGAATGGATTTAACGTGCTTCACCCGATGGGTTGGGATGCTTTTGGTTTACCTGCAGAAAACTATGCAATCAAGAACAACATTAGTCCGGCGCAGGCGATTGCCGAAAATACCGACAAATTCAAACAGCAATTAACGCAGATGGGTTTCAGCTATGATTGGTCGCGTGAAATAAATTCGTCCGATCCGAAATATTACAAATGGACCCAATGGTTTTTTAACCTGCTTTTTAAGCGTGGGTTAGCTTATCAGAAAGACAGCTTGCAGTGGTGGTGCGACACGGACAAGACGGTGTTGGCAAATGAACAGGTTGAGGCTGGTAAGTGTTGGCGATGTGGTAATGAAGTGGTTAAGAAGCCGCTAAAGCAGTGGTTTTTTAAGATTACCGATTACGCAGATCGTTTGGTCGAAGATTTGGATGGGCTTGATTGGTCAGAGTCGATCAAGTCAATGCAACGTAATTGGATTGGTAAGAGCATTGGTGCTGAGGTCGATTTTACGCTGGCCAAAAATCCCGAAGTGGCTGATTCGTTGAAGTTTACACCCGAGTTGACCGAGCAGGTGGTGGTTGGCGAAAAAACATCGACTATCCGAATCGGGAAGAAAAATCTTAAGGTAGGCGATTATGCGGAAGCGTTTACTAGGGATGAAGACGTAGTTACCAGGTTCGGGCTGCTAAAAATAAATAGCGTCGAGTCGATGCCGCTGAAAGATGTGCCGAATAATTATCCTGGTCATCATACCTATGAATCTGACGACGCCAAGCTGGCTGATTTTAAGAAGTTTTATGGAGATGATGTCACGCTAGATACTGAAGCGACTGTCTATGATTTTTCATATGTCCGCGACTGGATAACCGTCTTCACGACGCGCCCAGACACACTTTACGGTGCAACATTTATGGTGCTAGCTCCCGAGCACGATTTGGTTAACAGTATTGCGGCTGACGAGCAGCGTCAGGCGGTTGATGACTACGTGGCACAAACAGCCCAGAAGTCAGATGTTGAACGTCAGGAGAATAAGCAGAAGACAGGTGTCTTTACCGGTGCCTACTCTGTTAATCCAGTTAACGGTGAAGAGATACCAATTTGGATCGCCGACTATGTGCTAACTGGCTACGGCACTGGCGCGATTATGGCTGTACCGGCTCACGATGAGCGTGACTACGAATTCGCTAAGCAATTTGACTTACCGATCACTAGGGTGGTTCAGAATGAGGTCTCTGATGATGAGTGTACGAACGCCGAAGGTGTAATGATAAATTCTGGTGAGCTTGATGGTATGTCGAGCCAAGAGGCTAGGGAAAAGATTGTTGCAGGCCTGGAGAAGCAGGGCAAAGGCATGACCAAGGTCAATTACAAGATTCGCGATTGGCTGATTAGTCGCCAGCGGTACTGGGGCGCGCCGATTCCGATTATTCACTGCCCAGAACACGGTGCCGTGCCGGTGCCAGATGATCAGTTGCCAGTCGTTCTGCCGGAAGTTGAGAGCTATCAGCCGACCGGTGAAGGTACGAGCGTGTTAGCTAGCGTGCATGATTGGGTGAATACGACCTGTCCAACCTGCGGCGGCGAAGCGAAGCGCGAAACTGACACCATGGACGGCTTTGCTTGTAGTAGCTGGTATTTCCTACGTTTTGCTGACCCGCACAACGACGATCTGCCGTTTGATCCAAAAAAAGTTGATCTGTGGGCTCCAGTCGATGATTACATCGGTGGGGCTGAGCATGCAGTTATGCATCTACTCTATGCCCGCATGTGGACGAAGGTGATGTTCGACGAGGGGCTGATTAACTTCAAGGAGCCATTCCTAGCTTTGCGCAACCAAGGCATGATTTTAGCACCAGACGGGCGCAAGATGAGTAAAAGCTGGGGGAATACAATTACACCTAACGATATTATCGACCAGGGCTACGGCGCAGATGCTATTCGCATCATGGAGCTCTTTATTGGCCCATGGGACCAGAGTGCTAACTGGAGCGTTGAGGGTATGGGCGGCTGCTACCGCTTCCTACAGCGCATATGGACACTGGTGCAGGAGTATATCGAATCCGCTGATACCGAGACATCTTCGGAGGCAACCCCTGCGCTCGCCAAGGCTATCAACAAAGCCATGAAACAGGTGACACTTGATCTGCGTGATATGGGTTTTAATACCGCCATTGCTGGTATGATGATGGCCGTAAACGACCTATTTAAGATTAAGGCCGAGTATGGTTATGGCAACCGCGTTGATTGGCGTAATACCTTAATGGACCTCTTGAGGCTAGTTGCGCCTTTTGCTCCGCACATAGCCGAAGAGTTGTGGAAGCAGCTTGGTAATAATGAATCAATCCACCTGAGCCACTGGCCGAACTACGACGAATCGGCTCTCGAGGAAGATGTTGTTACGATGGCGGTGCAGATAAATGGCAAGATTCGCGGCGAAATTACGGTTAGTGCCAGTGCGACTCAGGCCGAAGTCGAAAACGAAGCTAAGGCAAACGCAAAGGTCGCCCCGCACTTAGAAGGTCACGAGATCATTAAAACAATTTTCGTTCCAACCAAGCTAATCAGTTTTGTCGTCAAGCCAAACTAGGCGGCTAGACCCTAAAACCCCTTGAACGAAAGTGGAAAATACGGTAAAATTGGTGCTAAGTTAATCTAACCAAACTCTGTCAGGAAGGAGTTCGCACATCTATGGGTAAGCCTAAGAAACGCACTAGTCCACGCGCTACTGGCGCAAGGCGCAGTCATCTAACCGTTAAACTAGCTCGAGCCGTTAACTCTAAGTCACCGGTTAAGGCATATACAACACGCCGCGAGAGCGGTAAGACTTTGGCTGGTACAAAGACCGCCAAATAATCCATATCACCAACGCTCCGTCGGTGGCTATCTGTCAGTAGTATCGGCGCGAAAGGGGGTATTATATGGCATCAAATCGTCATCTTGGTCGAATCATCGCTTTGCAGACTTTGTACGAGCGCGATGTTCGTCTGGAGTCCGAGGATTCTGCTTTTGAGCTTCAGGAAGTCATTGAGCGCAATATTGGGCGCTACTCTTCGACGCTCGAAGATATTCAGTTTGTTAAAGATCTTATTACTGGCGTGATTGAACACGAGCAGGCGCTTGACGCCGAGTTGACGCCTTTGGCGCCAGAATGGCCGATTGACCAGATTGCTAGGATGGACCGGCTACTGCTACGGATGGGGCTATATGAGCTTCGCCACAGCAAGGACGTTCCGCCGAAGGTTGTCATTAATGAGGCAGTTGAGCTAGCTAAAGCTTTTGGTGCCGAAAATTCCAGTAAATTTATCAACGGCGTTCTTGGCACAGCGCTAAAAAACATCGAAGAGGCATCGGGTAAAAAACCTAAGGCTAAAGAATCGGTAGGAAAGACTGAGGCTGAAGATGTCTGAGCATAAGCGCAAGCAAAAGCAGCCAAAAAAAGATGTTGGCGAACAGCCTCGCGGCGCGATTGAAGGACTGAAGAGGTTTGTTACTAGGCGTCCAGCTATCCAGGAAGTGGTTCAAGAAACTACATCCGGTGGCGTAGTCTATCGCCGTAACCGCGACAACAATGCCCTGGAAATACTCTTAATTAAAGACGCCAAAAATCGTTGGACCATTCCAAAAGGTCATGTCGAGGAGGGCGAGGAGCCGAGCCAGACGGCCGAGCGTGAGATTCGCGAAGAAACCGGCCTGCAGTCGATGCGTGTCAGAAACTGGTTGGGCAAGGTGACTTTTAGGTATCGCCGGGCACACACATTAGTTTTAATGACAATGCACATTTATCTTGTCGAAGGACTGGGTGATACCGACAAACTATCTCCTGAGGATTGGCTGAGCGATATTAAGTGGCTGCCATCAACCGAGGCTATTGATGCCATCGCCTATGAAGATATTGGTAAGTTAATGTTGGTTGGCATGAAGAAGATCCGTGACGGGAAGGTGATTTAGTAGACATGGACACGACGCCCTATCAAGAATTCGCCCGCACTCACCTGGGTGGTGCTTTCGAGAACTTGCAACTGCTCATAACAGCCCTAACACACCGTTCTTATATAAATGAGCATAAAAGTTCGGCTAGCGAACATAACGAGCGCTTAGAGTTTCTTGGCGATGCTGTTCTTGAACTAGTAGTGACCGATTATTTGTACCAGAACTTCAGCGAGCCAGAGGGTGTATTAACTAACTGGCGCAGTAGTTTGGTGCGTACAGAAAGCATCAGTGCGGCCGCCCAGCGGTTGGGTGTTGAGCCTTTGCTTAGGCTTAGCCGGGGCGAAAAGCGTAGTGCTGGCCGAGCTCGCATGCAGATTTTAGCTAATTCTTTTGAGGCTATTACCGGTGCGCTCTATTTGGAATGTGGCTATGAGGCTTGTCGGGTTTTCATAACCGATAATATTTTGTCGACATTCGAAAAAATTCTAGAAACCGGCTCTTGGATGGATCCAAAGTCGCGCCTACAGGAGGTGATTCAGGCTGAAGGTGGCGCTACGCCAGTTTACCGAGTTTTGGCCGAAGAGGGGCCTGACCACGAGAAGACTTTTACTGTCGGCGTCTATGTCGACAATAAGCAACTTGGACAGGGTAATGGTCCGAGTAAGCAAACCGCTCAGGTCGCCGCAGCCAAAAATGCTCTCGAAAAAAGTCAGAAAGACCAGTTGGGCGATTGACAACAGAGGTAGATTAGAGTATACTCCTAGGGATTATTAATTTTACGGGAAGGAAGAAGACGAATGCTAGTAATTCGCATGCAGCGTAAAGGCCGCAAAGGTCACGCTCAATTCCGCGTTGTCGTTCAGGACAGCCGCAGGACCCCAACGAGTGGCAAGATTGTTGCTCAGGTCGGTACATACGACCCTCATACCAAAACCGCAACTCTCGACAAAGAGCGGGTTAGTCATTATCTCGAGCACGGCGCACAGCCAAGCGACCGAGTAGTTTTCATGCTCGAGAAAGAAGGCATCAAGCTGCCGAAATGGGTCAAGAAAGCCGACAAAAAAGAAGGCAAGATTCGCCACGCTGATAAGTTAAAGCGTAATCGCCCAGCTGAAGAGAAGGTAGAAGAGCCGGCTGAGGCTCCTGCCGAGGAAGCTACTGAAGCACCTGACGCAGAAGCGCCAGCAGAGGAAGCAAAAGAAGAAACTGAAGCTTAAGTTTTAGTAATAGACTTCATAAAACCCCGCCTATTGAGGCGGGGTTTTAGTTGTTTTGTGATTAGGATTAGTAGCTAACAATGAGCTATTAGCAAAATACAATGAATTAGCGATTGGCAATAACACAAATTGATCCGCCATGATTATTCTTCCGGCGGTAAACAATAAACCAAGTACAAAGAACGCCTTCTCGCCTCACGACTATATTTTCGTACTCTTTTCCACAACGCCTTACTCCTTAAATCGAGTCAAGTAACCTTGTTTTTTTATCATTCTTATGCTAATCTTCAATCTATAAGTTGAAGACAATAAAAAAGATTTATTCACATCTTAAAAACAAGGAATAAACACTCAATGAAAATAATAAGGCCACTATCCTTTAAGCTGCGTAAGCTAAGCAGACTAACATTTAAGAAACTAGCTACCTATACGTCCATTACAGCCATCTTTGCCTTAGCAATCCTAACAGCCCAGAACCTATTGGCCGGACCGGCTATTACTAGCGCTGCTACCACTTCTGAGAGTTGCTTTGTGTTTGATGATTCTCAAGGAATTATTACATGGTATCGTTATTATGAGGGTGGTGTAGCTGAGGCACCGGAGTGTCCTGATGTAGTGCAATATACCTAGTCAAATTCGCGGTGTCGACGTGAAGACTATATGGAGCACGACCAATAGAGGGGTTTTTCAGGACAGAAACTTAACTGCGGTTAGTATTCCTGATACTGTCGTGAGTATTGGGTCCAATACCTTAGCCGGCAATCAGCTTACATCCGTTGTAATCCCCGATTCTGTGACATATATAGATTCGGGCGCTTTTTCAGGCAACAGAATCTCTGAACTAGCGCTAGGTGATCGAGTTGAAACTATAGCGGACACAGCTTTCAGTGGTAACGGCATTTAGGAGGTGTATCTGCCGGGATCGATAAAGACATTGTTCTCTGATTCTTTTTCTTTGCAGTCAATATATTCATCTCAAGACATGTATAATGGCACGATCACACCGGAAGAATACCAGGCTTCGTTCATGGTTACTAGGTTATATGCTGCAGATACTGGTAGTATTGCTCTCCGGGATAGCTATAATTACGCGAATACTCAACTAATCAACGCAGTGCCGATAGTGGTTAAATATAAAGATACGTCCGGACGGTCTATCCAGCCAGACCAACTTATTATGGGACAAAAAGCTGATAAGAGTTTTGTAAAAAGCTATTTAATATCCGAGATGCTTGATGACGAAGGAAATATCCCGGAGTCTGTGCCGACATATTACCGCATAGGTCAGGAGGTGTCACTAGAGGCTCCCACTATTGAGGGATATCTAACACCTTCTCCGCAGGTCAAGATGCTATCTTCTGGTGAGAATGTTATAACATTCACTTATACTTCTGTGCCGACTATGACGGCTGGTGAATCTACGACTAGCTCCATATCTGTCTCGTGGTCTCCAGTTACTAACATATCCAGCTACAAACTACAGTACCGCGTGGTCGGCACCACTGAATGGACCACGGTAGATATAGCAGATATTAGTACTACTGCTTATACGCTAGAAAACCTATCTCCTAACGCTAACTATGAAGCCCATGTACTGGGAGTCTATGCAGACAACACTACCATTACATCTGAAGTCCTTAATGCTTCTACGCAGCCAAACGTAGTAGACACAGGCGATACTACCGGTACCAACAATCGGGGACGCGGGTGCTCTTGATTTCTTTGGCCGGCCTAATCCTTATGGGCGCTGCAGTAGCTACGGTCAAACGGAACAAGACCAGGATCTGTAAGATTCAGTAGGTTGTATTATAGATGTGGCGAAAGCGCTCCGTGCAAAATGGGGCGTTTTTCTGTACAATAGTAGAGCAGCTTGAGAGGGAGAAATCTCGATCGAATGTGTGAAGTCATATAATTTTAAGGAGGCAAAAACATGACAGCCAGTATTGACCAGCAATTTGTTGAATATGTCGTCAAGTCATTGGTAAGCAATCCAGACGCAGTAAAAATTAACCGAACCGTAGATGAAAAGGGCGTATTACTAGAGCTAACGGTTGACGCCGAAGATCTTGGACGTGTTATCGGCAAGAGGGGTGCGACCGCTCAGAGTATTCGTACTCTCCTAAGGGCGCTTGGTACAAAGAATGAAGCTCGCTACAACCTCAAAATCGTTGATGTTGATCGATTGGACAGTGAAGGTAATCCGCTGCCGCGACCAACTCGAGATGATTCGACCTCTTCAGACAGCTCTACTTCTGACGATAGTTCTACGGCCGACTCTGTTAACGAAACAGCCACAGAAGAGTCAGTTGAATCAGAGGAAGATAAGCGAAAAGAAGATGCTATTGCTAGGACTCGCGCCGAGCTAGCCGATCTTGATGATCTAGACATTTAGTTTTTCTGCAATAAAGTGCTTATGTTGCCCTTGACGGATGAGGGATGGTGCTATATTCTAGAGGATAGTCTTAAGTAAAGACTAACATTGATAAAACAAACATACACAAAAGACTCCTGCGAGTCATCATGAAGATGAGAGCTTTGTGTGACATAAACAACCCTGCCTAGGCGGGGTTGTTTTGTAGTAAACTAGGTGTGATGATTAAGATTCAAATAATAACCCTTTTCCCGGACATGTTTACGGGTGTTTTTGGCAGTAGCATGTTATGGAAGGCTAGCGATAAAGGTCTGGTTGAGTATAGTTATATCGATCTCAGGCAGTTTGGCCTTGGTCCGAGGCGACAAGTAGACGATACGCCTTACGGTGGTGGTGATGGCATGCTGCTTAAACCTGAGCCGATAGTGGAGGCAATTGAGTACGCTAAGTCTATCGACCCAGAGGCGGTGGTCTATCTGCCGACTCCTCGAGGTGATGTCTTGAAGCAGTCAGAGGCTAAGCGTATATCCTCTGAAGGTAGAGGCATCATAATTGTTTGCCCACGTTACGAAGGCTATGACGAGAGAGTGCTTGATTGGGTTGATAAAACTTACCGAATTGGCAACTATGTGCTGACTGGTGGTGAATTGCCAGCAATGATACTAGTAGACAGTGTGGTTAGGCTTATTCCGGGGGTTCTTGGTGGGGAAGAGAGTGCGGCGATTGAATCTTTCCAGGACGATGACGAAACAGTTGAGTTTCCGCAGTACACTCGGCCTGAAGAATTCCGCGGCCTAAGAGTACCCGATGTTTTGTTGAGTGGTCACCATGCCGAAATCGACAAATGGCGAAAATCCGAGCAGCGACCATCTTGAAATAAAGACTAATATCGACTATAGTGCAACTATCTTGAAGAATAGTGCTAGTGTTTCGGTTGAGGATTTGGACAACGCCCAGAAGCGCTTTGTTTGGCCGCTTAAGGTTCGTCGTATCAAAGATGAATCAATGTATCCCGCCTATGAAGCTGGACAGTGGGTATTAATTAGCACTTCTTCTTCGTTCGAGCTTGGAGACACTGTGTTGTTCTTGGCTTCCGATCATGAGCAGTTCGGCCGTGTGGCTGGTATCGAAGGTGAGCACCTTTATTTACTTGGTGATAATCCTAATTTTTGTACCGACAGTCGTCAGTTTGGGTATGTCCGCCGCGATACGGTAGTCGGAAGAATTATTTTTCCTTCGACAAAATAATCGGAATATTTGCAGCGCGAAGACCAGTTTTCTTTACCGTTTCATACCTATCTCTTTTATCCTTTGGTCTCTTGTCCATTAGTTCTTGGTAAGAGATAGCGCAACCTGCAGAGGTAGTGGATATAAATATCGAATTTACTTAGCCATTTACAGGGGGGAGGTTGGCTATCCGCTAAATTGTTAGCCAGCTTATAGTTTCGGCCCGCTCCAGACTGATAATATCTAATCAAACAAAGTAACTAAGGAGGTTATTTGTGACAGAGAAGACCGGGACGGGGAAAGGGTGGCATGGCGACCCAGAAGCGCACGCAAGGGCTGGCAAGAAAGGCGGTGCGGTAAGTCCTGGTAATTTTAAACACAGCCCAAAGCGCGCATCGGCCGCAGGAAAAATCGGCGGAAGCGTTAGTCCAAGTAATTTTAAAAATAACCCAGAACGTGCAGTCTTAGCTGGACGAAAAGGTGGCTTAGCAAAGCGTAAAGAAAGGTAATTAAAGATTATGAGTATTATTTTATGGATTGTTCTCGGTGCACTAGCTGGTTGGATTGCATCAATGATTATGGGTCGCGATCACAAACAAGGTGCAGTTGGTAACATTGTTGTTGGTATCCTAGGTGCCTTCGTTGGTGGTTGGGTAATGAAGATGCTCGGCGGCAACGGTGCTGACCTAGGTACAATCGATCTTTATAGCATCTTAGTTGCTATTGGTGGCGCAGTACTACTACTGTTCCTCTACCGACTCGTTACTAAGAACCGATAAATTAGTTTTATCAGATCAGAGAGACTCCTTGTTTCAAGGAGTCTCTTTTTTTGTTGGATTTCAGCGCCCGGGAGCTGTTTGCGTTATAATACTCGGGAGATGAGTGGATTTTCGTTTAAGATTGACACAAGGCTGGCTGGCACATTAGCGCGAACGGGCGTTATTTCAACTCCGCACGGTGAAATTAAAACACCAGCATTCATTGTGGTCGGCACTAAGGCGACTGTTAAAGCTTTACTGCCAGAGCAAGTTAAAGAGGCTGGCGCTCAGGCGGTATTAGCTAATGCTTATCACCTGTATCTACAGCCAGGTCACGAATTGATCGAAAAGGCCGGTGGACTTGGTAAATTTATGAACTGGGACGGACCGACCTTTACTGACAGCGGTGGCTTCCAGGTGCTTAGTCTTGGTAGTGGTTTCAAGAAAACACTCAGCATGGAGGTCGAGGGCGTTTCGGCTGATGATGTGATAGCGCCTAAGAAAGCCAGACAGGCTTTTGTTGATGATGACGGCGTCGATTTTGTGTCGTACCGCGATGGCTCAAAACATCGTTTTACGCCGGAGCATTCTATGCAGGTCCAGCACGGTATAGGTGCGGATATTACCTTTGCTTTTGATGAGCTAACCTCTCTGCTGGACTGTTATGATTACCAGTTTGAGTCATTAACTAAGCGAACTGAACCTTGGGCAGACAGAAGTTTAGCTGAGGTTAAGAGACTGCGCGCCGCCCATCCTGAAAGGCCATACCAGGCGCTTTTTGGTGTGGTGCAAGGTGCCCAGCATCAAGATTTGCGTGAGCGAGCTGCTAAGTTTTTGGCCGAAAGGGATTTTGATGGCTACGGAATTGGTGGTGCGATCGAGAAGTCGAAGCTTTCTGACATTGTACGCTGGGTTAACCAGATCTTGCCCGAAGGTAAGCCTCGGCATATGCTTGGTATATCCGAGCCAGATGATATTTTTGCTGCTATTGAGCAGGGGATAGATACCTTTGACTGCGTGTCGCCAACTCGGGTGGCTAGAAATGGGTCATTTTATACCCCAGAAGGGCGCCTGAACATCCGTGGAGCGCGTTATCAGGCAGATTTTACTCCCTTGGTCGAAGGTTGTGCTTGTTACACTTGTCAGAACTACACCAAGGCATACATACAGCATCTCAGCCGGAGTCACGAGCTGTTATTCAATACCCTGATGTCGATCCATAACGAATTTTTTATTATTAAGTTAGTAGATGATATTCGGCATTCGATTGAGGATGGCAGTTTTCATGACTTCCGTGACCGGTGGCTAGCGAAATATTATAAATAGACTGGTTGATTGACGGATAGTAGGCTCAGATAATTAACAATTGTCTATTAGCAAATAGCAATGAATTAGCATTTAACAATTAGCAAAAAAGGCGGATTAATCTGTCACTTGTGGCGTGTCACCTTGGATTATCCATTATCGTGTCACGATTAAGCTTCGCTTTTTGCTTTTTGTAACTAACTCTTGTCTCATGTCTCACAATTTTTTCAACCATTTTAAAAGACCCGGTCATTCGGGTCTTTTCGTGGAAGCCGATCTATTGTATGTACCGGTCTTTCCGATTATTACTTTAGGCTATTTGAGATTGATTGTATGTAATCTATCTTACTGAAAACAATATTACAACACACGAACAGGTCTATCTTGTCTTCTGTCGAAGCTCGGCCCATTGTTCTTGAGCGTCAGCAGGCATGCCTTCGAACTGTTCCCTAGCGATTCTTTCCCAATAACCCTCGCGTTCATCAATGCTTCTCATAGTCTCTCCTCCTTTAGAACACTAACATTTTATGACGGCCAGTCAGATGATTCTATGGAGTAGACCACATTTCTTAAGCAAGATTACTTACTGGTGAGCCTCAGCTTTGTGTTTTGCGCAGCTGTCACAAATGCCGATTAACTCAAGTTGGTGGGCGTGCATATCAAAGTTGATAGATTCGGCTAGATGCGTGAGCGCATCTTCTAGCTTTTGATCGTGGGCAAGGACTGTGTTTTTTTGGCAGATTTCACAAGTTGCATGGTGGTGGTGGTTGAACTGTTGACTGAGTTCAATTCGGTATTTCCAGCCCGTATATATGCGGTTAATAATGTGAAGTTTTTCAAAAAGGTCAATTGTTCTATAAACGCTAGCTCGGTCGGTGCGACCATCGACCTCTTTTAGTAGTGACGCCATTGTTATCGATCGATTGGCTAAAAGAGTCTTTGCTACTACTAGCCGACTTTGTGTCAGGCTGTATTTGTTAGCTCGTAAAATTGTTGCAATTTCGCTTATATCTGCGACCATATTGCAATCATTATAGCAAAATTGCGACAAAATTGCAATAAAGAATAGTATTTGCTTCAATAATCCCTAGCAATTATTAAATAATTAAGGAATAAACCTAATGACTACTTTTTTACTTGTAATACTTTTTTCACTGATCGGTGGACTTTTTTCACTGATCGGTGGACTAATCCTGCTCAGGAAAAAATCTACCGCCAACAAATTAGCTAAATATGCCACGCCGTTTGCGGCCGGCGCTTTGCTGGCAGCAGTGTTTTTTGATCTGCTCCCAGAAGGTGTGCACGAATCATCGGTTGAGATGGTAGCTTACGGCGCGCTTGGCGGAATTTTGCTGTTTTTCTTGATGGAGAGAGGTCTCAGGTGGTTTCACCATCATCATGTTGATGATAAAGACAAAGATGCTTCGATTGGTCTGATTGTGGCTGGCGATACTCTACACAACGCGCTGGACGGTGTGGCAATTGCTTCAGCGTTCCTAATCAGTGTACCGACCGGAATCGTAACGACCATAGTAGTAGCTGCCCATGAGATCCCGCACGAGATTGGTGATTTTGGGCTGATGCTTCACAAGGGTATGCGGCGCAAAAAAGTTCTACTCGTGAACGTGCTTAGCTCACTGACAACGACTGCGGCGGCGATTATGGCTTACTGGCTTGGTTCGCAGGCTAATTTACCGATCGGCATACTGGTTGGTATATCGGCCGGCTTCTTGCTCTATATTGCTTTGACTGATGTTGTACCAGATGTGCACGAGCACACGCCCGACCATAAGCTGCTAGATTGGCGAACAGGGCTATTGATTTTGGGTGTAGTTATCGTCGGGTCATTTGCAACTTTTGCACACCAGTTCGTTGATCATGGCCATGACGCTGGCAGTACTGAGTCTTCTCAGCATGAGCATATGGCTGATGATCACGAACATCATGACCACGAACACTAGGCATAAGCTGTATTTCCATTAGTAAACTCTGTTAGAATAGGCTCATGGAACAGGTGATAATTATAGTACTTGGTGTTTTGGTGCTGGTTATGGGTGGTTTGCTTTTTGTGACTATCTCACGCAGCAGTAAAAAAACAGACGAAACCGGGACGCTCTTAATCAAAGAAGATCTGCGTGGTTTGTCGGAAGACATTACTAAACTAAAGGATCACCTACAGGCTCAGGTAGCTGACCGAATGGAAAAAAGCCAGGGACTGATGATGGGAAGTCTTCAGAAGCAGGCGAGTGAGACGAATAAAATTATCGCCGAGATTACCCGTAATTTAACCGAACTCAAAGACAGTAACAAGCGAGTAGTAGATGTGGCTGACGAACTGAAGACTCTACAAAATGTCTTACAGAATCCAAAGCAACGTGGTGGCCTCGGCGAATATTACCTCGACACGGTTCTAGGCAATGTTCTGCCGCCGGGTATCTATGAATTGCAACATAAGTTTAAGGACGGCGAGATTGTTGACGCTGTCATTAAGCTCGACAAGGGGCGACTAATTCCTATCGACAGCAAATTTAGCCTCGAAAACTATAACCGCTTGATTGAAGAGAAGGATAAGACTCGCCGCGAAGCTATCACCCGGGTATTTAAGAGTGATCTCAAGAACCGTATTGATGAAACTGCCAAATATATCCGCCCATCTGAAAATACGCTCGACTATGCTTTTATGTTCATTCCGTCGGAGGCGATTTACTACGATCTACTTGTTAACAATGTTGGCGCCACCGGAACGAATGCTCGTGATTTAATCGAGTACGCTTTTATTGACAAGAAGGTGATTATTGTTAGTCCGACGACACTGCTAGCTTACCTGCAGACTGTTATGCAGGGGCTTAAAAGTTTGCAGATTGAAGAGCAGGCTAAGGACATTCAAAAGCGCGTGGCCGATCTTGGTAAGCACATTTCCTCACACGAAACTTACATGCAGAAGCTAGGTGCTACGCTCGGTACTACGGTTGGTCATTATAATAATGCCCATAAGTCGCTTGGGCGTATCGACAAAGATGTTATTAAGATTGCCGATACCGCCCCAAGTGTCGAGCCTTTGCTGCTCGACAAACCGCAGCTGGATAATTAGGACTTATTGTCGCTGATAGCAATATCGCACATGGCCAAGATAGGGAAGAAGGTTCGACTATTGGCGTTTGGGCGTGCGCTTACCTCAAAACACAAGGCTGGGCCGGTTTCGCCGAAAAACGGTGCGTAATCTATCAGGCTGTCAGTTATGAAGCCACTGGTCGGGTCCGTTTGGCGATTTCGCGGAAACAGAAAATCAATCCTGCTTCCGGCCATCTCGCTGCTGGATATCTTCAGTTTATCGATTTCGTTAACCATAGATAGCCCAGTATGGCCATAGCTTTTGAGGCGATCCCTCCAGAGGTTTGATTCTTCTTCTAGTGAAAGTGTTTGGTGTGGCTCTTTGTTTTGTAAGTGCTCCAGCTTTTCAATATAGTCACTGTACATATCGTGAGTGTACTTGTCGAGGATGTTGGTTGTGCGTAGCCTGCTAGCCTCACGTATAATGCCGTCAATTGCTAGAATTGATTTCACGAAATCTTCTTGAGGAGTCCGAGGCTTGAGGTGCTCAACGAATAATGGGTTAAAGCGTGTCATTTTCATGGTTATATCCTTTCGGTAATTTATTTGATGATTGGGGGGATCTACTAAATAAAATTCTGATAGCGAGAACGTCCACCGTTACGTAAATCACTTAGTGTTACCGACCGCATGGTTGGCGTAGTATCGTCTGACTGAAGGACGTTATCTATTAAATCCTTAATTACAACTATGTGTTGTTCTTTGAGGGGTGGCTCTACCTGAATTGCTGCTATGCCCAGATAGTCAAAGTATGTGTGAACTACTCAGCTAGGGCTGTATCTGCTCTGCCCCGGGCAAGTCGCGGTGTCTGGGTATTTAACTGGCTTGGCGCCTTTATCTTTAAGCCATTTTGCCTCTTGTGTATTGGCTCTTCTTTTATTAACTACTAGCGTGGCTGTGTATCCTAGTTCAGTAATGTGATTGGATATAACATCCTTTTCTATTAATAGCTTTGATAGTTCTTTGTTGACTCCGATGAGTGTGCCGGTTTGGTCGATTGTGTCATGAATGTAAAGTTTTGCAGCCTTCACTAGAATGCCTTCCCTATTTTTTGTAACAAAGGCTAGTTTACGGGTTGTGTTTTAGCATAACTATACAATCTGGTGGATATTTTTTGACACCAAAGGTCTTTATGCTTAGACCAGAACACCGATGGCGATGAGGAAGAGAATAAAGAAACCAAAGACAACGCGGTAAATGGCGAAGCCACGGAAGTTGTGGCGTGAGATGTATGACAAGAGCCAGCGGATGGCTAGAAGGGCAGTAATGAACGACACTATTACGCCTACGATGATGGCGGGCCAGCCACCGCTAATGTCATCAATGACATGTCCGTACTTAAAAAGCTTGTAAGCACTGGCTAGAATCATCACTGGAATACTCAGATAGAACGAAAATTTAGTAGCGGTGGTGCGGCTGAGTCCGACTAACAAGCCGCTGACGATACTGGCGCCACTGCGCGAAACACCTGGGATGATAGCAATAGCCTGGCCGAATCCGACTAATAGAGCTTGCTTGACGGAGATAGTGCTGAGGTCGGCATTTAGGTTACGGCCGACCGGCTTATTATCGACAAACCACAAAATGACACCGCCAATAATTAGCGACACGGCTATATAGAACGGCACAGAGAGCGCCCCAAGGTAAGAATCTAATAGTAAGCCTATAACGCCAGCCGGTATCGTGCCGATGATCAATATTTTCCAAAAGTTTAAAGCTTCTTTTTGTTTCTTTATTAGTCCGGTAAATTTGACCCATAGGTCTTCGCGGAAATTCCAAATAACTGCCGCGATGGCGCCAGCTTGGATGACGACTGTGAAAATTTCGTGTTGGTCTTGGAAGTTTAGCGCTTTTTGGGAAACGATTAAGTGACCGGTGCTACTAATTGGTAAAAATTCAGTTATACCCTCGATAATACCGAGGATTAAAGCTTTTAAAATATCTATCATACTGGCAATTAGTATAGCAGAGCTTCAGGCTTAAAAAGCTTATTTTTGGTGAATGAGGTCAATAACCAGTGCTGCTGTCCAGGAGAAGTTGTCGGCGCCAAGCGGCTCGCCATTCTCGGGGTTGAAGTATTCGGCGAAGCCGCTTTTCTCTACCATGGCAAGGGTGTTTTCTGTCAAGGCTTTGGCGTGATCGTGGAAGCCGTACTGCCTTAACCCCTCAATTATCATCCAGTTGGTGTTAACCCAAGACGGTCCTTGCCAATAACGATCGGCGTCGTACTGCGGGCTGTCGGCCGGTACGCTAGGTACGGGGAAGTTGGTGCCGAAGCGGTTTTGATTCTCGAGGTGCTGGACCAATAGGCTGGCGCGCTCCTTGCTAATCGATCCGGCGTAGAGAGGCATGAGCGTAGCAATAGATGGCTGTTTGAGTAACCTATGAGTGACAAAATCGCGTGACCAATAGTAAGAAGCATACGGATCCCATAGCTGTTCGAGGGCGGCCTCAGTTCGTTTCATGTTAGCAATAAGTTCTTCGGGCAGCGTTTTCCTGGCGATGCGCGCGATATCAATTAGGCGGCTATTAGCTTTGATAAAAATTGAGTTGAATGTTAGGTCTTCAATGCTAAATAGGCCGCGGTTCAGTATCTTTGTGGTGTCGTAGGCTTTGCGGCGCAGACGTCTTTGGGCGCTGAACAGTGTCAATATTTCGAGAGTCGAGAAGCGCTGATCGGCCGGGATGCTTTTACGGTCGCGTCGAAATAGGCCGACAACTGGCTCGAGCCTCAGTTTCTTGATTATTTGCACCCAAGTTGGCATGAGGTGGGCGCTGAGTTCGGTCATCCAAGGTGGTGTGTTATCGGTGCCGGTTTCCCATGGATGTAGGAGTAGGATTAAGCCTTCATTGTGTGGATCGCGGTCAGCGTAGAGCCATTCATGGTAACGGACCAAGCTCGGTAGCATGTAATTGTACCAACTTCGTCTTTCGGTGGCGCTGAAACTTTGACCAACTTGCCAGACAGCTTCGGCCAGGACCGGGGGCTGGGTGATACCGCTAGTGGCGACACCTTCGGGTGCGTGGGGATTAATCCAGCTACGCCAATAATTACGGTCAGTTTGGTACATGGCAGCATTAGAAAATATCATGTTCGGAATCATGCCGTTGGACCACTGGCCCTTGAGTAGATTGGTTAATTCCGTCTGGGCTCTACTTGGATCGATGTGGCGCTGTCCAATGGCGATAAAGCAACTGTCCCATAGCCACTGGTGTGGGTAGAGTTTGTTATCTGGTGCAACGTAGTTGCCGCGGTCGTTTTCTTCGAGTACTTGTTTGGCTTTATCTTCCAGGGATTCTGCTGGAACTACAGGTTCGTCAGATGGGTTTGGATCAACGTTGTCGCTCATGCTTACATGATAGAACAAAGCCGGCCCTGTGGCTAATAGCTAAGGATTACCGGAAGTTTGTGAAATTGACAGGGTAGGACAGATCGGCTGATTTTAAGAGTTGCATCACTGCTTGCAGATCGTCTTTACTGGAGCTCATTACCCTGACTGCGTCACCTTGAATTTGGGTTTTAACTTTTGGATATGAATCACGGATATGCTTGGTTATATCTTTGGCTTTTTCTTGGTCGAGTCCAGCAATGAAAGGAACTTCTTTGGTGGTTTTAAGGTTAGATTCAGTTACATCTTTTGAGGTATCAAGCACTTTTTGGCTGAGGCCACGGGCGCTTAATTTTTTGCGATAAATATCAAGTATGGCATCGATTTGCCACTCGCCGTTACCGGTCACTCGGATACCTTTTTTGTCATCTAACCACTCAATATTAGCGGGAGTGCCTTTGAAATCGTAGCGACTAGTCATTTCTCGCTCTGTTTGGTCGAAGACGTTGTTCATCTCGGCCTTGTCATATTCACTAACTGCATCAAAACTAAAATTTGCCATACGATTAGTATAGCTTCAGCTTGACATAAAAACCAACTTCGGAATAACTATTAGTAAAATCTATGTGTCGGATGTCCGACCAGCCAAGGGTGGTGGTATACTGACTATTAATGAACTACAAAATACCCCAGATAGAAGAAGCCAAAGTAAAGCTAGAGAGTGAATATCAGACTCTGGCCGAAAAGCAGACGATCCTGCGCTCTAAGATTTTCGGTGATCTTTATGCGTTGTTGAAGGACTTGCCAGCTGATCAAAAATCAGCGTTTGGTCAAGAGCTGAACATGTTGAGATCGGAATTTGCCGATAGGGTCGAGAATGACAATCAGGCAGACGTGGCTCCCTTGCCTAAAATTGACGTTACAGCGCCAATGGATGTCAATGCGCCCAGCCCTGCTTTGCTTGATTCCAGTCAGGGATCAGTCCACCCGCTGACGCGTGAAATTGAACGCATATCTGACATTTTTAACCGCATGGGTTATGTGACGGAAGAGTCGCGTGAAATTGACAATCAGTTCTATATGTTTGAGTCGCTTAATTTCCCAAAGGGTCATCCGGCGCGCGACGACTATGATACTTTTATGACCGAAGAAACTGACGAAGACGGAGAGCGCTTGATTGCGCCAGCCCACACTTCGAATATGCAAAATCGTATTCTTAAGAAATATCATGCCAATTTGGAGAATGATGAGGCGATTGCCGCTATTGTGCCAGACCGAGTTTTTCGCAACGAAGACCTTGATGCTCGCCACGAACACACCTTTTACCAGGTAGAGGGAGTTTATGTCGGCAAGGGCGTAACCGTCGGTAATCTGATTGCAACTCTGCAGGAATTTTTGCAAGAGTATTACGGCAAAAAACTCGATGTCCGAGTTAATCCATTTTATTTCCCATTCACCGAGCCAAGTTTTGAGTTTGCTTTAAGTTGTCCTTTCTGTGAAGGTAAGGATGAGTCATGTAAAGTCTGTTCTGGCGAAGGTTGGATTGAGTTGCTCGGTTGTGGCATGATCCACCCAAACGTACTGCGTCACGCCGAAATCGATCCGGCGATTTACACTGGTTTTGCCTTTGGTTGCGGTATCGATCGGTTAGTTATGATGAAGTACGGCATAGAAGATGTTCGTCACTTCGAAAGCGCCAAACTAGACTTCTTGAAGCAGTTTTAGGCTTTGATTAAGTTCAAGAAATAGGAGGTTATATGAGTGAAGTGACTCGAACAATTTTTGATGACATCGTTGACGGAACAATGAAGTCCTGGAAGGTTTGGGAGGACGACCGTTTCTTAGCGTTCCTAACACCATTCCCAAACACGCCTGGGTTTACGGTTTTGATTCCCAAAAATAATCCTGGAGACTATGTTTTTTCCCTGGAAGATGATTTATATATCGAGATGATGAAGGCGGTGAAGACTGTTTCTAATATTCTAGAAAAAGCCTTTGGCACTCCACGCGTGGCGTTAGTTTTTGAAGGCACCGGTGTGGCACACGTACATGCTAAGTTGATTCCGCTACACG
Organism: uncultured Candidatus Saccharibacteria bacterium; assembly: GCA_964554245.1. Lineage (GTDB taxonomy): Bacteria > Patescibacteriota > Saccharimonadia > Saccharimonadales > UBA4665 > JAGXIT01. The sequence continues at coordinate 63,626 of CAZKNP010000001.1, read as the reverse complement.
GAGATCTGGCTGGCCAGACCGATGTTTGGAGTAAAGAAAAAGAGTTTAACGAGGAGTATAGAGGCTGGCTGACGACCTCTGAAGGCCCCAAGATGGATGATGCTACACTTGACGAAATCCAATCGAAGATTCTTAGCGCCCAAGACCAGTAATAGTATGACGGTAAGCGAGGGTCTAAAAACTCCACCTGTAAACTAGCAAAAATACGCTATACTATTTGGTAATGAAAGTAAGTCTAAACACCGTACAAAGTTTGATTAAATGCGATCTGCCGCCAGTTGATGAATTGGTGCAGCGTGTTAATAGCCAATTAGGTGGCGTCGAAGAGGTAATCGACCTTCGCCCTCGCTATAAGGACGCCGTGATCGTGAAAGTGGTTAGCGCCGAAAAGCACCCAAACGCCGATAAATTAAGAGTTTGTTGGGTTGATGACGGTGGAATCGTGGTAGATGTTGACCGTGATGAGCGTGGTTATGTGCAGGTAGTTTGTGGCGCGCCAAACGCTGCGACTGGCATGTGGGCAGTTTGGCTGCCGCCAAAATCAACTGTGCCGGCTTCTTTTGACGAAAAAGAATTGTTTGTACTGTCAGCCCGCGAGCTCCGAGGAGTGGTTAGTAATGGTATGTTAGCGTCCGGTAAAGAGCTAGCCATTAACGATGACCACAACGGTATTATCGATATCCAGCCAGAAGATTTGCCAGAGGGTGCGCCCGAACTTGTGGCAGGGTTGAATTTTGGGGAAGTTTTTGGGCTGAACGATGTTATTTTGAATATTGAAAACAAGATGTTCACTCATCGTCCAGATCTATTTGGTCAGCTTGGTGTCGCCCGTGAAATTTTTGCTATTTTGCAGCCAGAATCTCCAGCCGATGAGCAAATCGAGGTAAGTTTCGATGAACCTGATTGGTATTGGTCGTTGCCAGTCTTCACCGATGCTAGCGGCCTGAAGCTGACTGTCAATAATCAGGCCGAGTCGGTCGTACCAAGGTTTATGGCTATGGCGCTCAGCGATGTCGAGGTTAAGTCTAGTCCGCTATGGATGCAGACTACGCTGCTGCGCTGGGGATCAAAAGCTATCAACAACGTGGTTGACTACACAAATTACATCATGCTGCTAACAGCTCAGCCGGTACATGCCTATGATTACGATAAGCTACGCGGCCAAGAACTAGGCGTCAGGTTGGCAAAACAAGGCGAAACGGTCAAGTTGATCAACGGCAAATCCTACCATCTAAACGAAGAAGACATTGTCATAATTGACGGTGAAGGTCCAGTAGGATTGGCTGGTATCATGGGTGGATTTGATAGCGAAATTTCGGCTAGCACCCATAGTGTCGTGCTCGAGGTAGCGACCTTTGACATGTACGCATTGCGCAGATCATCCATGCGGCACGGACTTTTTACGGATGCTCTAACTAGATTCAATAAAGGTCAATCTCACTTGCAGAACGACCGTGTCATGAAGCGACTACTTGATTTTATGCCAGGTCAGCAGGCTTCGCCGGTGTTTGATCTGCCAGAGGGCGCTAAGAAATCAGCTATCAATCCAAGTATAATCGTTAAGCCGTCATTTATTTCTGAACGACTAGGCATGAATCTAACGGGTGATCAAATTGGCAATATTCTCAGATTAGTTAGCTTTAATGTTACGAGCAAGTCCGATGATCTAGATTCGCCGCTTGAAATTGCGGCGCCATTTTGGAGAACTGATATTGATGAGGCCGAAGACTTGGTTGAGGAGATAGGCCGCTTGTATGGGTTCGATCGTCTTCCTAGGGAATTGCCGGCGCGTAGCATGAAGCCGACGCCAAAGAACGCTCGTAAGCTGACCAAGCAGGCAATTCGAAATAGCCTGAGTCGAGCCGGCGCTAACGAAGTTTTGACCTATAGTTTTGTGCACGAGAGGACGCTCAAGCAGGCGGAGCAGGATGTTTCACAGGCGTTCAGTCTTTCAAACGCACTTAGTCCGGATCTGCAGTATTACCGCTTGAGCGTCTTGCCGAGTTTGCTTGATAAGGTTCATATGAACATTAAGGCTGGACACGATGAGTTCGCTATTTTCGAGATCGGCAAAGGTCACAATAAGACCTACCACGCTAGTGATGACAATGGTTTGCCGAAGGAAATCGAGTTTATCGACATGATTTACGCCAACAAGAAGACCACCAGGGGTGCGCCGTTCTATAAGGTCAGGCGCATGATCGATCAGCTAGCAAAAGATCTAAGCCTGAAAGTTGTTTTCAAACCAGTTGACCAATCGCTTGATTATCCAGTAACAGCGCCTTTTGATTTGGAGCGTTCGGCTTTCGTTGAAACGGTTGATGGTCTATTTCTTGGTATGATCGGCGAGCTAAAGAGTAGTGTAGTTCGTAAATTTAAGCTGCCCACCTCTGTAGCTACTGCTACTTTAGATTTTGATGGCTGTCACCAAGCCTTCTCTCAGGCCGCCAAGACTTATCGACCGCTCAGTCGCTATCCTTCGGTTCACCAAGATATATCACTAAAAGTGTCGACCGAGGTAAACTTCTCGGATCTAGAGGCAGCCGTTAGTCAGACTGCAAGGTCTGAGGCTGGAGAGTTGACGGACGTAGAATTAGGCACGGTCGGGATTTACCAACCAGAAGATGACAACTCAACCAAAACAGTTACTTTCCGACTATCATTTACCAGTCACGAAGGCACTTTGTCGGACAAAGATGTTTCGGCAGTGCTTGATCAGGTAGCGACCAAAGTAAGAAACGATCACAAAGGAGAGCGCAAATGACCCCACCATATAAAGCACCAGAGTTTTCAGCTAACGGAGTAGCGCTAAAGGATTTTGCAGGTAAGTGGGTGATCCTTTATTTCTATCCAAAAGATGACACTCCAGGATGCACTACTCAGGCTTGTAGTCTGCGTGATGCGCGTGACGATTTGACTGAACTTGGCGCTGAGGTGATTGGTGTCAGTAAGGACGACGCCGCATCGCATGACGCATTTAAAGCCAAGCATAATCTGAATTTCCATTTGGTTAGTGACCCCGAGCGTGAGATTATCGAGGCTTACGGTGCCTGGAATCCGGACGCAGAAGGCTTGATGCGGGCGCTGCGCAAAACTTTCTTGATTGACCCGGAGGGCATGGTTCAGAAGGTTTACGAAAATGTCATCCCCGACGGACATGGCAGTCAAGTGGTTGAAGATTTGCGTGAACTTCAGAAGTAATCGAATAAAAAGTAAAGCTCAAGATAGGCCAAAAACTAGCTGAGTGGTTTATACTTCTATGTAGATGAAAAATCTATGGCGGATTGTGGTTGAAACGCGGGAGCTTCGCAAATTTTATATTGCGGTAAGCTTTTTCTCGATTTTGGTAGCGGTAGCGTCCCAGGTACAGCCACTGCTAGTGAAGGGGATTATCGACCAAGCTACTGGTATCGGTGGAGTCGGGTCGATCGATATGCGCGTTGTTGTACTGCTAATCGGCGGCATGTTTTTGGCCGATGTGTCACAGACAATTTTTAGTAATATTGGTGGTTATATCGGTGACATTTTGCAGGCGAAACTGAGGCAAAGCCTTGGTAATCGCTATTTCAAACATTTATTATCGTTGCCGCAGCGCTATTTTGACACTGAGCTGACCGGCAAAATTCTCAATCGCCTAGACCGCAGCATTTCACAGATTTCGTTCTTCGTTCAGGCGATGAGCAACAACTTCTTGCAGTTTATCTTTAGCACAGTCTTCTCATTGATTATTGTCTTCCGCTACTCCTGGCAAGTCGGTTTAATGCTACTGGTGCTTTATCCAATATTCATTTATCTAACGACTCGCACCAGTAAGCGTTGGCGTGAATATCAAACACAGTCGAACAACGAGGTTGATATGGCAACCGGTCGATTCAACGAAGCTGTCGGACAGATGAAGGTTGTTAAGAGCTTTGGTCGCGAATCAGAAGAGCTTGGCGTTTTTGATAATCATCTCGGTAAATCGGTTGAGATAACCCACCCACAGAGCCGCATGTGGCACACACAGGATGTGATTAGGCGAATGGTGTTAAACTTTGTTTTCCTCGGGGTTTTCGGCTACATCTTTTGGGGTATGGCCGATGGTTCGATGACTATCGGTACTGGGGTTCTACTACTTCAGTACGCCATCAACATTCGTATGCCTATTTTTAGTATTAGTTTCATTATAGACAACGCTCAGCGTGCTATAGCCAACAGCGAAGAGTACTTTAAGGTGCTAGACGAATATCCTGAACCAGAATCTGAATCAGAGTCCAAATTGATCGTTACGGACGGCGAAGTATCCTTCCAGGGCGTACAGTTTGGCTATGATGAGTCGAAGGCGGTTCTGAAAGATTTGAATTTTACACTCAAGCCGGACACTAAAACTGCTTTAGTGGGAGAGAGTGGCGAGGGTAAAACAACCATTACCAACCTGCTGCTAGGCTTTTACGAGCCCCAGAAGGGCATTATTACTGTTGATGGGCAGAATATCGCCTCAGTTTCAAAAACCAGCCTGAGGGCCTCTACAGCGGTCGTTTTTCAGGAAGCAGCCCTATTTAGCGGGACTGTCAGGGAAAACATTGCTTACGGCAAACTAGGTGCTACCAAAAAAGAGATTGAGCGCGTAGCTCGAGATTCTAATGCTCACGAATTCATCCAAAAATTACCCAAGGGCTATAACACCGAGATAGGTGAGCGTGGCCTTAAGCTTAGCGGCGGCCAAAAGCAGCGTATTGCCATTGCCCGGGCACTACTAAAGGATTCGCCGATTCTGATTCTGGACGAAGCCACCAGTAGTCTGGACACGAAGTCCGAGCGCCTAGTTCAGGAGGCTCTAGAACGCCTGATGAAAGGTCGGACCACTATCATTATCGCTCACCGCCTTAGCACCATCGCATCCGTCGATACAATTATTACGCTTAAGAACGGAACCGTCGATGAAGTTGGTACACCGAAGAAGCTGGCGAAATCCGGTGGTATTTACGATGTTTTGCTCAATCTTCAGACCAATTACAGCAAAGAGAATGCACTCAAGCTTAAAGATTACGAAATGGAGGATTAAGGAAGTGAAGCAGGCAATACGCGCGATCGTAACCAACAATAATCAGATGCTGGTCATGAAGCGCAACAAGTTTGGCAAAGAATACTACACGCTCATCGGCGGCGCAATTGAGATGGGCGAGGATGCTGAAACTGCCCTAAGACGCGAATTACAAGAAGAGACTTCTATGCAAGTTGGCGGCGTTAAGTTGGTTTTTGTTGAGGAAGCCGATCCACCTTACGGTATCCAGTTTGTCTATTGGTGTGAATATGTTGGCGGGGATCCGGTTTTACAGCCAACTACAGCCGAGTATGAGATTAGCCAAGCTGGCCAGAACACTTATCAGCCAATGTGGCTACCGATCGCCGAGCTGCCGAATGTTAATTTTGTGTCCGGTTCATTAAAAGAAGCCTTAATCGACTCCTTTACGAGGGGATTCCCGAGCGAGCCAATTCAGCTCGACTGGCGAGCTTGAGTACGTTATACTTTTAAATACTAGAAAAGAGGAGGGGTTTTATGGCGACGACGCGTTTGCGTGATAGGATTATTGCTGGTATCGGGGCATTTTTGTTTTTGATTACAGCCTCGGGTTTTACTGTAATGGCAATTTTGGACAGTCGTAATAGTAACGATACCGCAAATCAGGCAATTATACCGGAAGATACCGCAACAGCCTGCATGATTCAATCGACTGAGGTAGCTAATAGCAAGCTTGATGTTCCAGAGGTATTCAAGCCAGAGGGGCAGGCTGCGGAACTACAAACAACTGACTTGGTTGAGGGCGAAGGTGAGGCCGTTAAAGCTAACGACTGTTTGGTTATGAAGTATTATGGTACGTTAGCGAGCGACGGTAAGATGTTTGACGAGAATTTTACTACTGACAATGCTTTGCAGTTCCAGCTCGGAACGGGTCAAGTTATTGCTGGCTGGGACAAGGGAGTTGAAGGCATGAAGATTGGTGGGACTCGTCGCATCGTTATACCTTATGCTGATGCTTACGGCGAATCTGGGCGTGACAGTATTCCCGCCAAGGCTGATCTAGTGTTCGTAGTAAAACTTCTTAATAAAGTGGAGCAATAAATTATGCTAGAGGATTTTACGCCTATTGATTCGGTACCAGAGCTGCAGATTGTTGATCTTATTGTCGGCGAAGGTGATGAAGTTGTGGCGACCGACACAGTGACTTGTCATTACACTGGAGCTATTGCTAAAACCTGTTCGGTTTTTCAGAGCTCGCGTGACTTCGGCAAGCCAATCAGCTTCCCTTTGGACGGAGTTATCCCTGGCTGGACTGAAGGTGTGCCCGGCATGAAGGTTGGCGGTAAGCGTCGTCTAATTATTCCATCAGCAAAAGCTTATGGCAGTCGTCCTCCGTTTGGTTCTGGTATCCCGGCAGATGCCGATCTGGTGTTTGATATCGAGCTTGTTGCTATTGAAGGTCGTTAAGGTACAAAAGGGCTCTCTGTGGCCTAAATGTGGCTAAAAACACAATATGTGGGGGTATTGACGTTAGCTTAAGCACTATATACAATAATACGTGTTCGACAGTACCCACTTAAAACCTAAGGTGAATGGAGTGCCTGGGGAGTGGAAAAAACAAAACTGCCACAAGCAACAACCAATATAAATAGATTGCATTGGAGGGTTACGATCATGGTTAAAAATATTACTATCTTTACAACTAAAACCTGCGCTTATTGCCCGATGGTTAAGAAATACCTGTCGGCTAAGGGTTTTACTTATGACGAGGTAAATCTAGATGACGAGCCGCATCGCCAGCAGGAAGCCTTGGCTTTGTCAGGTGCCTTGACCGTGCCGGTAACAGTTATTACTAACCACGAAGACAAACGTGAAGTGGTTGTAGGTTACAACCTTGCCAAGCTCGCGCCAGCAATAGCTTGAATGTCTGAGGGTTGAAGTTAGTTTTTATAGCGCGGTTATGTGAATAAACACTAACTGGGCTATAATTATCTCAAAAGGCTGAGAGCGATTAATAGTTGCCCCTTCGGGGCCTAGAAAGGGACTGCTAAACAATGTCTAGAACAGAGGAAAATTCACATACAATTATCATGATTGGCGCTGGTCCAGCTGCCCTGAGCGCGGCAATCTATACGACCCGCGAAGACATTGATACGCTATTGGTCGAAAAAGCAATCCCCGGCGGCATGGCGGCGATTACTGATAAAGTTGACAATTACCCAGGCTTTCCAGAAGGCATTGTTGGTGCTGAGCTAGCTATGAACCTACAGCAGCAAGCTGAGCGTTTTGGTGCTGTCATTGCTCCGGCGGAAGTAACCGGTCTTTATGACGAAGGTGAATGGAAGCGAGTTGCCACTACCGACGGTGACATGTATGCTCGGGTTGTTTTGATCGCCACCGGTAGTGATTATAAAAAACTTGGCATTCCTGGCGAGGCCGAATATTACGCTAGGGGCGTACATTACTGCGCAACATGTGACGGCGCATTTTACCGTGATAAGCGACTGGCCGTTGTCGGCGGCGGTAACTCAGCAGTGCAAGAAGCACTTTTTCTGACTAGGTTCGCTAGCCACATATACCTGATGGTGCGCTCAAAGCTTCGCGCTAGTGAAGTCTTGCAAAAGGAACTTCGTGAATACATTGATGCAGGCAAGATCACTCTTCACTTAGGTACGACAACTGATGAGATTAAAGCCAATAGCGACAATATGGTTGAGTCCGTTGTTGGTACGGTCACCGAAACTGGCGAGCAGGTTACGTTGCCGGTCGACGGTGTTTTTGTATTCATTGGTCTGAATCCTAATAGCAGCTTCCTTGGCGGTGCAGTTGAGGTAGACGAGATCGGCTTAATTAAGTCAGATAAAAACCTGATGACTAACATTCCCGGCGTGTTCGTGGCTGGTGATATCCGCAGCGGTGCTACCATGCAGGTCGCTAGTGCTGTTGGCGAAGGTGCAACTGCAGCTCTCAAGATGCGTGAATATCTAGAAGCGCATAAATAGAAATCTGAACATTACTTTTTGGCTACGTCCCGTCTTTACTTATATGCCGACTGGTAGGTCTTAGATTTCTTGTTCTGTGTAGCCGGTGAAGTAGTCTAGTGCGATCTTAGAATGATCTAGGCCGGAAGACTCGAGTTGGCTCTTCAGGGATAATACAAAATCTTCGCCGCCCGATAGGTAATATTGAATTGGTAAATCCGATTTGACGCGTAATACATCGTTTATATCTAAGCGATTAGTGCTGGTGAACTTTTTATGATGCACCGGTTCGATATTTTGGATTAAGTGATTCAAGGCCTCTTCATCTTCTGTGCGGTAAGCTTGCAGAAGATTTATATGGTGACGATTATTCTGGTTGATGTTTTCTCGCACCATACCAACAAAAGAGGCTAGTCCGATTCCGCCAGCTACGAAAACTAGTTGATGTGGAGTCATCGGCAAGATTAAGTCTCCTAGGGCGCTGTCAATACCAATCTCATCTTCCTGTCCCAAATTCATTAGTCTTGATTTGTAGGGGCTGGGATTGCCGCTGATGCGGGTGATGAAGGTTATGTAGTTATCCTCTGGCAAAGAAGTGATCGACATTGTTCGGCTGTGCCATTCGTCGTCGAAATTTAAGTAGAAATGAGCGTATTGTCCGGGCAAAAAGTCGTATGAGCTAGGCTTTTGGAATTTAAATTCCCAGATATTAGATCCGAGGTGCGTTTTGCTAGAGAACTGCGCGCGCCACATAGAGATTAGAGGATGTCTTCCTTTAAGAACTTCTCGAGAGCGCGAATAGTGCGAGGATTGTCTGTTTCGAGGTTAACTTCACGTGTGCCAAGTACGACGCCACCGCGGACGAAATTGTGCGAGCCGGTTAAGGCTATTTTTGATCCATCAGACATTGTGAAGATAATGAACTTGGCGTGGATAAACGTCGAACGTGGATAGAGCGTTTTGTAGCCAGTAAAAAACATACTGCTTCTAATCAGCGCTCGGTTAAGTCCGTCGGCCTGTTTCCAGTGGCTAAAATAAAGATTAGCGTTCTTTTCTTGCATGATTTTACCGAGTTTGCCAGTCGGACAGTACTGTGACACAAAAGTAATATCAGTTGCTTCTTCGGCCAGAGCACAGGCGCGTTTATAGATTATCGAATCGGCCACTCGGCCACCGTCAAACAAAACTGCGCCAGCTTTGCTGCTAAAGCGATGACTTTTATAGAAACTACCTTTGCGGTCGGAGCGGGCAATTCTTTGGTGTTCATAGCGCATACGTCGGGCCAGCGTCTTGTCTTTGACTCTAAACATATAGTCGGTGACACTAAGACCTTTCGCATAGAGGTTGACGCCGCCAAAACTGTATACCACGGAATCGATTAAACACCATTTAACATGGGTTCTGCCGGCGAAAAGGAATGGCCCGAATTGACCAATCCAGCGATACTGAACACCGCTGGCCTTAAATTTTTTCATCATGTCGCGCAGGGCTTTGATGCGCTTGTTGGGGGTTAGGGGTGTTGATTTCCACCCGCCCAAGATGCCGAGCGTAAAAACATCTCCGGCCACATCCACTTTGACGCCGCGAAGTGAGGCTTCGCAGAGCGCATCAATTAGGCTTGATGTGCGGGAGTCGTAGGCGATGATGTGGCTGAAGAGTACAACCGAGTGCTTGGCTTTGCTGATATCGCTAACCAAAGCATCGACGTAATCTTTTGACCTCACTAACTTCATAGAAGCAGACATAGTGGGTATTATACGTCATCTGGGGAATGTGGCGGCTTCATCGGCAGATAATTTAGCATATAAAATCCGCAAAACGATCAGGGTAATCGGTGATGATGCCATCGACAAGGTTCGCCCAAGCTTGAGCCTGTCGCCTAGAGTTGACGGTGTAGGGCGTGATTTTGAAGCCTTGTTTTTTAAATCCGCTCAGCACACCGCGCCATAACCAGCGTTGGTTCATCTGGATGACATCGACGCCTAGTCTTTTGGCGCGACTGACTGCTCGCAGGCTGGACCACTTTTCGTTGACTCCAAGACTTAGGCCTGGTATCTCTGCTCTGATTTTTTTCAAAATACTAAAATCGAAAGACACAACAATGGTGTTAGTTATTTTGTTATTAGGAATTTTTTTCAAGTATTCAATAATGGGTTTTGCATTTTCGCCGGGCTTGATTTCGATGCGGATTTGCTTGCCGTTGGGTATGACTTCGATTAGTTCATCGATTGTGGCCATTGTATCGACTTGCTGGCGCAGGAACTCAAGCGAGTGTTGGTCGACTCGCCAACCATTGCCAAGCTTATCGCGCAGCAGTTCGTCGTGAATTAGTATCGGCACGCCGTCGGCAGTGACGCGAATGTCAGTTTCAACACCGTCCGCCCCAAATTTAAATGCCTCAGCTACGCTCTCTAGGGTGTTTTCGGTTTTTAGCCCTCTGGCGCCGCGGTGTCCGATAATCAGCATATTTATAGTATAATTCAAGACGTACAAATCATCACAAACGGCCTAAACGAACAAGGAGAAGATATGGCAGATTTTAATCAGATTTTAAGTCCTGGTGATTATGAAAACGGCGAAATTACAGTAGTGGTAGAAATCCCAGCCGGATCAAATCATAAAATTGAATGGGACCGCAAAGTTGGCGTTATGAAGCTTGACCGGGTTGAGCCGAAGATTATGGCCAAGCCAACAAACTACGGGTTTATCCCACAGACGCTAGACGAAGACGGTGATGAATTAGATGTACTGATAATAACCAATGATCCATTGACGACTGGTGTAGTGGTAGAAGCGCGTATCTTGGGTGTTATGAAGTTCGTAGATGATGGTGAAGTCGACGACAAGATCATTGCCGTTCCAGCCGATGACCGCAATACGGGCGATGTTCTGAAGACTCTAGAAGATGTGCCAGTGCAGCTGATCAAACAAATCGAGCACCACTTTAATCATTATAAGGACCTTAAGAAGCCAAATAGTGTTAAGGTTGAGGGCTTTGAGGGTCTAGAGAGCGCCAAGCAGGTGATTGCCGACGCTATTAAGCGCTGGAATGAGCAATAGGATGGTTCGTAGGACGATCGCTAAGTCGATTGTCCTGAACGACAAGGGTCAGATGCTAGTCCTGACTAGGAGCCCATTGGACAACCAGAGTGCTAATAGGCCAGACTTACCGGGCGGCGGCGTTGACGAAGGCGAAACACTACACCAAGCTGCACGACGTGAATTAGCCGAAGAGGCTGGAGTTGATATTGACGAGAGTGCATTGTTGCTTGTAGCTGGCAGTCACAGGCAAGAGAATGATGGCGCTTTCATATATCGAACCTTGTTTGCTTGCAAGGTCGACAGCCCAGAGATTGCCCTTAGTAGCGAGCACAGTAGTTATGAATGGCTTGATTTTGAGGAAGCAAAGAGTGAGTTGTCTGAATCAGCTTGGCATACGCTAATTGAAAACTTCAAACCTTAGCTTCAAAGCCTTGCTACTATCTTCGTCCTTGCGGTACAATAAAGCCATAAGGGGAATGAAAACATGAGAACAAGGGTGGCAATTTACGGGTTCGACCGACTAGGTCGAGCGGTCTATCATTTAGCGGCGCGCCGTAGTGACATAGACGTGGTGATGATCGTGAGTGACGATAGTCCAGAGGAGGTTGTTAACGCTCTTGCCGCCGATGTTATTTATGCCTCCCTCAACCAAGAGTATGAGCTTCGTGAAAATGCTTTTGTTCACAATACCCAACACGTCCACGTTCGCCCTATTAAAACTGTTGGCATGTGGCAAGACCATGATATCGACATTATCATCGACACTATAACTACCGACGCCACCGATAAGGCTTTTAAGCTTCATCAGAAGTCTAGCGCTCGTCGAGTTGTTTTTGCGGCCAAGAGTAGTGATGAGTCATTGCCAGAAGTGGTGGTCGGCAGCACCGAAGATCTGATTAATGCCAAGCTTAGTGCTCTGTCGGCCGGCGGTCCTGAGGTGATGGCAACTCGCCCGGTCACAGATGTGATTAAGGGTGTTTACGGAGTTCAGGCATCATTGGCTCAAACAGTTGACGGTATGTTGTGTGCTAGTGCTTGCCAGTGTGAGCGCGACTGTGGGTGTTGTGTAGAAACGAATATTCCAGCGCCAGCGCTGGTTGCGTCGGTTACTCAGTTGACGCTTTTATGCCGCAAGCAGCCAGAAGTGAAAGATGTTGTTAAACTACTAAAATCATCCGCCAAAGAGGCCTATTACCAAGGTATTTTGGCGGTCAGCGAGGCGCCGATTGGATCAGACGAGGTAGTCGGTGAAAGCACATCGGCAGTCGTAGATCTTACTCGCGCCAAAGTTGAAGGCAAGCTACTTAGTTTGGTTGTGTGGTATGACCGCGAGTGGGCCTGTGCTAATCGTCTAGTCGAAATCACCGCCGACCTAGGCCGAGCTATTCATCGCCCAGAAAAGGAAGACAAGTAATGCGTTTGGGAACGAGGAGCTGTAAGTGAGCAAACCAAAAATATACATTGGTGCTGATCATAATGGTTTTGAGCTCAAAGCCAAGCTGATTGAATATTTGGTGCGTGGCGGCTACGACGTAACTGATTGTGGTGACGCCGAAAAACACCCTGATGACGATTTTCCGGTATACGCCTCAAAAGTGGTTCAAGCGATGATTGCCTATCCAACATACGAAGTTATGGGCATACTGCTCTGCGGTAGTGGCCAGGGCATGTGTATGGCGGCTAACAGGTTCAAGGGCGTTAGGGCGGTTCTTGGCTACAATCAAGAGTCAGTCCGCATGAGTCGCAATGACAACGATAGCAACATCCTTTGTTTGCCGGCCCGTGAGCTTGATCTCGAGAAAGCTGCCGGAATCATTAATACTTGGCTAATGACTCCTTTTGCTGAAGCACCACGTTTTAAGCGTCGATTGGCGCAGATGGATCAGTTGGGTTAGTTTATGGTTTCAGTAGCTCCCGCAATTCTAGCCGATAAACCAGACGTTTTTAACGCTCAGATGGAGAGTGCAGCCCGTTTTGCTACTCGCGTCCATATTGATTTGGCGGACGGAGTTTTTACCGGCAACTCACTCCAGGCGATGAGCGATATTTGGTGGCCTGGTGGTATGCGAGCCGACTTGCATGTGATGTACCAGCGCCCTTTCGATTATATAGACACCATGAAGGCGCTTCATCCGCAGCTAATCATCGTCCACGCTGAAGCCGAAGGCGATTTCCTAAAAGCCTACCGAGAGCTGCACGACGCTGGTATACAACTTGGCGTGGCTTTGCTGGCTAAAACGCCAGTCGAGACTATTATTCCGGCGCTAGAGTCAATTGATCACGTTTTAATATTCTCTGGTGACCTTGGCTATTTTGGTGGCAAGGCCGATCTGAGCCTTCTCGAAAAAGCCAAAGTTCTCAAGCAATTAAAGCCGACTATCGAACTGGGATGGGATGGTGGCGTGAATGACGAAGTGGCGGCGGCGCTAGCTGCTGGCGGAATCGATGTGCTTAACGCCGGTGGTTACCTGAACGGCGACGATCCCGAAGGGGCTTACCAGCGGATTATGGATGCACTAGGGCAGGAGCCAATTGTGGCTTCGAGTCAGCGCGTGCGTAAATTCCACCTCAACGACCTCTAAAACAACAGCCATTGTAAAATTGCGAGGACTGTCCTCGCAATAAGATTATTTTCGCATATTAGCATAAGCACGATTAAATGTCAAGTTATTGGGATAAATCACAAGAGTTTAGTATAATCGTAAGCATAATGGCAAACACAACAAACACAACAAATACAACACTTACAACCAGACAACTTGAACAAAAAGCTATCGTTATCCGCGAGCATATTATTGATATGCTGGAACGAGCTGGTAGCGGGCACAGTGCCGGGCCGCTTGGCTTGGCGGACATATTTACGGCTATGTATTTCAGCATACTGCGTCATGATCCGAAGAACCCTGAATGGAATGAACGTGATATGTTGGTGCTTAGCAACGGTCACTGTGTGCCGGTGCAATATGCGGCCATGGCCGAGGCTGGCTATTTTCCGAAAGCTGAGCTGAAGACGCTTCGCAAGCTTGGCTCTAGGCTACAGGGTCACCCTGAGCGCACGCACTTACCGGGTCTTGAAACTACTAGTGGGCCACTGGGTTGCGGGTTGAGTCAGGCCTGCGGTATGGCGCTGGGCATGCGCATGGATCGCCAGAAGACGCGCCACATTTATGTGGTCATGGGCGATGGTGAGTTGAACGAGGGCAATGTCTGGGAGGCGGCCATGCTGGCACCCAAATACACCCTTAATAATGTTACGGCTATCATTGACCGTAACAATATTCAGATTGATGGTCCGACCGAAACGGTTATGCCGCTAGCTGACCTGAAAGAGAAGTGGGAATCGTTTGGTTGGCACGTGCTCGAAATTGACGGCAACGACATTGATGCCGTGATTGACGCTTGCGCTATGGCGCGGGCTATCACCGAAAAACCAGTTTGTATTATCGCCTTCACAGTTCCAGGCAAGGGTGTTGATTTTATGGAATATGATTATAAATGGCATGGTATACCACCCAATGAGGAGCAGGCCAAAGAGGCGCTGAAGCACCTACGCACACTCGGCGGTAAGACCAGGGGAGAAGACTAATGAAAACTGATATGCACCTTAATGACATAACCGCCAAGGATTTACCTAAAGACGCCATTAGGGCCGGGTTTGGCCGCGGCCTAGTGAAGGCTGGCGAGCTGGATGAAAACGTTGTGGCTGTTAGTGCCGACTTAACTGGCTCGGTTAAGCTTGATGGCTTCGAGAAGGCTTTCCCAGAGCGATTTCTACAGGTTGGAATTGCCGAACAGAACATGGTGACTGTGGCAGCGGGCCTTGCGCACGTAGGCAAGATTCCATTCGCAGCTGCCTACGCAGCTTTTAGTCCAGGCAGAAACTGGGAGCAAATTAAAACCACGGCGGCGCTTAACGATGTGCCAGTCAAGGTTGTTGCTAGTCATGCCGGGCTCTACACTGGTCCAGATGGCGCTACTCACCAGATGCTTGAGGATATTCCATTGATGCGCTGCATGCCAAACATGGTAACAATTGTGCCCTGCGACGCTGTTGAGGCCGAGAAAGCCACGCTAGCTATGGCTAAAGACAGTCGACCTAACTACCTGAGGATGTGCCGTGAAGCTACGCCGGTTATGACAACCGAAAAAACACCGTTTGAAATTGGCAAAGCCTACGTGTTCGATCCGGGTACTGACGTGACTATTATTGCCTGCGGCACCATGGTTTACGAGGCGCTAAAAGCGGCCGAAGCTTTGTACCTACAAGGTATTGATGCCGAGGTGATTAACTGCCCAACTATTAAGCCACTTGACCGCGAAACAATTCTGAAAAGTGTCCATAAAACCAAGTGCGTTGTCACAGCCGAAGAAGGTCAAATTAATGGTGGTTTGGGCGGAGCGATCGCCGAACTACTCGGCGAAGAGTATCCGGTACCGATCAAACGGATTGGCATGCAAGATCGCTACGGCGAAAGTGGTGAGGGTCCAGAGCTAATGAAGCACTTTGGTCTTGATGCTAAGCACATTCAGATGGCGGCCCATCATGTGGTTATGCTCAATAAAGACCTGTTTGAGTTAATTGAAGAAAAAACCGAAGTTACGACCAAAAAGTCGAAGCGCAAATAACATTTTGCTCAGGAGTGATGGTCGGCCAAGGTGTTGGCCATTGCTCGTTGTGTCAATAATGCTTATACTAAGCAGTAGAAAATCAAGGGGGGACTATGCCAATTTCACTCGATCAAGTACGTCGTAACTGCCAGAAAGCCAGACTACGCATGGCGCAAGCGCGGGAGCAAAAATGGGCCTTCGGTGCTTTTAATATTGATGACCAGCCAACACTAAGGGCCATCTGTGCCGCCGCTCAGAAGTATAACGCCCCGGTTATGGTAGAGCTTAGCCTCGGTGAGGCTAATGACATGGACCACGATGTTGTGCGTGACATGGTTGACGAGTTTAAGAAAGAATATGGCATAGAAATTTATATTAACCTGGACCACAGTCCGAGTGTTGAGGAAGCTAAGCGTGGTATTGACGCTGGTTACGAGTTTATTCACATTGATATCTCGCAGGCGAATCACGACGCAACTGACGAAGAAATAATCGCTGCCACTAAAGAGGTGGTTGAGTACGCCAAGTTTACCGGTGCGATTGTTGAGGCCGAGCCGCACTACTTCGGAGGGTCGTCTAACCGCTTTAAAGAAGCTTTTGATTACGAAGAAATTAAGAAGACTTTCAGCACTCCGGAGGGGGCGAAGGAGTTCGTTGATGTTACTGGCATTGAAACATTTGCAGCGGCGGTTGGCAATCTGCACGGTAAGTATCCGGTGCCGAAAAAACTAGACCTTGAACTTCTGCAGAAGGTCCGTGATGCGATTGACTGTAATATCAGTCTGCACGGTGGAAGCGGTACGCCGGGTCATTACTTTAAGTCGGCGGTCGAGATTGGTGTCACTAAGGTGAATATCAATAGCGATCTTCGCGTGGCTTACCGCGAAACACTCGATAAAGCCATGGCCGAAAATCCCGATGAAATCGCAGTAAGTAAACTAGTCATGAAGTATGTTGTACCGGCCGTGCAAAAAGTGGTTGAAGAGAAGATTCTAATGTTCAACTCTGCCGGTAAGGCTGCATTAGACTAGATCGGTTGTGTTTTTAGTGTAGCCCCTACAGCCTAGGAATTTTATTGTTACGGCCACAAACAATTAATATGTCAAGGTTGATATAAGCGTAAGGGGTGTGTACGATTATAGTAAGTGAATATAGGTGGGAATTATGGCAACGCAAACTAAACCAATTGATGTCCTCTGTGTCGGCGATACCGTTACAGATATATTTATTAAACTAAATGATGATCAGGCTAGAACCTACGAGAACGAAGAGGGTCCTTGGCTGGCGATGCCTTTTGGTACGAAGTTGCCATACAGCGCATCACAGATCATGGCTGGTCACGGAAACGCCGCTAATGCTGCTGTGGCAATGAGTCGCCTGGGGCTGTCTGTGGCTTACCAAACTTACGTTGGCGATGATCAGCTTGGCCGTGATACTATCCGCAAGATGCGCCGCGAGAAGGTGGATACCAGGTTTATTAACATCGAACCAGAGTTCACGACCAACACTAACTTTATTGTGAACTATAAGGCGGAGCGTACAATTCTAGTTCGCCACGAAAATTTCGAGTATGACTGGCCGCATATCCGCAAGGCCGAGATGCCAAAGTGGATTTACTTCAGTAGTCTTAGCGAGCACTCTGGTCCTTATCACGACGAGATTGCTGACTGGCTAGATGACAATCCGGGCGTTAAATTGGCTTTCCAGCCTGGTACTTGGCAAATGAAGGCCGGCGTCGAGCGATTGAATCGCATCTATAAGCACTCCGAGGTGATTATTTTGAATCGCGAAGAAGCCGCACTGGTGACGGGTGGCACAACCGAAGATGTCCATGATTTGTTGGAGAGACTACACAAACTGGGCGCTAAGATGGCTGTTGTGACCGATGGTCCGGACGGTGCTTATGCTTCTGACGGCAATAAACACATCAAGATGCCGCTATATCCCGATCCAGCTCCACCAGTTGAGCGAACCGGTGCCGGTGATGCCTATTCGAGCACGTTAGTCGCTGCATTGGTAGTCGGACATAACCTCGAATCGGCCCTGCAGTGGGCACCAATCAACAGCATGAACGTCGTGCAGTACCCCGGCTCACAGGCTGGCCTACTCAAGACTAAAGAGATTGAAAAACTCCTAGAACAAGCACCAGACTGGTACAAACCCAGCGAATTCTAGTTTCTAGCTTGTGTGTAGCTTGACAGTGTGGTTATAGCGGTATATCATAAGGATAGCTATTTTCATTGGTTCGTCAGAAAATAGACACAAAAAGCGAAAAAGGTACAAGCGATGACGTTAGAAGTCGGGTTTGAATTCCAAAATCGTGTAAAAGTTTCTGAAACTGACGAGGCCCTCTGGCCAAAAAATCCTGAAGCAGCCAAAGAGTCTTTTGATTTTGCAGAGTCCTTTCGTGGTGAGGAAAAGAAATTCGGCATCAACTTATATGAAGATGGCGCCGATTTTGCAGTTCATGCTGGCGCAGATGTAGATTTTGTTGACTTGTGCATTCAAGACCTAGGTGAGCCGTCGGAAACATTAAAGCGTTGGCGCTTAAGTGGACGTGATGACCCAGAGCTGGGTGGCAAAGTTTTTGATGGTTTTGTTCCAGGCCTGAAGCCTGGTGATATTTACGGCCTCAGGGCTAGCGGTGACGATAACCACCCTTGGAGTCACGCCGATTACAAAAACATGTTGTTCGATCCTTACGCAAAAGACCTAATTGATCACGCAAGACCATCGGATAGTTATGAGCCTTTCCCGAGTGTTACTTATGGTAGGGTGGTCGATGGATCATTCGACTGGCGTGGTGATAAGAAGCCGGAGGTCGATAATAGAGTTATTTACGAAGCACATGTTAAAGGTTTAACAAAACTTCATCCTGGTATCGCCGAAGAGCTTCGGGGCACCTATGCTGGCGCTGCACATCCAGAAGTTGTCGCCCATTTGAAAAACTTAGGCGTAACTACTGTTGAGTTTATGCCAGTTTTCGCCTTTGATAGATCACATCACAGTGACAAAAACCTTAGCAATTATTGGGGATACAGCCCAAAAAGCTTTTTTGCCCCACACCCAGATTATGCCGCTACCGCCGATCCGGTTAGCGAATTTAAAGATATGGTTCGAACCTATCACGAAGCAGGCATAGAGGTGGTCCTTGATGTTGTTTATAACCATACCTCCGAAGGTGGTGCTGGCGGTCCGAGCGAGTCATTCAGGGGCTTAGACAACAGTTCGTATTATCATATCGATAGATACGGCAATTACCGCGATAAGACTGGTTGCGGCAACATGTTTGATGCCTCGAAGCCAGCCGGATTGGAAGTGATTAAAGATTCCATGAGGTATTGGGTCGAGGAAATGCACGTAGATGGTTTTAGGTTTGATCTAGCCTTGTCTCTTACTAGGGATTCGTCTGAGCAGGGCGCGCCGTCACACTCTAGCGGATTCATGAAGCTCGTCAAGGAAGATCCAGTACTCAAGGATACGCTGATGATTGCCGAGCCTTGGGACTGGGAAGCTTACATGCCAGGCCATTTCGGTAATCATCCTAACTGGACCGAGTGGAACGGTGCTTTCCGGGATGTTGTGCGTGATTTTGGTCGCGGACAAGGCAGTATCCGTGCGCTGGCGCATGTTTTGGCTGGTGGATCTGTGTCGGGGTGTGATTTGAGGAGCGGATCAGGTTCTGTCAATTTCGTGACTGCTCACGATGGCTTTACGCTTGCGGACCTAGTGTCTTATAGCACCAAGCACAACTTAAACAATGGCGAGAATAATAGTGATGGATCGAATGATAACCACTCGTATAATCATGGCGTTGAGGGCGAGACAGACAACCCGCATATCTTGGCACTAAGAGAAAAGGCTAAGCGGAACATGATGGCGTTTCTGCTATTTGCGCGTGGCACGCCGATGATTGTGGCTGGTGATGAACTAGGGCGGACCCAGGGTGGCAATAACAATGCCTACTGCCAGGATAGCGATATTTCTTGGGTCAATTGGGAGCAAACATCGGTTGACGAAGGTTCGGTCTTTGACTTTATTAAAAAGGGTATTCAGATTCGTAATAACGGTGACCTAGGTCAGTTTGACATACCTGAGTGGCTAAATGTGTGGGGAGATAGGATGTCTAGCTCTGAATGGAACAATAATCCAGTGGCGGCAGGCATGAGGCGCGGTGACCATATAATGTTTATCAACCAGGGCCATGAGCCGGCCAATTTCACGCTACCGAATACCGAAAATTATGATTACCAAGTGGTTCTAGACAGTGGCGGCCCCGAAGACGATCGATCTGGCGGCAACCTGATGACACTTCAAGGGCTCAGTGTGGCGATTGTTCGCCGCTTACAAAGATCGTTTGGCTTTAATTCTAGCGGTCATCAATTCGCATAAGTATCTAAAACGCATAGTCGTGCCTAACGCGCTTGTGCTAATATAGAGGCATGTCGAGAGTTTTAGCGAGTGCTTTGGGGGTATCTTATCCTGCGCTTAAGCTGCGCCTTGGGCGCTTGGAGCGCGCTGCAGGTATGCCTGGGCGAGATATTAGGCTAGGTTTGGCGCTTCAGGCGAGTGCCAAGGAAAAGATTGCAGAGCTTGGGCTTGATCCCTCTATTACCACCGGGGAGGAACTTTACCGGGCACTGTCGGAGAAGCTTCTGGCTGACGAGCAAAAGGTTAGAAAACACCTGGGCTGCGACATTAATTCAACCCCGGCTGACATACTTAAGGCAGTCGATGCATTCATGGAAAAGGAAGCCGAAAAGCAGAAAATATTTGCGATCAAATCTGTTTCGCTTAAGGCTATTTTAAAGAAGTGCAAACCGAAGGCTACTATGAAAGCTCTCGGTTATCGTAGCATGGACAGTATGTTTAAACATGAGCCAGCCGTTCAGCTTTTAGTGGCGACGCTTTTGGTTGAGTCGCCAGAATGGCACAAGAATCGGCTGAAGGCCTACGAGGGACTACAGGCCAAAGATTTTGAGATACGGAGCGTTCGGTTTGAGGTTCCCACTGGCAAAAAGTGGCCGATATTAGCCGAGAAGTACATTCAGAAAAATCGTCATAATGTTATTGTTGTGCCTGAGGCGGGTGGTGCAGTATTTTTACCACTGACTCATGATTTTTCAGCTCTAGCTATCTTAACTACACTGATGGCTAGGCAAGCATTCGAGACTATCCGTGCGAGGGGAGCCTTACTTAAGCTACGTCAGGTTCAGCCGGAGTTGGGCAAAGTGGTCGCGAGCGCTGTTCGCCGAGAGCCGACAACCGGATTTACCTTGGAGGGCGAACGTCTTTCGTGGGCAGACACACATCGATTCTATGGGTCAGAGTTCGCGCCCTATCATCCAACGCTTTTTGAGCCGCACCTGCAGGATGAAGATTTTAAGCCGCTCAACATGATGAAATCTCTGCGTAAGCTTAACAGGGCGCTGTCTTTTTGGGCCAACACAGATCATTTATTGTTCCAGGATGGCTCTGATATAGTCTCTCTGAATATGCTCGATGTGGCGTTAGCGGTTTGCAACCATTCGCCGTATTCGCGTCGTTTTGCTTACTACGGACGCGAGGAGTTAGCTAGGCGTATCAATGCTAGTTATTTACAGCACGATAATTTTCATGACGCACTTCAGCAAACCGTCAGCGACAAGCTGGTGCCGAATGATGAATTTATAGTTTAGATTTCTTTAAATGGCTTAGATTTTAAGATGATTCGACGAATCTCATTTGGATCATCACAGATAGTGTAGAGTTTTTCGTCGCCCTTGCTGATTAGACCACGGCGCAGCATGTGTTTTTTCATGTAGCGGTCGAGATCTTTCCAGAAGTTGTGCCCAACAAGAATAATTGGCACCTTGGGCATCTTGTGAGTTTGCATGAGGGTGACAACTTCGAAGAACTCGTCGAGCGTACCAAATCCGCCGGGGAAAATGATAAAAGCATGGGCATAGAAGGTCATCATGACTTTGCGCGTAAAGAAATAATTAAAAGTCAATTGCTCAGTCGTGTAAGGGTTAATTACTTGTTCATGAGGCAGTTTAATGTTAAAGCCAATTGCAACGTCTTCAGCCTCAAAAGCGCCGCGGTCACCGGCTTCCATAATGCCGCCACCGCCACCAGACATAATGGCGTAGCCAAGACCACTCAAGTCTCCGGCAACTTTCCGGGCTAACTGATAGTATTTGCTTTTCGGGCTCAATCTGGCCGATCCAAAAATAGTGACTCTCTTAGGATGTTTTTGAAGGATTTTAAAGGCTGCTTCAAACTCTTCGTCGGCAGACCTAAGGCTGCGCTTAGACTTTAATATAGCTTGTTTAAGACGCTCTTGCTGAGCAATAATTTTTTGTTCTGGTTTGGATATTTGTTTCATAATCTTCGAAAACAAGTATACATCATTTACGCTTATAGTTAAAGCCCGTGACTGCATCGAATAGGGGGTGTCCGTGATATGCATATAAGATGTAGTTAATCTCTCTGGTACAATGTTTCTACAGTGAGTAAATTTGAACTAAATAGTCAGTATCAACCTACCGGCGATCAGCCGAGCGCTATTGCTCAGTTGACCGACGGTTTGAAGGGTGGCCTCAGAGAACAGACTCTGCTGGGCGTAACAGGTTCAGGTAAGACTTTTACGATGGCTAATTTGGTTCAAAATACCCAAAAACCAACTTTGGTGCTGAGTCATAACAAAACCTTAGCTGCTCAACTCTATAACGAATTCAAAGCTTTCTTTCCAAACAATGCTGTGCATTATTTTGTTAGCTACTTCGACTACTATCAGCCCGAAGCTTACATAGCGCGGAGCGATACTTATATTGAGAAAGATTCGGCTATCAACGAAGAGATCGACCGCTTGCGTCATGCCAGTACATCAGCGCTACTGAGCCGTTCGGATGTGCTGATTGTAGCCAGTGTGAGTTGTATATACGGCATTGGCTCTGTTGATGATTACGGCGGTATGTCGGTTAATGTGAAGCGGGGCGAACGAACAGTACGAGATAAGTTTCTCAGGCTCCTTACTGACATTCAGTACAAACGGAATGATATGGATTTTCACCGCAGCACCTTTAGGGTGCGCGGCGATGTAGTGGATGTTATGCCAGCTGGAGAAGAGCAGGCTTACCGTGTAGAATTCTTTGGCGATGAAGTAGAGAGGATTTTGCAAATTGATCATCTGACTGGAGAAATCTTAAATAAGCTTGACAGTGTCAAAATCTTCCCCGGAAGTCACTATGTGACCCCGCAGCAAAAGCTTCAGATTGCGATTGGGCAGATTGAGCAAGAATTAGCCGATAGATTAGATTTTTTCCGCAGTCATGGCAAACTAATAGAGGCTCAGCGGCTTGAGCAGCGCACCCGTTTCGACTTAGAGATGCTTAAAGAAACAGGCTTTGTTAAGGGTATCGAAAACTACAGCCGTTATTTGACTAACCGTGAGCCGGGTGAGCAACCTGCGACTCTACTGGATTATTTCCCTGATGACTTTTTGATGTTGATCGATGAAAGTCATATGACCATCCCTCAGCTTCGGGGCATGTATAACGGCGACCGTGCACGTAAGGAAATACTCGTGGAGCACGGTTTCCGCCTGCCGAGTGCGCTCGATAATAGACCTCTTAATTTCACTGAATTCGAAAGGCACGTTAACCAGGTTGTCTATGTTAGTGCCACGCCGTCAGAATATGAACTTAGCCGTAGTCCTGAGCCGGCTCAGCAGGTGATTCGCCCGACTGGACTACTCGATCCACCAATCGAAGTGCGCCCAACCGAGGGGCAGATTGATGATTTAATTGCCGAGATTCGCGGTACGGTTGGCAAGGGTCAAAGGGTGCTCGTAACGACTCTGACTAAGCGAATGAGCGAGGATCTGACGGACTATCTCAAGGATATTGGTATTAAGGTAGCTTATTTGCATAGTGATGTTGATACACTGGAGCGAACAGATATTCTGCGCGATCTACGACTTGGTGTTTACGATGTTTTGGTGGGCATTAATCTACTTCGTGAGGGTCTGGACTTGCCCGAGGTTTCACTCGTGGCCATTATTGATGCCGACAAAGAGGGTTTCTTGCGCTCTGAGCAGGCGCTGATTCAGACGGTTGGACGCGCTGCCCGGCATGTTGAGGGCCACGTGATCATGTATGCCGACGTCGTGACAAAGAGTATGCAGGCGACAATCGACGAAACAACTCGTCGTCGACAGATACAAGAAAAATACAACCAATATCACGGCATCACTCCGACGGGCATTAAGAAGGCGGTCGAAGAGCGTATGAATGCCGATGAGCCTGAGGCTGCCAAGCGCTTAAAGCTTGACGCTAAGAAGATTCCAAAAGACGAAATCGACCATGTCGTGCGAGATCTGAATGCGCAGATGGAGCTAGCGGCTGCCAATCTGGAGTTTGAGCGTGCCGCCGAGCTCCGTGATTTCATTGCTGAGCTGAAGGCTAGGGCGAATGATTAATAAAAAAATTAGGTTTCCAGTGGTTTTTCGAGGGGCGTAGGGATATGGTCTTGGTTAAGGGCTTCGCGAATATCTAGGACCGCAGACCTTGCAAGCGATCGAACATTTTTACTTGCCTCGTGGTCTCGCATGAGTCTTATATGGGGTGTCAGATAGTTCTCATACTTGAACGGATCTATACACTCTTCTTTGGTTGGCAGCGCTATGGCTGCGCCCCGGTCAGCGTATACCTGGTTAATGTTATTAAAGAAGTCTTTATATATGCTCGAGGATTGATCATTGACTCTGTGAGCTCCAGCCGTTAGGTAATATAGAGAGTCCAGCCCAATAGATAACTGATCGAGAGACGTATACTCAAGAGTCCTAAACTCCACGCGCTTAGAGTTCTCATGAATCCAATTCTTGACAAGGTCTGTGCTGATTGGAATATAAACACCGGCTTCGCCTTTTATAGCATACGACCAGTCTGTGCTGATTGGTGTGCCGCCCCGGCAGTGTCTGCCATAAATTGATGGCTCGAGCAGCCTCGTCTCTGAGGATGCTCCAAGAAGCTCGGCAGTACGAAGGATGGTTAGGTAGTCGATGTTGTTAGCGAGTGAATCGGTGCCAATACTGATGTGTTCAGTGATACCACCTGCGGGCAGCATGTTTTTAATGTGACGCCCTCCGTTCTTGGCAGAACTGATATCATTTGGGATTAAACCGGAACGAATGAGTCCGAGAGTGGCGGTGCGTAGTGCGAATGGATGAGGTGAGGGCGGTGAGCTAACCTCGTAAGCTTCGTCATTATCATATTTGTAGCCTGTTTTTTCTATAAGCTTTTTGACGAGAGGCACGGAGTCCTTGTGTAGAAAATTGTGTTGTTCTGTGGGGAGTCTGTCGGTAGTAAAGCCGAGTTTGTTGGCGACCAGCTCGCTGATCTCCAGTTCATAGCCTACAGTGTGTCCTTGTATAGTGTTCACGGTTGTCATGGCAGCTTCAACTTCGTTTTTAGACAACAAGTCGTTAGTGTACTGAGATTCTATGCAGGTGGAGATTGACTCAAGCGCAGAGCCTTGACGAATAAGCCTTAACATCTCTTGACACTACCATAAATTATTAATAATGTCAATGTGCAAGGGCTTTCAAAACTTGGTATACTGTAGTTCAATGAGCAAACTCAGTAGGGATGATGTATTAAAATTGGCTCGTCTCAGTCGCATTTCTCTGACCGATGACGAAGTTGACTCTTTCGCAGACGAGCTAAGCGCTATCTTGGGCTATGTCGAGCAACTATCGGCGGTAGATGTCGAAGATTTGACTCCAACCCACCAAGTTACCGGGTTGAAGAACGTTATGCGCGAGGATGAGGTTATAGACTATGGCTATAAGCCGGCCGATCTACTGGCGGGTGCGCCCGACCGTCAGGGTGACTATATCAAAGTTCGGAGGATGATCGGATGAGCCAGTGGCCGAGCATAGCGCAGATTGCCGAAGACGTTGTGAGTGGTAAGCAGAAGGCTATTCAGAATGTAGACAAGTCATTGGTATTAATTGCTGAACACGAGGAATTTAAGTCAATCATTGCCGATACGGCCGAACGAGCCCGTCAAAGAGCTGCCGAAATTGATGATCGCATCGCTAAAGGTGAGCCAGTTGGTCGCTTGGCTGGCGTGCCTTTTATTGCCAAAGATAACTTTTTGGTATTTGGAGCAGAAACGACAGCTGCCAGCAATATTTTAAAGGGCTTTAATGCGCCGTATCAGTCAACAGTGATCGAGAAGTTAGAGGCTGAAGGCGCGATTTGCGTAGCCAAGGCTAACTTGGACGCCTTTGCTCATGGCTCTAGTACTGAGAATTCCGATTTCTTTACAACTCTTAACCCGGTCGATAAAACCCGTGTGCCGGGCGGCTCGAGTGGCGGTTCTGCGGCGGCTGTTGTTCTTGGATTGGCGCCATTTGCGCTTGGTACTGACACTGGTGGTTCGATTCGCCAGCCAGCTAGCTTCAGTGGTTGCGTTGGCTTTAAGCCTACATATGGCTTGGTTAGCCGCAGCGGGGTAGTGGCGATGGGCAGTAGCTTGGATTGCATAGGGCCGTTGACTTCCACGGTTGAAGATGCGGCGCTTGTCACGGACGTGATTGCGGGCAAGGATGCGCTCGACAGTACGACAATTGAGCGTGACGAACTTGGCTATGCGGACATCGTAGGTGGTGACGTTACCGATTTGACCGGTGTAAAAATAGGCGTAATAAGTGAATATATGCAAGATGGTCTTGATGATGGTGTGCGTGGTAGTGTGGCGGGGGCGATTGAGCAGCTGAAGTCTGCCGGCGCAGATGTTAAAGAAATTAGCTTGCCATCTTTGCCACTTGGTCTAGCTGTATACTACGTTCTTTGTCCAGCCGAAGTTAGCAGTAACTTGGCTCGCTATGATGGCCAGCGCTATGGTTTTTCAGCCGAAGGCGCTAAGAGTCTTGACGATAGCTATACAAATACTCGGGAACAGGGTTTTGGCTCTGAGGCAAAGAGGCGCATCATGATCGGCACATATGTACTCAGTAGTGGTTACTACGATGCTTACTACAAGAAAGCACAGATTGTTCGCACCAAAGTCATCCGTGAGTTTGATGAAGCATTTAAGGATGTCGATTATTTGATCGGCCCAACTGCCCCAACAACGGCTTTTAAGTTGGGTGCTCATACCGACGATCCATTGCAGATGTACTTAACAGATATTATGACAGTATCGGCGAACTTAGCGGGTGTGCCAGCCATAAGCTTGCCGTGCATGCCAGTTGACGGCCTGCCGGTTGGATTGCAGTTGTTTGGCACGCAGGGTAATGACCGAGGGGTTTTGGAGTTAGCTCATAAGGTGGAGAGGATTATAGCGAAATGATGGAAATGGCAATTGTTAACCGAGAGATATTGGCATGGGGGCTAACGGGTATTGCCGGACTCCTGTTGATTATTGGCATTGTTGTAGCGATCGTAAAGAAGGTCCGACCCAGAAAACTAAAAACCCAATATTATGTAGAAAAATGGAAGAAGCTACAGTCGCAGCTGGTCGACTCAAAGCTATGGCCGCTAGCGATTATCGATGCCGACAAACTGCTGGACGAAGCATTACTGGCCAAAGGCTACAGAGGTAAAACTATGGGCGAACGTTTAGTATCAGCCCAGCGCGATATTGCCAACAATGACTTGGTATGGTTCGCTCACAAACTTCGCAATCGTTTAGTTAACGAACCAGACATAAAAGTCACCAAGACTGACGTCAAGGACGCTTTGATTGGTCTACGTAATGCACTTAAAGACCTAGGAGCATTCGATGCTAAATCCTGATATCAGGGCTAAGTATACGGCGACAATTGGCATTGAGTGCCATGTTCAGCTAAAAACCAAGACTAAGCTTTTTAGTGGTGCCGACAACGACGCCCGCGAGGCAGATCCTAATACGCTAGTCAATCACATCGATTTTGGTATGCCAGGCGCTCTACCGGTGCTTAATGGTGAAGCGGTGAAGCGGGCTTGTCGGGCGGCCTTCGCTCTTGGTACCAGACCGCAGTCTTTCAGTAAGTTCGACCGCAAGCACTATTTTTATCCAGACTTGCCGATGGGTTACCAGATAAGCCAGTTTGATGAGCCAATTATTATTGGCGGTGAAGTGCGCATTAGGTTAGAATCGGGCGAAAAGACAATCCGCATCACTAGAGCTCATTTGGAGGCTGATGCTGGCAAGTCGACACACCCCGCCGGAACTGATTACAGCTTAGTGGATCTTAACCGTGCCGGTACCCCGCTGCTCGAAATTGTGAGCGAGCCAGATATGCATAGCGCCGAAGAGGCCAAGGCCTATGCTAAAGAGCTACATTTGCTCATGCGCTACGCCGATGTATCTGATGCCAATCTTTACTACGGCAACATGCGTTTTGATGTTAACGTGTCCGTTAGTGATTCGGGTGAACTGGGCACGAGGACCGAAACCAAGAACCTCAATAGTTTTAGGAGTGTTGAGCGTGCTATCGAGTACGAAATTGAGAGGCAGATTGAAGTCTTAGAATCTGGCGAAAAGGTTGTGCAAGAAACGCGCGGTTGGGATGACGACAAGCAAGCGACTTTCTCGCAGCGCAGCAAAGAGGATGCTCATGACTACCGCTATATGCCAGATCCAGATCTGCCGCCTATCGTCATCGAAGAAGATTATATTAATCAGATTGAGCAGTCGATGTTGGCCCTCCCGGGTAAATACCGGGAAATCCTTGAAAGTATAGGCATCGATGCCAAAACGACAGAGGATATCATTAACGATCCAAGCGTTGCCAGGGCAGTAGCAGAAGCTCGAGAGCGCTCATCGGCAGACGATGCTCGACGAGTAGCTTTTTGGCTATTGCGCCCAGTTGATACTGAAGAGTCGGTGGCCGAAGAAGTTGGTGCTGATGTAGATAGCGACACTATTGACCGCCTGATCAGTCTTAGCCGAATGGTCGGAGATAATCAGTTGAGCAGTACAGCTGCCAAGGAAGTTTTGGCCGACATGCTCACATCCGGAGAGGACCCAAAAGATATTGCCGAGCGGAAGAATCTGCTTCAGGTTAGCGACGAAGGCGCAATCGCCGAAATTGTAGCCGGGGTTTTATCAGAAAATGCCAAGGCGGCCGACGACGTCAGGAACGGCGAAATGAAGGCTATCGGTTTCTTAGTTGGCCAAGTTATGAAGGCGTCAAAAGGTAAGGCGAATCCGGCGCTGGCAACTAAACTTATTAAAGAACAGCTAAACGTAAAATAGGGGGCTTATATGGCAGACGCAAAACCAAAGAAGGTAACTAAGGCAGTGCTAGCGGCCGCGGGTTTTGGGACTAGGTTTTTGCCTCAGACAAAAGCTATGCCTAAGGAGATGTTGCCAATCGTCGATAAGCCAGCTATTCAGTATCTGGTTGAGGACCTAGTTGAGGCGGGCATAAAAGATATTATTATTGTTGGTAGCTACACAAAAAGAGCCATTGAAGACCATTTTGATGTACCGAGCGAAGACTTGTTGGCTAATTTGCGTGCTGGCGGCCCAAAAAAGGCGCACTACATTGACGAGATGCACCGGTTGGCTAACATGGCAAACTACGTCTACATTCGACAAAAGGGCCCATACGGAACCGGTACTCCACTTTCAAACGCGGCGCACCTGATTGGCGACGAGCCGTTTATTTTTGTTTACGCAGACGACTTGGTGGTAGCAAAGCCAAACACCTTTACGCAGCTAATTGATAAATACAATGAACTACAAGGTAGTATCCTGACCTGCATGAAAGTTGAGACAGACAAAGAGTTTGATCGATACGGTATTCTTGCCGGACAAGAGGTCGAAGACGGTGTGCTGAAAATGACCGACATTGCCGAGAAGCCGGGCCGAGCTAATGCGCCTTCCGACTTTGCGAGTGTTAGCAGCTTCGTGTTTGAGCCAGCCATTCTTGAGTATGTTGAAGAGGGCATGAAAAATCTCAAAGAAGGTCAAGAATTTTATCTAACCGACCACCTAATTAAACCGATGATCCGTGACGGACATCCATTCTATGGTTATCAACTAAAAGACAGTAAGCGCTACGATACTGGTGATCGGCTAGAATACATGAAGACGGTCTTTGAGTTTGCCCTTAATCACGAAGAATTTGGCGATGACCTGCGTGAATTCCTGAAAGACAAAATATAGTCCAGCTCACAGACTGCATAGACACGAGTGATATAATTTAGCACATGGAACAAGCATTTCATATCCTAGTCATCATATTAAGCGCGGCACTATTCGTGCTGTTAGTCCTAGCGATAATCGCTACAGTTTTTGTAGTTAAGCTCGTCAAGAAGCTTCGTGGTATCGTCGAGGTCGGCGATTCGATCGCTCACAAGGCCGAAAGGGCAGTTGATAATGTGGCCGCTAGTGTATCTGCTACCAATATAATTACAACTATTGGTAAGATTGTTTCGTTTGTAAAGAAGTAAATAATTTAAGGGGGATTTTATGAGTAGCGACAACAAAGGAAGTGGCGGAAAGATTGCACTTGGTGCTGTTATTGCAGCTGCGGCTGGTTATGTAGCAGGTATGCTGACTGCCCCAAAGAGTGGCAAAGAAACTCGGGCTGACATTAAGAATAAAGCTAACGAAGTTTATATTTCTGCCGAAAAAGAGCTCAAGAAGCTTCATACAGAACTGAACGATCGGCTGCAGGTTGCCGGCGAAAAAGTTACCGAGCTGAAAGAAAAGGGCGGCAAGCAGTTTGATGACGCCGTAGCCCAAGCTAAGAAGGCAAAAGACAAAGCCCGCGAGATGCTGAGCGGTATTCATGCTGGTGGTGAGGTTGATGATAAAGATCTCAAGACCGCTATTGCCGATGCAACTCACGCTGTTGAGAACCTGCGCAAATACCTGAAGAAATAACCATTATCAGCCAAGCAAAAACACCCACTAAATTTAAGTGGGTGTTTTTTTGTGGCCCTGATTGGGTGGTCGATGTCCTGAGCCCAACCTGCTATAATCTTAAGTATATAAAGAGGGAGTATTAGAGTGGCTGATGTTAAGGCCAAGACTTCGGTTGGAGCGAAAAAAACTAAGCTGACGCCAGCTGATTATGTTCATCTGCATAACCACACGCAATTTAGTTTGCTTGATGGCTTGACTAAGGTGCCGGAGTTAATTGAATTCGTACAGGATTCAGGTATGACGGCTGTTGGCATGACCGATCATGGCACACTCTCGGGGACAATTGAATTCTATAAAGCAGCCAAAGACAAGGGCGTGAAGCCAATCATCGGTATCGAAACTTACGTGGCGATGCGCAAGCACACCGACAAAGATCCGTCTAAAGATAAAAACCGTTTCCACTTGGTTTTGATGGCGATGAATGAAACCGGCTACCGCAACTTAATGAAACTGAGCACCATAGCCAACCTAGATGGGTTCTACTATTTCCCGCGTATCGATCACGACCTACTAGAAAAATATAATGAAGGTTTAATTGCCTCAAGTGCTTGTATGGGTGGTGAAATTGGTGATGCCCTGAAAGTTGGTAATTATGAAAAAGCTAAAGAAATAGCCACTTGGTATAAAAGTGTTTTTGGAGACCGTTACTACCTCGAGGTGCAGGATCATGGCCATCCTAAATCGCCAAGCAAAAACTACGAGCAAAACGAAGTTAACCAGGGTGTTTTGAATCTTGGTAAAGAATTAGACATACCGGTCATCCTAACCTGTGATGCGCATTATCTGCGTCATAAAGATCAAGATGCGCATGAGATTTTGCTGTGTGTTGGTACCGGGGCGTTTTTGTCAGACGAAAAACGCATGTCACTCAAAGAGTTTGAGTTGCACGTAATTCCACCAACAGAGCTGATCGAAAGATGGGGTGATGAACATCCGGAAGTTATTACTAATACACGGGCGTTGGCTGATCGCTGTAATGTTGAGATTGAGCTTGGTAAGATACTTATTCCAAAGTTTCCAGTACCAGAAGGTGAAACTGAAAAAACGCATTTGGATACTTTGACCTATCAAGGACTGGCGTGGCGCTACGGCGACTTAACTGAAGATCAGGCTGACGGCTTATCGATCGAAGAATCCAAAAAACACATTCCAAAATCTGTTTTGGAGCGCGCCGAGTATGAACTGGGCATTATTGAGCGAATGGGCTTTAACGGCTACTTTTTGATTATCCAGGACTTTATTAACTGGGGGAAAGACAAGGGGATTGTTTTTGGCCCGGGGCGCGGCAGTGCTGCTGGTTCGATAATTTCTTATGCACTTAAGATTACCGAGCTTGATCCTCTGGCTTACGATCTGCTGTTCGAGCGCTTCCTTAACCCAGACCGAATTAGCATGCCGGATGTAGATATTGATATTCAAGATACGCGCCGCGATGAAGTGATCGCTTATTGTGCAGAAAAGTATGGACACGAAAGGGTGGCCAATATTGTGACGTTTGGTCGAATGTTTGCTCGTAACGCCGTCCGAGATGTTGCCCGTGTTTTGCAGGTACCATATGCCGATGCCGACAGGTTGGCAAAGATGATTCCAGCGCCAGTACAGGGTCGACATATCCCCCTAGCGAAGTCGATTGTTGACGATGCTGATTTGAAGCGTGAGTACGAAAGCAATGAAGTCAGCAAACAGGTTATTGACTATGCGATGATTCTTGAGGGCACGGTGCGTAGCCACGGTGTCCATGCGGCCGGAGTGGTGATTGCGCCAGATGATATTGTTAAATTTGCGCCACTTGAAATGGCGCAGAAGGGTGTTGTTTCAACCCAGTACCCGATGGGACCAATCGAAGAGCTTGGTCTGCTTAAGATGGACTTCTTGGGGCTATCTAATCTGACAATTATTAGAAACGCACTTCGAATTATTAAAAAGGTCTACCAAAAAGATATAGATATCAACAATCTGCCCCTGGACGATGAGAAGACTTACCAACTTCTAAGTAGTGGCGATACGACCGGCGTTTTCCAGCTTGAATCAGCCGGTATGAAACGCTACTTGAGGGACCTAAAGCCCTCGACTTTTGATGATATTATCGCCATGGTGGCACTGTATCGACCTGGTCCGATGCAGTTTATTGACGACTTCATTAACCGCAAGCATGGCCGTAGTGATGTTATTTATCCTCACAACACTATGAAAAACGCACTCGAAAACACATATGGGATTCTGGTTTATCAGGAGCAGGTGATGCAGATCAGTAAAGAAGTCTGCGGTTTTACTGGCGGCGAGGCGGATACGCTCAGGAAGGCGATTGGTAAAAAGAACGCTGATTTGATGGCCAAAATGAAGGACAAAATGATCGAAGGCGGCGAAAAGGTGTCGGGTATCGATCATAATTTGATGGAGCGATTCTGGAAGCAGTTGGAAGATTTTGCGGCTTATTGTTTTAACAAATCTCATGCGGCTTGCTACGCATTGATTGCTTATCAAACTGCCTACCTGAAGGCACACTATCCATCCGCTTTCATGGCTGCACTTATGACTAGTGATTACGACGACACAGACCGTTTGGCAATTGAGATTGCCGAGTGTAAGCACATGGGTATTAAGGTTTTGCCGCCAGATGTCAATGAGTCTTTTGGTGACTTTGCGGTCGTGCCGCCGTCAGACGGTTCGTCGATGAATGGCCGTGAAAACATTCGTTTTGGCATGAACGCAGTCAAGAACGTTGGCGGCGGTGCGGTTGACGAGATAATCCGTGCTCGTGAAGAAGGAAAGTTTGCGACAGTTGAAGATTTTATCGGCGCGGTCAATACCAGAGTTGTTAACCGCAAGGCTTTGGAAAGCTTAGTGCGAGCTGGCGCTTTCGATGCAATGGAGAATCGCTCGACGCTTCTGCACAATCTAGATATGATTGTGGCCTATGGTCAGCGCCTGCAAAAAGAGCGTGCCAGTGGCCAGACAGATCTGTTCGGCAATGTTATGGACGAAGATGCTAGCGCCAAGCCAATCTTGAAACTTGATCCACCGGCAGTTATGCATCAGCCGCGCGAATTGTTGACTTGGGAGCGCGAACTGTTGGGGCTGTATTTGAGTCAGCAGCCGCTCGAAGCCTTTTCGGTTATTCTAGCAGAGCAAACTATACCGCTTTCGGGCATTCGCCCTGAGCATGACGGCAAGCAGGTGATTGTCGGTGGTATCGTGGTGGACTTCCGAGAGATCACTACTCAGAAGGGCCAAAAGATGGCTTTCGTGAAGATTGAGGATGAGTTTACTGAAATGGAGATTATTCTCTTCCCGAGCACTTACCAGAAGACGACGGGTATATGGGAGCGTGACCGAGTGGTGATCGTCCGCGGCCGAATAAATGCTAAAGACCGTGAAGGTAACCCGACTGAGGATGTTAAGGTGATGGCCGATGAGGCGCGCGAGGTTACGCACGAGCAGGCGGCGGCTTACCAGTCGACCGGGCGTAAACAGCGAGCTCCCAAGGTCGTGAAGAAGAAATCGCTGAAAACTCGAGTGGACGAAGCTAAAGCAGAGCGTGCTGGTGAGGTTACGCCGAAAAGGCTTTATGTTAGGCTGAAGGGCAAGCAGGCAGATGAGATGTTGATGAAGCTGAAAACGACCATAGATAATTATCCTGGCGACGTCGAGGTAGTGTTGGTGCTTGGACCAGATGAGGCCAAACAGGCGATTCGCTTGCCGTCGCGGATTAATCCGGCTGACGATTTATTGACCGCTCTTGGCGATTTAGTTTCACCGGAGTGCGTTGTTCTCCAATAGATTTTTTATGACAAAATTATCATTAATCCTTCACGATATTCGCAGTGCCCATAATGTTGGGTCAATTCTGCGGACGGCTGAATGTCTGGGTGTCGAACATGTCTACTTTACGGGCTATACGCCTTATCCAGCTGGCTGGAGTGGAGACGAGCGTTTGCCGCATATCCGGGATAAGTTAAATAAGCAGATTCATAAAACCGCGCTTGGAGCTGAAGATTTGATGAGTTGGTCGGTCCACGGTTCGGTTGAAACACTGATAGGCGAGCTGAAGGCCAGAGTTTGCCAATTAGTGGCGCTTGAGCAGTCAGGTTCAAGCATTCCACTAAACGAATTTAAGGCAACTGGTGAGGTTGCGCTTTTGCTTGGACGTGAGGTTGAGGGCGTTGATCTGGGATTACTAGAACAGTGCGACGTGATCGTCGAAATACCTCAGGTTGGCCAAAAGGAGTCTCTTAATGTCGCCCAGGCAGCAGCTATAGCTATCTATCAAATATTACTAACATAGAGCTGTTGTAGTGTATTTTGTGTGATTGTACGGCGTGGATATATCTGATATCTTCCATGAAGACAGTCTAATACTCATATGTTTTAGTTTGAATAAGGTTTTTCTTCTGGACTGACAATAATTACTATCGTCTATTTCTTTGCTATGCTATTGACAGGTATGATACAATAAAATAAGTAGATTAAATAAACAAATACATTATTCTAAAATCCGAAAATATTTAGAACTCAAATAGAGATAATCTATGGCAATTGCAAAAAATACCAAAAGAGCAGCGCCGAATCGTAAGCGGACAGCTCGCCACCATAAGAAAACACGGACTTACGGGAAGGCCTACTGGCCTTATTTGCCCATGGTGGCTATTGTTGCTTTTGGGTTCCTAGCTAATACTTGGATTACTTCTCTGCACCGTCAGGTGCTTAGTTATGCCACCAGCATGAGTCTATCGGGTTTACTAGATGGCACAAACCAGCAACGTAGCGCTAATGGTCTGGGTAGACTATCAATTAATAGCCAGTTGAACCAAGCTGCTCAAGCTAAGGCTGCGGATATGGCGGCTGACAACTATTGGGCGCACGTGGCGCCAACCGGTGAAACGCCATGGACGTTTATTTCTAATTCTGGTTATCAATATAAAACGGCTGGCGAAAATCTAGCTTACGGTTTCGTGACAGCTAATGAAACAATTACCGGCTGGATGAACAGTCCTGGCCACCGAGCCAATATACTTAACGGGGCGTTCACTGAGGTTGGCTTTGGTGTCATCAATGTTGAGAATTATCAAAACAACGGCAATCAGACTATTGTAGTTGCAATGTACGCAGCTCCACTTTATGAAGCTCCCGTGCCGTCTCAGGCACCAACGGCGGCGGCCCCAATGCCTGCGCCGGTGAACTCCTCTAGTGGCGGATCGTCGGCAGGTGGTCAACCTGTACCGACTCCGGCAGAGTCCATTGCCCCAGAAGAGGTTGCCGATAAGCCTGTTGAAAGAGATGTTATTGAAGATGAAAATAAACCAGCTAGTGCGATAGTCCAGGGCGAAGAGCCCGCCAAACAAGACACCAGCAAGACACAGGCTGTTAGTCGCCTTGAGTTACTGACAGCTGCTAATGTGGCTTGGACACAATTTGCTCTCAGTATGTTGGTTAGCGTAGCGGTACTGGTATTCTTGCTTAGGCACAGCTTTGCTTGGCACAAGTTCCTTACTACTAGTCGTGACTTCATCATTAAACATCCGATGCTTGATATCGCCTTGGTAGGGTTTATCACACTGAGCGCAATATTATTACAGACATCTGGGTATATACGCTAGGGCGTGATATGGGCCGGGCGATACCACTACAGGGGCTTATTAAAAATATTCAAAAACAAACCATAAGCGCGTATACTGGGTGTATATATGAGTCAAGATGCAAGACGAGTTGACGAGACAGCAACAGAGCGACGAGCTCAGATTTTAGGCATTGCGTATTTCGACACCTCGATCGACCAAAATCCGGCACTATACAAAGACATCGTCCCTGTAAGTGAGATGCGTCAGCTACGTATTATTCCTCTGCAGGCTGACGATAGTAATATTCATTTTGGTATTACAAACACAACTTCCCAGCAGACCATGAACAGATTAGTGAATCAATTCACTGATCAGAAAATTACGTTTTCATTAATCTCGGATGTCGGTTTTCGTGACTTCATGAACCTTTATGATCCTCCAAAAAAGGTGGTTTACGAGAATATATCACTTCAGGATCGTGGTAGCGAGGGGCTTGTTTCTAGGGTTTCGGGTATGCTCGATCAGGTTAGAGCGGATGATATGCTGGCGTATCTCGTCGACCAAGCTCATAACTTGAACGCTAGTGACATTCATGTCGAGAGTCTTAAGAATGGTGCGAGAATTAGGTTGCGTATTGACGGCGTGCTACATCTGATCGCCAGCTTGACTCCTGAGAAATACCGCATGCTAATAGCCGCCATTGCTAGTGGGGCAGGGGTTAGCACAGCTTCAGAGGAGGCTCAGCAGGGTCATATATCTCAGCATGTTAAGATGGCTGACGGTTCGGAAGTGGATGTGAACCTTCGTGTTGAAACAGTCCCAACAATCAACCAGATGGATGTGGTAATGCGTCTATTTAATATGGACCGCGAGATGTATCACTTGGACAGACTTGGCTTAAGTGATAGGCAGCGTGTGGTGGTTGATGAAATCATCAGTAAGCCCAGTGGGCTGGTTATGGTAGTGGGCCCAACAGGCTCCGGTAAAACAACGACGCTTTATTCAATGTTGAACAGTCTGGCTAGCGATGAGCGCAAGTTGATTACTATTGAAGATCCGGTTGAGTTCCAGTTCGAGGGCGTCACGCAGATATCGGTGCGCAGCAGCCAGGCTGGCGATGATGGTAGTTTTGCAGAAAAGCTAAGAGCGGTACTTAGGCTTGACCCAGATGTAGTTATGGTTGGCGAGATCCGTGACAACGACACGGCGAGAACGGCGCTACAAGCTAGCTTGACTGGCCATTTAGTTCTTAGTACCTTCCACGCTTCATCAGCATCAGCTGCTCTCACGAGGTTAGCTGACATTATTGGAAAGAACCCACTGTTTGTCTCTGCTATTAGGCTAGTGATGGCACAGCGACTGGTGCGTAGACTAGACGACGCTACAAAACAACCTTATCAGCCATCGGAAGCCGAAATGGAATATCTCCGTCAGGTTGTGGCGACATTGCCACCTGGCTACGAACGGCCATCATTGGAGGGCATTACACTTTACAAGCCAAGTAGTTCGCCCGAAAATCCATATGGCTTCAGTGGTCAGATTGCAGTCCGCGAACAGTTCCGTATGACGGGTGAGATTAGGCAATTATTAGAGCACCAAGATCACGTACTCTCATCTCAGGAGATTGAAGAAACGGCCGTCCGTAGCGGTATGTTAACAATGTGGCAGGACGCAGTTCTTAGGGTGATTGCCGGCGAAACTACGCTGAGTGAAGTTGCCCGTGTTATCGGCTAGGTGAGTTCGTTGCTACAGCATTTATTTGATAATCTTAATTCAATCTGTGTGCAGCAGGTAGATTTTCGTTAATACGCACAGGTTTATTCTTGCGCTCAACAGAGAAATAGTGTACACTTTAGCGGATATGACTTATATGAGTGAACTCGAAGCGTCGTTTAAGAAAGGTGCCGTCGTTGACGTGCGTTCCGGTGATACCGTGAAAGTGCACCAAAAAATTAAAGAAGGCAACAAAGAGCGTGTGCAGATTTTCCAGGGTCTAGTTATCCGCTGTGACCGCAAGGGAAGCCACACTAGCCGTATTACTGTCCGCCGAATTGCCAGTGGTGTTGGTGTAGAGAAGAGCTTTTTGATCCATAGCCCACTAGTGCTTAAGATTGAAGTTACCAAGCGAAGCAAAGTTAGGCGCAATAACCTTAGCTACA
Organism: uncultured Candidatus Saccharibacteria bacterium; assembly: GCA_964554245.1. Taxonomy (GTDB): domain Bacteria; phylum Patescibacteriota; class Saccharimonadia; order Saccharimonadales; family UBA4665; genus JAGXIT01. Next base: position 25,366 of record CAZKNP010000001.1, on the reverse strand, counting down.
TGCGCGCTAGGACCGGTAAATCTGCTCGCTTGACTGGAGTTGATTTTGACCGACACGCGGTCAACAACGTTCACGATGCCGAGGCTGAAAAAGCCGAAGAAGCAGCTAAGGCTGCAGCAGCGGCTGATGCCGAGGCTAAGGCGAGTGAAAAAGCAGCTGAAGAGGCTGAACTTAAGGCTAAGCAAGACGCTGTTGCGGCAGCACACGAATCTGCGGACAAGTAATAGCCATATAGGCTGTGACTGTAAACTCCCGGGAAACTGGGAGTTTTTCTTTGCTACAATTAACTAGTGATACTTGGGATTGATGAAGTTGGTCGCGGTCCTTGGGCTGGCCCACTGGTAGTGGGCGCGGTGGTGCTACGGCAGCCAATGGTTGGTTTAAATGATTCAAAAAAGCTGACTGCTAAAAAACGCCAGGCTCTTGCTGCGGAAATTCATGAAAGTGCTTGGGTTGGTCTTGGCTGGGTTTCGGCTAAAGAACTGGATGCCGTAGGCGTTAGTGAATCTATCCGATTGGCTACAATTCGCGCAATCGAAGCACTGCCCAAAGAAGCTACTTTTTCGGAGATTATTATCGACGGCAATATTAACTACCTTTACGCAGCAGCAAATACTATTTCTTGCCCGGTTCGGGCGATAGTTGGAGCCGACGGCAGCGAACCGGCAGTGTCGGCGGCTAGTATAGTCGCAAAAGTAGCACGTGATGAATATATGACCGCGCTAGTCGAAAGGTATCCGGGCTACGGATTCGAAAAGCATGTTGGTTATGGCACAAAAATGCACGTAGAGGCGCTTTTGTCTTTCGGAGTTACTCCCGAGCACCGCAAAAGCTATAAGCCAATCGCCAGAATTATCGAAAATTCTTCAAAAGCGTTATAGAGAAGAGTATATTCAGTTTATCGTGACTAATTATGCAACCGGCCATCAGGCAGAGCGGGTGGCCGCAGATTATCTTCATAGACAGGGATATAAAATTGTCGAGATGAACTGGCGACATGTCCGGGCTGAGATTGATATTGTGGCATACAGGAAGCAGAAGCTAATCTTTTTCGAAGTAAAGCACCGCAAAAATTTCAATCAAGGACATGGTTTTGATTACATAACATCCAATAAGCTAAAGCAGATGGCTTTTGCTGCAGAACTATATGTGGCGATGGAAAATTATAGAGGTGAATATTGCCTAGGGGCGATTGAGCTGATGGGTGAAGATTACCAAGTGACGGGCTGTATTGATAGCTTATGATTTTAGTCGCTTTACGACACCTTCAAGGTCGCGCTTAAGCCAAGCTAAGCGGTTGTCTATCTCTTCGCTGCCAAGCTGAATATTACGCCTTAGTAGTGGCTGATCGATCTTTGAATCAAAAAGATCATGGAACTTTTGGGCGTATTCTTCAGTATTGACGATACTGGCGGCGTAGCGTGGGAAGTAGTCGTATGACTTATCTTGCTTATAGGTATTCTCGAGCCAGTTCCAGTTGTCGACCATCCATTGCCAAGCGGTTGCACGCGTGTAGCGATTGCGCATTAGGTAAATTAGCCAACGGTCGGCATCCTGTGGCTTGACTAGGCTGCCGTCTTTCAGGCGCTCTAAGAGCAGTGAGGCATTTTTGGTGCTTCGGGTGCTGGTCAGAGCATCGGCAATATCGTTTTTGAGATCGCTGTTGGTCGAGTTGTCATGAAGCGACAGTAGATAATTAAAGGCCTCGTCGGAGCCATTGCGTACCGGAACGGACATGATTAGACTTCGCAGCTCTGGCGGAAGTGGTTTAGAATTTTGCATGAAGTCATCAAATAATCTACTTGCTTCCGTAAGTGTGTCAGGGTTTTCGCCGTAGATAGATAGCCCAATAATTAGGCCGCGGAGTTTCATGTCGGCTGGAGAGTCGATTGTTTTTTCTTCCCAACCTAGTCGCGTATACTGCCTCTTGGTGATAGCTGCGGTCAGGTTCTTGAGGGGTTTTTCTAATTCATTATCTTGGTCAATAAAGCGCCTTACCTCTGCGAGGATCAGTCCAATACCGTCCCAGACCGGTTCGCTTGATTCACCTTCGTAAGCTTCGAGTAATTGTAGCGCCTCGGCAGAAGTGCTATAACCGGCCTTGGCAAGCATGCTGGCGCTGTTGAGTGTCATTAGTCGGTCGGAAGGGATGATCGACTGTTCTTTTATGCCGTCCATTAGAGCCTTCTTGGAATCTTCATCCTGGTATCTGATAATATAATGACCGGCTGAACCTTGGTTTATAAGAATAGGTTTAGCAGACTCTTTCTGAATGGTTATCGAGGAGTTGCTAAAGTCCGACTCATTCAGGTCGGTCGCAAAAAGAGGCACTGTCCATAGCCTATCATCGGCTTTGGATGGGTCGTCTTGGAAGTGTTGCTGTGATATTTCAATAGAGTCTTTATGGTTAGTGACACTGACAAGCGGGAATCCTGAGCGCATTACCCACGGATTCATGAAGGCAGCGATGTCTTTGCAGCTCGATTCCGACAGAGCGTCCCAAAGGTCGCCACCGGTAGTATTACTGTAGGCGTGTTTTTTGAAATAGGCAGTTAATCCGCTCCTAAAGGCATCTTCGCCGACATAATTCATAAGCATATAAAGCAGTCGTCCGCCCTTGGCGTAAACAATCGATGGGTCGAATAGCGAACTGATCTCGTCCGGGTGATTGACGTCGGTTTGTACGGCTTGGACGCCGTGAATAGCGTCGCGCCTGAGCGAGCCGAGTCCTTCACTTGCAATAAAAGTTTCCCAGACATGCCATTCTGGGAAAATACGGTCAATACATGCGTACTCCATCATGTTGGCGAAGCTTTCGTTGAGCCAAAGATTGTTCCACCACTTCATGGTGACGAGGTTGCCGAACCATTGGTGTGAGGTTTCGTGAGCGATGACAAGAGCGATTTGCTCGCGCGTGCTCTGAGCGGAATCACCTTCGTAGGCTAGCATGACTCTTTCCCGGTACGTTATTAGTCCCCAGTTCTCCATGGCGCCACTACTGAAGTCGGGTAGGGCAACATGATCGGCTTTTGGTAATGGGTACGGTGTATCGAAATAATCTTCAAAAAACTCGATTGATTTGACTGCTACATCAAGCGCAAAGTCCAAGCTGCTGTTTGGTTGAGCGACGGTTGCCCAAGCATTAACCTCGACACCGGATTTGGTCTTGTCAGTCTTCTTGTGTATCTCGCCAATGACGAACGCCAGCAGATAGGTTGACATGAGTGGTGTTTTTTCGAAAGATGTTTCTAGTCGTCCGTCTGGAGTCTTGGTTTGACTAGAGACGGGTGTGTTGGATAAGGTTTCTATTCCATTTTCGGTCGTTAATTTAAGCTCAAAGCTAGCCTTGGCCTCCGGCTCATCGATGCAGGGAAAGGCTTCGCGGGCATGATGGCTCTCGAACTGGGTCGCAAAAAGTTTCTTTTCTTGGTCTTCATGTGTGAAGTAGCAGGGGTATATGCCAGTCATCCCACGAGTAATTGGTGACTCAAAAGTCATCTCAATTATATAGTCACCTGGGAATATCATGTTGTCTGAATGTAGCCGCACTTCTTGGAATGATTTGTGGTGGTTGATGCGCGCAAACTCAATTGTCTGGTCACCCTTGCGGCCTTGCTTGACCGCTCGAGCTGAGGTTACTTTCAGGCCGTTAGCGTGAAAAGTCAGGCGCTTGCTGGGTCGGCCAACCTTTTTCCCATTAATCTTGACGGTGCCGCTGAACCGCATGGCTTCTTCGTCGATGTCGACGTGTAAATTGTAATGGGCAGGCTGAAAAGAGTTAAATAAACGAGGTACTTTTGTCATATCCCGTCTATTGTATCACGCAAAACAGTCGCGCATCTGTTTAGCTGATTTGAGGCTTGAGGAAAGAGACGTTTGAGTGTTTGAAGTATGGGCCATAATCATTGCCTTGGACATGGGGTACGAGGCGCAGTTTTGTCCAGGACCAAACTCCACAGGCTTTCGACTCGTTTAGGGCGGCGGCCACAGACTTCATTATGGCAATCTCTGAGCCTCCAGTGAATCTAACAATATCACCAGATATAGTTATATTACTGATATCTTTGTTTTTAACAGCAACAGACAAAAGCCTTTGTGTTTGTATGGGTGTGTCGTACGGACGGTCATCAATTAGCTTGCGGTTTCGAATTATCTCCAGCGCTTCTCTGTCGTATGTACGCTGTACCTCTGTGGTTGCCAGTCTGCCTGAAACAGGTTTAGTGATTGGTAGTAAGTTCATTATGCCTGTGGCCACAGACGTTATTAGCTGCTGTCGCCCTTCTATCGTTGCTAGTTCTGTTGAGCTAGGTATAAACATAGGAACACTTGTTCCCATTATTGCTTCTTGAGCGATTTCTGGAAACCACCCAGGAAATTGATTATAGGCATTCATAAGCACTATTATATCATTCAGACAAGTAAAATACAATATTGAACTTTAATCTAATCTTCGATATAGTAAGTGCTGTTGATAGTCGGCCGGCAGGTCGGCTTTTTTCATGCCCAATAGTTTATTTAACTAGAAACGGAGAAAAATATGGATATGGATTTTAAACAATTAGCGTTGGCAATCCGCACAATTGCCGAAGAAAAAAACCTAGACGAAGACACCGTTAAGGATGTTGTCGAGCAGGCTCTGGCAGCTGCTTATCGTCGTGATTATGGTGATCGTGAACAAGAGGTTCGCGTGAGTATGAACCTTAGCACTGGCGAGGTGGATGCTTATGTTAGCAAGGAGGTCGTGCTCAAGGTCGAAGACCCAGAGACACAGATTTCGGCTGTCGATGCTCGCAAGGTCAATAAGTTTGCTAAGCCGGGTGACGTGGTCGAGCAGCACGAAAAGGTCGAGAGCTTTGGCCGCGTAGCAGCTATGACTGCTAAGCAGGTTATTTTGCAGCGCCTACGTGAAGCTGAGCGTGAGGTTGTTCTGTCTGAATACGAAGACAAAATCGGCACAATCGTGAATGCTATGGTTAGTCGGGTAGAGGGTAATATTGTTCGATTAGAGCTCGGCAAGGCCCAGGGAATCCTACCTAGGAGTGAGCAGATCCAAGGTGAGCGTTATTACCCAAGCCAGCGTCTCAAGGTCTTCTTGAAGGATGTAGAGCGCGGCCCACGCGGTCCGCAACTGGTTGTTAGTCGTGGTAACGCAACATTCATGGAGCTTTTGTTCCGTGCTGAAGTTCCAGAGATGGAGGCCGGTGCTGTTGAAATTAAGGGTATCGCTCGTGAAGCTGGCGTGCGCAGTAAGGTTGCGGTTGCCAGTAACGTTCAGGGTGTTGATCCAGTTGGCACCTTTGTCGGTGGTCACGGTATCCGTGTGAACGCGGTTGTCAGCGAAGTTGGTGAGCAGGAGAAGATTGATATTGTTGTTTGGACGGAAGACACAGCTGAGTACATCAAGAACGCTCTTAGCCCAACTAAGGTGAGTCGAGTTGAGATTGACGAAACAAACAAGCGTGCCAAAGTTTTGGTCGCTGAAGATCAGCTAAGTATTGCTATTGGTCGCGGTGGCCAGAACGTCCGACTGGCTAGTAAGTTGGTCGGCTACGAGCTTGACATTGAAGCTGAAAAAGAAGTCCAAGTTGACGGTGAAGTTAATAATGTCGAACTGCCAAAGCAGCCACGCCTGAAGAAAAAGGAGCAACTAGAGTCTTCATTGCTTGAAGCTATTGAAGAACACGGCGAGTAATAGTGTCCAGGGAAGGATGTCCAACTAGGGGTACTAATCTTACATACAAGATTGAAGCTGAGGACACGATGTTATTTTGGGAATCTGATATCCCCAGGCAGTGTCTGCGGTGCCTAAAAGCTGGTGTGGCGCGGTCTAAGGGCAGTAATGTTGTCGAGAAATTTAGTCAAGATCAGGAGTGGCGGAAAGCAATAGAGACGAAGTGATGGTGTATGAGGGTCTTTTAGTGACTCAAACTGCGGCTAGAAAGGCTTGGTATGATGTTGTAGATGGCATGCCCGGACCGCTGATCTTCACGGACGTAATTGAATTTGTATGCCCCGAAGAGGAAAGCGCTTTTTAGCTATATGATTGGCGCTGCTTGACTGTTCGGTCACTTACGACAGCTTGAAACAGAGATTGTGCGAAGAATAACATTGACAAGTAAGCATAAGAATGGTAGAATGCCCAAATGGTGAACCCCGAACTGCAATTTGCCGTAGAATCAGAAAATATTGGACGCTTAACGCGGACTCAAGAGTCTTTGGCGCAGGTGGGTGTCTACGACGACTTCCCTGAATCTACTGCTACAAAAGGGCAAATTAAGCAGCTATCAACGATGCTGAAGCGTGCGCATGCATATGCTGCCAAACATCCTTTCGAATTCGAAAACCCTCATGCGAATGCTTTGCGTGATTTTGTGATACAAGCCAGCACGGTTGATAATTAGCACTCTTGACATGCGAGTGCTAATTTTCTTATACTGGTAGTACTCTTTTATGCGAGCCTTGCGCCGCTAAGATGAGGTAAACTTCCAGACTAATTATTAGTGTCTGGTCAGATGATTAGCTTCGAAAGTGAGATATAAATGAACCCAGACAATTCTGATTTCCATGAATTCCAACGTTTTTTGACTGACAATGCCAGGATGAGCTTGGCGCATGCTGGTACAATTGCGCGCGGTCTGCAGAATGCTTATATTGGCACCGAGCACCTATTGTTGGGTTTGTTGGCCCAAGAGGGATCACTGGGCGGGAAGATTCTTGAAGACAGTGGCGTAACTCTTTTGAGTGCCCAGAAGGCGTTAAATGATTCACGGCGCGGTGTTGCGCTGGAGGGTGGCTCGCGCGGACTGAGTGAAACTGCAAAGTTGACTCTCAGAATGGCTTACGAGGTGGCGCGTGATTATAACCAAGAATATTGCGGCACTGAGCACATTCTATACGCACTAGTTAGCCAGAAGAATTCGCGGGCAAGCACCCTACTAAGGGGCTTGGGTGTGAACGTAGAAACAGTTGCTCGTGAGATTGAAGGCTTTTTTAATCGTCAATTAGACGAATCAATGCAGGGCGGCGATATTCCGGGCGCGAGGCGTGGACGCAAAGGCTCGAATCAGAAAACCGCTCTCGAGCAGTTTAGCTCGGATTTAACAGCTCAGGCGAGAGTCAATAAGCTTGATCCGGTGGTTGGTCGCGATCAGCAGATTCGACGTCTTATAACTATTCTTAACCGACGCACCAAAAACAATCCTGTTTTGATCGGTGAGCCGGGAGTGGGCAAGACGGCTATTGTTGAAGGTCTAGCTCAGAAGATTGTAGCTGAGGATGTGCCAGATAGTCTGCTCGATAAGCGCATTATTGTGCTTGATTTGGCGGCGATGGTGGCCGGAACCAAGTTTAGAGGTGAGTTTGAAGAGCGACTCAAGAAAGTCATGAATGAGCTAGAGGAAGATAAGCGGACGGTAGCGTTTATCGATGAGCTGCATCTAATTATTGGAGCTGGTTCGGCCGAAGGTTCAATGGATGCTGGGAACATACTAAAGCCAGCACTTTCAAGAGGTAAAATCCAGGTTATTGGTGCTACGACAACAGCTGAGTACACCAAGCATATCGAAAAAGATGCAGCCCTGGAGCGACGATTCCAGCCAATTATGGTCCCAGAGGCAACCGTACCCGAAACGATCGCCATAGTTAAGGGTCTGCGAAAGCATTACGAAGATTTTCATCAAGTTACTATTAATGATGAGGTGTTGGAAGACGCTGTCCATTTTGCGAAGCGCTATATTAAAGACCGTTTTATGCCCGACAAGGCGATTGATTTGATTGACGAAACAGCTGCACATCTGAGGGTTGATAAGGGGAAGACCAGCCCAGAAGTTAGGCGTCTACAGAAAGAACTCAGATTGGTTAATACGCGTATCGATGAAGCGGTTGATAGCGAAGACTATGAACGAGCTGCGCGCAATAAAACTCGCGCCAGCCAAATAAAAGAAGAGCTAGATAAGCTCGAAAAGGACGGTAAGACCGCCAGGAAGATGAAGATGACCACTGATGATGTGGCGGAAGTTGTGGCGCGTATAACTGGTATACCTGTTCGGCGGGTCATGAAGAGCGAAGCGAAGTATCTGCTCGGTCTTGAGCGAAATATCGGCAAGCATGTAATTGGTCAGTCGGAGGCCGTAGAGGTGGTCAGTAAGGCTATTAGGCGAAATCGTAGCGGTATTGGTGCTACCAATCGGCCAATCGGATCTTTTATCTTCCTTGGTCCAACTGGTGTTGGTAAGACCGAGTTGGCCCGGGTGTTGGCTAGAGAGTTTTTTGGCTCAGAGCAGGCTTTGGTCAAAATCGACATGAGTGAGTTCGGCGAGCATCACAATGTTTCGCGTTTGGTTGGTGCGCCGGCAGGTTATGTTGGCTACGACGACGGCGGACAATTGACGGACAAGATCCGAAGACAGCCCTACAGTCTAGTCTTGTTCGACGAGATCGAGAAGGCACACCCAGATGTATTTAATATGTTGCTCCAGTTGCTGGAGGACGGTTATATCAACGATGCTAAGGGCAGGCGAATCGACTTCACTAACACGATTGTCATTATGACCTCTAATTTGGGCGCTGAAAGACTACAAAGGGAAGCGAGTTTCGGATTCCAGGCTGATCGTCCCGCGGATTACGATGATCTCGATGCCATGCATGAACAGAACAAGTCCAAAGTATTCGATACTCTTAAAAAGTCTTTTAGGCCAGAGCTACTCAACCGCATTGACAAGGTTGTTGTGTTTAGGGCGTTAACCAAGAAGGACATAACTAAGATTATTGACCTGCAGATTAGCTCCCTGAGTTCGCGCTTGCAGAAAAAAGGCTTGGGTGTCGTTCTGACCAAGCAAGCTAAGAATTACTTGCTTGAGCGTGGTTATGATGCTCAGAACGGTGTCCGACCGCTCAGGCGATTGATCCAGGATACGATTGAAGATCATGTGGCGACGGCCGTGCTTGATGATAAATATCCAAAGGGCACCATCATTGAGGTCGGCTCTAGGAGTGGACGGTTGACCTACAAAGTTAAAGCCGAGTAGGCTCTAGATTGAATCAACGCCAGAAAGTGCGTCATTAAGTGATTTAAATTCAAGAGCTAAGGCATTCATTTTCTCGACTATGTCGTTATATTCGGCGATTAGCGCCTTTGTGTTTTCTAGCGAGTTGTTGTACTGGACGACCTCGCGGTTATATTGGTCGACCAATTGGTTGTATTCGTCAAGCCGACTTTGCCTGTTGGCGCGGTCCAGTTCGCGGTTGAGTTGATCGAGTTCGCGTTGCCTGACGTCGAGTTCGCGTTGGCCGTTTTCGATGCGGGGTTTTAAGGACTCCAGCTGAGTGTTGTAGTTGTCGGATTGGGTGCGCCGCGAAGTGAATTCTTGCTGATAATTTTCAGAGAGTTGCACGGTCTTTGTACGGGCAGTGAAGTAGCGGGAATAGTAGTTTTCTAAGCCTTTGGGCAGCTCGCGCACTTCAGTTGCAAATATAGAGTGCATTTCGTTATGTAGGGTTCTGGCATCGGCCTCACGGTAGGCGTTAAGCGTTTCGCGGATATGTTCATCTTCGGACAAAACATTGTCATAAAAAGACTGAAGTTGCTTATCGATTGAGCTTCTCTCGGGGGCAGATAGGCGAGCATAACCGGCGTGTAACATTTCGTGGGCTGCCGTCACCTCAATTACACCCTTAAGACGCTCATCCCTAACATCGTATACGTAGATACCACGGTCAGCGCTAAGATAGCAGCCTAGGATAATAGTTTTTTCGGCGGTCAAATCGCATTTATCAGAAAATGTTTCAGCTGAGAGAAGTTTTGGGTTGTTAACATAAAATAAGCGACGGCCGTAGTCTGTCATTGCTGTGTCGGTGGCGATGGCTGCAATTTCGGGCGTGGGTGTGTAGTTGCGCAATTTCCACCAATCGCTAACGTTATGAATATTGAAATAAAGTACTGTTATAGCGATCAGGCCAATCATTGCGCCGGCGAAAATCCCAACTGCAGAATGTCGTTTTTGCATAACCGTAGTATAACTTAAGTGCTCGCATTATTTAGGTGAGATTTTGCTGTCAAGCTGGCGCTAATTTGCTATACTGTACCGCATAAGGTAATTGTTGGAGACAAGAATATAATATGACTAAAGAACGTCCGCGCCGTAGCGCCACCCGTAGCTCCTATACGACCAGATCTGGCAAGACGATAGCCTTAAAACAGACCCCTAAGCAGAAACGCCAGGCAAGCAAGAGTGCGGCAGCTAATCGCAAGGCGGCCTATTTGAGTGCCATGCCAAAAGAGTGGTGGAAAAAACCATTTTATTTACTCAGCCCAAAACGTTTCTTTGGCTATTGGTTTAGTCGAGAAGGTGGAATTATGGCGCTCAAGATCATGGGCGTCGGCTTCGTGGTTGGATTTTTAGTGCTAGTCGGCGTTTTCGCCTACTTCCGAAAAGATCTACCGAAAATTAAGGACATCTCTGGCAGTAATTTCGGTGGTAGTGTTACGTATTATGACCGCACCGGGACTCAGGTGCTTTTCCAGGATTATGACGAGCGCAAGCGTGTGCCGGTGGCTGATGAGCAGATATCTGACTATGTCAAACACGCCACAATCGCTATCGAGGATAAAGATTTCTACAATCATAACGCTTTCGATATGCGGGGAATCATGCGTGCCGCCCTTAATGATCTAAAGGGTAGTGAGGTTAGACAGGGTGGATCAACCATTACTCAACAGCTAGTTAAGATTAATGAGGGCTGGACCAACGATAGAACAATCACGCGTAAGATTAAAGAATTGATTTTGGCTGTTGAGCTTGAGCGTGAGTACAGCAAGAAAGAAATTTTAGTTGGCTACCTCAACATGGCGCCGTACGGAAACGTTAATTATGGTATCGAAACAGCCTCCCAAGACTATTTCGGTGTTAGCGCCAAAGACCTAAGCCTGCCGCAGGCCGCCCTATTAGCTGGTATTCCAAAAGCTCCAACAGCTTTCTCGCCCTTCAGTAGTCCAGAATATAACCCAAGCTTGTCAGAGAGCCTATTCGACCGAGAGGCGACGCTTGACCGCCAGCGCTACATTCTAGATAAGATGGCGGAGCAGGGTTACATAACCAAAAAAGAAGCCGAAGACGCTAAGAAGGTTGATGTGCTGGCTCAGGTTCAGCAGCTTAAGCCCCACTACTCAGGCATAAAAGCTCCGTATTTTGTATTGTCAGCCAGGAACGAGCTAAGACACACCTTTAAGGAGGCAGTGGTGAGCCGTGGTGGCTGGAAGGTTATTACTACTCTAGATATGGATGCTCAGAAGATCGCCGAAGACCAGGTGGCAAGCGGAGTTCGTCAGATTAGGGCCCAGGGTGCGGATAACTTAGCATTCGTTGCTCAAGATGTTGAAACCGGACAGGTCGTAGCGCTTGTTGGTGGAGTTGATTTTAACAACCAAGAGTATGGTCAGATTAACTATGCTTCAGATGTTAACATCTCTCCTGGATCGAGCATCAAGCCATATGACTACGCGGCTTTCATTGATAACAACACGAACGTCGGCGCTGGTAGCGTGCTTATGGACATACTAGGGCCGTTGCCACAATATCCTTGCACGAACAAGAATCGTCCAAAGGATGGCGGAAACTGTCTTTTCGACTATGACTTCAAGCAGCCCGGTCCGCAGACTCTGCGCTATGCGTTGGGTGGCTCTAGAAACATTCCGGCAGCTAAAGCCTTCTTGTCAAGCGTTCCGAACGACAAGAGCAGTGGCCGAGTTAATTCAATCAACAACAGCATGAAGTACATCAATAACATGATGAATGGTAATACGGGCTACCGATGCTTTACTCCTGGAGTCGACGTTACAACAGCCACTAAAGAAGATGAATCCCAGTGTTACGCTTCGGCATCGATTGGCGACGGTGCGTACTTGCACCTAGATGAACATGTTAACGGCATTAGTACTATCGCCCGCGGCGGTAAGGCTGTTGAGCAGACTTACATTTTGGAGGTCAAAAACGCCTCCGGCAAGGTCTTGAAGAAGTATGAAAAGAAAGAAGGCAAACAGGTCATCAAGCCGGATACAGCCTATATTGTTAGTGACATGGCGGCAGACCCAAGAGCCAGCTACTTGGCAGGATCATGTAATGGTGATCAGAGTTGTAGTAACCGTAAATTCCATCGCTACAAGGGTTGGCATACAGCCATTAAGACTGGTACTACCAACGATCAGTATGATGCTTTGATGGTTTCCTGGAACACAAAGTATGCAGTTGGTATTTGGGTTGGTCATCATACTAGAACAAAGGCGTATGGTGGATTTGGTGAGAACATGACTGCTCCAATCATGAAGGGCTTCATGCAGAAAGCCCTTGATTTGGCTGGCCCGGCTAAGAACTGGGAAGAGCCGGCCGGAATAAAAAAGTTGCCCGCCTACGTGGTGCGCACAGCCACTGGTAGCGGACAGGGTGTACCAAGTGTAAGTACTGATCTATTCCCATCGTGGTATTCTGGTCGAACGAATGCCGCCTCTTCATCGCAGACGATTGATAAGGTGTCAAAAAAGCTTGCTACTACCTGCACACCTAGCTTAGCGCGATCGACCGTGTCGAATGCAAATGTCGCAAATTGGAATGTCGATGTGTTCGCGGGCGGTAACGCCGGAACATCATCGCCGGTTCAGGGAAGTGATGATGTCCATAATTGTAACGACAGCAAGCCGTCGGTGGCGATTACTGCCGTTAATGGCGTGGCTACGGGTGGCGGTTCGGCGTCATGTCCGGCTGCTGGCTGTAAGATAATGGTCTATGTAGACCAAGGTACTCACGCTTTGTCGAGTGGCGACAGGCCAGATTTCCCAGGGACAGTGAATTTGATGGCTAATGGCCAATCAGTTGGAACCGTACAGGTTGGTGGAGCTGGCGGTGTTGAAATGAACTACAAGCCAGCCGAGGGCATGACCGGTCAAGTTACTTTGACCGCACAGGTGATAGATAGTGTGCTCTACGACAGTACGAGTTCGGGCGTGACAGTAACGATTGTTGCACCGGTGACAGCGCCTGTCCCGTCACCAAGTCCAACTAACCCTCCGTCAAATGGCGGAAGTCCGCCTAGTCGAAGGGGTAGCTCCAGTGACTAGTCTTTGATTATTCGAACATTGGTTCGAGGTCTAAAGTTTTGTTTTTCTCTGTGCTAACAAAGGTTGACGATATTGGTTTTTGTTTTGTTAGCCATCTTAACTCTATTTCTCGAGGAAGGCGTTCAAGGCTTCGCGTACATCAGATACGATATGTAGAAAATCGGGTTGTTTTTTGGAGCCGCGGATTTTTGGCCCAACAGCGATTTCGAAGCCAAGTTTCTTAGCTTCGGCCACGCGCCTTTCGATTAGAGGGACATGTCTGACTTCGCCAGAAAGACCGGTTTCCCCGAAGACAACAGCATTTTTCTTTAATTGCATGCCTTTGGCAGCAGAGCCAATCGCCATGCAAATTGCCAGGTCGGCGGCCGGATCGCTTAGTCTAATGCCACCAACAATATTTATGTAAATGTCCATGTCGCTTAGTTGCAATTTTGTGCGTCGCTCTAGCATGGCTATCAGGAGATTAACGCGGTTGAGGTCAATCCCGCTAGCGGCTCGTTTCGGATAGCCGTACGAAGTTTTATTGACTAGGGCTTGAACCTCAACGAGTAGTGGCCGAGTGCCTTCGAGCGTTGCCAGGACGACCGATCCGTCGGTTATCTGACGCTCTTCAAGTAATGCCTGAGAGGGGTTTAGTACTGGCTTCAGGCCAGATTCATCCATTTCCATAATGGCAGCTTCGCTAGTGGGGCCGAAGCGGTTTTTAACGGCTCTTAGAACCTTGAATCCACCAAAG
>CAZKNP010000001.1:0-11512 GCA_964554245.1 uncultured Candidatus Saccharibacteria bacterium | reverse complement strand
CTCTAGTTGTAGTACGACATCTACGATGTGCTCAAGTAACTTCGGTCCAGCAATTGAGCCTTCTTTAGTGACGTGTCCAACTATTATTAAGGATGTATCACTAGATTTGGCAGCATTAAGTAATCTCTGGGTGCTATTGGTTATTTGGCTAACCGATCCGGCAGCAGTATTGACGCCAGTGACAGACATTGTTTGGATCGAGTCGACCACCACCATATCAAATTCTTTAGACATGATTGTGGTTGCAATATCATCTGCTAGGTTGGTGGTGGCGAGTTCTAGCGACTCCGAGCTAACACCTAAACGCGAGGCGCGCATGGCGATCTGATGTTCTGATTCTTCGCCGCTGACATAAAGAACGCGTTGCTCTTTTGATATATTGTGCGCCATTTGTAGTAGTAGAGTGCTTTTACCAATACCCGGCTGGCCGGCTATCAGAACAACTCCACCAGGCACCAATCCGCCGCCTAGAACAGTATCGATATCCGCTATGCCAACCGGCAGTCTCGATTCTTTATGCTTGACAGCTGAATTAACTGCCTTGGCGACCAGTTTTTTACCGCCTCCACCGCGCTTTGCGCCCGCGCCTGTAGGTGGTTCAATCAACACAACTTCTTCTTGGAGTGTGTTCCATTCGCCGCACTGATTGCAGCGTCCGGCCCAGGCGGTTGTTTGAGCGCCACAGTTAGTACAGACATATTTGGTTGAACTCCGAGCCATAATGATTCTAGTATATAGCGCAAGTCAACAGAATGGAATTGTGCTAACTGCTTATTTTAGGCATTGTCTATACTGATCGATAAACGGTTTCGTAAGAGTGTGGTGGCGATTAAGACCACTGTTCGTGGGGTATTGTTTAGCGTTCAAGCTATCGCGCAGTTGAGTATACTCGTCTACGTAGGAAGAGTTGTTTTTTAATGATTTTGCGGAACCACATATCGACGGTAGGCTGTCGCCGCTAAGTCCGGATAGGTAGTTGATGTCGGTTGGGATATTTCTGACGGGGCGCTCGGCTAGGTTCCTGTGGGCGATTATTCCTTCGGGGTTCAAGCCAGCAGCAACTAGCAACACTGATGCTGTAATTATCCACCCAGATATAAATAGCTGATCGGTTGTTATCTTTCGAACAGTCCAGAGTGCCAGAGATATGCTACCAATGGTAATTGATATTAATCCCAGTCGAGCGATAAATCTTAGCATCGTCCAGCCGTAGGCCGCTTCGTATAGGCTGAGTCGCTTCCATGCCGAGGCTACTACTACGACATTTAGGACAATTAATGCCAAGGCCAGGATTTGATGTTTCTTTGTTATGTTTTGCTTGGAAAAAGACAGTATGCCTATGACTACCGACGATGCCAGAAGGGTGACTAATAGTAGCTGGCCGTAGCCGCTACGAGCATAGTCGGCGTAGGTGATGCCTTCAGGCAAAGAGTTTCCGGTGAATAGGAACCCAGCTTGTACTGTTAAAAAACCTGCAAATATCAGACAGAGTGTTGAGAGAATCAGTGTAGTATCTCGTGAGTCGAGTAGTTTCCTGGTAGACAGAGGTTTTGCTATATCGCTAGCGGTGGAAGTTAGAAGATAAAGAGTGAATAGGCTGATGAGCGAAAAGAATCCAACGCGCATGAATGTGCCAACCAAGTCTGCATTGATAAAGTTAAGCCATGAGTCAAAATTCGACAACCAAGAGCCGATAACTTTGTCGGCCGTGGCGAATAGTGTAATGAAAACTAATCCCAGTCCAACAGCAATAACCAGACCGCGTGACGGCCTTAGTTTTTTTGGGAGTAATGATTTGGCGGATTTAAATATATCGTCAGGTGCCGATCCGGCAACTTTTCCAATACTTGAAATAAGGGTACGGTATTTTTGGTAGAGTGTTATTTTTTGGGACTCAGTCACTACCGCATAACTTGTTAGGATGATTAGCGAAATGAGTGTGATAAAAAATAGCCAAGCCTGAACGGCTGGTGCTGCACGGAAGTATACTAGCCAAGCTGATGCAAGAGCTAAAGCGGCGTGCATTACGGTTATGGCTCTAATTTGTTTTCTCTTTTGGATGAGAACCAGACAAGTTATTACCCACAATGATGACAAGATAGAAAAACTGAGTCCGAAAATGGTGCTGCGAAACACTATATCGGTTAATATTCCGAATATAAGCGCCAATAAACCTAGGAGGATAAACTTACGTGATTGTTGCATAGTATAAATTATAACACCATAAACAGTCTCACCCTCTTACGCCGCAGTGACTTACGCTGTATACTGTTCTTTATGAGATTATCCGAAGAACTTACATGGCGTGGTTTTGTTGATCACACGACCTTCAAAGACATTAGCGAACTCGATGGACAGAAGCGAACATTCTATTTTGGAGTTGACCCTAGTGCCGATAGTATGCAAATCGGCAATCTAGCATCGATGATGATGGTTCGTTGTTTTATGAATCACGGATGGAAGGGTATTTTGCTAGCTGGTGGAGCGACTGGTTTGCTTGGCGATCCAGATGGCAAAAAAGTTTCCCGCGATATCAAGCCCGTTGAGGCTGTTGAAGCTAACGTTGAGGCTATCAAGTCCCAGTTTTTAACCGTGCTGAGTGGCATGGAATTTGAAACGGTAAATAACTATGACTGGTTCAAGGGTATCGGCTACCTGCAATTCCTGCGTGATGTCGGCTGGCACATGCCTATGAGCCAAATGCTCGGACGTGAGTTTGTGCAGACAAGGCTATCGGAGGGTGGCAGCGGCTTAAATTACGCTGAGTTTAGCTATTCGCTGATTCAGGGTTACGATTTCTTGCACCTATTCCGCAAAAAAAATGCCACCGTTCAGCTCTGTGGAACAGACCAATGGGGTAACAGTATCGCTGGTGTTGAGTTGATCCGTAGAATTGAGGGCGCCGAAGTGCATGTTTGGTCAACGCCTTTGATTGTTAATAAATCAACTGGCGTGAAGTTTGGCAAAAGTGAGGCTGGTGCAGTTTGGCTAGACCCGAAAAAGACCACACCAACACAGTTCTACCAGTTCTGGATCAACTGCGACGACGCTGGCGTGGAAGATTATATAAAGGTATATACATCGTTCACTCCAGATGAAGTTGCTGACATTATGGCTAAACACAACGAAGATTTGTCACAGCGCTATGCTCAGGTCAGGCTTGCTGAAGCGGTCACTGAATTAGTTCATGGAGCCGATCAGATGGCGATTGCCAAGAAGGTCACCGAGGTGTTGACGGGCTCGCTGGCGCTAAACGAAGCGGATGATGTTCTGGAGGATTTGAAGCGAGAGATTCCATTTGTCTCGGTTAACGCAGACGAGACACTGATTGTTGTTCTTGCGGGTTCCGGCTTGGCAAGCTCGAAGGGTGAAGCCAGGAGGTTATTATCGTCGAATGCAATTTCGATTAATGGCGCTAAAACAACGGAACAGAACTTGCCGAGCGGCTTAAATTCAGGCGACAGATTATTGGTGCGACGAGGTAAGGCGTTTAAGGATTCGGCAATTGTTGAAATTGCCTAAAAACAGGACAATTTAGGATGAATATTTTATCAATTTTGATCGGAAAATTGGTCTTTGGGTTACTGCGCCTGACGGGCCGAACGGGTTCGGCGCTGCCTGGACTGATTGTTGAGCGCTTAGACAAAAACTTTGTTAAGAGGATGCTCGGAAAATTGCCAGAAGGCGTAGTAGTGGTATCGGGGACGAATGGAAAAACCACCACTACGAAAATCATTACCAGTCTTTGCGAGGCTAATAGCCTGAAGGTTCTGACCAATAAGACTGGTAGTAATTTTGTGCGCGGTATCATTAGTACCATTATTCAGCATGCAACTGTCGGCGGAAAACTACCATATGACATTGCTATTTTTGAACAAGATGAAGCACATGCTGTTCACTTGGCTCGTATGATCAATCCAAAGGGCGTTGTTGCTTTGAACGTTATGCGTGATCAGATGGACAGGTTTGGCGAAATAGACACGACGACTAAGATGCTCCAAAAACTTGTAAGCTCTGCCACTGACTGGGTTGTTTTGAATGCCGCCGACGAACGAATACGCAATCTTAAGGCGCCAGACGGCACAAGTGTACTGAGGTTCGCGCATAGCGAAAAGCTACACAAAGATTTCTTGAGCGATGACCAGCTTTACGATGTCGAACACTCGAAATATGATGTCAGTGGTGACTTATTTGCAACGCTCGAGGGCTACGATAGTGATGGGGTTGATGTAAAGCTTGCCGGCAAAAAACTAGAGTTACCATACGTACTGCAGGGTAGTCACAATGCTATTAATTTAGTTGCAGCACTGTCGGCTCTGCAGGCAATCAGGCCAAAGGCATCAACTGAAGTTATTGTTAAGGCGGTATCAAAACTAGAGCCGGCTTTTGGTCGTGGCGAGTCGTTTATTACTAACGAAGGTGTTCGCATAACCCTGCAGCTAGTGAAGAACCCAGCAGGTTTTATGCACGCTTTGAGGATGCTTGAAAAAGATCGATATGGAGTAGTCGGCATTGCTATTAACGACGATTATGCCGATGGTCGCGACGTGTCTTGGTTGTGGGATGTAGACTTCTCTGGTGTTAACTCGGTGCCTAGGAGAGTTTTCACGAGCGGTGTCAGGGCGGCTGACATGGCGGTGCGTCTAAAGTATGATGAAGTCAAAACCGAATCGGTTGATGCTGATCTAGGAACTTTCGTAGGCAAGACTAATGGTGTCGCGGCGGAGACCGGCAAAGAAGTCATAATCTACAGTACATATACAGCCATGCTAGCGCTGCGTGATCTGTATAAAACCATGAGCAAACAAGTCTACGAGGTAGAGGTATGATACAGAAGAAGCAAAATAAGTCTAACGACAAACGTTCTAGGACCCTAAAGATTGTCCATTTGTATCCTAAAGAGATGAACATATACGGCGACACTGGAAATGTATTGGTTCTGTCGCAGAGGGCAAAATGGCGAGGCATACCAGTTGAAGTAGTGCAGGTGGGTGTTGGTCAGAAGATTCCGGATGACGCCGACATTATTGTTGGCGGAGGTGGTCAGGACGCTGGTCAGGGCGCAATTCAAGAAGACTTACAGGCCAAGTCGACTAGTCTATATCGGTTGGCAAAAAAAGGCGTGGTTATGTTGATGATATGTGGCATGTATCAGCTTTTTGGTCGTTCGTTCAGGACTCATGACGGAAAAATGATTCAGGGTATAGGTGTCTTGCCACTAGAAACCGCGGCCGGTAAGGACAGGCTAATCGGTAATACTGTCTATGCAATGCCATTTGGAGAAGTGGTTGGGTATGAGAAC
The DNA here is from genome assembly GCA_964554245.1 of uncultured Candidatus Saccharibacteria bacterium. Classification (GTDB taxonomy): domain Bacteria; phylum Patescibacteriota; class Saccharimonadia; order Saccharimonadales; family UBA4665; genus JAGXIT01. The sequence goes on along the minus strand of CAZKNP010000001.1, from coordinate 6,210 downwards.
CACAGCGGGCTGACTAAGCTTGACCGTGAGAATGATGCGCTAGGTAGTGTTTTATCCGGTTCGGGTAATAACAACTTCGATAAGTTCGAGGGCTGTCGGTTAATGAACGTTTTCGGTACTTATAGCCACGGTCCCGTCTTGGCCAAAAACCCACATTTTGCAGACCACTTGTTAGCTCTCGCGCTCAATAGGATGGATGGTGACGACTATAAATTACCTGCCTTAGACGATGATCTAGAATGGCAGGCTCATGCTGTGGCGAAAACGCGTCCACGGTAGGGGGCAGTTTAGTGATTAAACTTTCTCTAGATAGCCCGACCCACGAAATTAATGGGGTTGGTGATGTTATGGCCAAGAAATTAAAAAGCCTTGGTATTGTGACGGTTAGGGACTTACTCGAGTATTTTCCGCTGCGATACGAGGATTTTTCCAATATTACTAAAACGAGCGATGTCGAACCTGGTGCGGTGACGGTAAGGGGGGTTTTAGAGAATATTACTGGCCGTTATGTTCGGCGCGGTATGCACATAACCGAAGCTGTCTTTAGGGATGAAAGTGGCACAATTCGTGCGGTCTGGTTTAATCAGCCGTATAGGGCTAATGGCATGAAGGTTGGCCAGGAGTACTTCGTGTCTGGTGATTATAATTTGAGCCAACAACGTTTTCAGATGACAAGTCCGAGCGCGGAGTTGGTTAAGGATTTTCAGCTAAATACCGCCCGGATAGTGCCAATTTACCGACAGGCTAAGGGATTAACTTCACTACAAATCAGGCGAATGATCGGCAGCTGCCAGAATTTAATTGTCTCATTGCCGGAAACTCTGCCAACTTGGATGGTTGACGATAATAAGCTTCTGCCTCGCCGTGATGCTGTGCAAGCTATTCACTATCCGGAATCGATGGAGCAGATGACAGAGGCGCGTCGACGCTTGGGCTTTGATGAAGTCTTTGAGTTAAGTTTGGCGAGCCTACTTAACCGTGCCGAAAATGCGGCCGAGCATAGTTTTTTGGTGCCATTTGAAGCGGCGGTGGCCAAGAGTTTTGTATCATCGTTGCCATTTGACCTTACTGACGACCAGAGGCGTGTCATATGGCAAATTTATCAGGATATGCAGGCCGATAGGCCGATGAATCGTCTGCTCGAGGGTGATGTTGGCTCCGGTAAGACAGTGGTGGCGGCAATGGCTGCGGTGATGGCTATAAAGGCGGGATACCAAGTTGCAATCATGGCGCCAACCGAGATTTTGGCGCGTCAGCACCTGGCGACACTAAGTAAGCTATTGCCATTTGACATAGAAATTCAACTCCTGATCGGTAGCCTGAAGCCAAAACAAAAACAGGAGGTTTATGGACTAGTGGAGTCGGGGAAGGCGAATCTGATTGTCGGCACACATGCTTTGATCCAGGAGAAGGTTTCTTTAAAAAACCTAAGCCTAATTGTAATCGATGAACAACATCGTTTCGGGGTTGAGCAGCGTAAGGCCCTGATGAAAAAGGCGGGACATATGCCGCACGTGCTGAGTATGACCGCCACGCCAATTCCTAGAAGTCTAGCTTTGACACTTTACGGAGAGATGGATATTTCTATCTTGAAACAGAAGCCCGCTGGCCGCCAGCCAATTGAAACGGCAATCACGGAATTTAGTCAGCGTCAATTATTGTATGACGGTTTGATCGATCAAGTGCGAGCTGGTGCGCAGATGTACGTGGTTTGCCCGTTGGTGCTGGAGTCTGGGTCGGGGGCGGCTAAGTCGGCCGAAAAGGTACACACTGAGCTAGTTAAGCGCTATGGCAAGGATGTTTCGATTGGTTTACTTCATGGCCGCCAGAAGGCTGAAGAAAAAGATGAAATCATGCAGTCATTTGCGAGTGGCCAAACGAAGGTTCTGGTATCTACGACTGTTATTGAGGTGGGGGTCGATGTGCCTAATGCTTCGCTAATGGTGATTGAATCGGCCGATCGATTTGGACTGGCCCAACTCCACCAGTTAAGGGGGCGTATCGGCAGAGGTGACAAGGCTTCCAGTTGCTATTTGTTGCTGGATGAAAACTCAGCGCCAACTAAGCGTCTGCGAGCGGTGGCGACAAGTAACGACGGATTTAAGTTGGCTGAGTACGATCTACAGCTCCGAGGCGCAGGTGCAATCTATGGAGCGCGTCAGCATGGGGCTCTCGATCTAAGGATAGCTAAACTAACAGACGTCGTTTTGATTAGCGAGGCTAGAGGTGCTGCCAAAGAGTTCGTCAAGCGCGGTGAGGATTTGCTACAATATACAGAAGTGTCGGAGCGTGTAAGCGTGCTCCGCAAAATAACTCACCTTAACTAAAGTTTAACGAAAGAAAATGTTATGTATAGCCTTTCAGGAGGGTTGCGTCCACTCAGGCCATTTGATGCTTGGTTTGGTGCGCATCAGCGAATTGATCGATTTGCGTTAAAGCATCTGACCAAAATCGCCACAGACGAACAGATAAAAGCTTTTCCGACCGCCAAGCAACTGCTTGAGTTTGAGGGCATAAACGGTCCGGATGGCATCAAGATTAAAACGCCGGCCCAGGGCGAGCCGTGGCACTACTACAATCCATACGATTCAGAAGATGATCGTATGCTTGAAATCTTGCGTGGTAATTTTGAAAATCTAGTTAAGGCGCTAAAGGTTGGCAGTATGACTAGGGCTTCGTTTGAGGCGGCCTGGTTGGCGCATGGCTTGGTTGACGGCCTGACTCCTGCTCACCATTATCCATATGAAGATGAACTAGTTAGATTGCGCGGTGGTGAGGGTATAGAAACTCGCAATACCGCTAAAAGTAAGTTGGTTATGCCTGGCGATACGGTTTCGGCTAAAATCAGAAACAACTGGGAAATGATGGGTGATAAAGGTTTATTGTCTACTCATATGGCTTTCGAATTCGGTGTGGCTGTATTGATTGTGCCCATGCGGCGTCACGGCAAGCGAACACTCAATCAGGCAGAGTTAAAACTAGCTTCAACCAAGGACGGTTATATAAAGTATTTTGAGCGTCAGGCTAAACGTGTGGCTGAACTCGGGCTTTATGAGCGGTTCTACAAGGTTGGCTGGACGCCAAATATGGCCACATTGGTGCGGCGCGAGCTGGTGCCGATTATTGTCGACACGGTAACATTCGCTTGGTATTCGGCGTTACTTAAGGCTAAGAAATGAGAATAGTTGCCGGATCACTTGGCGGTAGGGTTTTTGAATCGCCACATGGCAACAGGACTCGCCCAATGAGCGAGAAGGCTAGGGGTGCGTTATTTAATGCGCTTGGCGACATCGACGGCCTAGTTGCACTAGACGCCTTTGCCGGAAGCGGTGCTTTGTCGCTTGAGGCGATTAGTCGCGGCGCGAGCTCGGTGCTGGCTATTGATAAAAGCTTGGAAGCATATCGTGCAATTGAAAAGAACGTCAAGAGCTTCAGTTTAGGCGACCGAATAGATTATAGGCGCATGAACGTACGTACTTGGTCGGATCAAAATCCGGGCCAACAATTTGACATAGTATTTGCCGATCCACCATATGATGACCTTAGACTTGATATCGTCGAGAAGCTTGCCGTTCACGTTGATGTCGGTGGTTTATTGGTTCTGTCTTGGCCGGGTAGCGATACGCTGCCACTTATTAATGAACTTTCTCTGGTGGCCAATAAATCTCTTGGCGATATTCAGCTTGGCTTCTATCGACGCCAGGCCTGATTTCGGTTATGCTTATAGTAATGAAAAAATCACTTGTAATTATTCATGCCGGTAAAACAACGGCAGCAGATAAAATCGCCAATAACCTGAGAAGCTATCTTAGGGATTCGAAATATTCTTGGACTTTTGACGTTAGATCAGTATCAGAATTTCCAGATGGTACAGAAGCCAAAACTGCCGACCTAGTTAAGGCCGCGGACATAATTGTTTGTCTTGGTAAGCGTACTTTTGACGAGGCGAGCGACCGGATGTATGTAGATGCACGCAAGACGATGGTATGGAATGAGGATCGCTTTACTGTTTCCAAGCTAGAAAAGAAGTGTCGGGAGTTTGTTGATTATATTTCGGCGGGCTCATGGATAGATGTTGTAGAGAAGGATGGCACCCCAACTGGGCTGTCGCTGCCTGTGTCGTGGGTAACCGAGCGTGGTTTTTGGCACCGAGGTGCCCATATCGTTTTATTAACGGAAACGGGTCATGTTGTCCTGCAGGTCAGGTCAAACAGCCATGTTTACAGGCCGGGAGAGATTGACATTACACTGGGCGGTTTCGTTGATTCTGGCGAAACGCCCATCGAAGCAATTTTACGTGAGCTAAATGAAGAGATGGGTATCTCTTTACGCCCAGATCAAATAAAATTACTTCGCTCAAGTAGAATGAGTACACGAATTCATTCACTTAACGCTCTCTCAAGGACCATTCAGTATGACTACGTGGGTGTGATTGGCAGCGAGCAAGTAATGTTTAGGCCGGAATTCTCTGAGGTAAGTGGCATAGCGCTTTGCACCAAAAAACAGGTCAAAGATTTGCTTCTGGGCAAAAAACTGCCTTACATCGGAAAACTGACAACCCAGCAGGCGTACTATAATCAGGTAGTTCCTTTAGCGTTTCGTGCAAGTACAAAAATGAAGAAATAGACACTAAAGATATGTATATAAATACAAAAGAGGCCTAGAGCGCCTCGATGTACATTGGTGCACCTGATGACAGGTGTCTTGAACCTTTAGAGAGTATATCTGATTGGCTACTAAGTAGTCCAGATGTAGACTGGAATTTACAGCTTAGGAATGCTTCTCTATCTCGGTTTGTACCACAGTATCAACTCTGACAGAAGGGTGTTATTACTCTCGCTAGAAGTCGTTTGAACCTATTAACTTAAAGAGCTGGCTCAAAACCACCGTTGGGAAGTAGCCAATTTAGATAACCATGCTTACGAGCAATCTGAAACTCTGCTTTTGCCATCTGTAATCTTCGGTTACCACTTCTCACTAGCACTGCCTTGTGAACAGCAGACAATAACGGATCAAATCGTCTTTCGGTGCCCATTTCACATAGCCTTATTGCTAGGTCTTGTATTTCATGGTCACGCAAAACGGGGTCAAAACCACCGACCGCTTCAAGTACATCAGAGCGTATTAGCAGGTTAGCTTCTGCATTCCAAAAAACCTGACGAGGAGTAGGCTCTGCTTGTAAATCGGGAAAGTCTGCGACATATCTTTGAAACCTCTGTCGAACTTCCGTAGCTTTAGCTGGATCACTATCTAGCTTGGAGTAAATATATGACTGTATGTTTGCACCTATATCTGCCCGCAAACACTGCCTTGGTCCGTAATTAAATGGGTGCTGTCTTCCACCTAGTTCTTTTATCAAACCACCCACAAAGCCAATAGTATCGCTTCCTGCTAGTTCTTGGGCAAGTTCGGGAACACGCTCTGTTTCGAGGTGCATATCTGCATCAATAAAATGAATAATTGCCTCGTGTCCTAAGGCTCCAAGAATACGATTACGGTTACTGCCAGCACCTAAGTTTTCTTGACCTGCTACAAACTTAATACTTGAATCAAAGCTCTCAGCTACATCACGACTTTCATCAGTAGAAGCGTCATCAAGTACGTATATACCTGCATAATCCTGTTCTGCAAGCTGAGGCAGCAATTCTTGAAGTGATGCAGCCATATTATAATTAGGTATGGCAGCGACAACAGGTAAGGCTCTATTTGACATAATCAGCATATTGTATCATAGGTATGATGAAAATAAAAGGGTTTTGTGTCGCACAATATATCTTTGATGCAATCTATGAGCTACTTGAAAAACTAGAACTAACAGACGAAGCGTATGACCGTTATAGTAAGCGTATTGACAGCTTTACTGACGTAAAAATCCTCAAAATTAAACAAGATATTGCCAGTAAGAACGGGGCGAATGCTCATAAAAAGAAAGAGCTAAATGAGCTATCGCTCGGACTAGGTAAGATTAACCGTAGTTCGCAAGCCTACACTATTACAGAGAATAGGATTGAACAGCTTGCTATTGAGGCTCAAGACTTAGACGATGAAATAGGTAAGCTGAAGGAAAAGATTGCCAATCCTAGTAAAATCAAGCTAACCAGAGAGCAGTTCTTGAACCTTGTAAAATTAGTCCCTGACAAGATGAGAGCAGGTTCAGCAGTTGAAAAAGACCGTGTTGCCCGCATATTGTTCTTGAACCTAACCGTAGAC